>NZ_JBFTRA010000003.1:0-576398 GCF_056399285.1 Mesorhizobium sp. 01N446 | reverse complement strand
TCGGTCAACCTGACGGAAGCCAATACCGCAGCGGCGATCAGCACTTCCGGCACGCTGACCATCTCCGATGTCGACAGTCCTGCGACCTTCGTCGCTCAGGCCGCAACCGCCGGGACCTACGGCACCTTTGCCATCAATGCGGCCGGTGCCTGGATCTATACGGCCTCCTCGGCCCACAACGAGTTCGTCGCCGGCCAGCACTACACCGAGAACTTCGACGTGGCCAGTGCCGATGGCACCCACACCTCGGTGGCCATCGACATCCTCGGCACCAACGATGCCGCCGTACTGTCATCCGCCTCGGTCAACCTGACGGAAGCCAACACAGCAGCGGCAATCAGCACCTCCGGCACGCTGACCATCTCCGATGTCGACAGTCCTGCGACCTTCGTCGCTCAGGCCGCAACCGCCGGGACCTACGGCACCTTTGCCATCAATGCGGCTGGTGCCTGGATCTATACGGCCTCCTCGGCCCACAACGAGTTCGTCGCCGGCCAGCACTACACCGAGAACTTCGACGTGGYCAGTGCCGAYGGCACCCACACCTCGGTSGCCATCGACATCCTCGGCACCAACGACGCGGCGGTTCTCTCCTCCGCMTCGGTCAAYYTGACGGARGSCAACACSGCAGCGGCRATCAGCACYTCSGGCACGCTGACCATCTCCGATGTCGACAGCCCGGCGACCTTCGTCGCCCAGGCCGCAACCGCCGGGACCTACGGCACCTTCGCCATCAATGCAGCCGGTGCGTGGACCTACACGGCCTCGTCGGCGCACGACGAGTTCGTCGCCGGCCAGCACTACACCGAGAACTTCGACGTGGTCAGCGCCGACGGCACCCACACCTCGGTGCAGATCGATATCTTGGGCACCAGTGACAATGGCGCCCCGGTTGCTGTCGCTGATACGAATTGGGCGAAGGAAGACACCAACACCAGCGCAACTGGCAACGTGCTTCAGACACTCGTGCATGCCGGTGCACCGTCGGGAACGTTCTCAGACCATGCTGACACCGACCCGGATGCCGATACACTGGCTGTCTCGGCGCTCTCGGGCGGCACCGACAACGGCGCTACATTCACGAGGACCGGAACGTACGGCACGCTTGTAATCACCAAGGCGACTGGGGCCTACACCTATACTGTGGCGAATGCCCAAGCCAATGTGCAGGGTCTGGCAGCGGGCCAGACCGTCACGGACAGCTTCACCTATACCGTGTCTGACGGGCATGGCGGAACAGCATCGGCCAACCTGGCCGTGACGGTCTTCGGCACGGACGAAGTTACTCCTGGGCTGATCACCCTGGTAGCTGATGGCAAACAGGGGAATAACGCTGACCCAAGTACCGTCACCATAACGTTTACGACGGCCGTCAATGCGAATTTTGCCAATCTATCAGACGCAATGCATGTATCCGGCCTGCCGAATGTCAGCGTGATTGCAGGGTCGGGAAGCTTCAACGCAGCCCACACTCAGTATACATTCCTCGTCGACAAAGGCGCTGGAAGCAGCAACGGATCGTCCTACACCCTTAACATCGATGCCGGAGCATTCTCGGATACGACTGGTCATACGAACGCAGCCGTGAGCAAAAGCGGCCTCAAACCCGCCGGCACGTCCGGCGAGCCCATCAATCTCGCCCTGACCGATCCATCGCACGAAGGCGCGCTCATCACCGTCACGGTGAAGGACGTGCCTTCGGGCTGGACCATCGATGGTGCAACTCATAACGCTGACGGAAGCTGGACGACACAGACCAGCGACCTGCATGGGCTGACCGTCACCACACCGGCCAGTTTTACCGGGGCAGCCGTGCTCGATGTCCAGATGAGCTGGATTAACGCCGACGGCACCGTGGGCACTGCATCGATCGCCGACAATGTCGAAGCCTATGCACCGGGTTCGCCGATCTTTGCCTGGTCCGGCGACGACGTGCTGACCGGCTCCCACGGCAACGATCTCTTTATCTTCTCGCAACCGATCGGCGCCGACACGGTGCACAATTTCGATGCGGCGGCCGATCAGATTGACCTTATCGGCTACAACGGATTGGCAGGCTTTGCCGACCTTCAGACGCATATCGCCGACGATGCCAACGGCAATGCGGTGATAACGCTGGGTGACGGACAGTCGATCACGCTGGACGGCGTGCACTCGAGTGCGCTGACTGGAAGCAATTTCGTCTTCGACCAGACACCGGTAGTCAACAACTCCGGCACCATGACGATCGGCGACGGCGCTCTGCTGCCGCTGAGCGGCATAATCAACAACAGCGGCCTCATCTCGCTCGACTCGACCGGCAGCGATACGCTGCTGCAGGTCATCCAGCATGGCGTGACCCTGCAGGGTGGCGGGCAGATCCTGCTATCCGACAGCGCCGTCAACATCATCTCCGGCACCGGGCCGGACGTCACTCTCGTCAATGTCGACAACACGATCTCCGGCGCCGGCCAGCTGGGCGGCGGCATGCTCAGCCTCGACAACAGGGGGACCATCATCGCCTCCGGCTCGAACGCGCTGGTCATCGATACCGGGGGCAGCGTCGCCATCAACTCCGGAACGCTGGAAGCAACGGGTTCCGGCGGTCTGACGATCACCGGCGGCATGGCGAATTCAGGCATGCTCTGGGCCAATGGCGGCAACATCGTCATCCACGGCCAGGTCACGGGCGACGGCGATGCCACGATCGGCAATCTGTCGAAGCTCGAGTTCGGCGGCGCCTCGTCGACGGACGTCATCTTCGGACACGATGCTGCCGGCACGCTGCAACTCGACGATTCCTTCGATTATAGCGGCCGGATCGGCGGCATTACCAATGATGACAGGCTGGATCTCCACGATATCTTGTTCGGTGCGGGAACGACGGCCGTTTATCAGGCAAACCAGGATGGCAGCGGCGGAACGCTGACCGTTTCGGATGGCACTCACGGCGCCGCGTTGCATCTGGTCGGCAGCTATGATGCGACAGCCTTCAAGCTTGCCGATGATGGCCAGGGCCATACCGTCGTTTCGTACAATCCGGCGGAATTCACGCTGACGGGTATCGGCAGCGGGGCGGTTTCAAGCGACTTGGTGATGTGAGTGAAAAGAGCCGCCGGCAGCGGCGGCTCCCCTGGCCTAACGAGTAACGAGTGGGGTTCTGGAATTGGATAGCAAGTCTCGAATTGTGAAGGATGCGCTTCGGGCATGCCGCCGCTATTTCTTGGTTGCGGCAGCATTCAGCCTCGCGATCAACCTGCTCTACCTGGCCTCCCCCCTCTACATGCTGCAGATCTACGACCGGGTCGTCACCAGCGGCAGCGAAACCACGCTGGTGATGCTGACCCTGGTGTTGCTGGCCGCCTTTCTTTCGTTGGCCGGCCTCGATCTGGTGCGCGCCTGGATCCTGACGCGTGCCAGCGCGCGGCTCGACCGGCTGCTGTCGGCAAAGATCCTCGCCGCGTCGGTCGAAACCCCATCGCCCGGCTCCTCGCCGAGCCAGCCTATCCGCGACTTCGACACGTTCAGGCAGGTCATCACCGGCAGCGGCATCCACGCCCTGTTCGACCTGCCATGGTCGCCCATCTACATCGGTATCATCTTCCTGCTGCATCCGTGGCTCGGCTTCTTCGCATTGGGCTGCTCATTGCTTTTGATCGCCATGGCGGTGCTCAACGAGTATCTCGTGCGCTCGCCGCTGAAGCAGGCAAACGAGCTGGCGACGAACAACTATAACTTTACCGAGATGAGCCTCAGGAACGCGGAAGTCGTTCGCGCCATGGGGATGATCGACGGTCTCATCCGCCGCTGGGGGCGCGACCGCAACCTGGCGCTGCGGCGCCAGGCGGAGGCAAGCGATCGTGCCGCGTTGATGTCGGGCCTTATCCGGTTCCTGCGGCTCACCATGCAGTCGCTGATCCTCGGCCTCGGCGCCTATCTGGTCATTGAACGGCAGATTACCGGCGGCACCATGTTCGCGGCGAGCCTCTTGCTCGGTCGGGGGCTGCAGCCTGTGGAACAGATCGTCGGGCTCTGGCGCAGCCTGGTCCTTGCGCGAGCGGCATTGACGAGGGTCGAGAAGCTGGTCGACGGACGTGCGCGCGACGAAAGATCGTTCAACCTGCCGAAGCCCAGCGGCAAGATCTCGGTCGAGCAGGTCAGCTTTGCGATCGCCAGCCAGCAGAAAGTGCTTCTCCGGGACGTATCGTTCCGGCTGGAGGCAGGCGAGGCTCTGGGAATCGTCGGCCCTTCGGGCGCGGGCAAGTCGACGCTGGCGCGTCATCTCGCGGGCGTCATGCAACCCAGCCGCGGGACCGTCAGGCTGGATGGGGCCGACCTGTCGCAATGGGGGCACGACGCGCTCGGCGACCACATCGGCTACCTGCCGCAGGATATCGAACTCTTCTCCGATACCGTCGCCGCCAACATCGGCCGCTTCAAGACCAATGTCGACCAGGAGGTGATTGAGGCCGCGCGGCTCGCCGGCGTGCACGAGATGATCATTCGACTGCCGCAGGGTTACGAGACCCAGATCGGCGAAGGCGGCGCAGTTCTTTCAGGAGGATACCGGCAACGGATCGCTCTTGCCAGGGCGGTATTCGGAATGCCGAAACTGATCATTCTAGACGAGCCCAGCTCCAATCTCGACGCCGATGGCGATCGCGCGCTGAGCGACTGCGCAATTGAGCTGAAGCGCCGCGGCAGCACGGTGATCATTGTCTCGCACCGGCCTTCTACCTTGGCGAATGTCGACAAGATCCTTCTGTTGCGCGATGGCGCCGTCGAGGCCTTCGGGATGAGAAACGAGATCGTGGCGCTGCTCAACCAGCGCGCGGCTCCAATCGCGGTGGCGACCCAATGAGCTGTGGCCGGAGAGATCGATGAGCGACGGCGTTCTTACCTACCGAAGCCTGCCTGGCGAGGCCGGTATCCTGGCCCCGGATTCGATTCGGTTGCCGGTCTATATCGGTCTGCTGATCGTATTGGCCTTCTTCGGCATTTTCGGCGGCTGGGCGGCCTTTGCTCCGCTGAACGGCGCCGTGCTCGCCGACGCCATCGTCAAGGTGGAAGGCAATCGAAAAAGCGTACAGCACTTCGACGGTGGTACGGTGAAGGAGATCCGCGTCAAGGATGGCGACGTCGTCAGGAAGGGCGACATCATGCTGAAGCTGGACGACACCAGGGTTCGGTCCGAGTTCAACCTCTATGCACAGCAATATGCACTGTTGCGCGCAACCGATGCCAGGATCCGGGCCGAACTGGACGGCAGCGAGGTGGTTGCCTTTCCCAAAGACATTCTCAAAGAGCACGAGGACTATCTCAACGATGCAATGGCAAACCAGATCGCCGATCTGGAAAGCCAGCGTGCCTCGATGGCCGGCGCCAAACAGATCCTCGAGCGGCGCATCGCCGAACTCGAGGAGCAGATACGGGGCAAGCAGTCTCGGGTCGAATCCTACCAGGCCCAGCTGCAATCGACGATCGACGAGAAGGCCAGCCTGTCGAAGCTGCTCAAGGCCGGATTGACGACCCGCCCGCGCATCCTGGAACTGGAAAGGTCCGCCTCGGACCTGCAGGGCCTGATCGACGACAACCTCGGCGCAATCGGCGGCAGTCAGCAGAGCAAGGCCGAGCTCGAGAGCCAGATCGCGCAATTGACCAATGAGCGCCGGGCCAAACTGTCGGCCATGCTGATCGATACGCAATCGAACCTTGCCGACCTCGTGCCCAAGATGTTTGCCGCCCAGGCTGCCGTGGACCGGGCCGAAGTGCGCGCGCCTTACGATGGCCAGGTGATGGATCTCAGTGTCTTCTCGATCGGTGCGATCGTGGCGCCGGGCCAGACCATTCTCGACATCGTTCCGACCGAGAATTCGCTGATCGTCCAGGCGCAGGTTCGCGTCGAGGATATATCAAACCTGCGACCCGACATGGCCGCCGAAGTTCGTTTTACATCCTACAAGCAGCGTTCGATACCCATAATCCATGGACGCGTCACCCGCATCTCGGCGGATCGAATCACCGACAGCAAGACCGGGTTTCCTTACTATCTTGCCGACGTGGCGGTCGATCCGGTGGAATTGGCCTCAGCCCCACAGATTGCTCTTTATCCGGGCATGCCGGCGTCCGTCATGATCGTTACCGAGGAACGCACAGCACTCGACTACATTCTGGGCCCGCTGGTTGTGTCGTTCCACTCCGCGTTTCGCCAGAAATAACGACATCGACAATCGATTGGCGATGCCCGAGTTTCGATGTCAGGCCTGTAACGGGCACGCGCCGGGGCCGGGCGTCCATCTAGATAAGACCAGCCCCGTCAGGCTGTAGACGTTGACGTGCTGACGATGAGGCGCTGACGGTGCTTTTCGAGGCCGCTTGACCGCGCCGCGGAACACCGCAAGGGTGCAAAATCGTCCGAATCTTGCGGCGATTTTACCTTTATAATCAAAAGCGTAGCTGTCTGACGGACGGCGCGTAGGATTCCGTTGCGGCAAGCAAGAAATCCCATCCACATCAATGGCCCAGCTAAGTTAAAAACGATCGAGTGGGAGTAGGAGTCGGCGTCGGCAGCGGAGTCCGGCAGCCCTATTGCCCTCTTTTTTGTGCTCACCTGATGTCCTCGACTGTTCCTGCGCTCCTTTCTGACCGTTTGGCCGCCAGGTCGTGCCGATGCGCGTGACGGCCGCCGCCCTGTTCCATGAGCGCCTTTTCGCGATCGACGAAGCTCGTCGAGCATCTTTCCCGGTGCGAGATATGACCCAGCAGGCATTTCGCCCGCGCACGGCAGGCTGGCGTCACTTGTCGAGGCTGACTCGAACCGCTCGCCAAGCAAGGACAAGTGCACTATGCTCTCGTCTCCTGCGGTATCGAGATAGGTTGTCCTGGCGGGGGCGTTCCATGTTCGAAGGCGTCGCATTCTGTCGAAAAGTGCGGGCGAGGGCAGCAGCCCTGGGATTGGTGCTTGCCGCGCTGCTGGGCCTGCTGGTCTTCGGACCGCACGCCGCCAACGCCGCGCCGAACTGGACGCTCGACCCTGACGCCTCGGTGCTCACCTATCAGTCGGTCAAGAAGAACACGATCGTCGAGACCAACAAGATCAGGAATATCACCGGCACGCTCAGCGCCGCGGGTGATGCCAAGGTCAGCTTCGATCTCAATTCCGTCGACACGGGCGTCGACCTGCGCAATGTGCGCATGCGCTTCCTGTTCTTCGAGACATTCAAGTTTCCCACGGCCGAACTGACGGCGAAGGTCGACCCGGCCGCCTTTGCCGACTTGCCGGCCAAACGCCGGATCAAGGCTACCTTGCCGTTCCGGCTTAGCCTGCATGGCGTCGACAAGGATCTGGAAGCGAGCGTCGTCGTCACCATGATCAGCGACACTCAGGTTTCCGTGGCGTCAGAGGCTCCCGTCGCGGTGCATGTCGAGGACTTCGGCCTGCTGCCGAACGTCGACAAGCTGCAGCAGGCCGCCAATGTGACGAACATCGTGCCCACCGCCTCGGTTTCCTTCGACTTCGTCTTTGTCGCCGACGGCAGCAAACCGTCGGCGGTGAAGACAGTCGCCGCCGGGACCGCCGATGTCGGTCCCGTGGCCACCGATGCCGCCAAAGCCAATTTCAGCGACGAGGAATGCCTCAACCGGTTTGCCGTGTTGTCGCGCACCGGCGCCATCTATTTTCGCCCGGCCAGCGCCCGGCTCGACGCCAAGAGCCGTCCGCTGCTCGCCGAAGTCGAAGGTGTAGTCGGCAAATGCCCGACCCTGAAGGTGGAGGTGTCCGGCTACACGGATTCGGACGGCTCGCCCGAGGCAAACAAGGCGCTCTCCGAACGGCGCGCGCAGGCGGTTGCCGAAGCGTTGGTCGCCGATGGCGTGCCGCGTCAGCAGATCAGTGCCGCCGGCCATGGCGAGGAGAGCCCGGTCGCCGCCAACGATACGCCGAAGAACAAGGCGCTCAACCGGCGGATCGAATTCTCCGCCACGAAACTCGCGAACTGAGGTCGGGGTGGGCTCCCGGACAATCGCGTCTTGCGCAGTCTTGCTTCGCGGCGCCGGCCTTGTCGCGCTTGTCCTGCTTTTGACTTTGACGGCCGCCAGCGCCGAGCGCCGTATCGCGCTGGTTCTCGGCAACTCGCAATATCAGCACGCCGCGCCGCTCGCCAATCCCGCACGCGATGCCCAGGCGATGGCCGAGCGCCTGCAGGACCTTGGGTTCGAGGTGGTCTCCGGCTTCGACCTCACCAAGCAGCAGACACAGACCACGGTCGCCCAGTTCGCCAAGCAGGTGCGCGGCGCCGATGTGGCGCTCTTCTTCTATGCCGGCCATGGCCTGCAGGTTTCGGGCAAGAACTATCTGCTTCCGGTGGATGCCGCGCTCGAGGACGAGACCTCGCTCGACTTCGAGGCCGTGTCGGTCGATTTCATCTTGCGCCAGATGTCCCGCGAGACCAGCATAAGGCTGGTGTTCCTGGACGCGTGCCGGGACAATCCCCTGGCCGACGTGCTGGCAAAGACCGCCGGCATCAAGGGTGCAAGCAGCGGCCTTGCGGAAATTCCGATCGAGAATGGCGGCGCCGGAACGCTCGTCGCCTTCGCCGCCAGTCCCAACCAGCTCGCCTATGACGGATCCGGCGACCACTCGCCCTTCACGACGGCATTGCTTCAGCACATTGGGGAATCCAATGTCTCCATCACCGAGGCGATGAACAGGGTGACCAGCGACGTCTTCAAGGCGACCGCCGGCAAGCAACGCCCCTGGATCAATGTCTCCTTGACCACCGAGGTTGTCCTGCACAAGGTCGATCTCAATGCGCCGCTGATCGTCGGCGAAGCGAGCACCCCGCAAGCCGAAGCCGGCTCAGACACGCGCAACACCGGCGCTTCGTCAGGCCAGAATGCCGACCAGCTTGCGCTTGATGCCCTGCGTGCGAAAATCCCGAAGCTGGCTAGCGACGGTCCCATCCTTTTCGATCGCCCCGTCAAGTTCGGCGACCCGGCGATCGACGGCAAGAGCATCGCCCAACTGATCAAGAGCGAACCGCTTTTCAGTCCGGTGGAAGGCCTCGACAAATCGGTCTGGCAAGGCAAGCACTGCGACACCTGCCATGAGTGGAATGAGGCCCGGCTTTGCGAGCAGGCGAAGAATTTCGCCGCCAACGACGTCTCGGTCCTGCGCCTGCAGCATCCGCTCGGTACCCGCTTCAAGGTCGCGCTCGCCAGATGGGCGCAAGGCGGCTGCCAATGATGCCGGCCTGATGCAGGCGATGGCGGACGGCGCGCAGGGGATCGGCGAATGCCGTTACGTCTCCATCTCCGCCATCTGGATGCCCATTTCGACGAAGGCCGAAAGCACGGCAAACCGGTCCGCCAGCGAGGCGCGGGCCAGTCCGGCCAGGATTCCGGCATTGACGGCATGGGCGGCAGGAAATCCGGTCGCCACCATGTCGAGGGTCGGGTCGCGCCATACCGCTGCCAGGGCGATCCAGGCGGCCGGCGTCGCCGGCGGCAGGTCCAGGGACTTGCTCAAGACTGCCTGATGGTGAGGATTGTCCGGTTCGCCGACGCGGTCGTGGACAAGCGCCAGCAATTCGAGATCTCGGTCCGCGAGCAGCTCGGCGAGATGGCTCAGGCATTCATGTCCCCACCGGACGGCGGCTCGCTCGGGCAGGAGGTAGGCACAGAACGTGACGGCTTCTTCCGGCACGCGCCCGGCAAGCAGGGTCCGGCAAAAATCAAGCGGCGGCTGGCCGGTGGCCAGCGATTTCATGTCCCTGGCGATGGCGGGACAAGCAAGAAACAGATCCCTTGCCGTTCTGTATCCGAGTTCATTGGCCATGGCTGCTACACCCCAAGAGCCATCAGAACAGCACTCAAGCCTGTGGCCGGGCGCTGGTCAAGCGCCAGTTGCCGGCAGGTGGCGGCCACGAGCGCCACGGGCGGCATGCGTTTGTTCACAGACAACCGCTTCCCGATTTGGTATGATAGGCGCCAGCGAGATACTCTCAGACAGGAGTGACGGTCATGCGATGGGGCAGTTCAGCCTTGGCATTGGCGGCCATGCTTCTTTCAGCGCACGCCTTCGCCGATCCGCTTCAGAAATCGGAAGACATCGTCAAGTTCTTCGCCGGACAGACCGGCAATCTGGGTGCCGCGCGCGGCATCTGCGTCGGCACGGAGGAAGAGTGCAAGAGCAAGGCCGAGAAGACTGGCTCGGCTCAACAGAAGACCGGTCTCGACATGATGATCAATTTCGCCCTTGATTCCGCGCAACTCGACCAGACGGCGCGCGCCGAGCTCGACGAGTTCGCCAAGGCGCTGAAGGACAATCGGCTGAGCACGTTCAGCTTTGTCGTTGAAGGTCATACCGATGCGACCGGCCCGGATCGCTACAACCAGGATCTGTCGCAGCGGAGGGCCCAGTCGGTGGCGGCTTTCCTCGAAGCGAACGGCGTTGAATCGGCGCGGCTCGAAGCGATCGGCCTTGGCAAGTCGCACCCGCGTGTCGCCAACCCTTACGATCCGGTCAACCGGCGCGTGGAAATGCGCATCAGGACCGAGTAGGCGGTCGCCGCCAGGCCGATCTGCTTTTCGTGGAATTGCTCTAGTGGCAAAGGGAACCCGTCCAACGCGGGTTCCCTTCGACTGCCTGTGATCAATATCTCATCGCGCCGCCGATCACGACGCCGCTGCCGAAAATCAGCGCCTTGGTCAGGAAGTCATTGGTGTCTCTCCGTCGCGGCTCGTCGCGCATCACAATCTCCCTGTTGCGCCGGCGCTCGACGATCTGCTGTCTTCGAGGTTTCCGCTGCGCCACCGGTTTCAACGTGCGGGTCTTCTGTATGACCTGTTTTTTCGGTGGTGCGGTGCGAACCTGGTCGGCGGCCGAGGTGCGAACGGCCGAGCCTGGATTTGCGTTCGTGTCGAGCGCTGCGACTTGCTTACCCACCGTCGGGTCCTTCAACTGGTCGATGTTGAGCTTCGCCACCGTGGCGAAACTACCGTTCGGGAACTGGTCGAGGTAGGCCTCGTAGTAGGGAATGGCATTCTTCTTCGAAGCCTCGTCCCAAAGGCGCTGCTCGACCTCCCAGGAGGGCGGCTCGCTGGCCACGGGGGCGGGCGCTGCCGCCGTCTTGCCGGCGTCGGCCACCGGCGCTGCGGCGGGCGGGGCTGCTTGTGCCGCTGGCTTGCCGAGGAAGACCTCGCGCCCAAGCGATGCATTGTGCCACGGCCGCTGCCGGCCCTGCGTGGCCTCCGTCACGTCGCCGCGCACGCGCGTCAGCGCGCTCTGGATCTCGACGCCTGGTTCTGTCAGGTGCCTGGCCAACGCCAGCGAGTAGGGGCTGTCGACGCCGTCGCCGTCGAAAGCGATCGCGCCGGGATCCGTTGCATAAGCAATCAGGACACCGCCGGTGCCGATACCGTCTGCCTTTGCATCCACCGGCGCCAGGCCGGCGCCAAGCGAGCGGCTCTTGGGCAGAGCCGCAGCCAGGGTACGACCCAGCGGATTGTCGCGGCAGGCATCGAGGATGATGACGCCGACGGCGGGATCGGCAGGCAGCGCCGCCATGAATTCGTCGATCTGAACCGTGCGGGTCTTGAGATAGGCGGGCGAGGTCAGATCGGCATCGACCGGTATGAGATAGTTCTTGCCGTCGACCTGCATGCCGTGGCCGGCGTAGAAGATGACCGCAAGGTCGGCGGTGTAGGATTCTTCGGTGAATTTGCTGATCAGGCCATGCATGCCGGCATTGTCCTGGTCGACGCCCTCGATCACTTCGAAGCCGGCGTTGCGTAGCGTCGACGCAATCAGGTGGGCATCGTTCGCCGGGTTGGGCAAGGCAACGGCGTTGACATATTTGCTGTTGCCGATGATCAGCGCGACACGCTTGCCCTCGGCTGTCGCGGCCTGGACGCCGAAGGCGGCAAGGATGGAAAGGACAAGTCCGCTCAAAAGGATGGCAAACGATTTCATGGATCAGCCCTCCGCCCATCGGGGCACGCTATTGATCTCTGCGCATGCTCAGCGACAAAGTCGCTTCAGCCAAAATGGCTCTCAGGCTTATGTCGCCCCGACGGCGGTTTAGGTTCACCGGAAGCACCCTGGCCGCTGCAAATATTTGCCGATGTGCCAGCCGCCAGTGTCACCGATCGACCTGGCGATCGTTGTGCCGCCTTGACCCGAGATGGTCGCTAGCCCGGCTCAAGCGTCGCCTGGATTGAATTGAGGAGCGCGGTTATCGCCTGCTTGTACTTCTCGAACTCCGGCGACGTCTGCCGGACCTCGGACGTGGTTGTCGCCGGCTGGGTCTGATCGGTCACCATGCGCGGCGCTTTCTGCCCCATTTTCCGCTCGGCCCAATCGATGACGTAGCCGACGGTCTTGCCGGTCAGGAACGGGTTGGCCTGGATCACGGCTGCACCAAGAACGGCGCTCAATTGCGACGAACCCGGCGCCGCCAGCACCTGATGCGCACCCTCCATGCCGAGGAAATGGCAAAGATACAGGCGACCGGCGGTGATCTGGTGGCCGCGGGCGCGCAGATAAGCCTCCCCTTCGCGCGCCAGGTTGCGCACCATTTCGCGCGACAGCGTCGCGTCATAGCGAAGCGCGAGCAGGTCGGCGGTCGACAGCGACCGGGCAAGGTCGGGGCGATAGGTGTTCATCATCCGGATCCAGGTCTTGGTGATGAACTGGCCGGCGCCGGTTGCCGACGAGTTGGGGTTCTTGGCGCGGGCGCTGCCGCCGCTTTCGACATGGACGATCCGGTCGGTCAGGGTCTCGACCGCGGAATCGCCGGGCCCGGAACTGATGGAAACGGCGGTGGCGACCGCGGTGACTGTGCCCAGCGGGTCGATCGCCTCGCCGTTCTCGTAGAGCTCGAAATGCAGATGCGGGCCGGTCGAAAGCCCCGTTGTGCCGATATAGCCGATGACGTCGCCGGCCTTGACCTTGGTGCCGATGCCGCTGGCGATGGCGAATTTCTGCATATGCGCGTAGCGCGTCTCGCGACCGTTGGCATGCGTGATCTTCACCAGATTGCCATAGCTGCCGCCATCGCCCTGGAAGGAAATCTCGCCGTCGAAAGCGGCCATGACCGGCGTCCCGACCGGAGCCGCCCAGTCGACGCCCTTGTGGATCCGAACCGTGCCGAGGATCGGATGCTTGCGCGGGCCGAAGGTCGACGTCATCACGCCTGCGACCGGCGTGACCATGCCGTTGGTGACGCTCAGCGAACGAACCTGATCATCGCCGGTCACGCAAGCATACTGGCCGTCGCTTTGCAGGAAGACGAAGCAGTCGAGGTTCTTGTCCTTGCCCAGGACGCCGACGTAAAGTACCCGTCCGGAGATCTCGCCCTGGCCGCGCGGCGTCTGCGAATAGATCATCACCAGGCGCTGGTCCTCGCTGGCGAAAGCGTCGAGATCCTGTCCCCTCGACAGGTACATGATTGCTTCGCCGATCACGCTGGTCGGTACCTTGTTGCGTGCCGCGGTCGAGTAGATTGCGTCGAGCAACCGGTACTGCCGCTTGGGCCCGCCCTGGTCCGAGGCACCGGAATAATTGAAGAGGTCCTCGCGAACCCAGGGGTCGACGCCGGAAACGAAGGCGCCCGCCGCGTTGCGCGTCAGCGTACCGACATAGACGTTCCTGGCGTAGACCGAGACCTGCATCAGCGACATCGCCGTCGTCTCCCGGTTCGGCCGGAAGCCGCGCATGGCGACCACGAAACCGGCCTCGAGCCCATCGCGCCCGAACAGCGCTTTCAGCGCTTCGCCCGCAAGCCTGGCGTCGTCGGCTGAGAAATGCGCGTCGAGCGCCACGCTATCCAGGCTGCGGTCGTTGAGGATTTTCACGAAAGTGTCCTCCGTCGCCGCGAAGCGCTGATATTCGCTGGTGACGGTCGCGACGGTGGTGTTGTTCTCGATCGCGGTTTTCTTGAAGGCCGGGAGCGCTGCCTCGCCCTGGTCGATGGTCTCGCCCCAGCCGGCCTCGGGGTCGTCCGCGTCGGCTTTGGGCGCCGAACCGGCGGAGGGTTCGCCCGCGTCCGGCGGCGCCTGCAGGTCGTTCGCCAGATCGCCGGGTTGATCGTTGGGCGCCGCAGCAGGTGCGGGTGAGGTCGATTGCTGATCGTCCGGGGCTGCGGTTGAAGGCTTCGGAGCAGTCTGCCGCTGCGCCTTGAAGAAGGCAAAATCCTCCTGCGTCGACGGGATCGTCGTCATGAACTTCTCGCTGGCGCTCAGCATCACATCGGAAAGAATCTCGATCTGCGGCGAGGCCCCGGAACTATCGAGTTCGGCCGGGCGCGCAACCGTGTGACCCTTTGCGGCGGTGTCCGCGTCGGGCGCCAGCGTGATCCACATCGGGTCACCGGCAAGGTCAATGATGGCAGGCACATAGACCGAGGCGTCGGGCGGCACGTCTTCCATGCCTTCGACGGGATGCAACTCCTCATCCTCGTCGCCGAACGACCAGTTGTCCCTTGTAAGGTAGAAGCCGGTGGCGATCGCGATGACGGCGAGCGTGGCGACGCCGGCAACAACGCGACGCCAGAGTTTGCGTCTGCGCTCGGCCAGGCGCGCCAGTTTCTTCCGTTTGAAGCTCGTGTCGATGCTGTGCGTCACGGGCTGTTTCCGGTCAGGAAATACGTCCAGCGCACCTGCTCCAGCGTATCGACCTCGACGAAACGCGCCGCGATATAACCGCGCTGCCAGCACTCGTCGATGCCACGGATGGAGAAGCGGCGCCGATCAACGCACATCTCGGTCGATCCGTTGAGGATCGCATGGCCGAACACGTCGGTCGCGTAGAGGTAGATGTAGCGGTTGGCCAGTTCCTCGCGGATGACGTTCACGCACTGGTTGGCGCCGATGGTCCACCAGCCGTCGGTCTGGTCGGCATTGTCGACCTTCTGTCCGACGGCGAGGTTGACGACGTCGAGCGTCTGGTTGCAGACGGTGAATTCGGCATGCGCCCTGTTGGTCGAGAGGACAACGAGCAGCGCCGCGCCGAACAGCGCGCAAGATGCCAGGCGGCCGCGGAAGTCCGGCAACAATCGGAACCAGCTACGCTTTGTGCGTGACGAGGGCCGGCAAAATGGATGCGAGGGGCGAAGGTCCATCGGCGTTCATATCTATCCGCCGAGCCGGAAATACTTGGCGGTGGCGGAGAACCGCGAGCCGTCGGCGCCAATCTCCTCGATGATCTTTGGCAAAAGCTCGGCGACCGGTGTCGGTCTCGAGAACATCGCTGCCTGGATGTCCTTCGGCCCGGTGATCACCAGCATGATCTGCGGCAGCGCCTTGCCGGCCGCCTTGTCGGCGGCGGCCAGACCGATCGGAATGTTGAAGATCGCCTTGTCGGTCTGCGCCACGATGCGGTCATCGAGGTTGAAGGCGATGCCCCTGTGGTCGATCAGCATGACGTTGGAAACCAGCCCGCCACGCGTTGTCAACGTGCCGCTGATCGGCGCGCCATCCGGCACCGATGTCCGGTCGAGAACGAGCTGCGGACTGTCCATCTGGTTCCGGTCGAGGAAGCGCAGGAAGTTGGTCACTTCACACTGCGGCTGGTCGATGAGGCGGACGTTGATGTCCGGCTCGAGATGGAACCTCGAGCGAAAATCATTGAGCATCCGCTCGAAGGGCTGCACGGCCGTTGCGAAGCCTTCGATGGCGACGGCGCTGCCGGTTTGCGATGTCAGGGACGCATAGAAACAGTCGCCGCCGCTGAAGTCGCGCACCCATGAGGCGCGTTGCGTCGTTTCGTCGACTGGCTTCGCCGGCGGAACCGCCGGCTTGGGCACATTGACCGCGACTTCGGTATTTTCGGGCAGCTTGGTTGCCGGCGGCTGCGCTTGCTGGGACGGCTGCGCTGTCTGTGTCGGCTCTGATGGCGAGGTTGATGGCGTCGGCTGGCTGGCGGCGGGCGCCGAGGATGCCGGTTTGGCCGGCGGGCTGGTCGGCTGCGCCGGCAACTGGCTCTCCGAGGCCGGCGGCGAGGAAGCCTCCGGCTTGGTCAACTTGGAAATGATATCGATGATGTCCGTTGCGCTGGGTTTTGTCGCCGGCGGGTTTGCTTCCGGCGCCGGCTCTGCCTCCGCCTGGCCTGGCGCGGACGTCTTCGGCGGGTTCGTATTTTCCTCGGCCTTTGGCGCCGGCGTCTGGGCAGGCTTGATCTCGACCGGAGGCACTTGCGCCTGATTGTTGGCCGTCAAATCGGGCTGGGCCGCAGGCGGCGCCGGCTTCTCGACGGGTGGCGCTACCGGCGCCCGCTCGGCGGGTTGCCGGGCTTCTGTTTTAGGTACCGCGGGCTCGGGGGGCGGCGTGGGGATTTCGGTGGGCTTGGCCGGCTCCGGTTTCTGTTCGCGCGCGGCGTCCGCCTGGTTCTCTGCCGGCTGCACCGGTGATGGTGGCCGAGGGGTCGATGCTTCCGGCTGCGGTGTCTGAGCCGCGGGCTCGGGGCCTTCCACAACGGGTTTGGGCGCCGGCTTCGCCGTCAACGGTTTGAGTTTCTCTTCGGCCGGCGGGGGCGCCAGGATCCCGCTGAAGTAAAGGCCGCCCCCCAACAGGACCGCCAGCGTCATGAGGCCGCCGGCGACAGCCGGCATCCGCGACGATTTTCGCGCCGCCGCCGGCACGGGCGTGCTTGCCGGCGCGGGCGCCGGCGCAGGCCGTGGTTGTGACAGGTGCGCCGGCCGCACATGTTCGACAAAGGGCTTTTCGCCGGCGGACGTCGAAGGCTGCGGCCCGGACTCGGTCAGCGCCGTCCAGCCGGCGCGCGGCAAGCCCGAGCGGTCACGCGGACCATACGATGCCGGCGGCAATGTCACCTCGACATCCTCGCCGCGCGTTGCCCTGGCGATCTCGGCCATGCTGGTCGGCCGATCGCGCGGATCCGGCTGCAGCATCGCGCCAATGAGCTCCTGGAAATCGGGGTCGATGTCAGACAGGTCCGGGACGGTCCGGCGTTTCTCGATCACCTCGTACTGCGAACCGCTCATATCGAGCGGCTTTCCGCGCAATGCCGCGGCGAGCACCAGTCCGAGGCTGTAGATATCGGACTGCTCGCTGACCTCGCCGCCATAGAGGCCGAGCTGTTCGGGCGAGACGTAATTGTATTTGCCGGCGAACTTGCCGCCGATCAGCGTTTCACCGCCTACGGCCGCCGACCGGGCGATGCCGAAATCGATGATCTTGGCGGCTTCCACCTGCCCGCCAGGCAGGATGATGTTGTCGGGCGAGAGGTCGCGGTGAACCGCGCCCGCCCGGTGCACGGCGGCGAGCCCCGACGTCAGGCGATGGCAAAGCCGCCGCACTTCTTCCGCCGGCATCGGTCCGCGACGCATCACGTCGAACAGCGACTGGCCGTCCACGAACTCCATCGCCAGATAGGGGCGGCCGATCCTCGGATCGATGGTGAAGACGTGATAGCGCACCACCGCGTCATGCGACAGATGGTTGAGGATCGAGGCCTCCTTGCGGAACAGCGACAGGATCGTCTGATCGCGGGCGAATTCGGGCAGTACGATCTTGATCGCCACATGGTCGCCGGTCTGGATGTTGTGGCCGCGATAGACTTCTCCCATGCCGCCGGAGGCGATCCTCTCGTCGAGTTCGTAAATGCCGCTGAGCTGCGTGCCGACACCGGCATAGGTGTCGTTCGTCGATATGCGGGTCTTGTCGTCGTCGCTCATCTCGCCAGGCTCTCCGCTCCGGACCGATCCGAATGGAGCGCACCGTTGCGCCCGCCGCCGATCTTCACGAGTACGATGGTCACATTGTCGGTTCCGCCGCGCGCCAGCACCGTCTCGAGCAGGCTTCGGCACGCTGCCTGCGGCGTTGCGGATTTCACCGCGGCTTCGATCTCGGCGTCGCTGACATGCGCCGTCAGTCCGTCGGTGCTCAGAACGAAGACATCCCCCGGCATCAGCTCGCCCTGCTGGAAATCGATCTCGAGCTCATCGCTGACGCCGACGGCATGGGTGATGACGTGGCGGCGCGGCCAGTTGAGCGCTTCCTCCGCGCTGATCATGCCGCGGTCCAGCAGCTCCTGGACCTCGGTGTGATCCTTCGAGACCTGAAAGATCACGCCGTTGCGGACCAGATAGATGCGGCTGTCGCCGGCCCACAG
This sequence comes from Mesorhizobium sp. 01N446, assembly GCF_056399285.1. Taxonomy (NCBI): domain Bacteria; kingdom Pseudomonadati; phylum Pseudomonadota; class Alphaproteobacteria; order Hyphomicrobiales; family Phyllobacteriaceae; genus Mesorhizobium; species Mesorhizobium sp. 01N446. The sequence continues at coordinate 558,289 of NZ_JBFTRA010000003.1, read as the reverse complement.
GCCAGCGAAGCGTCCGTCCATGGCAAGCAAGGCCGCGAAGGTGGAGCCGATGGTGATGCCGCGCGATCGCGCGATGTCGCGGATCTCGGAATTGGCGCGGCTCAGCCGGTCCTCGAAGCGCGCGCGAAGGTCCGGCGCAGAGCTGGCAATGCCGATCGTCGCCAGATGATCGACGATGCTGGCCGACGCGACCTCGCCGGCCTCGTGCCCGCCCATGCCATCGGCCACCACCCAGAGCCCGGTCTGCGGCTCAATCAGGTAGTTGTCCTCGTTGTGGTCGCGCACGCAGCCCTTGTGGCTGACGCCGAAACTTTCGATGGGAAGGGCGACGGTGCTCAATTTGCCACCAAGCGCTTCGCGAGCGTCCTCTGTGACCAAGCATGGACAGCATGCCCAGGGCACTTTGCCACAAGCGCATACATTAGAGTACCGAAATGAGGAACGCGGCCGGCGGTGCGCTGGAACACAGCCATGTCAGAACGCCTTCGGACAGCTGAAGCCCGACAGGGCCGGCAGCAGGAAGGGATTGGCCCCCGGTCCGGTCTGCATCGTGTAGGCGACGTCCCGTCCGCCAATCACGAAACGGGCTTCGGTGTTGGCGCCGTTGGCGGTGATGGTCGCCTTGTCCAACAGACGCTTCAGGGCCCACGGTCCTTCGAATTTGAGGGCGGAGTCGCGGCCTGGCATTTCCGGCAACAGGCTGAGGCTGGCGGAACCGGTGGCCGTGCCGTTCGGCCAGGTCACGGTGCTTGGCGCGCTCCCGGCCTGGCTGCTCTGGACGGTCTGGCCGTCAATGTCGAGAACCGCGTTGTCTGCGTCGCTGTTCAGCGAAAAAGGCGTGATGGTGATCGAAACCGACGGCACCGAGCCGCCGGAAGGGAAGAAGGCGCTTCGAATTTCGGCGGCCGCCTGAAATGATTTCAAGGTCGACTTCGCCAGGTCGCGGCTGGAGCGGGCATCCTGTCTCCAGGTCCATTCCTGACCGGTCATGTCGATCAGCGGCGCAAGGTTCTGCGCGAAGAAGCGGTCCATCAGCCCGCCCGGCGCGAAGAGCCTGGCGAAATCCGATATCGAAATCTCTTCCGTGCCGTCACCGGCGAACGGATAGCGGCCGTTGACCGCCTCCTCGCAGGCTCGTGTGACCGTCTGGTCGAGGTTCTGGTTGAGGTTGGCCACAGAGGCTTCGGCGACATTGCCTTCGAACTCGTCCGCCGCCGCATTGACCATGCGCGCGAGCGGCTTCGGAAGGCGCGAGGCATTGGCGCGCATCGTGGAGATCTGCAGCTGCAGGTTGGCATTGACGCGTTCGGTCTGTGAAGGGACATCGGCCGAAAGCTTCAGGCTTTGAAATATGTCGCGGAAATTCCGCGTCAGCGCATCCAGCGGCCGTCGTCCACTGGCGCCGCTGACCAGGGCCTGGAACGGTCGAAACTGTGCCTCGACGCCTGCGCCGGCATTCTGCGCGACAGCCGAATCCAGCCCGGCCCGGCTCTGCGACTTGCCGCCGGCGATCTGCAGCCCGATGCGTGCCAGGCCTTTGGCCATGCTGGCGGGGTCCTCTTGCTCCGTGCTGCCGGCCTCGGCCGTGGTGTCCTGCTTCGTCAATGCAGTCTCATCGGCGATCGCCGTGAACAGCTGATCGAGAGGCGAGTCCGGCGCGGCGAGGGCGGAAAGCGCGAGATATTGCGGCTTGTCCTTGAGCAACGGCTTGAACTTCAGCTGGTCGAGCACGCGGTTCCATGCGGAGGAAAATTCCTTGCCGTAGCGGTCGATCAGTTCGGGGCCGAGCTTGGGCAGGTCCTGGTCGATGCCGCCCTGTTCACCGCCCCCGCCGAGCACCCACTGGTCGTTGACGAGCATTTGCGCGATGCGCGAGAGCTGCGGCAGGAAGAAGCGGTTGAAGCCGGCGCGCGTGTAAAGTCCGGGAACGTTGAGATCGGCGAGGTCGCTGCCGTCCATGCGTTCGAACAGGAGCTGCGCCTCAGGGCCGGCTTTCGCGGCGACGGAGAGGTCCTCCAGTCTTGCGGCGTAGACCGCCGACTTGATCAGCGCCGAAGCGCGGTCGGCAAGGCTCATGCGTCCAAGCGAGCGTTGCGCGGCTTCGATCAGCGGCTGGTTGAGCTCAAAGACGGGATCGTAGGCGTCGTCGAGGGCGAGCATGGCGCGCAGATGCTTTTCGAGCTGCGCGCGGCCCTCGCGGTTGTTCTCGCCGGGATAGCGGTTCTCTTCCCAATCCTGCCTCATCCAGGAGACAATCAACTCGTCATCGACCTTCGGAGCCTTGCCGCCCAGCATCAGGTAGATCTTCAGCGGTTCGTAGAGCGCGATCGGATCGGCCATTTTGGCCTGGATGGTGCGCTCGGCCTGCACCAGGAGCCGGGAGCGGAATGTCCGCTCGAGCGCTTGCCGGTAGGCGGTCCTGGAGGCCGACAACAGCCTCTCGCGCTGGCTGAGCCCGAACGTCTCCTCGATCGGCTTTGCCTGGTCGCCGTTCTCGAAGCCGGCCGGCAGGTTGCGCAACTGGTCGAGCGGGCCGATGACGTTTTCCAGGTCGACGTCGGTCACCGTCGTGCTCTTGAGCAGCGGATCGGCGCTGTCGCGATACTGTGCCATCGCCTGCCTGGTGGAGGCGATCAGCGATTTGTTGGCGAAGAAGCTGAGGCCAAGCACGCCAAGAGCCGCCAGGGCCGCCAGCGCAATGGCGGCGAGGCCGCCAAGTCTCGCAAGCCTGGCGCGTCGTTCGGCTGCCCGGTCGAAGGATACCCAGCCCGATTCCGGGAAGATCACATTGGTCAGCAGATCGTGCAGGAAGAAGCTCTTGCCGGTGCCGGAAAGATGCGCCTGCGAGGCGCTGCCGAAGCTGCGGCCGATTGCGCCCAGCACCTGATCGAATGGTGTTCCTTCCTGAGTACCGGAAGAGAAATAGAGGCCCCGCAGGCTGACATTGACATGCGATCGAGACGCATCGAACAGGCTGGCGATGAAATGCGTTATCCGGTTCCCCAGGGCACCGAACTGTGCCGGGAAGCCGAAGATGGCGATGCGCGCCACCGGGTCGGGCTCTTCCTGCAAGCGATCGACAACTTCCTCCGCCAAGCGCTTCGCCAGCCCGTCGAATTCGGCCGGCGCCTCGCCGGCCATGTTCCTTGTGCGATCGGCGGTCTGGAACGTCGCGCCCCACACCTTGCGCCTGCGGGTTTCGTCGAATTGACCGAAATAATCCATGAAGCCGGAGACGAGATCGGCCTTGGTGAAAAGCAGATAGACGGGAAACTGGATTTTCAGCGTCTCGTGCAATTCGCGCAGACGGCTTCTGATCTCGGTGACATGCGCCTCGACATGCTGGTCGTCGAGGCCAATGAGATCGGCGAGGCTGATGGCCAGGATCACGCCGTTGATCGGTTGCCTCACGCGGTTTTTCTTGAGCAATCCGAGGAAGGCAAGCCAACTGGCCTTGTCGCGCTCTCGGTCCGATTCCTGCGTCGTGTAGCGGCCGGCCGTGTCGATCAGCACCGCCTCATCGGTAAACCACCAGTCGCATGACCGCGTGCCGCCGACGCCGGCAACCGGCTGGGCATTGCCGGAGCCCGCAAGCGGAAACTTCAGCCCGGAGTTGACCAGGGCCGTCGTCTTGCCGGCGCCCGGCGGGCCGATGATGATGTACCAGGGAATATCATAGAGGAAGTTGCGTTTGCCGCTGGTCCGCTTCAGCGTCGCGATGGCCTCGCTCATGCGCGCTTCGAGCACCTGTGCATCATCGTTGCGCTCGTCGCTGCGCACGATGGCCGCCTCGAGCGCCTTTTGCGCCTTGCGCCTTTGCCAGAAGCCGATGCCGTAGAACAACGCCAGCACGGCCACCGTCACCCCGATGATCAGCGCCCTGAGCCACACGGATCCGAGCGGGCGGGTATCGGCGAAGCGGATCAGCGGTCCGGCATACCAGACGGCGGCCGAGAAGCCGGCCAGGGCAAGCACGCTGAATATCCGCAGCCCCCAGCGCATCAGTTGCCGTTCTCCGCCGAGCTTGTCTGCAAGGTCTCCTGTTTCGGGATCATCACGTCGACGCGGCGGTTCCTGGCGCGGCCTTCCGCCGTCCCGTTGTCGGCGATGGGCTCGTCTTCGCCCTTGCCGTCCACGCTCAGACGCGATGGATCCTTCAATTGCATGGCGATCATCGCCTGCACGGCTTTGGCGCGGGCGACCGAGAGATCGAAATTCGATTTGAACGCGCTCGACTTCTTCGGCTTCACATTGTCGGTGTGGCCGACGATCTTGACCGGTCCGGGTTCAGCGTCGAGCGCCGTGGCGATATCGGCCGCGATCGGCTGGAACTGCGCCTTCAACTCCGCCTGGCCGGATGCGAACAGAAGCTGGTTGCTGATCTCGACAACGATGAAGTCGCCCTTTGTGCCGACGTTCAGTCCGACGGCGGCGGTCTCCCGGGCGAGTGCGGCGCGGATGCGGTCGATCTGCGTGGTTTGCGGGGGAGCGGGTGGCGGCGGTTTGGCTTGCACCGGTTCGGCGGGCGCCGCCACGCTGGCGCGTTCAATGGTAACCGGGGTGGAAGGATTGAGCGCCAGCAGCGCGCCGGCGGTTGCATCGCCTTCATCGGTGATCAGGATCCGCAGCCCGAAAAAGGCCGCCGCCACCAGGGTCGCCGCGGCGGCTGCGATCGCCCACAGGGGCAGCCGCCCCCCTGGCCTGGCCATTGCCGCCGCCATGCCTTGCCACCGGGGCGAAATGTCCTCGGCGGCGCGCGGCCTGAAATAGCGCAGCGTGTCGTAGACGTCGCGCCGGACGCGCTCGAGCGCGTTGCGTTCGCCCGACAATCCCCGATACTGGCCCTCGAACCCCAGCGACAGGCAGGCATGCATCAATTCGAGCAGGTCGTAATGCGCTTCAGGCCTGGCGAGGAGGTTGTTCAGCGCTTCGTAGAAGCCGGTGCCTGTCGGTCGTGTGTGGAAGAACTGCACCACCAGGCTGTGCTCAAGCCAGGTTTCCTTGTTCGTCCAGGGCAGGTTGCCAACGAGATCGTCGGCGGTTTCGCAAAGCGCAAATTTCGCGATCCGTGCGTCTTCTTCCCCAATGCCGGCTTTGGCGATGGCATGGTCGAAGGTCTCGAGGGCGTCCGCGATATGCTCCGCCAGGGCCGCGGCCTGCCGTTCGACCGGTATCAGCCGCAGCTGGCCGAACAGCATGAGCAGGGGAGCCGCGGCGGCAAGGATAGGGTTTGTCGCGGCATACTTCACGCCAGCGGTGGCGTCGAGCAAGGCGTCCTGCTGCAACGCTGGCGCCGCTTCAGGCCCAGCTCCTTGGCCGGCCCCCTGAAAGACCACGGTCCCGGACGACCAGCCGGGGGGCATTTGTCGGCCGAGGCCGGGGTCGAACACCGTCGATTCCCGGGTGGGTGAGGGAGCAGCGGGACTCTCGGGAGCAGCGCGCGGCTTTTGCCTTGGCCGTGGCGCGCGGATGACGGTTTTGTCCGGCGGCTCGGAGGGATCGTCCTTCGAGCTCATCGCCGCGCCACCGTCGAGATGCCCCGGACATATTCCAGACGGGACGAGAGACGCGTACCAGGCCGGGTATCAACAGCGAGCCGGATGGAAAGACTGATCTTGCCGAAACATGACATTCCTGCACACGCCCCAAGCCACGCCGCTTTGCCAGCCAGGCAAGCACCCATGCGCTATCCTAGTCGGACCGGAAGCCGATTGAAACCGGGAAGCAGGATGATCAGGGAAGCAGCTTCTTCCACGGGTCCCTCACACAGCCCGTAAGGGCGTTGCCGACGACATTTGCCGAGCGCGGCTATTTCTGCTTGTCAGCCTTGGCGTAGGCTTCGGCGAAATAGGCGAGGAAGACATCCAGCATGCCGTTTTCGTGCTTGTCCTCCATCGTCCGCCACGTTGCGACGAGCGCATCCCAGGCCTGGCTTTTCCTGGACGAAAAGGACGCGGGCGGGATTCTTTTGGCGATCGCCTCCGGCGACAGGTCGTCGAGCAGCCGCGAGAGCGCGGCCTGCATGGCGGCGTAGGTCGCGATTTCGTGGGTCTTCAGGTCGCGGAACGCATCCTCGATACTATGCCTGGCATCGAGATAGCCGGCCCTGCGCCTGGCAAACATGATTTCGAGTATGTCGTCGGTGCCCGGCACGAATTTCAGCGGGTTGTTGTCCTCGGCGCCGATCATCGTGCGGTGCGCGCTCTTGGCGAGCACCTTGGCGGCGGCGCGCGCCTTGAGCAGCAAGGACAGTTGCTCGACCGTAGTTCTCAACACCGCGCCGATCTCGGCAGCGACGTCATGCGGGTCGCGCGACTGCAGCAGCTCCGGCGACAGGCCGGCCGCCCTGGCGATATCGCGCAGTAGACCGTCCGCTTCCCCTGGCTGCCTGGCCGGGACATTCGGGCTGGGCTGCCGCGCCGAAGACACCGGCATGACTTCGGCCGGGCGCTGCTCCGCCGGATTGTGGAACAATGCGCTGCCGGGTTCCAGCGGCGTTCCCGTCGAGGGCGGCAACTCGCGTTGCGTCGAACCGGTCCTGGTTTGCGGATATCCGGTGGCGACGCGCTCTTCGTCGACCGAAACGGCGACGACATAACGGCCGATCAGCAACCGGTCGCCTTGGGTCAGCCGATGCGGCGCCTTCATGCGCTGGCTGGAACCGTTGACGAAAGTGCCGTTGCGCGAGACGTCATGAAGCCAGAACGAGCCCGCCTGATAGCGGACTTCGCAATGCCGGCCCGAGATGACCTTGTCGGGATCGGACAGCGTCCAGTCGCAATTTTCGCGCCCGATCTCGAAGCTGCGGTCGCGCGCGGCATAGCTCGCCGCGATGTCCGGCGGCAAGCTGTCAACATTGCTGATCTGAAGCGAAATGAACATTCGACGCCACTGGCAAAGCTGAAATCCCAGACATTCTAGCATCTTGCCATCGCAGTGGGAGAGGTGCGTTCACTTGAATGCACGCCACGGTTTAGACATTGCTTCTGTTTGGCCTCCATCAAACATATGCTAGGCTTGCGGCGGTCCGATGCGGTGAATTCGAAGACCTCCCGACCGTGATGCGGTTTACGGAGCGGGGGCTTCAATCCATCACATTGGCGGCGGCGTCCAGGAGGGGCACGACCCATGCCGAACGAACGTGCCACGGTTGTACACTCGCCGGTTGGCGCCGATGTGCTGACCTTCACCCATCTCGTCGGTCGTGATGAGATCAGCCGAAGTTTTGCCTATACTGTCGGGTTCGTCAGCAAGAGCCGTGACGTCGATCCGCTGAAGATGCTGGGCGGCGTCGTTTCGGTCGAAGGTGAAGCCGATCCAAAGCGCTGGTTCAGCGGCCTGGTGTCGGATTTCAAGCTTACGCGCGTGGAGGACCGGCTGGCCTATTACGAGGCCACCGTCAGGCCATGGCTCTGGTTTCTCGGCAACACCACCGACTGCCGCATTTTCCAGAACATGACCGCCGTGGAGATCGTCGAAAAGATCTTTTCTAAATACGGCATCGCAAAGTTCGAGAAGCGGCTGCAGGGCTCCTACCCATCGCGCGAATACTGTGTCCAGTATGATGAGAGTGATCTCGATTTCGTGCAGCGGTTGTTCGAGCACGAAGGTATTTTCTATTTCTTCGAGCATGATGAGGACAAGCACACGCTGGTTCTGTGCGATGCGATGAGCAAGCTGAAGCCGGCTCCAGGCTACGAGAAGGTGCTTTACAATTCCGAGGGCTATGGCTCGCGACGCGACGTCGAATACATCACCGAATGGATCCCGGGCAGTGCGGTGCGGCCAGGCGCCTACGCCCATACGGACTATGATTTCGAGAAGCCCGGCGCCGATCTGATGGCGAAGTCCGCCCAGCCCTTCGGCCACAAGGAAGCTTCGGGCGAAAACTACCGCCAGCCCGGAGCGCATCTCGATGTCGGGCGCGGCGACACGATCGCGGGGGTCCGCCGCGAGGAACTCCAGGCCGAGCATCAGCGCAACACCGCCGTGGGTACGGTGCGTGGCCTTTCTTCCGGCTGCAAGTTCACGCTCGAAAGCTTTCCGCGCGACGACCAGAACACGGAATATCTGGTTGTGAGCGCCGAATACCGGCTGTTCGATCCGGGCTACCGGACCCAGAACGAGGCCCACATCGAGAATTTCAAGGTAGTGCTGGGCGTGGCGCCGACGAAATTGCCCTATCGGCCTCCGCGCATCACGCCAAGACCGATCATGCGCGGCCCGCAGACGGCAACGGTGGTCGGCCCTTCGGGAGAGGAGATATTCACCGACAAATACGCGCGGGTGAAGGTGCAGTTCCACTGGGACCGCCTCGGCAAGAAGGACCAGAACTCGTCCTGCTTCGTGCGCGTGTCGCAGACCTGGGCCGGCAGCGGCTGGGGCTTCATCCAAATCCCGCGCATCGGCCAGGAGGTCATCGTCGATTTCATCGAGGGCGATCCGGACCTGCCGATCATCACCGGCCGGGTCTACAATGCCTCCGAGATGCCGCCTTATGCGCTGCCGGCCAACGCCACGCAATCGGGCTGGAAGTCCAATTCCTCGAAAGGCGGCGGCGGTTACAACGAGCTGATGTTCGAGGACAAGGCTGGTTCCGAACTGGTCAATTTCCAGGCGCAGAAGGACCATCATCTGCTGATCAAGCACGACCGCAACAAGACCGTGCAGCACGACCAGTCCGACCGCATCGACCATGACGCCAAGCACTCCGTCGGCCATAACCTCGATGAAGACGTCGGCAACAACAAGACGGTCAAGATCGGCGTCGACCAGACGACGAACATCGGCAGCAACGACACGGAGACGGTGGGCGCGAACCGCTCGCTGACGGTGATGGCGAACGAGACGATCCACGTCGTCGCCAATTCGACCGAAAACATCGACGCCAACCATTCGCAGACCGTGGGACTGGTTCAGACGGTCACCGTGGGCGCGGCACGCATCGACACGGTGGGCGCCGCCGAGACCCGAACCGTAGGCGGCGTTCAGACCAACACGATTGGCGCCGCCCGCTCGGTCACGGTCGGCATCAGCCAGAGCCACGATATCGGCGCGTCGGACAGTTGGAACGTCGGATCAAGCCAAGGCATTGAGATCGGGTCCGATCAGGGCGTCAAGATCGGCGGGGCCCAGAACACGCAAATCGGCAAAACGCATATCATCAAAGTCGGCGAGGATGCCTCAACTCAGGTCAATGGGGCGCACGAGCTCAAGGTCGGGAAAAAGAGCCTTATCCAGGTCGGCGAGGACGCGGGCATCGTGGTCGGCAAGAACCTGACCATCGAGGCCAAGGAGTCGGTCACGATCAAAACAGGAAGTGCCGAAATTATCATGAAAAAGGATGGGACGATCACCATCAAGGGCAAAGACATCACCATCAAGGGTTCAGGAAAGATAGACGTCAATGCTTCGAGCGACATCATCATGAAAGGCTCGGAGATAAAGCAGAACTGAGGACGCACCCATGAGCGATATTGACGAACGGATCGATGGAGTGGTGATTGGCTTGCTGCTTGGGTTCGACCAAGGTGCGCCACTCGTGGTGTTTCCCGGAAATCGGGAGGAGGTGGCCCTGCAGGCGCGAAGTCTGACCGAACTGTCGTCCGACATGATCGGGTCAGAAGTCGCACTGCTGTTCGAAAATGCCAATCCGCTGAAACCGCTGATCGTGGGGCGTATTGTCGACCCCGCAAAACGACAGACAAACAGCCGAGACAACAGTCATGTCGTGCGCGACGGTGAAACGGTGAAAATCAGTTCGAGCGAGCGGCTTGAGCTGAGGTGCGGCAAGTCGGTCATCATTATGGAAAAGGATGGCCATCTCACCATACGCGGCACCAACCTGGTCAGTCACGCCAGCGCCTCCAACCGTATCCGTGGCGGCTCCGTGAATCTGAACTGATGCCAAAGCCGCCGATACTCGAACATATCGTACGTCAGCACGCGGAAATGGCGGCCTTCCTCTGGACGGTCTATGACCACCATCTGCTGCATCCCGGCGAAAACCCCGAGATGGACGAGGAGCATGTGGAGCGGCTCATAGAGCGGCTGGAAGCACATCTGCTTGGGCTGCGTGTCGCGGGTGTCGAAGGCAAGCGTATCGCAAAGGAGCGTTTCGACGAATTTTCGGAAGCTGGAGAGCTTTTTGTGGTCCGGATGCTGGAGGCGACCAGTCCTCTCCCTCTCAAGCAGTTGAACCTCGACCAGGTGCGCAAATACCTGGCTGCCAAGTTGCCGGCGGCCGATATCTGAAGAGTTTTGTACGACCTTCCCGCCGCCACTTACGACAAGGCGTAAGTAACTTCGCCCCAATCGTCTTCATCCAGCGTGTAGATTTGATGCGGGGCGAACGCCGCCAGGAATCCGGCATAGCTCGAAACGTTTATGAAACTTTCGTCAACGCCAGGCAGCGGCGGTTCGAACGGCTCCATCTCGCCGGTCCACCGGAAAAGTGTGCCATCGAAATACACAAGGATCGCTTGCTCCGTTCTTTTTATATCCCAAAACGACTTCTTCTTGCCGAATGCGAATACGTCGTTGAATTCCTGAAAATCGGGTGTCGAGACAATGCGCCCATTGGTTGTGAAAATCTCGATGGATCTGCCTGCCTCCAGCATCTCGACGACAGTTCCGGGATGATCAAAATCCACCTGGCTCCATGAACCGTCGTATGCCCCGACCACAGCTTTGTCCGGTACCTTCGCCGCCAGGATGGCACGCGCGAGACGCCGGCCATCGCCGGCTTGGCTCGCAGCGTCAATCTCCGCCGTGCTCCTGAACCGCTTCGTCTCCGTTCCACCAAAATACAGCCGGCCTTTGTGCGCGACGGCGCAGAAGTAGACCAGGTTTGTCGACCCGTCATCGCTGCCTTTCGGGCCTGCGAGAAATCTCCAGCCCTCCGAAGGCGTCCGCATGTAGACTTGCCCGCCATAGCCGAGCGCCAACAGTCGATTGCCGATCTGCAGTATCTTTGTCATGCGGCCGAGCTTCATCGCATTCTCGGAGGCGAAACCGGCTCCGGGTATCTGCTCGCGTTGACTGACGGCTTCGAAAAAATACACCACCTCCCCCTCTCCAGTCAGTCCAACGGCCTGGGCTTCGAAGGGCGGCTGCAGGGCCGTGAAAGAGATCAGGTCCGCGACCTCCTCTCGAGGCCGAAGCACAACCGAACCATCGGCAACCCGACCGGAGGCGACGAGCCGGTCATCGTCTTCGCCCGGCATCGCTTTGAACAGGATGTAAAGGACCCTGTCCACGCTCACGACACCTCCTGTTATCTCTGGTTTTCGCCTCATCGGTTGCTCAATACTCCCTTGGCATCGATCTCATGCTGTTGGCAGATGCTGCCTGTTCAGCACGCCCTTGGCGGCAGGACTCATATTGCTGGAGCTCTTCTCCGCACGAGCATACTTGTCCTTGATTGGCTCTGTTTGCTCGGTCACCTTTTCACACGCCACTTCGAAGCAGTCCGCGGACACAGGATCATCGACCAGTTCGGCAAGAGCATCCAAACACTGGTTTTTTATTTTTTCCACTTTCTCGACGCCGCGCGGGTTGGCTCTTGTTGCGACCTGCTCGCCGAGTTCGGTCAAAGCATTGTCCAGGTGATGGTGCACGGTGACGTCCTCGCCTGTCGGCGGCCGGGCCGCCGAGTGGTTCACGCGAGGGATGCAGATGCAAATGCCCTGGTCCCTGCTGGGAAACGGCGGGTTCGCCATTCGATCTTCGCTGTTGACGCGAAAACAGCGGTCCGGAACGATATGGTGAGCCTGGTGAGCCACACCTTGCGTACCCGGCTTGGCCAAAGGATCGGTAGGGTCCTTTTTTGCGTTACACTTTTCGTGAATGTCCTCGAAGCTGCCGACCATGCAGTCTTCATCGCCAGGAATGCCGAATGCCGGCTTTCCGACGATCACCATTGGGGGCGCATCGCCGGGATCGGTCCCGTGATTGCTGGTGGCCATGTCGCCGAGCCGAACGACACCCTTGCTCTCGACCTTGACGTCCGACGACCAGCCGTGTGCGTAGACCTTGCCGGTGTTTTTTGAGGTGATTATGCCTTTTTTAGCCGCCGCTCCGGCCTCGTCACCGCTGCATTTGCTGTAGTAGCTGCTGTTTTCCTGGCTGATAGGCTTGTTGCCGATCTTCACGGTTCCGCTACCCGACGTCAGATCGGAGTCGAACCCGAAATCAGGGTAGGGGACGGGCACGCCCGGCGGAGTTGCCGGATTCTCGGGCGGGGTGAAACATGTGTCGGGGAAATCCGCAATGACCTTGCAGCCTTGCGCCTCTGCCGAAATTTCCCGTCCGTTCGCGTAGACGGTCATCTCGCCTCCACCACGGCAGCGCCGCATGCGCCGTCATCGCCCGAGGCCTCGATCAGGATCGGCCCCGACGGCGCGTAGCCGCGTTGTATCGCCGACAGCGCCCACCCCAGCATCACCGGGACAGCGGCCGCCCCGACATTCCCCAAGCTCGCGCCCAGCGCCCATATTGGCCGCACTTGCGAGTGCTCGCGCTGTGTGCGCAGCATGGCGAGGGCAGATTGCTGGAACCAGTATGTCTCGCCGACGAAATCTCCCATCTTGAGAGTGATATCCGAGTGGAGGCGCCCTGACCCGGCAAACGCTTCCTTGTAAGCAGTTGTCATCGCCTGCCCTCGGAAGGGAAGATCCGTCTCGTTGTAAATATGAGCTTCCTCCCGTGCCAGGCCGAGCCCCGTGAGGTGCATGGTGCCGCCTGTGCGCGCGCAGAGAATCGCCGCAGCGGCCTCCCCCGGAATGAAGCCGTTCGAGTTTTTTGGCGTGAGCAACCGCTCACGGGCGAGATAGTGGTTGATGGTCTGGGAGGTCAGATAGCTGTCCACCCCGACAATTATCACAAAAGGAGCGGTATTGGAGGCGAGCAGGCGACGGGCCGCCTCCAGCGCAACATGGCCGGACGGGCGGCCATGCGCCACGACGCGCGCGGCGATGGGACCGACGATTTCCGTGATCTGCTCGATCTGGGCAAGCAGGTTCCGGCTGTCAGGCGCCGGACGCCCGGGACGGTCCTCCTCGGCCAGGCACAGAACGAGGGCCGTCTTGCCCCGGGCCTCGGGCCTCGCTTCGAACGCTTCGACAATCGCCGCGGCGGCCATATGGGCAAGGCGCTTTGCGCCCATCCAGTTGCGCGGCAGCGGGACGGGCGCACCGATCAGCCACTCGCCGGCGGCGCCAAGGAAACGCGTTTCCTGGAAACCGTCGAGACGGGCGCGCATCGCAGCGCAACTTGATGGCGCGTCGAGACCGACTGCCGTCACCATGCCCGCCGAGACGATGTCGAGGTCAGCGTTCATTCATGCGGCCTCCTCTTCATCATCGCGAAGCGGAGTGTTGAACTTGCGGATGTAGCGTTTGCGCTTGGCATAGGCGCGTTGCATGCCGGGTGTCGGCGGCCCGATCCAGCATTCCGAAAAATCGAGGAGCGTGCGCTGGAGGCGCTGCTGCACCCGCCAGACCAGCGAAAACCGCCGCCTCTCCGGATCGAACAGCACCGTATCCGGCAGAAGCTCGCCCACGAACGCCTTTTCGCGACCTTTGAACAGCGTCAGTTGCAACGCTGTCGTTGGCATGCGGAAGCTTTCCTTGCCTGCCGGCGTCAGATTGACCAGCACCACATCCTCGCCGCCTCGCGGATGGTCGATCTGCTGGTCCGGCGGCGCCATCTGGAAATAACGTTCATCGAAATCCGGCGGCAGGAACGGAAAAATATTGTCGATCCAGTTCTGGTCGTAGGTGCCGCCATATTCGATGCGTCCCGGCCAGCCGCGCCCCATCGGCCCGAAACTCATCGGCCTGTAGTCGCCAAAGGGTGAGCGCACTTCCTCGCCGACCGCCTGCGTGTTGGGCAGCCGCAGGCCTGGGACCAGACGCTGGTTCCTGGTGCGCGACCATCCGGTTCCGACCGGGTTGTACTTATAGCTGGCGGGAAGCTTGTCTTCTGGATCCAGCCTGTCGACGCCACCCCAGGCAACGTCATAGGAGATGGGCAGTTTCAGGAAGGGTTGCGGCGACGTGGCGGTAAAGACCGGACCGATGGAGCGCCATTCCCGGTTGCCGACGACCTCGAACAGTTTTGACCAATTTCCAACCTTGATGCCGACCGGAACCCGCTCGGCCGGGCGCCCACCCGGTGCATAGGCGAAGCCATTGGCGACCACGTCGCAGCGCGGCTTGCGGAAGGCAAAATCGGTCTCCCACAGCGTCGCCGAATAGCCCGGCACGCCGGTCTGGGTGTCGGCCATGACCAATGGCACCTGCTCGGTCGATTTCTGCACCAGTCCGCCGGGCGTGGTGGGAAAATCGAAAGTGCCCTTGACCACGACCACGATCCACTGATGGCCGGCCTTGTCCATGCCCATGGTGAACTGATGCGGATAGCCCATCTGGTCCCAGATCTGCATCAGCTGGTCTCCCAGCTTGCGGCGAGGATCTGCTCCAAGGTCGGCTGCGGCGCCCGCGGATCGACGTCGAAAATATCCGTATGCGCCGTCCACGCCACGAACGCGTCGATGAGATCGTCCTCGCCATCGATAAGCGGAACGGGCAGGGTGGCCAACGCCGCGTCGAGTTCGTCCGGCGTCATCTCGCCCCGTTGCGCGGCGAAGGCGGCCTTTTCGATGCTTTCGAACCATGCGTCCGCAAAAGCCAGCTTAAGAGGCGCCTCCGGGAGCCTTGCGACGACGCTCAATGGAAATTGCCGGCCAACCCTGTCGGCGCTTTGCAGTACGATGCCGGCCGAGGCGCCGAAGGAGCCAGGCCCACTGAGGAAACGCAACGCCATGCTCTGGGGCCAGGTTTCCACCCCGAACAGCGGCACGATGTGCTGCGCCAGCCAGCGGTCCCAAGAGCGCACGAAATCCGCCGGCAGCCGCCGGGCCACGAAATCGCCGGTGGCGGGCATCTTGCCATAGAAGCCGGGCACGATCAGATCTGCGGCGGACATGTGAACTTCTTGAACATTTCGAGCGTGTAGGGGTTCTCGACGCTGGCGGCTTTGAGTTCGAAATCGGCCCACATCCCCTTCGTGCCGAGCCGCAGGCTGTAGACATCGCTGAGCTTGGTCGCGGCGAAGCGGCCGCCGCGCAGCATTCTGAGCCACGCCCAACTGCCGGTCTCGTTGAGCATCACTTCGGGTGAGCCGTCGACCGGCTGGAAGGCGAGCGAGATCACTCCGGTGCCATCCTTGCCGGGCCACGTCATCGGCTGCGGTCTGGTTGCGTTGTTGTAGTAGACGAGGTTCTGGCCATCGAGGTTGAGCGTGACACGCGTCACGTTGGGGGAGAGGTCCTTGGGCTCCAGCGTGAAGTTCATCACCGGGCCGGTGCCGCCCGGAAACAGGTCGTCGCGGATATGCCTCGCCTGCTCGAACGCTGCGAGCGCGGCTGGGTCGAGGCCGAAATCGGCACGCCATTTCCACGGCTCGCTGGCTGTGTCGACATAGTTGATCAAATGGTCGTTGGTGAAGGCATCGATCAGGCCGGTCGGTCCGAACAGACGTTGAAAATCGCGCACATTGACATCGACCGCGCTGTCCGGGCTGAATGGATAGCGGTTGTTGAGCGCCGCCTGGCAGAAGGGCAGTATGTCGGCCCGCCAGATGGCGTTGAGCTCGTTGGTGACGGCCTTCTGCGACAGGCCGCTGGTGTCGCCGGCGATGCCGCCCAGCCACTCGTTGATCGGCGAAGGCAGGATCTGCGCCTGCCTGGCGACCGCGCCCGTCAGTTCGGCTAGGCCGCCCTGCTTCTTGATGGCATCCTGCGGGTCGGGATTGGCGGTCACCGTCTGCAACACGTTCGACAGCGCCGTCAGCGCCACGACGGCGGCGTCGAGCGCCGGCGGCTGGCCGTCGACCTGGGCGATGGTGCCTTTGAGAGGCTTGAAATGCTCGGCGACCAGGCTGCCGGTCATGTCCACCTGGTTGGCGGAGCCGGCGCGCGGCAGGAGCTTGGCGCCCGAGGTCACCACCTTGCCCAGCTTGCCGAGTTTGCTGAGCAGCTTGGAGCCGGTCTTGGCGGCGGCGCCACTTTTGTCGTCGGCCGGCGCCTCGTCGGAGCGGGTGAGGTCGGTCTCCTGCACCACTGCCGTCAACAGGCGCTTCAGCGCGGAGTCGGCGCTGGAAAGATCCTTGAGGTTTTCACTGGCGATGTTGAGATCGGTAAGCGGCGCAAGCCGCATGTCACGCAGGAAAGAGTCCCACTGGGCGATATAGTCGTCGTAGTAGAGCTTCAAGATATCCTGCGAGAGCGCCGAAACCGACGTCTCCGAGTTCTCCGAGCAGCCGCCGGCAAACACCGCGCGATCGAGGGCCGCCTGTCCCGCGACATCCTCGACCCGGTCGAGGATCGCGTCGTGGAAACCCGCATAGGTGTAGGGGCCGGGAACACCGACCCGCAACGTCTTGTCGGAGCGGCGCGCGAACACCTTGGCGCCGTTCGGCCCGGCGAAATTGGCCGGCACCCATTCCTTGACGGCTGCCACCTCCGGGTCGGCCAGGAGCTGCTTGTAGGCGCGCTGCGGCAGTGAGATCGTGCATACGGTCTTCAGCGCCTCCGCCACCAGTGCCTTGTCCGGGGTGATGTAGCTGTCGTCGACGGCCATGCGGCGGATGGCGGCGATCTGGTGCTCTTCGGCGTCGGCCGTGGGGAAAGGCGGAGCCGGCGCGAATTGCGGAAGGCTGTTCACCCACCAGTTCTGCACGAAATCGGTGTCCATCTGCGACAGGCCGGTCATCATCCGGTAGGTCTTCAGCGCGCCGAGCATGAAATCCGGATCGCGGATCTGCCGCCACATCGTGCCCTCGAGCAGGGCGACCATATGCGGCTCGAGCACGTTGCGCAGCGCATGGTCGTAGGTATCGGTCTGCGCACGCACCAGCTCCGGCGAAGCGGTCGGGCCAAGCAGGTTATGGACGGCGTCCGGTGGCGGCGTTCGGGCGGCCGCCACCGCGTCCATCGCCGCCAGCGCGCCATCCATGCTCGGCTGCTCGACCGCGGCCGGCATGGCGGCGACCTGGGTGAGGGGCCCTTGCAGGGCTTCGAACTGGCCGGCCTGTTCGGTGATCGCATTGCGGTTGTCGAGGTAGGACCAGGTGAACAGCCCGCCGGCCAGCAAGGCCGCGAGCGCACAGGCGGCCGCGGCCCCGCGCCAGATCCAGGCGCGGCGGCGCTGCGCCAGCGGATCGAATGTGCCGAGGCCGGCCTCCTTGAAGATCACTTCGGTGAGAAGGTTCCTGAGGAAGAAGCTGCGCTTCTCGACGCGCGCCGCCGGCATGGCGCGGCGCGGCGGCAGCCCGAAGGACGATGACAACGCCGCGGTCAGGCGGTCGATGGGAGCGCCTTCCTGTGTCGCCGATGTCAGGTAAAGGCCACGCAGCCACGCGGCTTCCTCGTAGCGGCTTTCGCCGAACATGGCCTCGATCAGCACCTGGATCGGCCCGCAGAGGCTCGCCAACTGCGCCGGAAAGCGAAAGATCTCGGCGCGCGAGCCAAGCTTTTCCTCGTCTTCAAGGCGCGGCACCAACCTTCGCTCCAGCTCGGTACCGAGCCTGGCCAGCTCCGCCTGGATCATGCCGGCGTTGACGCGGGCATCCAGCGCAAAGGTGGTTCCCCACACCTGCTCGCGCGCGCTTGTCGACAAGCCGCCGAAGAAGGCTTCGAAGCCTTTGATCAGGTCGGCTTTCGTCAGCATCAGGTAGACAGGCAGGCGGATCTCCAGTCGATCGTTGAGTTCCGCCAGCCGGCGGCGGATCTTGCGGCCGTGCGCCTTGATCGCTTCGTCGCCTTCCGAGAGCGCATCGATCGACAGCGCGACAATGACGCCGTTGAGCGCGCGGCGACCCCGATGCTTTTTCAGAAGGTCCAGGAAGCCCAGCCATTCCACGGCATCGACGTCTGGCTGGCTCTCCTGCTGGACGTAGCGGCCCGCCGTGTCGATCAGCACCGCGTTCTCGGAGAAAAACCAGTCGCAGTTGCGCGTGCCGCCGACACCCTGCAGATCGTCGGTCAGGTCGATTGGAAAATTGAGGCCCGACTGGCGTAACGCCGTGGTCTTGCCGGTGGCCGGAGGCCCGACGATCACATACCACGGCATCTCGCGCAGGAACTTCCGTCCGCCGAGCTTGCGCCGCTTGAGCTCGGCCATCACCTCGCCGAACTTGGCGCCGACGGCCGCAACGCTCTCCTCGCCGGGGGTGAGCTGCTTTTCGGCCACGGGTGCCGCGATCTCGGCGACGAACATGCGGTTGGCGCGGATCGCGCGCCGTTGCGCGATGATCAGCCAGATCAGCCACAGGATGATCAGCCCCGCGATGATGGCGATGCGAACATTGTCGGATTCGAAGGGCGCGTACGGGCCGACCTGGACGATCGGGCCGAACACCCAGATCAAAAGCGAAAGCAGCGCAATGCCGATCAGGGTCCAGAGAAAGCGCGAGGTGATGACCGCCCAGAGGAAGCGCAGGATGAACATCTCACAGCCTCTTCTCGACCAGGACCTCGACGCGCCGGTTGAGCGCGCGGCCCTCGCGCGTCGAGTTGTCGGCCACCGGATCGGTGTCGGCGCGGCCTTCGGACTGGATGCGCTCCCGTGGCACGCCGGCCCGCACCAGGAGGTCCGCTATGGTTTGGGCGCGTGCCTCCGAGAGCCGCTGATTGCTCGCCAGCGGATTGGACCGTTGCAGGCGTACATTGTCGGTATGGCCGACGATCGTGATGTTTCCGATCAGCTCCTGGTTGGCGAGGATCACCTTGGCGATCGACTCGATCAGAGGCTCATAGCCTTGCGACAGTGTCGGCCGCGAAGATTGGAAGAGCTCCGGGTTGGAGGACTGGACGATCAGCTTGGCCAGCGAGACGCTCTCGGTGCCGCTGAGCGCGCCCTTGAGGCCCGCGGGCGCTCCGGCCTTGAACGCGGGCAGCAGAGCGAAATCGACTGGCTGCGGCGGTTCAGGTGCGGGCGCATCCTGCTTGGGCGCGGCGCGGGCAACGTCCGCGCGCGAGGCCGGCGGCAGCGTGCGCACGAGGGCGGAGAGTTCGACCGCCTGGCTGCTCAAGCCCATCGACAGGCCGATATAAACGACAGCGGCGACGACAATGGCGGCAAGCGCCATCACCCAGATCGGAACGATGAAGCGCTGCGGCTCGTCGGAAGCGATCACGCCTTTCCAGTTCGGCGACAGCGGCGCGTCCTCGGCGTCGGCATTGCGCAGGAAGCGCGCCGCCGCCACGCGTACGGCATTGAGCGAGCGGTCGCCGGCGCGGCCGGGCACCCGATACTTGCCGCGGAAGCCGAGCGCCAGGCAGTAATACTGAAGCTCCAGCATTTCGCGGTCGCGGTTGGGATGGCGCTCCAGCTCGTCAAGGCGGGTGAAAAACTGGGTGCCGGCATCGACGTCGCCACGCAGCATGACCACCAGCGGCTGGCGCGGCCAGGCGCTGGCGCCACCCCACGGCGTGTTCAGCGCGAGGTCGTCGAGCAACGCCGCCACGGCCCAGGCCGCCTGGTCGGCGCGCTCCATGGAGGAGCCCGCTGCCATCGCGGCGTCGCGCGCCTGAACCAATTCGTCGAGCAGGCGCGTGCGCATCGCTTCCGGGTTCTCCGGCGCCAGCGCGCTTTCGAGCTCGGGCGCGAATTCGAGCAATGGCGCGAAGATGTTGATGAGCGTGTTGGGATGGGCGCGCGCCCTTTTGACCGGCGCGCCTGGCGCCAGTGGCGCCATCGGCCGAGGCGCGGCGCCCGCCAGCCTGATGCGTGTGCGTTCGCGATCCTCCGACAGTCCGAAAGGATCATCCCGGCTCATGGCCTCACCTGTTCACTGAGTAGCAGTCGACCTGCGGCTCGCTCGGCAGGACACCGGAAACGCCGATGACGAAGCCGGGGGCGTCGAGCAACGAGGCCCAATGCTCGCTCTTCTGGTCAAGCTCCAGGCACAGCCGGTCGCCATCATAGGGAATCTCGCGTGGCTGCGAATGAAGCGGTTTCAGCGGTATGCCCGGCAGGCGCGACTTCCAAAGACCTTCGAACTGGTCAGCGGAGCCGACTGTCGCCTGGTTGACGAAGATCTTGCGCAGCGCGTCTTCCGACAGTTCCGATCCGACGCGGATGACGATGCGGCTGGCGACCAGGAGCTTCGGGTTGTCGATGCGCACTTTCCAGACATTGGTCGCATGCCGCATGACCGGCAGCGCGCGCGATTTCGGCTCGATGTAGCGCAGGCTCAGGATGAGCGAACGCAAGGCGTCGGCCAGCGCCATATAGGCGGGGCCGGGCGCCATGTGGTCGTAGGCCGGCAATTCGCCGAGCCGCCGCGAGCTCGAGCCGTAGGTAGCCATCTCGCCGGCCAAACCGGCCAGTTCGAGATAGAGCTCGGCCGGATGAAAGACATCCTGCGCGAGCATATGGGCGAGCCGCGGGCGAGCGGCATTGGCGAGGTGCAGCATCAAAAGGTCTTCGACGCTGCGGCCGGCACCGCCCATCACCATCTTGCCATGCGCTTCGGCGATCTGGTCGAGGCCGGTGACGACCTCCTGCAGCAATTGCCGGTACCAGTGAACCGCGCCGGTGATCAGCGTCGGCGGCAGGAACGTCTCATCGAGCGAGATGCCGCCGTCGGCGCGCACACCCTTTATGTCGGCGATCGGCAAGGCGGTATAACCGCCGACCGATTTGCCGGGCGCGAGCAGGGCGGCTTGCGGCCGGGCGATCTCGATCTCTTCCGGATCGGCGCCGCTCTGGACGGCGTCGCGCACCGAAACGATCTTGCCGTGGTAGCGCGCGCCCGTCGATGCCGCATGCGCCGGATCGAATCCGACGCCACCGGGTGGCTCTAGCGGCAATGCGACCAGCACCGGCCCGGCGCCGGTGTCGGCCGTGACCGGCAACGGCTTCGGCGCATCCATCAGTTCGGGGATGGCGAAAGGCGTGCCGTCCGGGAAAATGCCCCGGGCGGACACGATCGAGACCTGGCCGGCGTCGAGCAGCGACTGGTCGAGGGTCAGTTGCTGGAAGCCGAAAGTATGGAGCTGGCCGGCCTGCAATGCGCCGCGCACCATGCCCTCGAAGAACCGATCCTGTTGCTGGAAGTGCTGGGTCCTGAGAAACAGACCCTCCGACCACAGCACCCTGTTTGCATCGCTCATGCCACTACTTTCTGCACACAACCATCTCCAGCCCTGTCGCTAGGCGGAAATGCCGCCTTTGCCGAGGCTGACGTTGATGGTGAATTTCGAGCCTGGCGATACCGATTTGGTCGTGCGCCAGTTGCGTCCGCCCGGCTCGCGGATCAGCGCCACGAAGCCGAGCGCCGCGGCGTTCGGCTCCACCGTGATGGTCTTGGCCGCCGTCTTGCCTGGCGCGACCGAGATCGTGTCGGAGCCGATGAGATCGGCACCGAGCGCCGAGCCCGCGTCGCCCTGCAGCGCGAAATAGTCGGCCGAGTTGAACTTGCCGGTGCTGGCAAGCCGCATCACCAGTACCGTCACCGGCCTGTCGCCGCCGCCCGGTCCTGGATTCATGCCGGCGCCTCCGGTCACGTTGACCGTGATAACCGATGGTTTCGGCGGGCCGCTCTGGCAAGCCGCAAGCAGCCCCGTAGCGCCGAGGGCAACGACGAATTCGCGTCTGTCGATCATGTCCTACTCCTCCTCTTCATATGCGTTCCTGAAGTCTGCGCCGATCTCGCCAAGGAAGCTCGATTCCGCGCTCTGGGCGATGTCGCGATGGCGTTTCTGGTAGAGCTCCCACAGCTTGGCGTTACGTCCGCCGGAGAGCAGATTGCCGATGGCGGAATTGGACTTGAGCTCTTCCTCGATCGCGGCCGGATCGAAACGGTCGATCATGCGCCGAAGCGCAGCCTGAACGCCTCGCCAGGCGCGTACGTGATGCTGTGCAAGATCCTTTACCGCATCGTCGATCGCCGCCTCGCCGGAGAGAAAGCCCGGACTGCGTTCCGAGATGATGGTGACGATGACATCCTCCGCCGTCGGCAGGAATTTGAGCGGGTTGACCTCGGAAGCGCCGACCACCGTCTGGGCGACGCGCGCGCTTCCCTTCTCCTCGGCGCGCTTGCGCAGAAGCTGCATCAAGCCATCCAGCATCAGCCGGTATTCGCGCCCGAATTTTTCCATTTCGGCGATCGGATCGCGGCCGGGAAAATCGGCCTCCTCGACGCCCATGCCGCGCAGGAACGCGGCACGAAGCGCCATGTCGCTGGGTGCGGGCTGCGCCAGGCGCGCCGGCCTGGGCGTCGGCGCGGCGCGGCGCGGCGGGGGCTCGGCCGCCTGGACCGGCGCATCCCAGGGATGCCCGGCGCGCGGCTTTTCAGCCGGATGCTGCACACGTCCCGCCGGGTCGGCGCCGTTGGCGAGAGGCGGAGCGGCGGCCGGCCCGAAGCTGAAATCGTCATCGAAGCTGGCCGGCTTTGCCGCATGCCCGGACGCATCGTTGCGCGAAGGCATTTCGCCGAACCCGAACGGATCCGGCTGACCACCTGGAGCAGCGATATCACTGGATTGCGACGTCGCCACCGGGTCGAGGCTGAACGGATCGTCAAAGGCAGGCGAACTGCGTTGGTTCGATGCGCGATCATAAGCCCCGGGGACAGGCTGTTCGAACGGGTTCGGCAGGTCCGCCGGGCGTGGCGGGCGCGGTTCTTCCTCGACCTTGGCCGAGAAGAAGTCGTCGCCGCCGATGCTGGCAGGCGCCCGCGCTCCCGGCGATGACCACGCAGGCGTCGAGCTCGCGAGCGGGGCTGGGCCGACCGACGTCCGGGTCGCTTTGGATTGAACCTCGACATGGATGACATAGTCGCCCATGCGCAGCCGCATGCCGCTCTGCAGCCGCAACGACCTGCCAGGTCCCAGTGGACTGTCGGAGTCATCGACGAACAATCCGCTGCTCGACGTGTCTGTGATGAAATAGCCATCCCGGCCGCCGCTGATCTTGCAATGCGCGCGCGAGACGAACATGTCCGGGTCGTCGATCTGCCAGCCGGCATCGGCGCTGCGCCCGATCACCAATTCGCCCTCGTCCAGCCGGGTCTGCCTGACCACTTGCGAGCGCGGGCCTTGTTCGAGCGTCAGCAGCAGGCTCATGCGGCCGCCTCCGCCATTTGCGGCCGCCAGCCGACGATGGTGTGCAGCCTGAGATCGTCGGCGTCGCCCTTTTCGGCGGGACGCGCCAGCCAGGCCGTCCGGCCGAGCTGGATGGTTCCGACTCGTGGCGGCGGCACGGCGTCGCGCGCGAGCACGATGCGCAAATCGACGTCGAGCGTCTCGCCGATCATGTCGCGCACCGCCTTCTTGAACAGGTCAAGACGCTGTTCGCCGGGCAGGAACGACCTGAAGTCGTCGAGGCTCAGCGGACCGACGCGCAATTCGATCCTGCTTTGGCGGCTGAAGACCCGCGGCCCGATCGTCGCGCCGCGTCCGAGCCCGGCATAGGCCTTGCCGACACGTGTCTGCAGCGCCGCCGGAATGGTGATCCACGCGGCGACGAATTCCTTGATCTGCACCGGCACCTTGAAGGCGGTGGCGAGAAACAGCGTCAGCCGCTCCACGCCGTCGACCTGGCTGGCGAGCGATCCGGCCTGTCGCAGCCGTACGGTGTCGAGTTCGGGATCCTGCGTGCCGGGGAGGCCGATCCCGGTCATTGCCTCCAGCATGGCGCGAACCCGCCCGCCGACGGATCGTTCGACCTGCACCGCCGGATGCGCGTCGGCCCAGGCGCGATAGTAAAGGGCTATCATGCGGTGCTGCAGGATGTTGATGAAATCGACGAACGTCGTGTCGCTGGTCTGCTCGGCATCGGCCCCGGTGAACCAGCGCTGCGACAGCCGGTCGAGCACCCAGCGTGTCAGATGCAGTGGCATCGGTCCTTCCGGTCCGAGCAGCCCGAGATTGGCGACGGTCACCCGCGCGAGGGCCTTCTCCCCGGCGTCCTGGAGCTTGACGACATCGCGGGCCGAGAAGCTCAGCCGTACATGCTGGCCAAGTCTCGCCGGCTCGCGGTCGGCGGTTCCGGAATGGCCGAACAATCCACCGCGCTGCTCCAGGCGCCGCAGCAGTTCGAAAAAGTCGGAGCTCTCCAGCAACGGTTCGGCCGCAACCGTCGCGGGCTCCTTTAGATCAGGTAGCGATTGCCGGGCGTCATCGGCCATGGCACATCCTCCTGCTTCTGCAACAACCGCGTGCGGGTCCGCACAAATCCGTTTATCCCTGCATGGCGGGCGAACAGCCGCGAAAGCAGGGCCGAAAGCAGCAGCGAACTTTGCCCCGCCAGCACGGACTGGTCGACATGCAATGTCACCTCGGTGCCGCGTCCGAAACACATTGGCCCGTCGATCTGGAGCCGCTCGATCACCGGGCGTGAATCGATGCGCACGATCGAATGCACGTTGCGGGCGAGGCTGGGATCGCCACGATCGGCATAGAGGTCGAGCAAGGCATGCAGCGGATCGACGCCACGGCCTTCCTGGGCGAGGCTGAGGAAGTTGAGAGAGAGCTGCGCCACCAGCCGCCAGGCAAGATTGTCGGCGCGGGATTCGCCCGCCGCGCTGGCCGGGAGGGACGCCGGAATTGCCGGCTGCGGCGCCCGCAGCGCTCCAAGCAGGCGCACCGCTTCGACCGGATCGGCCGTCTCCAGCGTCAGCGTCGGCGTGTCGTCCAGGATCGGCAGGTCGCGGTTGGTGCACAGCGCCGTGATGTCGAGACGCTTGAGCGGCCGGTTCGGGAAGCTTCCCGCCGGCCGCGAGACGGCGATAAAGACATCGTCGCCCGTGTAGGAGGTGCGGGTCAGCCCCTCGCGCCGCTCGTCCTCGGTGGCGCGGCGCGGACGTCGCTCGGTCGAATAGACCCAGCCGCTGCCGCGGTTCTGCCCCAGGCTGAACAATTCGGGAATTGTCGCCTCGCCGCTCTCCGCATCGGCGTCCTCGACCCGGGTGACCCGGAAGATCTCGAAATCCCGCGCCCGGGTGCGGTCGGCGTGCAGCACCTGACGCGTTCTGCGCGGATCGATCTCGATGACGTTGCATTCGCGTTCGAAGAGATTGATGACCGGCGTCACGAACAGTTCGAAGTCGGCAACCGTCACATCGGCGAGCTCGGGCACCGGACGCCGGAACAGGAAGATGATCTCGATTCCCGCATCGCACTTGCGCACCACCGGCTGGAGGCCGGCGACCCGCACATAGTGGAAGCGCTCCGGGATCATGAAATATTCGCGCAGCAGCCGATATCCTTCGAAGGTCGGACGGGTGCGCGGCATCAGCGCTTCGTCGTCGCGGATGCCGATCATTTCGGGCTCGGGCAGCGCTGTCAGCGGGTTGGTCTTGCCTTCCGCCCGTGCGCCGACAGCCGAGCAGGCGCCGAAGATTGCATCGAAAAGCAGGGGCGCCCTGGCACGCCCGGCGAGATAGAGGTCGAGACGGTCGAGCGACAGTTCGGTGAGCTTGCCCTTTCCCGTCCGGGCGAGGGTGACGCGAAACGCCGCCTCCCCGCGCGCGCCGCCGATCGGCGCGATTCCAGCGGCGGCGAGCGCGCTGCGATCCTGGAAATAGCTGACCGAGGTGATAGCGATCGGCCACAGCGTGACCTCCTGCGCGGTGGTGAAGGTCGAGCGCGTCGAAAGCCCTGGATTGAGGCCGGAGACCAGCCGTGTGCCGCGTGCGACGGCGTGGCCGGCAATCATCGACTGCACCTGCTGGCCGGGTTTCAGCACGGCCATTGCCGTCGCCGGCGCCGGCGTCACCAGATCGGGGTAAAGCACATCGAGCACGGCGCGCGAGAAGCGCGAGCGCTCCGCGTCGACCTTCAGGCGGGTACGTGCGGCCAGGAAGGCCACGCCGTCGAGCAGCCGTTCCACATAAGGATCGGGGCATGGGACCGTGTCGAGGGAAAGATTACGGGCGACCGCCGGATGCATGTCGGCGAATTCCGCGGCCAACGCCCGGATATGGGTCAGTTCTTCTTCGTAATACTCCACGAAGACCCGATCCATCTCAGGTCTCCCGGAATTCTGTTCGTGCCAGGCCGTTGTCGAGATTGATCGTGGTGCGCAGCCGCATACGCTCCGGTGTGGGGGCCATGATCAGCACCGCGTCGATCTCGATCTTGAGGCCGACGGTTTTGTCTCCGAGCGTGACGTTGACGGTCGTGGCGCTCTCCTTCAGGCGCGGCTCGAAGGTGGCAAGCACCGCGCGGATTTCGCGCGCCAGCGCATCGCGGTCGAAATCCCGCGAGGAGCGGCCGGAAAAGGACGGAACGCCATAATTGACCACGCTGCGGCGCACCTCCGGAAAGTCAGCCAGCGACGGCAGTTCTTCCAGGGGCTGCTCGTGTTCGGCATCGGAGAGCATCGGTACGGATTCGAAGCGCTCGGTATTGAACAGCGCCTCGATGTCGCGCCGCACGGCTTCTCTCAGCACGCGTGCCGAAACCACCACGCCGCGGCTTTCGATCTCGGCGCGATGCTCGGTCTGGAAGACCAGCCGGTGCAGGCGCCGTTTCTGCTCGGGCGTGAGTTCGGCGTCGGTATCGATGGCGCGCGCGCTGCCGGCAAGAAGAGCCTCGACGCGTTCGGCGCCGAGTTCTTCATCCAGCAGGCGGCGCAGCCCGTCGATCTCCGACGCCAGCCCCGGCAAGTCGTTGACAAGGCGGTCCCAGAGCGAAGGCTGGACCGCCTCGCGTTTTGTCCGCGAACTGCCGGCAAGCTGCGACTTGGCGGCAGGCCGCTTGGCCTCACTTGCCGACATAGACGTCCATTTCGATCTCGTCGTCCTTGTCGTAGACGAACTTGATCTTCTTGTAGGCGAAGCTGACTTCTTCCTCGATGAGATCGGCCTCGTCGGGGGCCTGCCGCATATCGTATTCCATGACCGAGGCGTCGGTGAGCGTCACGACCAGATAGTCGCTGGTCTCGCCGTCGATGGTGCGGCGTGCCGAGAACACCACCTCGTCAAGCGCCTTGTTCTCGAACAGCGCCTTCTTCAGGTATGGCGACGACTTGTCGTAGTGCTTGATGAACTTGATCATTCCCATCGACACGCGGCCACGTCGCGACAGCGAATTCGGGTCGTAGGGCGCGATCATCTTGTAGTCGACGCCATGCACTTCGATCTCGTCTTCATGGCCGTCGCGCTTGCTCGGGCCCTTGATGTCCGGAACTTTCAGAAAACCATCGATCTTCATCGAAGGAGCATCGCTTCTCTCTGTGGTCGGCATTGTCTTTCTCCACCGCTTTTAAACGAAACAAGATGACTTCGCTGCGACTTCACCCCTTCACCGACGGCAGTTCCGATACCAGCCGGAGGGAGGCATTGATGCCTTCCAGCTGGTAGTGCGGACGAAGGTAGAAACGGGCATTGTAGTAACCGGGCCGGCCTTCGACGCTGTCGACCTGAACCTCGGCCGCGGCAAGCGGACGCTTGGCCCGCGCCTTGTCGTCGGCGAAGGCCGGATTGGCCAGCACGTACCGGTTGATCCATTCGGTCAACCAGATCTCCATATCGGTGCGTTCCTTGAACGAGCCGATCTTGTCGCGCGCGATCGCCTTGAGGTAATGCGCGAAACGCGACACCGGGAAGAGGTAGGGCAGGTTGGCGCTCAGCCGTTCGTTCGACTGGGCGTCGGGGTCGACCAGACGCCCGGCGCGCGTCTCGTCATCCTGGAGCGAGTGCGCGCCGATGAAGGCCGCGAGATCGGTGTTCTTGCGGTGCAAGATCGGCATCAGGCCGAGCTTCGCCAGTTCCGCCTCGCGCCGGTCGTCGATGGCGACTTCGGTCGGGCATTTCATTGCGATCGAACCGTCGTCGGTCGGGAAAGCGTGCACCGGCAGGTTGAGCACCGTGCCGCCGTTCTCGACGCCGCGGATCTGCGTTCCCCAGCCATAGAGCTTGTGGCTGCGGTTGATGTTGACGCCCATCGGGAAGGCGGCGTTCATCCAGACATATTTGTTGTGGTCGCCGCCCACCTCTTCCTCGAAGGTGAAGCCCTTCACCGGGACCGTTTCCGAGCCGTAGGGCAGGCGTGCCAGCACGCGCGGCATGGTGAGCCCGATATAGCGGGCGTCCTCGCTTTCGCGCAGCGACTGCCATGAGGCATAGGCCGGGTTGTTCACGATCATCTGAAGGTCTTGCGGGTTCGGCAGTTCCTGCCAGCTGTCCATGCGGAACAGCCGCGGCGAGGCGGCCGCGATGAATGGCGTATGCGCCGAGGCGCAGACACCCGAGATGTTGCGCAGCAGGCCGACGTCGCGCGGATGGTTGGAGAACTCGTAGGCGCCGATGATGCAGCCGATCGGCTCACCGCCCAGCATCGAATACTCGTCCGTGTAGACTTTCTTGAAGATCGGGCTCTGGTCCCACATCTGGCCTTCATAGTCTTCAAGCGTGTCGGCCAACTGCTCCTTGGAGATGTTCATCACCCGGATCTTCAGCTTGGTATCCGTCTCGGTGTTGTTGATGAGATACCAAAGGCCTCGCCAGGTGCCTTCCATCTCCCGCACTTCCGGGGCATGCAGGATTTCGTTGACCTGCGTCGTGAGCATCTTGTCGATCCCCGCGATCAGCGACTTGATCGACTTGATCGCGTTGGACGAGATGGTCGTCGTCTCGGAACGGGATTGAGCGGCCAGCGCCAGGTTGCGCACCAACTGCTGCAGTTTCTCGCTGTCGTCCTTCTTGACCTTGAAATCCTTTTCAAGGAGGCCGCTGAATTCGCCAAGATCGATGGCTTCGGCCTCGGCGGTGGCGGCTGCGGTCTTTTGCTGTTCGGCCATGACTTACTCCTCGCCTTTGCCGTCGGAAATCGCCTGGGTGGCGATCTTGCTCAGCAGCGGCTCGTTGTTCAGAAGCTGCGCGATGCGCTTTTCGGCGTCGACCCGGCCATCCATGAAGCCCAGCAGTTCCTCGAGTTGACGCCGCATCTTGAGGATCTCGGCCAGTTGTGGCACCTGCTCGGCGATCTTGTCGGGCGCGAAATCACCCATCTTGGAGAAGGTGAGATCGATCGCCAATTCCTCGTCCCGCTCGGCGCCTTCGGCTTGCGGCAAGGTGTTCTTCACACGCGCCTTCACGCGCGGTCCCATCGCTTCCATGAATTTGGGGAAGCGATTGGCGTCGGTTTCGACGAAACTGCGGTCCAGAACCGACTTCGACGCTTCCTTGGTCTGCGAGGCGCCCGAAAGGTCGGCCATGACAGCCATGACGAACGGCAACTCGATCGTCGTGGGGCTGCCGTAGGTTTCGACGTCGTAGGCGATCTGCACGCGCGGGGCGCGGTTTCTTTCGATGACCTTGGCTTTGCTCTCTGCTGGCATGCTCGTTACCTTTCATCCTTCTGGGCCGGCTTCTTGGGATCGGCGACACCGGCAAGCAGCCGGAATTCCTTCAGCCCCGACGGGGCGAGATCTTCCATCAGTTCCACGAAATCCATGTGCACCATCCTGCGCACGCGCCGGGCGAGATGCGGGATAGGGCTGGACGGTTCGGTGCGGTCATAGAAGGCGACCACGAGATCGAGGCATTGGACGACCTCGTCGCGCGAGGTGATCCGGTCAGGCAGGCCGGCACCGGGTTCCACAGAGCTTGCCACACTTGCCATCGTCTCGGCTCCATGTCCGTTTTGGGTGGGCGTCGATGCTGGTTGAGCCGGCTGTGGGGCGGGCTTTGCCGCACCGTTGGCCGTGGCGGCGGCGCTGGAATTTCGCTCCAGCGTCGTCAGCAAGCGCTGCAGGAACTTCTTCAAATCCGGAACCGCCGCGCCGTTGCCGTCGATACGGGCATTGAGCGCGGTATCCACCGCCTCCAGTGCATCAATCGCGGCGCGCGCATCGGCCAAAAGTGTCGTGACAGCGTCCGCGCCCTGATCGATCTGCGCCGCGCATCCCGTGCGCACCCGGTTCAGCAGCTGGTTGTGGGCGG
Source organism: Mesorhizobium sp. 01N446 (assembly GCF_056399285.1). Taxonomy (NCBI): domain Bacteria; kingdom Pseudomonadati; phylum Pseudomonadota; class Alphaproteobacteria; order Hyphomicrobiales; family Phyllobacteriaceae; genus Mesorhizobium; species Mesorhizobium sp. 01N446. Next base: position 528,331 of record NZ_JBFTRA010000003.1, on the reverse strand, counting down.
CCGCCAGCGCCGCCTTTTCGGCGGTCCCCAGGCCGGAGGCAGCTTCCTGGAGCATGATGCGCTCGTCGAGCGCTGCCTGCTCCAGGTCCCGCCCGCTGATCGGCCCGATGGCGCGCGGGGAGAAGAAAACGGTCTGCCTGAGGTTCGCCAGCAGGCCTTCCTGGCCGTTCTGGAGGTCAAGCAGCGCATTGATGCGTCGCAGCGCCGCGTCGCGGGGCGTGGCACTCGTGCGCAAGGCCGGATGCATGGTGTCCCAATACTGGTCGAAAGTCCTTGCGATCAGGGTCAGCCCCTGGGAAAGGCCGGCGAGCTTCTCTTCATTGGCCAACGCGCGCGTGACGATGACCAGAAGGCGCAAATCCCGGCCGCGCGACCGCAATTCTTCCGATTTTTCGAGGACGGCCGCCCAGTCGACCGAGCTGGTTGACTGCGAAGCCTTGTTGCCACCGTCGTGCACGACCTTGAGCTGGGCTTCCGTGAGCCGCTCCAGCTCATGAAAAGCCGGGTCGTTGCGTAAATCCTCTCCCGACGGGTTCGCACCGTCCAGAGGCTTCAGCCAGAGTGCGAGATCAATCACACCTACCCCCAGCAAAGGGCCCTGTGACCCAAGTGACGCAACGTTATCATCGGTGCCATGCCACGACAATTGAGCACTTCTTCAAAAACTAACAGAAGCTGAATGCTCCCATAGTCTTTCAACCAAACCCATTGCGCGATTGGCGGGCCGCGTCTGTGAAATGGCTCGCATGGTTCGGACCGCAATCCGGGTTTCTTGCAGGAGTTTGCAGGGCTTGTGTAACCACGAGGTGCCGCCCGAACCGGGCCGGAAGGCCTTGTTCGGCACACGGCTTTGTCAAGCAGCCGCTTCTATGGCAGGGTAGGGGCAGCAGATTTCGGGGGCAGGTTCAAATGGAACAGCGCCGATCGTCGCAGAGTTTCAAGCGCAAGGAACTCGTTGCAAAGCTCAATCCCACGGGGATGCGCGCCTTCAAGGCCGCCGCGGACACGGCCAAGCTGCGCGGCAACCCCTATGTCGAGCTCGTCCATTTCGTCCAGCAACTGGTGCTGTCCGAGCGCTCGGACGTGCAGATGATCGTCGCCGACGCCGGGCTGGATGCCAGCCGGCTGACGGCCGATATGACCCGCGCCATCGACAAGCTGCCCTACGGCGCGACCTCGGTGGAGGAATTCTCCGATCACATCTTTCACGCCATACAGGAAGGCTGGAGCCTGGCCACGCTGGAATTCGGTGTCGAGGAGGTGCGCAGCGCGCACATTCTTCTCGCCTGCCTGAAGACACCTGCGCTGGAAGGGCTGGTTTCGAAAATCAGCACCGAATTCGACAAGATCGACGCGGACGGGGTCATTGCCCGCTTCGCCGACGTCACCGAGGGCTCGCTCGAAGCCGGCTCCCCTCCGGCCGCTGCCGCGGCCGAAACACCGATGAAACGCGGCCCGGGCGGGGATTCGGCACTCGCCAAATATGCCACCGACCTGACCCAGCGTGCCCGCGACGGCAAGATCGATCCGGTCGTCGGCCGCGATCCTGAAATCCGCCAGATTGTCGATATCCTGATGCGGCGCCGGCAAAACAACCCGATCTTGACCGGCGAGGCGGGTGTCGGCAAGACGGCGGTCGTCGAGGGCTTTGCCTTGCGCATCGCCCAGGGCGACGTGCCGCCGACGCTTCAGAATGTCAGCGTACGCATGCTCGATGTCGGGCTGATGCAGGCCGGCGCCAGTGTCAAGGGCGAGTTCGAAAAGCGGCTGAAGGCCGTCATCGACGAGGTCCAGGCCTCGGAGACGCCGATCATCCTCTTCATCGACGAGGCGCACACGCTGATCGGCGCCGGCGGCGCGGCGGGAACCGGCGATGCGGCCAATCTCCTCAAGCCCGCGCTCGCGCGCGGCGAGCTTCGCACCATCGCCGCCACGACCTGGGCCGAGTACAAGCAACATATCGAGAAGGATCCGGCGCTGACCCGTCGGTTCCAGGTGGTCAAGATCGACGAGCCTTCCGAAACGGTGGCCGTGCTGATGTTACGCGGTGTCGCCGGTGTTCTTGAGCAGCACCACAAGGTGCAGATCCTTGACGAGGCGATAGAGGCCGCCGTTTCGCTCTCGCACCGCTACATTCCGGCCAGGCAACTGCCGGACAAGGCGGTCAGCCTCCTCGACACCGCGTGCGCCCGCGTCGCCGTCTCGCAGCACGCCACGCCGGCCGAGGTCGAGGACATTCTGCGCCGGCGCCAGGCGCTCGAGGTCGAGGAAGGCATCATTGGCCGCGAGGCGGCGATCGGCATCGAAGTGGCCGACAGACAGGCTCGCGTGGAGGCCGGGTTGGCGGAAACCGAGACCGCGCTTGCGGCAGCGCAGGCGCGCTGGGATCGGGAAAAGGCGCTGGTCGCCGAGATTCTCGACCTGCGCGCCAAACTCCGTGGCGAGGGCATGCCGCTTGACGCGGTGGAGGACGGGGAAGCTGCTGCGGGCGAGGCTGCCGCCGTGCCTGCTGCCGAGGTGCATGAAGGGAAGGCAGCCGAGGCCAAAACGCCGGAACCCGAGACGGCTGAACCCAAGGGCTCGAAGACCAAGTCCGGGAAAGCAAAGGCGGCAAAGACGGAGGCCGTCGCCGCGCACGAGCCTGTCGCTGCGCCGGATTCCGCCGCCGATCTGGCGCGACTGCGCGAATTGATGGCGGAACTTGCCGAGGCGCAAGGCGAGACCCCGCTGATCCTGCCGTCGGTCGATCGCAATGCCGTGGCCGCCGTTGTCCAGGACTGGACCGGCATCCCGACGGGACGGATGCTGTCCAGCCAGACCGAGAAGGCGCTCAAACTGGCCGCCACCTTGTCCGAGCGTGTCGTCGGTCAGGACCATGCGATGGAGATGATCGCGAGACGTGTGCAGACCAGCCGCGCCGGCCTCGGCGCGCCGGAGAAGCCGGTCGGCGTGTTCCTGCTTTGCGGCCCCTCGGGCGTGGGCAAGACCGAGACGGCCCTGGCGCTTGCCGAAACGCTTTATGGCGGCGAGCAGAACCTGATTTCGATCAACATGTCCGAATTCCAGGAGGCCCACACGGTCTCGACGCTGAAGGGCGCGCCACCCGGTTATGTCGGCTATGGCAAGGGCGGCATCCTGACCGAGGCCGTGCGGCGCAAGCCCTATTCGGTCATCCTGCTCGACGAGGTCGAGAAGGCGCATCCGGACGTGCACGAGATCTTCTTCCAGGTCTTCGACAAGGGCATGATGGATGACAGCGAAGGCCGCCGGATCGACTTCAAGAACACGCTGATCCTGCTCACCTCGAATGTCGGCTCCGAAGTTATCATGGACCGAACGAAGAACGGCGCCCTGCGCACCGGCATGGACGACCTGGACACCGCCTTGCGCGCTCCGCTGCTGAAAGTGTTTCCGGCCGCTTTCCTCGGCCGCGTGGTGACAATCCCTTACTATCCGCTCTCGGACGCGATGATCGAGGCGATCACCAGGCACCAGTTCGGCAAGATCGCGCGGCGCCTCAAGGCAACCAACGATGCCGAGCTGGTGATCGGCGACGGTGTCATGGACATGGTCAAGGCGCGCTGCACCGAGATCGAATCCGGCGGACGCATGATCGACGCCATCCTCACCAACACGCTGTTGCCCGAACTCAGCCGCGGTGTGCTCAATCGCTCGCTGGAGGGCAAGAAGATGACGAAAGTCACCGTCGGTGCCTCGTCGGAAGGATTTACCTACTCTTTCGAATAGAGCTCGTTGGGGCCGTTCGTGTCTTCGCAATGATCAAAGCGCATTCCTGTGACTGGTTAGGCCAATCTTCAGCGTACAGGCACTGGTGAAAGGCACTGCGGGACGATACGGAACGATACGGGAAAATGTCTGATTTTGGCCCACGAAAAACTCAATGAAATCAATTATTTTAAGGCGCTTTCCGGGCCCACCATGACCATTGATTTTGCAACGAATAAATGCCCTGGTTCGAACGATGATGGTAATTTTCGAGACGGCTGGGGCGCGCCGTCTAACGCCATAAAGTGCAAAAAATCGCCGATTGGTCTCGATAGTTGGTGAAACCTCAAAATATTTTTTGCTGCGATTTTCCCTTTAAAATCAAATGCGTAACTTTTTGACGGTTTTGATGTCGGAGTTTGCGTGGCGTTGAAAGACATTTGGCAGTGACTTCAATGAGTTATATGCCGATTGGATAATCGAGTGGGAATAATTCAGGCCTACTCGATCGTCGCCGAGAATACGTCAAAGAGTTTGGCGAATTCGGGGAATGGCTAGCGATCAGCATCGTCGGCAGAAGCGTCGTTGCCCGATACTGGCCCATACGGCGTGTATGCAGCCGCGCAGCAATTTGTTCCAAAACCTGACCCGGCCTAAGTCTCGCCCGCGCATCATTGGCCGAGAATAAAATCGGCGCAGCGGTCGCCGATCATGATCGCCGGCGCGTTGGTGTTGCCGCTGGTCAGCCTCGGCATGATAGAAGCATCCGCGACACGCAGGCGCGGCACGCCACGCACGCGAAGCTGCGGATCAACCACCGCCTGGCCATCTGTTCCCATTCGGCAGGTGCCGCAAGGATGGTAGACCGTCTTGGCGTGGCTGATGATGTGGTCGACGATTGCCGCGTCGCCGAGATCATCGGCATTGCCGGGCGCGAGCTCTTCGGCAACGACCTCACGCAGCGCCGGCTGGCGCAGGATGGTCCGCGCAACCTTCATGCCGGCAAGCAGCAGAGCGAGATCGTCGGCATGCGAGAGGAAGCCGGTGGTGAAGCGGATCGGATCGCTTGCATTGCGCGAGCGCAACTGCACCGAGCCGCGCGATTTCGGCCTCAGCACACAAGGGTTCAGCTCCATGCCGTGACGCTCGATCGAGCCGTGTTCTGCGCTTTCGATCATCACCGGCAGGACGTGGAACTGGATATCGGGCCGGCCGTCGCCATCAGTGTCGAAGAAGCCCCCGCTCTCGACGACGTTGGAGGTGAGCAGGCCGGTGCGGAACATCAGGTACTGCAGGCCGTGGCGCAGCGCCTTTAGGCCACCGTCCTGCCCGAGCAGCGAGATCGGCTGGCGCGTCAACGCATAGACGGGAGCGGCGACGTGGTCCTGCAGGTCGCGACCGACCGCGGGCATGTCGCGGATGACGGGAATGCCAAGCCCGGCCAGGTGTTCGGCCGGCCCCAGGCCTGACAGCATCATCAGCTTGGGCGTCGCCAGTGCACCGGCGGCGAGGATCACTTCTGCCTTTGCCGTCGCCGCGTGGTTGTGCCCGTCCGAGGTGGTGTAGGCCAGGCCGCTTGCCGCGCCGTTTTCCAAGGTGACGCCGGTGACCAGTGCATCGGTGACCACGGTGAGGTTGGCGTTGCCGGCCAGCGGCCGCAGGAACACCTTTGCCGCCGACTGCCGTTCGCCATTGGCGGTCGTCGTCTGGTAGAAGCCGACGCCTTCCTGCGCGACGCCGTTGAAGTCGTCATTGTAACGGTAGCCTGCCTGCTGCGCGGCTTGCACAAAGGCCAATGACAGTGGATGGCGGTGGCGCGGGTCGGAGACCGACAATGGTCCCTTGGTGCCGTGGCGCTCGCCGGCAAGGCGCTCATTGCGCTCCAGCCGCCGGAACACCGGCAGCACCTCGTCCCAGCCCCAGCCGTCGCAGCCAAGGTCGCGCCAGCCATCATAATCCTGCGGCTGGCCTCTGATGTAGAGCATGGCGTTGATCGACGAGCCGCCGCCCAGCGTGCGTCCTTGCGGGATCGGCAACCGGCGTCCACCGACGCTGGGTTCAGGCTCGGATTCGTAGATCCAACTGCGCGCCGTGCCGATCACCTTGGCGAAGGTGGCGGGCATGTCGATGAGGCGTGTGTTGTCGGCCGGGCCGGCCTCGACCACCAGCACTCGCTTGCCCGCATTGACCAGCCGGTTGGCCAGCGTGCAGCCGGCCGAACCGGCGCCGGCGATGATATAGTCGTACGCATCACTCATGTCAGGCGTAGCGCATGATGACGGTCTTGGTCTCGAGATAGCCGTCGATCGCGGCGCGGCCATGCTCGCGGCCGATGCCGGACTGCTTGAAGCCGCCGAAGGGTGCCGCAGGGTCGAGCGTGTTGTGCGAATTGACCCACACCGTGCCGGCCTTGAGGCCGTGGATGGCGGTCATTGCCTTGCCCATGTCGCGGGTCCAGATCGAGGCCGACAGGCCGTAGCGCGTGTCGTTGGCGATGCGGATCGCCTCGTCGAGATCGGCGACCGGCATCGCCGCTACCACCGGCCCGAACACCTCCTCGCGCACGATCTCCATGTCGGGCCGGACATTGTGCAGGATGGTCGGCGCCACATAGTGACCCCTGGCCGGCACCGCCCGCGCGCCACTGACCCGCTCGCCGCCCGCCGCCAGGCCACGCTCGATAAAGCCCTCGACGCTTTTTCGATGCTTGGCCGAGACAAGCGGGTTGATCTGGGCTCCAGCGTCGCGGCCGGCGCCCAGCGTCATGCCGTCGGCGATCTCGGCCAGCCGCGACAGCGTGCGATCGTAGATCGACTTCTCGATCAGGAGCCGCGAGGCCGAGGTGCAGACCTGGCCCTGGTTGAAGAACATGCCGAGCCCGGCGATGAGCGGCTCGATGCCTTCTTCCATATCGGCAAGCAGGATCATCGGCGATTTCGAGCCGAGCTCCAGCGTGAAGCGGGCGACGCGGTCGACCGCGGCGTGGCCGACGCGTTTGCCCACCTCAGTCGAGCCGGTGAAGGTCAGCTTGTCGATGCCGGGATGGGGGATCAGCGCTTCGCCGGTGATCGCGCCGCTGCCAGTGACGATGTTGACGACGCCGGGTGGGAAGCCGACCACTTCGATCAGTTCGGCGAGCCTCAGCAGGCCGAGCGGGGTTTCCTGCGGCGGCTTCAGCACCACGGTGCAGCCGCAGGCCAGCGCCGGCGCGATCTTCCACATGCCGATCAGCAGCGGGAAATTCCACGGCACGATGGCGCCGACGACGCCGACCGGTTCCATCACCGTCATCGCCTGGTGCCTGGCGCCGGGCGGCACGGGAATGGAGACCTGGAAGGTCGAGCCCTCGATCTTGGTCGCCCAGCCGGCATAGTAGCGCAGCCAGTCGACGGTGCCGCCGGCGCTCAGCATGCGGGCGACGCCGAGCGATTTGCCGTTCTCGATGCTTTCGATTTCAGCGAGAAGATCGGCGTCGGCCTCGACTGCATCGGCGAGGTTCAGCATCAGCTTCTGGCGGTCGACCGGCCGCATCGAGGCCCAGGGCCCTTCAAGCGCGGCACGTGCCGCGCGCACCGCCTGGTCAACAAGCTCGGGGCCGCTTTCGGGGACGCGGGCTATGATCTCGCCGGAGGCGGAGTCATCGACAGCGAGGCCTTCGCCGGAAAGCCCGTCGACGAAACGGCCATCGATGAAGGGCCGATGCGAACGCGCCAGGAAAGCGGCAGCGGCGGCGCTGATCGGCGGCACAATTCTCTCGTTCACGCCATCCTCCTCGATTGCTGATGAACAGTTGTGCCGAGGGTTATGGAGCCTATCGACCAGCTTCAAGCCGAAGCGGCACGAGTGCGCTCTCAGTCAAAACAAAGTTCCCGCTCGGACAAGACGCTTCGCGATCGGTTGGCCAAGATCAAGGTCACATCACGCCGCGCGTTTTGCGCGAGCCTGCCAGGTGTCAAAGAGGTGTCGGCCATTGAGCGCATTGCTGGGCAATCCGATGGTCACCACGGCGGCACTGCCCTTTGTGCTCGGCGCGGTGATGGCGCTGCTGGCGCGGTTTGCCCTGCCGCCGTCCTCGCCCGTGCTTTCGCTGGTGGCGGCCGCCCTGCTGCTGTTCTTCTACTGGGACACGCTTGGCCCGCCGGTGGTGCCGCCGGTCGCCGCCAGCCAGAAGCTGATCTATCTCGCCTTTGCCGGGATTGTCGCGGGCTTGTTGCCCGAGCGCCTGCTCGGCGCTGCCGTCGCGGGCAATCTTGTCGCCGCCGCCCTTGCGGCCGCGCTGCTGTGGCTCGGCTGGCGCCGTATCGCCGGCGGTGCACTCGACCTGCAGATGATGGCGGCCCTTATCGCCAGCCTGCTGGCAATCGCCGGCGCAGCGCTGCTGTTGTCGTTGCGCACTTCGTCGTCGCCTCCGGCCGAGGAGCCGTTCCTGATGCCGGCGGCGATGCTCGCCATGTGCGCGGCCGGCGCCATCATCTCTGTGCTCGGCGCCTCGATTGTCACCGGGCAATTGCTGGGATCGCTCGCCGCGCTCGGCGGCGGCTGGTGTCTCGTCCAGTATATCGCCGTGATGCGTGGCGGGTCGGCCATTGCCTGGAGCAAKGGCACCGAGGTGATCCTCGTCTTTGCCGCCACCACGGTGCTGATCCAGGTGGCGTTGCTGGCGCCGAAGGCGAACCCGGTCGCGCTCATGCTTTCGCCCTTGCCGCTCGCCGTGGCTGTGCTCGTGCCCGGCCCGCTGCGGGGCTTTGTTCCCGACGCCCGGCCGTTGCGGCCGCTGGTTGCCGGTCTGCTGATCGCCATCCCGGCGATACTGGCGATCCTGACGGCGCTCCTGTTTGCGCCGCATGGAGCCGCGCTTGGCTTTTCCTGAGCCAGGGAATGACAACCAAGAATGGGGAGACTGATGTGACAATGAGAAAACTGACGGCCGCACTTGCCTTAGCCTCGATGTGCGCCTTCGCATCGGCTGCTTATGCCGAGAATTACGAGATCGACGGCCAGCACGCCTGGGTCACCTTCACCATCAAGCATGGCATCTATGGCACCGCGCATGGCCAGTTCGACGCGGTGAAGGGAGCCATCGTGATGGACAAGGCCGATCCGTCGAAGAGCAGCGTCAAGGCCGAGCTCGATGTCAGCTCGGTGCACACCGCCTATGACCAGCGCGACAGCGATCTGAAAGGCCCTGACTTCTTCAACGCCGCCGAATTCCCGGCGATCTCGTTTGAAAGCACCAAGGTCGAGAAGGTCAGCGACAAGACCGGCAAGGTCACCGGCAACCTCATCATCAGCGGTGTGTCCAAGGAGATCACGCTCGACGTGACGCTGGTCAACGAAGCGCCGGCGCCCTGGGATGCGACGCTGACCAAGGCGGCGTTCACCGCCACCGGCAAGGTCAGCACCGCCGACTTCCCGATGGCCAAGGCCGCCGCCGGCTTCGGCCTCGGCCCGGATGTCGACATCGTCATCGATCTCGAGGCAGTCAAGAAATAGGCCGACCTCTTTGCCTTGACGCAATTCCGGACGGAAAACCGCTTCACACTTTTCCTGGAATTGCTCTTGCGGGGGTGTGGCGGGCGCCGCGCGATCGAAAGGTCGCGCGGCACTCCGCCAGGAAGGCGCGAAGTGCGCGCTCAGTCAAAACAAAGTTCCCGCTCGGACAAGACGAGAAATCGGGGATGCCGCACTATCCCCAGCGAAGATCGGCGCTCAGCCGGCGCGCTCAGCAATCGGGATGGAACCATGCGATTTTCGGGAAAGACGGCCTTCATCACCGGCGGCGGCACCGGCATCGGTGCGGCGGTCGCCAGGCGCATGGCGGCGGACGGCGCCAGAGTGGTGCTGATGGGCCGGCGGCGCGAGCCGCTGGAAGTCGTGACCAAAGACATTGGCGGGCTGGTGGTGCAGGGCGATGCAGCCGATCCGCAAGCGGTGCGCGCCGCACTCGCCGAAGTCCACGACAAGATCGGACCGGTCGATATCCTTGTCGCCAATGCCGGCGGCCATGGCGTCGGCCCGACCATTTCGATGAGCGACGAGACCTGGAGCCTGGCGACGCGGACCAATCTCGACACCGCCTTCGTCTGCGCCCGCGAATGCCTGCCGGATCTCATTGCGCAAAAGGGCAATATCGTCGTTGTCGCCTCGATCGCCGGCCTGTTCGCTGGGCCGGACGCGGCCGGTTATGTCACCATGAAACATGCTTGCATCGGCTTCGGCAAATCGCTGGCGCGCGACTATGGCCGCAAGGGCGTGCGCACCAACATCATCTGCCCGGGCTGGGTGTCGACCGACATGGCCGACGAGCAGATGGAGGTGATCGTCGAGAAGCACGGGCTTGGCTCGATCGAGGAGGCCTACCGGCTGGTCACCAAGGACGTACCGCTTGGCCGGCCGGCGGCACCGGAAGAAGTGTCCAACGTCATCTGCTTCGTCGCCTCGAGCGAGGCGGCGATGATGAACGGATCGATCCTGACGGTCGATGGCGGCGCCACCGTTGTCGACCTGCCGACGTTGGCTTTCGTGGATTGATTGGGGCCTTTGTCGATTGATGTGGAGAGTGCGATGACCGACCAGAACAGACCGGCGGATTGGAAGCATTTTGACGATTTCGCCACCGGCATCGCCACCAACCGGCTGGCGACAACGGATGCGCTGCGCGGCCAGACCTTCAAGGTCACGCTCGACACCGGCCGCACCATCGACCTCGCCTTCACATCGCTCGACACGGTGGCGTGGAGCGAAGGCAGCGAGGCGGGCGCCGACTGGTACGAGGCGCTGGAAGTCGCCTCCAACGTGTTCTTCATCAACATGATCTTCTCGGCCCGGCCAACGGAAGACGAGGCCTTTATCGTCAACACCAGCACGCGTCGCGTGCTGTCGGTGCGCGAGCGGGTGCGTGAAGCCGGCGAGGCGCCCGGCGAGCCGCGCGTGGCGCAGACCTGGTCGGCCGGCGTGCTTGGCGATCCCAGCGTGGCGCCTGGCGGCATCGCGCCGGCACCGACCCGCGACCTGATCGGGCTTACCGCGCACTACACATACAGCCCCAATCACGTCTACGAGCACATCTATCTCTCTTCCGAGCGCTATGCCTGGCAGAACCTCGTCGGCATCCAGCGCGGCCATGGCGATGTCGACCTGGCGACGACCTGGAAGTTCGCCGAGAACCAATATGTGTTCGGCTTCCGCGAGTTCATCATCCCGGTCGCTTCGCTGTTCTTCTACAATTGGGACGTCATGCGCTCGACGGGGAAATTCCTCGGCGTGACCAGCCAGGGCAAGATCGAGAACAAGCCGGCCGGCGCCCGTATCGAGAAGAAATCCAGAACCGCCTACGACAAGGACAAGGCGCCGGTCTGACCGAGTGGGGGGAATGCCATGAATAAGAATTACGAAGCGATCAAGGCGCACTATGCCGGCTCCGACGCCAAGGATTTGGCGGCGATGATGGCGCCGGTCACCAGCCGCACCGCCTGGACCGAGATGGCCGGCTTTCCCTATGCCGGCACCTATGTCGGCCCCGACGCCATCATCGAAGGCGTCTTCAAGCGCATCGGCGAGGAGTGGGACGGCTACGCCCTGAAGCTCGAAAAGCTCGTCGATGGCGGCACCACCATCGTCGGCATCGGTACCTATTCGGGTGTCCACAAAAAGACCGGCAAGCCGATGTCGGCGCGCGTCGTCCATGTCTGGGAGATGGAGGACGGCAAGGCGCTCAGTTTCGAGCAGTTCACCGACACCAGCCTGGTCGCGGCAGCGACGGTCTGAGGGCATGCGGCCGGGCACGACCGTGTCCGCCCGATCGAAAAACCTGGGAGGATGAAATGGGAAACAGTCTGAAGGCTATGCTGGCGGGCCTGGCCCTGACAAGCGCGATTGCGCTTGGCGACACCAGCCTGGCGAATGCCGGCGACACCGAGATCGTCATCGGCGCGCCGATCTCCTTGACCGGGCCGCTGGCCGGTGACGGCAAGGAACAGAAATGGGCCTATGAGCAAGCGGTGGCCGACATCAACAAGGCCGGCGGCATCATGGTGAAGTCGGCCGGCAAGAAGCTGCCGGTGCGCCTCGTCGTCGCCGACGACGAAAGCTCGGAAGGCAAGGTGGCGTCGGCGCTGGAAAACCTGATCAAGGTGCAGAAGGTCGATGCGCTGCTGTCGACCCATTCGGGGCCGATGAACATTGCCGGCGCCATCGTCGCCGAGAAGTATAAAAAATTCTACATGATCACGACGGCCTTTCCGTTCGAATGGCAGCCGCTGAAGCTGAAATACTCCGCCTTGTTCTTCTTCCATCCGGGGCCGGGCGCCGAAGTACCGTTCGAGATCTGGGACAAGCTGCCGGCCAATGAGAAGCCGAAGAACCCGGCGCTGGTCTCCGAGGATTCGCCCGACGGCAAGGGCTTTGGCGGCGCCTTCGAGGCGGCGGCCAAGAAATACGGCTACACCTTTGCCGTCGACGATCCCTGGGCGATCGGCGCCACCGACTATTCGGCGCTGATCACCAAGCTCAAGGCCGCCAATGTCGATGCCATGCTGGTGTTCGGCTCGCCGGCCGATACGGTGACGCTGCTACGCCAGATGAAGGAGCTCGGCTTCTCCGTGCCTTACCTGCATGGCTGGAAAGGCACCTGGACGGGCGAGTTCCACGAAGCACTCGGGGCGGATTCCGACTACATCCTGACCGACGGCTTCTGGTCGTCGAGCTATCCCTACCACGGCGCCAAGGAGCTCGGCGACCGCTATGAGGCCGAGTTCAAGAAGGACTCCGTCACCGTCGGCGCCTTCTACGCCAATGCGCAGGTGCTGGCGCAGGCGATCGAGAAGGCGGGCTCGACCGATGCCGGCGCGATCCACGACGCGATCTTCGGCCAGGAGTTCAAGGACACGGTGGTCGGCGATCTCAAATTCGACCAGACCGGCTTTGCGCTCATCCCCAGCGTCGCCACGCAATGGTGGCAAGGCAAGCACCAGCTGATCTTCCCGGACGGCAACTGGACCTACAAGCCGGCGCCGGCCTGGGACAAGCGCTGAGCGGCTGAAAAAGCGGGCGGGAGAGGCGGGCGCCTGATTGCGAAGCCAGGCGCCCGCCTCGATGTCCAGCACCGACGATTTGGAGAACTGGAAACACGATGCAACCTGACGAAACCCTGCTTCGCCTCGAGGCGGTCCAGAAGCGGTTCGGCGGGCTTGTCGTGCTCAACAACATCGACATCGCCGTCGGCGCTAACGAACTGATCGGGCTGATCGGTCCCAATGGCGCCGGCAAGTCGACGCTGTTCAACCTGATCACCGCGCTCTATACGCCGACGCAAGGGCGCATCCGCTTCCGTGGCCGGGACATCACCGGCACGGCACCGCATCGCATCTGCCGGCTGGGCATAGCGCGCACCTTCCAGCTGGTGCGCACGTTCCTCACCATGACGGCGTTCGAGAACATCATGGTCGGCGCCGTCTATGGCGCCGGCGGGCGCGTCAAGCATGCAACGGCGGCGGCAGAGGAAGCGCTGGAGCTTGTCGGGCTGACCGCAAAACGCGATGTCCGCACCGCGCATATGACGCTCTCCGACCGCCGCCTGCTGGAGATCGCGCGGGCGGTCGCCTCCAGCCCGGCGCTGCTTTTGCTCGACGAGCCGATGGCCGGGCTGAACCCGACCGAGATCCAGCGCATGGTCGATGTCATCCGCCGCGTGCGCAGCGAGCGGGGCGTCTCGATCCTGTGGGTGGAGCACAAGGTCGACGCCATCATGAAAGTGTGCAGCCGGGTGATCGTGCTCGACCATGGCGAGAAGATCGCCGACGGCACGCCCCGCGAAATCGTCGCCAACCGCAAAGTGATCGAGGCCTATCTTGGCGAACCGGCTGCTTGACGTGAAAAACCTCGAAGTCGCCTATGGCGATGTCGGTGCGCTGTGGGGCGTATCGATCCATGTCGACCCCGGCACGATCGTCGCCATCGTCGGCGCCAATGGCGCGGGCAAGACGACGCTGTTGAAGACCGTCTCCGGCCTGCTCAAGCCGAAGCGCGGCGAGGTCTTTCTCGCGGGCGTGCCGCTGGCCGGCAAGGCGCCGGAGGAGATCGCCAGCATGGGCATCGCCCATGTGCCGGAAGGGCGCGGCCTGTTTAGGCAGATGACGGTGCTGGAAAACCTCGAGCTCGGCGCCTTCCAGCCCAAGGTGCGCAAGCATTTCAAACAATCGCTGGAGAAAGCCTACATGCTGTTTCCGCGGCTGAAGGAGCGGGCAGGGCAGAAGGCCGGCTCGCTCTCCGGCGGCGAACAGCAGATGCTGGCCATCGCGCGCGCCACCATGTCGGATCCCTCGCTGCTCATCCTCGACGAGCCGTCGCTGGGCCTGAGCCCGATCGTGGTGCAGCAGATGTTCGCGCTGATCGAGACCTTGCACAAACAGGGCGTCACCATCCTCCTGGTCGAACAGAACATCCACCAGGCGCTGAAGGTCGCCGACTATGGCTTCGTGCTGAAGACCGGCGAGCTCGCCATGCAAGGCACGGGCGCCGAACTCATCGCCGACCCGGAAATCCAGAAGGCCTATATGGGCGTGTTGGAGGCGCAATGATGGTCAACCTGCCACCTCCCGAAATCCTGCTGCAGCTGTCGCTTAACGGCGCGCTGGGCGGCGCCATGTATGGTGTCGCTGCCGTGGGCTTGAGCCTCATCTTCGGCACCATGCGGCTGATCTTCCTGGCGCAGGGCGCCATGATCATCCTCGCCGCCTATTTCGTGCGGGCGCTGTTCTACGGGCTCGGCATCGACCCGTTCCTGTCGCTGCTGATCGTCGTGCCGGTCGGGCTCGGTGTCGGCTGGCTGGTCTATCAGGGCCTGTTCCGCCGCGCGGCGGCCGAAGAGGACCGCAACATCTCGCTCTTGATCGCCGTCGGCCTGATGTTCCTGATCCAGAACCTGATGACGGTGGTGTGGGGCGGCAACACGGCGGCTGTGGTCACCTCGTACACGGCGAGCGGCATCGAGATCCTGGGCGTGCGCACCTCGTTCACGCGCTCGATGGGCTTTCTGATCGCGCTCGCCGGCACAGGGCTGGTGGTGCTGTTCCTGCGCAAGACGATTGTCGGCAAGGCGGTGCGCGCCGCGTCCGAGGACATGGAAGCCGCGACGCTGATGGGCATCAGCCCGCACCGCGTCAACGCCATTGCCTTCGCCATCGGCATTGCGCTCGCAGGCGCTGCCGGTGTGGCGGTCGCAACCACATTCCCGTTCAACCCGTTTGCCGGCTTCATCTTCAGCCTCAAGGCGCTGGTGGCGCTGGCGCTGGGTGGCATCGGCAATGTCGCGGGCGCGCTCGCCGGCGGCATCATCCTCGGCCTGATCGAGGCCTATGTGCAGTATTTCATCTCCGGCGGCTGGACCAACGCCATCGCCTACGGCGTGTTCCTGGCGGTGCTGATGTTCAAGCCGGAAGGCCTGTTCAGCCGGCCCTACAAGAAGGCTTGAGCGCCATGTTGAAGCAAGCCTTTTTGGAACGGGCCTGGCCAAGACAAGCCTGGATGTGGATTGCGGCTGCCGCCATCGCGGCGCTCGCCCTGTTGCCGCTGCTGCCCGGCGCGATCGACTCTTACGCCTTCTCATTCCTGTTCTTCGTTTTCATCTACGCCATCATGGCGCAGGGCTGGAACCTGGTCGCCGGCTTCGGTGGCCAGATCAGCCTGGGCAACCATGCCTTCTTCGGGCTCGGCGCCTACACCACCGCGATCCTTTGGAGCGGCAATTATCTCTGGGGCTCGCTCTATGACGCGTACCCGCGCATTTATTATTTCGACCCCGTGACGATGATGCTGGGCGGGCTGGTCGCGGCGGTGGCCGCCATCATCATCGGCCTGCCGCTTCTGTCCAAACTGCGCGGCGACTATTTTGCCTTGGGCACCCTCGGCTTCGGCGAGATCGTCAAGGTGATGTTCATCAATGGAGGCGACTTCACCGGCGGCGCCTTCGGCGTCGTCGCGCCCGCCGGCACGTTCGACACGCTGTTGCCGCACTATCTGGTCGGGCTCGGCCTGATGGTGGGCACGGCACTCGCCATCCACTTGCTGATGCGCTCGCGCTACGGCCTGGCGCTGATCGCCGTGCGCGACGACGAGATGGCGGCGTCGGCCAACGGCATCGATGTGCTCAGGGTCAAGGTCGCCGCCTTCGCCGGCAGCGCCTTCATCGCCGGCATCGCCGGCAGCCTCTACACCTATTACATCTTCCATGTCGGCCCGGACTCCGTCTTCGACCTCGACTGGATGCTCTTGCCGCTGATGATGACCGTGGTCGGCGGCACCGGCACGCTGCTCGGCCCCATCCTCGGCGCTTTCGTGATGTACGCGGTGTTCGACCTCGCGCGCATCGTCGTGCCCGACTACCATCCGGTCATCTCGGGCCTGACCATTATCCTGGCGATGCTGTTCCTGCCGAAGGGGTTGATGCGGAGCTTTGCGGGCAGCGCGCGGGCGGCCTGAGGGTAGAGCACTATGCGACGCGCATTGTCGGGCCTAAAAGCTGCCAGTCTGGACTGAAAGAACTCAAAAACCGACTGATGGTGCGTGATGGGTCATGCCTCGTATTGGCGCAAACAGGGTGAGGTCTCCGCAAACCTTGCGGCTCGCCGCCCATCCCTAATGCACAACCATGCCCACCCTCTCCCTCAACTCTCGGGGCGCCACGTCATACTTGCTCTTGAATGCACGCGAGAAATGCGCGCTGGAATTGAACCCGCACGCAAACGCGATTTCTGAGATCGATGCTGATGCGCGGGCGGGAGAGAGCAACTCCTCCTTGCTGCGCTCGAGCCGCCTATCCCAGACGAAGCGCTCCAGTGTGGCGCCTTCGCCTTCGAAGGCGCGGTGCAGGTAGCGCCGCGAGCAGCCCATGTGGCGGGCTATGTCCTCGGCCGACAGGTTCGAGCGCGCCAGGTTTGCGTCGATAAAGGCGACGATGCGTTCGCGAAGCGCTTCCAGCGGCGAGCGGCGGAATTCCGGCGCCATCGGCTTTGCCTGAATCAGTCCATTGACGAGCTGGATCAGGCTTTCCCCGACACGGCGACAGCCCGCCTCATCGAGCTTATGCGCGGTGCCGATCGCCATCTGCATCAGACCGGAAACGATATGGGTGAGGCTGTCGTCGTCCCCGGGCAATGGCACCGGCGCTGAGAGCCGCGCCAGCGTCTCGTCGCCAAAGGTGGAGCGCGGCACCTGCAGGATAAGCTGGTCGACATCCGACAGGTTCTGTAGCGAGTAGCTGCGCATCGGGTCATAGATGATCGCCGCGCGGGGGCCGAGATCGACCGCCACCTGCCGCTGCTCGAAGCGGCTGCGACCGCTGAGCTGCATCAGGATCTTGATTGCGTCCGGATCGAAGCTGCGCCAGATGGTGCGATCGCTGATGACCAGATGCGACCTGGCCTTGATCTCGGATAGCCGGCAGGAGCCGAGATGCACCGAAACCAGCTTCGGCAGCGACGGCGCCTCACCGCGCGAGAAACGCTGGGTGATCGGGCCGAACAGCATCCGCGATGCGGACAGAAAAGCCTCGCCGTCAGCGACGCTCACGTGATGGGCTGTCATAGTCTCCTCCATTCTCGCTTCGCTCCCATCTTGTCGTGGGATTGAGGCGCACTGGCGCGCCCATGCAATTGCGAAAGAAGTTAACATGCTAATCATCGCGGCCGCAACGACGTTGACTCATCGGCCCAAACGAACAGATTTGTCCGCGTTGCTGCCTCCCCCTTATCAGGTACCTCAATGTCGGCCACCAGGCAGAGGTCTCCCGCCAACCTCCATTCGCCTCAGGAGAAAGGCGCGCCGATTTCCTTCCGGTCGAACTCGCGGTCGAGCTTCGAACAGGGCGCACGATCTTGGAACCGTTCGTTCGTCAGTCTGCTCGTCTGGCAGGATTCCAACGGCGAATGCCTGATCACCAGTGGACCATGCATGTCGGTGTCCTGGACGGAACTTTGCAGGCAACCGGAGGCACTGGAAAATACTGGGTCGTTGTCTGGACATCGGCAGCAGTCTTGTCGTCGAAAAGTCGGGCGATGAGGTGCAGCGCTTCGTCAAGGCCCGACGGTATGCCGCCTCCCGTCAGCCGGTTGCCTGACTCGACAAAACGCGGGTGACCCCTCGACACCTTGATTGCCGGAAAGCGGCTCAGGCAATCGACGAATGCCCAATGCGTCGTCGCCCTGTGACCGTCGAGCAGTCCGGCCCGGGCCAGCAACAGCGCACCCTCGCAGACCGAACAGACCCATTTGGCATGTTCCGCGACCTTGCGCAGGTAGGCGAGATAGGGCGATGCCGGGTCGCTCATGATCCTTGCGAGCGCATCGGGATCACCACCTGGCACCCACAATATGTCCAGCGCCGCGCCGGCAAGCATCGCGGCCGAACTGTCCGGCTGCTTGTAGAGCGGCGCGCGCTCCGGCTGCGATACGTAAAATGCCTTGCGCGGAGACAAGCTGCGCCCACGAGGTTGTCGCGGTGGCGTCGAGAAAGGCGGGATTGGTTGGCGAATCTTGCGCAGGCTGGATGCGATACGCCGGCTGGGCCGGCACGAACTCGAGTTTGTCCGGTGTCTAGCCGACATTGACGGTGATGAACTCGGTGCCGGTGACGCCGCACAGCATCTGCACGGTTTCTGATGTCGTGGCCTTGTTGATGCTGGTGTCGGGCGCCAGGCCGAACTGTCCCGCCGGCGTCAGATAGTAATAGAGCTGTTCGCTCGGCGACTGCTGCGGCCGGCCGGAAGATGAGACGGCTCGCCGTGACGATATCGCCGGTGTTGACGGTGGCAAGGGCGAACGGCTTTCCATTGGTGGTGACAAAAGTCGAGCCGACCAGCGGATCGGTGAACTGGAAGAAGCTGCGCGCCGCATCGAGCGGGCCGAGCACGTCGAGCGTCACGTTGAAGCCGAATGGCGTCGTCGAACCGCCGGCGCCGCGAAAAACCGGATAGCTCAAGGCATTGACCAGCCCGCCATCGACCGGCGGGCTGAAATACATCATGCCGGCTTCGAACTGGACGAGATCGGCGGTGGCCAGTTCAAACGCCGTGCTGGCGGTGCCGGCGAACGGCCCGGAAAGCGCCAGGCTCGTGAATGGCGCTTTCGACTGGAACGTGACGGTGGCGCCGGCGGGCTGTTGGCGATCTGCAGACTGTTGGACGCGTCCTCGAACAGCACCGTCGTCGACAGTTCGAACAAATCCGGCTGGACCTGGAACGTCACGCTTTGCCGGAATGTCAGCGAGAAGGATTCCGCAACGGTTGGTGACGACGTACCTTGTCCGGTGATCGAGACCAGGACCGGCGCGATGCTCAGCGGCTCGGGGAACCAGCCGATCTGCGTGCCGGCATTGGCAGCGAAGGCCTTGCGGACGCCGACCTCGAAAGCGGCCCAGTCGCGTGTTGCCGACGGCACGAAGAAGGCGATGTAGCCAAGCTGGCCAGGATCGATCCAGCCCTGGGCGGTCAGATCGAAGGTCGGGTCGGTGCGCGACTGATCCTGGGAACAGGAAGACGACGCGGGCGTTGGCAGGGATCTCAGCCAGATAAAGGCCGCTCGTATCGCGTTTGAAAGCGATCATCCCCCCACCCTCCGTTTTGGCCATGGCACAGCCACCCATGTCCTGAAGCCATCCATTTGCCTGCTCGGCTAACCTATTTGTCTGTGAATTGATTCTATTGTGGCAAAGACAAAAACCGAAAAGTAGAGATAATAAAATCAATGGCTTAGTACAGCCGTCTGGATGATCTGACTCCGATCGTCGTCCTGCAACATTCCCCGAACGCGGCCGGCCGCCGTTTTTCGCGCATGTGGAGGCCGATCATTTCGCCGGGCTTTGCCGCCAGCCGGGATCGTTCCCCTCAGTTCAGGTGTCATGGTCTTAGACCAAAAGCCGATCTTCACGATCCGCCATGGCGTCCAGACCCTGATCGCGGTCGACGGTGTCGTGCGCGGCAAGAGGGTCGGGGCCTTGGGAGCATGCGAGCCGGAAGTGACACCGGCCGGAGGCACCTATATCGACCTGTCGCCGACGGAAGCCTATGTCGGGGCGCGAACGCTCACCGGATGCGTTCTCCGTCGTCTCCGAAGAGCCGCGCCGAGGCAAGCGCGAAATGCAGGGTGATCTTGTCGCCGGCCCTTGGTTGCGAGGACCGCCGCTCCGCGATGATGGTCTCGCCGCTCGCCAGCGTGGCGTGGACGAAGGATGTGGAGCCCATCGATTCGACAAATTCCACGCTCGCCTCAAGGCCGATGCCCTCGTTCTGGTCGAGGTGCTCGGGCCTTAAGCCCAGCTGCAGTTTCCGTCCCGGCTCGAGCGTGGTCCGCACCGGGCTGTCCACCTCCCTGCCGCCAACCGCGAGACGGCCGCCCGCCTGCGCCGTCGCCTTTAGAAAGTTCATCCGGGGGGAGCCTATGAAGCCCGCGACGAACGCGTTGTCGGGATCTTGATAGAGGCTGTCGGGCGTGCCGATCTGCTCGATGCGCCCACTGCGCAAAACAACGATCCGGTCCGCCATGGTCAGCGCTTCAGTCTGGTCGTGCGTCACATAGATCATGGTGTTGCCAAGAACCCGGTGGAGCTTGGCAAGTTCCACGCGCATCTGCACCCGCAGCTCGGCGTCGAGGTTGCTGAGCGGCTCGTCGAAGAGGAACACCTTCGGGTCGCGCACGATCGCGCGTCCTATAGCCACCCGCTGGCGCTGTCCTCCCGAGAGCGGGGCGGGCTTGCGTTCCAGATACTCTTCGAGCTGCAGGATCTTGGCGGCGCGTCCAACCTTGTCTTTTATCTCCGCCTTCGGGCGGTGCGCCATCCGAAGGCCGAAGCTCATATTGTCCGCTACCGTCATGTGCGGATAGAGCGCGTAAGACTGGAACACCATCGACACACCCCGGTCGGCAGGCTCCTCGTCGGTCACGTCATCGCCGCCGATGAAGATTTCGCCCTCGCTCGTCTCTTCGAGCCCGGCAATCATCCTCAGCAGCGTCGACTTTCCGCAGCCCGAAGGCCCCACGAACACGGCGAACTCACCCTCTTCGATCGACATCGAGACATCGTGGATGACTTTCGTCGATCCAAAGCTCTTGCTGACATGTTTCAGTTCCACGCGCGCCATCGACTAACCTTTCACTGCGCCCACGGCGATGCCCGAAACAATTCGCCGCTGAAACAGGATGTATAGAACGACGATCGGGGCCGCCGCGATGACGATGCCCGCCGTAAACAGGGGTATCTGGTCCGAGTACTGGCCCTTGAGGGCCGAAATCCCCACCGTGAGGGTGCGGTGCTTCTGCATGACCAGAAGGGAAATCAGAATGTCGTTCCAGCAGCTGAGGGTGTTGAGGATGGCCAGCGTCACCAACGCCGGCATGCCCAGGGGCAGCATCACATGCCACCAGACCTGCAGCAGCTTGGCGCCGTCGATCCGTGCCGCCTCGATCAGCTCGCGCGGCAGCCCCGAATAGAACGCCGTCATCATGTAGACCGAGAAAGGCAGGAAAAATGCGGTGTATGACAGGATGAGTCCGATGTGCGTGTTGACGAGGTTCAGGGCAAGCATGGTGCGCATGAAGGGCACGAGAACGACTTGCACGGGGATCATCAGCGACGACAGGATCACCGCGAACAGGAAGCGCCGGTAGGGAAAGCGCAGCGACGCCAGGGCAAAGCCGGCCATGGATGACACGACCATCAACAGGATGACCGCCCCGAGCGTCGCAATCACGGAATTGAGAAAGTATTCGTTGAGGTGCGCGCGGGTCCAGGCCTGGACGAAATTGTCGAGCGTGGGCTGCGTGGCCAACCCGAAGCGGTCGCGCATGTAATCGTCACGGGTCTTGAACGCGTTGTTGACCGCGAAAAAGATCGGATAGAGGCAACTGAGCGCCAGTAGCCCCATCGGGACCGCCGCAATCCTCAGCGCCAGCCTCTGTCGTTTTCCTGCTCCTGACACCATGTCCTCAGATGTTTGCGTTGCGTGACAGGATGCGAATCTGCAACCAGGCCAGGATGCTGGTCATGAAGAACAGGACCATCGAGATGGCCGCGGCATAAGCGGGCCGGTTCAGCCTGCCTTGTGCGGCCCAGATGAGATATTCGGGCACCGTCGTCGACGTTCCGGGTCCCCCGCCCGTCAGCACGTAGATCAGGCCGAACATCGAGGTCAGCAGGCCGATGGTGGTAATCACCGTCGAGAACTCGATGATCGGGCGAAGCTCCGGGATGATGACATGCCACCAGATCTGCCACATCTTGGCGCCGTCGAGACGGGCCGCCTCGACCATGTCCTTGGAAACGGTCGACAGGCCGGCAAGGAAGATCAGCACCCCCATGCCGAAGGTCGACCAGCACTGGATCGCGAGTGTCACCGGAAGGGCGGTCGCGGAGTGCCCCAGCCAGTCCACGCCCCCAATGCCCGCGAGGTTCAGCAATGCGTTGAGATTGCCGTTGAAGCTCAGCACCACGCTGAAGATCGAACCGATGATGACGCTCGAGAGAATGGCCGGAAAGAAATAGACGGAGCGAAAAAACGTGCGTCCCGGCACGCCCTGGTGAATCAGGATGGCCAGCAGCATCGGAATGGTCACAAAGATCGGAACCGAAAGCAGCACCACGACGGCGTTCGCCATGGCGGAACGGAAATTTGGATCGTCCAGCGCCCGCAGTTAGTTGCCCGCGCCGATGAACTGGCCAGGGTCGGTCGACGTCGCGCTGGTCAGGGAGATGGCAAAACCCCAGAACAGCGGGAAAATGCGGAACACCAGAACAAGCAGGATTGCCGGAAGCAGGAACAGCAGTGCGACGCGCGCCTCTGCTCGGCGGCCCCGACCTCGGCGGGAACGGGTCGGCGCGGCTTGGCCCATCTGGCGTAACGAATTGGCGGTCATGCACTGGTCACTGAGCTTGGAGGTGGGGGCGCATGGTCGCGCTCCCACTCGTTCCTGAAAGGACTACTTCTGCGGCTTGGCTTCGGCCTGGACCTTGTCCAGCGCGGCCGCTGCCTGGTCCACGGAGGTTTCGCCGTTGTACAGAAGCTGGCTCTGGCGGTGCCATTCGTCGAGCTCCGCCGCCGAGGAATTCGCGTGCGTGGTCGGAACGGCCCTGGTCGCAAGCCAGCCCATGATCTGCTTGAGACCGGGGCTGTCGATACCGGAGGTATTGACTTCGGTGTTCGCCGGCACCGAACCGGTGTCGTTGACCAGGTAAGACAGGACCTCCGGCGAAGCGAGGATACGCACCGCGTCGACCGCGAGTTCGATGTTGGGGGAGTCCTTGTTGACGCCATAGCCGACGCCGCCATCAAGCGGCACGCCGGGAGCGCCTTCGTGCTGGTCTGCGGCAACGGTCGGCGAGGGCATAGGATAGACGCCGACCTTGTCGACACCCATGTTCTTTTCGAACTGCTTCCAGTGCGCGACGTTGGAGAGTAGCCCCATCACATTGGCCCCGACACCTTGCTCGAAGAGGGCGAACTCGTCCATGAACATGGTCTGCGAGTTACCGCCCTCCTGATACCAGCCGTTCTTGGCGGTATCGACCCAGGCCTGCAGGATCGCCTTGATCGGCGGATCCGACCAATGGAGTTTACCGGCCAGCCAATCGGCCTGCTGCTGCGCGGTCAACGACTGGTTCGCGGCTTCCGACAGGAAGAATTCAGCGTTGTAACCTTCCTTGTTGGCCATCATGAAGCAGGCGGGCTTGCCCTTCGCCTTGAAGGCGTCGCAGACCTTGGTCAGTTCGGCCCATGTCGTCGGCGGCTTCTCCGGATCGAGGCCGGCGGCCTTGTAGAGCGCCTTGTTGTAGTAGACGACGTGGCCCTGCAGCGTCGTCGGGATGAAGTACAGCTTGCCGTCAGGTCCAGTGAAGGCCGACTTGCCAACAAGCTTCGAGATCAGGTCCGGCAGCTTGTCGTTGAGCGGGATCAGCCCGCCGATCAAGGCCTTGGCCTGGGCGCCGCCATTGGCCCAGATGACGTCTGGGCCGGCTTTTGAAGCGAGCGCCGTACCCAGCAAGGTGTAATACTCGGCGTCCGGCTGCGACAGGAGGTTGAGAGTTGCTCCCGGGTGTGCGGCCTCGAATGCGGCCTTCGCATGATCGTAGTATGTCGCGTGGGCGGCATCGTCCACGTTGACGTCCCATACGGTGATCTCCTGCGCCAGCACGGGCGAGGCCATCATCATCGCCGCGATGGCGGTCACTATCTGCAGTTTCTGCACGTTGTTCCTCCCTTTTTGTCTACCAGGCTTTTGCTCAATCAGCGCGCGCCGCGATCTTTGAGGCCTCCACCAACCCGCGGGTTGGCGGGCGCGTCACCAAGCTGTTCGCGCGACAGGATTTCGGGGCGCGCCCAATCCCGGCGCGCGATCTCCGACAGGACCAGCCCATGACCCGGTCGATCCGGCGCATAAATCCAGCCGTCACGAATTTCGATTGGCTGCTCAACCAGGTGATCGAAGTTCTGGAACGAGTACTCGAGCCACTCCACTTCGGGCAGCGCGCACGCCATGTGCACGCCGATCTCCAGAAACGTGTTGCCAAGCGTCACCGGAACGCCGAGTTCAGCCGCCAGCCAGCCGATCCTCATCACGTCCGTCACCTGCCCATGAACATTCAGCATGTCGGTGGCGCCGGCCTGCATCAAAAGGCGTTTGCCGGCGGCATCGAGATATTCGCCTGAATTGATCATGGTCCAGGGCGTTGCCGCCTTGAGGCTGCGAAGGCCGTCGAAGTCGTGCCGCAGAATAGGATCCTCAACCCACAGGAGATCATAACCAAGGCTATGAATTTTATGCAGTTTTACCGACGCCTCCTTGGCCTCCCAGGCCTCGTTGGCATCAACCATGATCGACGAGCCGGGCCGCACTGTCTTTCTCAACAGCTCCAGCCGGGACAAATCCCAATCGAAATCGGGATGCCCCACCTTGATCTTGAACGCGCGGTAGCCGAGGGCATCGGCATGGGCAAAAAAGGCTTGGAACTCATCGTCGCGAAGGTGGAAATCGAGACCTGACGCATAGGCTCTTACGCGCTTGCGCCGGCTTCCCAGAAGGTCGTGCAACGGCAGGCCGGCCTGCTTGGCACTCAGATCCCACAACGCAACCTGGAGGGCTTCCTCGAAAGGCAGGCCGAAGGCGCGCCGGTTTCCGCCGCGAGGTCGCTGGACCCGATGCACCAGCGCCAAAGGCGATTGCCCGACAAGATTGGGCCAGGCCTCCTCTTCGAAAACCCGAACGATCTCTGCTTGCTCCGGCAGCGGGTGAAACAGGCTTTGGACAAAACCCAGCCCGACCTGGCCGTTCTCGCTTATCAGTTCAAGCGCGGCGACATGTGCGGTGTCGATGCGCACCTGGCTATCGCCTATGGTCCGGTCGCGAGCGAATTGAAAGCGGGTGATGCGATACTCTGCAATGCGCATATGAGATCTCTGATATGTCAGAATGCGCGTTAGATATTTCAGATATCGCAAAGAGGCAAGTGGCCAGGCGCAAAAGAGGCATGCGGCGGGCTCCCGTCAGCGGCGGGCAACGTCCTTGGCGCACACACTTGCGCGTGAATTCCCGATGTGTTGTGGAGCGTAGGGCAGCGCCTTTCCCTTAGCGAAYGTTCTTCAACCGCTCCAAATCCCGGGGTGCTGCACGATCCACTCCCGTCATCCATGGTTGGTCACAAGCGAATTGATAATGGGCAAGGCGATATTCTAAGATGGGCATCCTCTGTAATATTCCAGAGGTTGATTTAGATATTTCAGATGCGAGGAGACGAGGGAAGGTGGCTGAGCGCGAAGGGATGCCCGATGGGAACGACGGGGCGGCGTCGGGTCAGCGCCTTGGCGACCGCGCCTACACGCGAATCCTCGAAACGCTGTTTGAGCGGAAGATCCCCGCAGGAGCTTTCCTGTCGCAAGGCGATCTCGTCAAAATGCTCGATATCCCGGTAGCGCCGCTACGCGATGCGCTCAAGCTGCTCGAGGCGGAGGGGATCGTCATCATCCACTCACGGTCGGGCATCCAGTTCGTCAAACCCGGGTTCGAATTGACCAGGGCGACCTATCAGTTTCGCAGCATTCTAGAACGGGCGGCGACAGGTGTTTACGCGCAGACCGCCGAAGAGGCGGAACTGGCGGAACTGGAACGACGACATCTGGCAACCATCGAAGAGATCGAGCGCGGCGGGCTCACCGACCATGTCAGAGCCGACCTCGAGGAACTCGAGACCTTGCTGCACCACTCCATCATTGCCAGCTTGAACAACCCCCTGATCGAGAGTTCCTACAAACGGCTGCACAACTACGTTCGTTTGATACGGCTGGACAGAAAAGTCACCGTGCCTCTCGTGCTGCAATCCCTGCGCGAGCACATGCAGGTCATCCTGGCTTGCAAGGCACGCGACCCGGAGGCAGCCGCGGTGGCGATGCAGGCACATCTGGCTTCGGCCCTGCAGCGGGGTCTCGGCCTCTACTACGGGTATTGAGCCCGATGGCGCCGGGAACGGAAATCCGCCGCGCCTGAAGCCTTTGTCCCGGCGCACCCCTGCCTGCGGCGCGTCGATTTCCGTCATTCGTCAAACCCGATCAGCGAACGCATCAGCGTTGCTCTCGCCGAAGCCAGATGCGCGCGGCAGGCCCGCTCAATTCGGTCGGGATCGCGGCTCTCCAGCGCATCGATATAGGCGAGATGCTCAAGGATTGCCGCCTGGTTGCGCTGCTTTTCGTCCTGCTTGTTCCACTGATAGTGATAGTGAAAAATGAAGCTGATGATATCATAGAAATCGTCGATGAAGCGGTTCGGCGACGCCTCGTTTATGAGCCGGTGAAACCGGTTGTCGAGGCCGGAAAAGTCGT
This sequence comes from Mesorhizobium sp. 01N446, assembly GCF_056399285.1. Taxonomy (NCBI): domain Bacteria; kingdom Pseudomonadati; phylum Pseudomonadota; class Alphaproteobacteria; order Hyphomicrobiales; family Phyllobacteriaceae; genus Mesorhizobium; species Mesorhizobium sp. 01N446. The sequence continues at coordinate 501,750 of NZ_JBFTRA010000003.1, read as the reverse complement.
GGTAACGGCTTTCAATCTGTTTCAGCAATTCGGTATGCGCAACCTTGAGCGCGGCAAGTTTCTCCCACAGGGGAGAATTGTCGGGTTGCAGTGAAAACAGATGCGCCGAGCGCAGTTCGAACATAACCCGGATCTCGAACAGCTCAAGGGCGAAATCTTCCGTAAAGCCCTTGAAAAGCCAGCCGGTATTCGGCCTTTTCTCCAGCAGCCCAAAGCGGCTGAATCGAATGAGGAACTCGCGAATTCCGTTGGTCGCGACACCGAACTGCCGCGCGAGTTCGAGCTCGTTGATGCTGGTGCCAGGCCTTGTGTCACCCCGCAGCATCCACTCCATGAACTGCTGTTCGACATGCTTGGCTCGCGACGTGGTTTCGGCGTCGGGATAGTAGTCGCTGTCCTCGACCGCGCGGCCTGTCTTCCGGACGCCGCCGCGCTCGGCGATGAGGTCGCGCTGGACAAGTTCTCCAAGAACCTTTCGCACGGTCGTGCGGCTAACGCCCATCCTCCGTCTAAGTTCATTTTCGGAAGGGAGCTCGCCGGCCAATTGTCCTTCGCGCAGCATACTGGCGACGCGGTTGAAAGCCTTCTTGTAGACAGTGTCGGTTCGCATCGGATCGTCCTCAAAGCAACACCTTGTTCTTTTACCATGAACTTTATCCATAAAAAACAACTTGACCAAGTCACGGGGGTTGTTTTTATCGATAAGAGGAAGCTGAAATACAGAAGAAGTTTTTGACGACGAGGCTGACAAAAGCCCCGGCGGGGAGGGGAACTTTTGCCTGAAACGGGAAACACCGACGTCACTGTCGGCGAGGCCGCATTGCGAGCACCGAAGAAACAGGAAGGCGTTCCCGGCCTCGCGCTAGGCCTGGCCCTGCTGAGCGCCGGTCCGGTCGTCATACTGGTGATGCTGATTGCCGTTCTCAGTTTCCTGTCGCCCTATTTCCTGACGGGGCGCAACCTCAGCAACATCCTCGCCCAGACCGCCGTCATCTCGGTGGTGGCGATGGGACAGCATCTGGTCATCCTGACACGCGGGATCGATCTCTCCGTCGGCTCGAACGTTGCGCTGGCTTCCGTCGTCGGCGCGCTGAGCTTTCATGCCGGCGCTCCCGCCTTCGTGGTGATCGCGGTGATGGTTGGCTGCGGTGCCGCGATCGGCGCCATCAACGGGCTCTTCTACGTATTCGGCCGGCTGCCGCATCCCTTCATCATCACGCTGGCGACATTGAGCATCGCCAAGGGGCTGGCGCTGCAACTGGCTGACGGCCGCGCCATTCCTGGCATGCCGGATTCGATCGACGCGCTTGGTCGCGAGGCGGTCTGGGGTCTGCCGGGATCGGTCTTTGTCGTTGCCGGCGTCGCCGCGGTTCTTTTCGTCATGGCCAAGACGATGGTCTGGGGGCGCTGGATCTATGCCGTCGGCGGCCGACCCGACGCTGCCCTGCGCATGGGCATTCCCGTGTCCTGGGTCCTGGTTTCGGTCTACGTGATCTCGGGGCTGTGCGCCGGCATCGGCGCGGTCATCCTTGCCGGACGCACCGACGCCGGTTCGCCGCTCTTCGGCAATCTGCTCGAACTCGATACGATAGCGGCGGTGATCATCGGCGGTGCCAGCTTTCTCGGCGGCCGCGGCCATCTGGGCCATGCCTTGATCGGCGCCATCATGATCGGCGTCATCCGCAACGCGCTCAACCTGCTCAACGTCAATGTCTTCTTCCAGCTCATCGTCATCGGCGTGGTCATCGTCATCGCGGTCGAGTCCGACGTGCTGCGCAACTACCTCGAAGGGCGTGTGCGGGTCATGCAGGCCGGGAGGCAATCATGAGCGCCGCTCCGGCCAGCCTCGATCATGCAGCCGACGCGGAACATCCCGTACTGGCGGTGCGCGGCGCCACCAAGCGTTTCGGCTCGGTTGTGGCGCTCGACGATGTCAGCATCGAGGTTCGACGCGGCGAGATCCTCGGGCTCCTTGGTGACAACGGCGCTGGAAAGTCGACGCTCACCAAATGCATCAGCGGGGTGCACCAACTCGATGCCGGCGCGATCCTTCTGGACGGTGCGCTGACGCAGATACGCTCCCCTGCGGACGTGCGTTTCGCCGGCATCGAGACCGTCTACCAGGATCTGGCGCTGTTCGACAATCTGACGCCGGGACAGAACTTTTTCGCCGGTCGCGAGTTGGCCGCACCGCGATGGCTCCCGCGCGGCCTGCGATTTCTTCAACAGCGCAGAATGGACGCCGAGACCCGCGTTCTGCTGGCGAACCTCAAGGTCACCTTGCCGCGGCTGGACGCCGTCGTCGCCATGATGTCGGGTGGACAAAGGCAAGCCATTGCGGTGGCCCGGTCGACCGTATTCGCCCGCAAGGTCGTGATCCTGGACGAGCCCACCGCGGCACTTGGCCTGCGTGAATCGCGGCAAGTGCTCAACCTGGTCGCGACGCTGCGCGACCAGGGCAATGCCGTCATCCTGATCACCCACAACATGGAACATGTCACCGAACTTGCCGACCGCGCCGTGGTGCTTCGCCAAGGCCGCAAGGTCGGCGAACTGGTGCCGACCAAGGACAACAAGCAGGAGCTGGTCTCCATGATCGTTGGAGCCTGACTCGCTCGAAATTTGGGGACTTTTGCGGTCCGCAAATAGCTGAAGCGACTTCCGCCGGAAGACGCCTCAATCCAAGGGAGGAATGGAATGCCAATGAACCGAAAACTGTTCGCAGGGCTGGCGATCGCCGTTGCGTTTGCGATGCCGGCTTCGGCCGCAGACAAGATCAAGGTTGGCCTGATCACCAAATTCCCGGTGCCGTTCTACTCGACCATGGAGGATGCCGCCAAGAAATACGCGGCCGCTCATCCCGAAATCGAGCTGGTGACCGGCCAGGGCCAGGCTGCCACCGACATCGAAGGCCAGATCGCGCTGATCGAGTCCATGATTACGCAAGGCGTCAAGGGGCTGGCGATCACCCCGGTCGATCCGACCGTTGCGCCGGCGCTGGACAAGGCCGTCGCGGCCGGCATCAAGGTCGTTCTCGTCGACAACAGCATCCCCAACTGGAAAGGCCAGACGGCGCTGGTTTCGACCAACAACCTCAATGGCGGCAAGATCGCCGGAGAGTACCTGAAGACCGTGCTGAAGAGCGGCGACAAGATCGGAATCCTGCAAGGGGTGCCCGGTGTCCCGGCGCTGGATGACCGGGTGACCGGCATGATGGAGGGGCTCGGCGACGTCAAGGTCGACGTCGTCGGCAAGGGTGCCACCAACTGCACGCTCGAACTCGGCACCTCGGTAACGGAGGACATCCTGACCGCCAATCCCGATCTCAAGGCTATCTACTCGGCCTGCGGCCCGCCAATCCCGGGAGCCGTCAAGTCGATCAGCAATGCTGGCATTGCCAACGACAAGATCATCCTGGTCGGCTTCGACGCCTGCTGTGGTGAGATCGAAGCGATCAAGTCCGGTGCGGAAGACGCCAGCGTTGCACAGTTCCCCGCAAAAATGGGCGAGCTTGGCATCGACACTGTCGTCAAGGCGATCCACGGGGAAACCGTCGAAGCCAATGTCGACACCGGCGCCGGCCTGGTGACGCTGAAGAACGTCAAGGACTTCGAATGATCCACCAGCAGTCCGGAGGATCGCTCCGCCGGACTGCTTCCTGCTGCCGACTTCGAAAATCACGTTAGCAAAGGGGGGAACTGCACCATGGATCCCACCATCAAGATCGTCCGCTGCGCCGAGCCCGGCAGGCTGTTGTTCGAAGAGCGGCCGGCGCCAGGCAGTCCGCCGGAAGGCTGGGCACTGGTCAACGTCGCCCATGTCGGCATTTGCGGAACCGACTACCACATCTTCGAGGGCAAGCATCCTTTCCTCGTCTATCCCCGTGTCATGGGCCATGAGTTTTCAGGAACAATAGCGGCAATCAACGCGCCGGGGGACATGGCGGTCGGAGAGCAAGTTCTCATCAATCCCTATCTTGCCTGCGCAAAGTGTTCCGCTTGTCGCCAGGGCAAGCCGAACTGCTGCGTCGCCATCGAGGTGCTTGGCGTGCACCGCGACGGCGCCATGAGCGAGCAGATCCTCGTGCCGGCGCAGAACTTGATGCCAGCGACCGGCCTGTCGCTGGTCGAGGCGGCCACGGTCGAGTTTCTGGCCATCGGTGCTCACGCGGTCCGCAGGTCCATGGCGGGTCCGGGCAATCGCGCCCTGGTTGTCGGCGCCGGACCAATCGGCCTCGGCACAGCGCTTTTCGCGCGGATAGCGCGACAGAGCGTGACCGTCATGGACGTCGATAGCGAGCGGCTTGCCTTCGCGGCGCAACTGGGTTTCCTGGTAATCGATGGTTCGAAGGGATCGATCGTCGAGACGATAGCGGAGCGAACCGCCAAAACCGGCTTCGACGTCGTCTTCGACGCAACCGGGAACAGCCGTTCGATGCAGTCCGCCTTTGCCTATGTTGCCCATGGCGGCGTCATGGTGATGGTCAGCGTTGTGCAGGGCGACATCACCTTCTCCGATCCGGAATTCCACAAGCGGGAAATGATGCTGATCGGCAGCCGCAACGCGACGCACAGCGATTTCCAGCACGTCATTGCCTCGATCCGCGCTGGAAAAATACCAATTGATCAGCTCGTCACGCACCGCACGACCCTGCGTCACAGCCCCCGCGACATCGCGATATGGGCGCGACAGAAGTCGGGTCTCATCAAGGCCGTTATCGACGTAGCGGGATCGAGCTGACTTTCGCAGACACGATCATGTCTTGCCACTGCCCCTGGGGGCCATCATGAGCGGGGAAGATCGATGACCAGGGAAGCCACCCCTTCACCTTGCCACGAGCCGCCTCTTCAGGCGCGCACCTCTGGTCGTGTACGATGCGCTGGACGCCGCGGGCCTGATCCTGGTCGTTGCTGCTCACGACTGAAATATATTTCATTATGTGAATTATATTGACAGATCACGCCGGGCCTGTAATGTCCCGTTCGTCGGCTTTCGGAGGAAGGTCGGCTTCATCAAATCCATACGGCAGCGCTCGCAGAGCGCCTGCGACGGTCATTGAGGATGGCTTCGGCCAAGGGAGGAAACTTGCGCAAATTTCTGAGCACGCTCGCAATCGCGGCGGCTGCATCGACCTGCTTTGGGCCGATGCTGGCACGCGCCGAAACCCCCAACCCGTTCAAATGCGAGCCGGGTGAAAAATACGTCATGAACGTCATGGTCTCGGGCGTCGAATACTGGTTCCCGGTCTATGAAATGTTCAAGCAGGCCGGCCAGCAGTTCGGCTGCGAGACCGCTTATACGGGTACGCCGGAATACGACGTCAACAAGCAGATCGCCACCTTCGACCAGGCGCTGGCGCAGAAGCCGGCCGGCATATTGGTGCACCCGATGAACTCCGACCCGTTCATCGAGCCAATCAACCGCGCCATCGAGCAGGGCACCGCCGTGGTGACCYTTGCCGCCGACTCGCCGAATTCCAAGCGCGTCTCCTACATCACCTCCGACAACATCGCCGAAGGCACCTATGCCGCCGACGCCGTTGCCAAGGCGATGGACGGCAAGGGCGAGTATGCCGTGCTGGAGAATCCGGGCCAGGACAATCACGACAAGCGCGTCAACGCCTTCGTCGCCCGCATGGAAGCCAAATGGCCCGATATGAAGCTCGTCGGCCGCGCCGCTTCGAACCAGGATCCGACCAAGGCCTACCAGGCGGTGCTGAGCCTGGCGCAGGCGCATCCCGACCTCGGTGCGGTGTTCATGCCGGAGGCCAACTCCGCCATCGGCGCCGCCCAGGCCGCCAAGGAAGGCGGCGGCAAGATCCGCGTCATGCTCGCCGACGTCAACGCCAAGATACTCGACATGATCAAGGCCGGCGAGATCTTCGGCTCGGTCAATCCGAACCAGGGCATGCAGGGCTATATGGGCTTCATGCTGTTGTGGATGGCCAAGCATCCCGGCCTGATCGACCCGATGAACGACGCCAAGCGCTCGGGCTTCAACCCGATGAGCGTGCCCTTCGTCGACAATGGCTTCTCCATCGTCTCCAAGGACAATGCCGACGACTTCTACTGGGACAAGTACCTCAAGCGTCGCGGCACCAAGGGCATCGAGGAATAATCTCGATCCCTGATCTCCGGCTCCGGCCGGACCAATCGGGAAGGAGGCTTCGGCCTCCTTCCTCCCCTCCAGGTTCATCGCAGGAGCATGGCGTGACCCAGGCGCCCATCCTTGAAATCCGCGGCCTGTCCAAGGCGTTCGGCCCGGTCAAGGCGCTGAGCGACGTGCAGTTCGAGCTGCGGCGCGGCGAGATCCACGCGCTGTGCGGAGAGAACGGTGCCGGCAAGTCGACGCTGATGAACATGATCGCCGGTGTGCTGCAGCCTGACGAGGGCGACATTCTGATCGATGGCGAGCGGGTTTCGATCCCGTCGCCCGCGGCCGCCCAACGCCTCGGCATCGCACTCGTCCATCAGGAGATCGCGCTCTGTCAGGACGCGACGGTCGCCGAAAATATCTACATGGCCGCGATCAACAGCCGGCGCGCGCCGCTGATGAATTTCCAGAAGCTCTACGCCGATGCCCAGAAGGTCATGGACCTGCTTGCGCCCATTCCGGTGCGCACCAAGGTCGCCGACCTCTCCATTTCCAATCAGCAGCTCGTCGAGATCGCCAAGGCGCTGACGCTTGACTGCAAGGTGTTGATGCTCGACGAGCCGACGGCCGCATTGACCGAGAGCGAGGCACAGCGCCTGTTTTCGATCGTGCGCGGGCTTAAGGAGCGCGGCATCTCAGTGGTCTATATCAGCCACCGCATGGCCGAGATCTTCTCGCTGTGCGACCGCGTCACCGTCTTTCGCGATGGCCGCTACGTCGCGACCGACCCGATCGCCGCCGTTTCGCCCGATGACGTCGTGCGCAAGATGGTCGGCCGCGAAATCACCCAGCTCTACCCTGACAAGCTGGCGCCGAAACAGCCTGGGCGCTTGCTGCTTTCGGTCGAGGGCCTTTCCGATGGCCGCCGCTTCGCCGAAGTCGATCTGCAGCTTCGCGCCGGCGAGATCCTCGGCATAGGCGGCCTGATCGGGGCCGGCCGCAGCGAGATCGCGCAAACGATCTGCGGCTTGAGGTCGATGACGGCAGGAACCGTCGCGCTCGACGGAAAGCCACTGCGTCCGCGCGGCTATGGCGATGCGGTCAAGGCGGGGCTGGTCTATCTCTCGGAGGACCGCAAAGGTTCCGGCGTGTTCCTCGATCTGCCGATCGCCCAGAACATCTCGGCGCTCGACCTCGCCAGGCTGACGGGGCCGCTCGGCCTGCTCGACCGCAAGGCCGAGGATCGTCAGGCGCGGGACCTGACCGGCAGGCTCGGTGTGCGCATGGCTGGTATCGAGGCCGCCGTTTCGACACTGAGCGGCGGCAACCAGCAGAAGGTCGCCATCGCCAAGCAGCTATCCGTCAGCCCCAAGGTCATCATCATGGACGAGCCGACGCGCGGCATCGATGTTGGCGCTAAGGTCGAGATCCACAGGCTATTGCGCCAGCTCGCCGACAGCGGTGTCGGCGTCGTCGTCATCTCGTCGGAACTGCCGGAACTGATCGGCCTGTGCGACCGCGTCATGGTCGTGCGCGAAGGCAGGATCGCCGGCGAACTTGGCGCCGGCGAACTCGGCGAGGAAGCCATCATCATGCTCGCCTCGGGCGTCAAGGACAGTTCAATGCAAAGGCAAGCCCAGAATGTCGCCTAGGGAATCAGGAGAAGCGCTCGTGCACGCCGAGATCAAGGCCGCCGGTGCCGCGCGCCGCATCAATTTAGCCCGCCTCGCATCGCTGCGCGAAGCCGGGCTGATCGTCATCATCCTGGCGCTGTGCATCGCCATGAGCTTTGCCTCGCCGCACTTCCTGACATGGGGCAATTTCCGCGCCATGCTGATGAGCTTCTCCATCGAAGGCATCGTCGTCGTCGGCATGACCATCCTGCTCATCGTCGGCGGTATCGACCTTTCCGTCGGCTCGGTCGTGTGCTTCTCGATGGTGGTCTCCGGCGCGCTGTTCCTTGCCGGCCTCGACCCCTGGACGGCAAGCCTGATCGGCATCGGCGTCAGCGCCCTGATCGGCGCGGCCATGGGCTTCTTCGTTACCGTGATAGGTCTCAACCATTTCATCACATCGCTCGCGGCCATGGTCATCGTGCGCGGCATGTGCCTGGTCGTCACCAAGGGCACGCCGCTGTCGCTGTTCACCTTGCCGCCTTCCTTCAAGGCGATCGGCCAGGGCAGTTTCAACAACATCCCCTATGTCATCATGATCTTCGTCGTCGTGGTGGCTATCTTCGACTTCCTGCTGCGCCGCGCCACGGCCTTCCGAAAGGTCTTCTACACCGGCTCCAACGAGAAGGCCGCGCAGTTCTCGGGCATCAGGACCAAGCAGGTGAAGTTCTGGGTCACGGTGCTGTGCTCCACCCTCGCGGGGTTGGCCGGGGTCATCTACATGGCGCGCTTCGGCGCGGCGACGCCGACCTTCGGCGCCGGCATGGAGCTCAACATAATCGCGGCCGCCGTCATCGGCGGCGCCTCGCTCAATGGCGGCTCCGGCACCATCTTCGGGGCGATCCTCGGCATGGCGCTGCTTTCGGTGGTGACAASCTCGCTCATCCTGCTCGATATCTCGGTCTATTGGCAGGACATGATCAAGGGATGCATCTTGCTCGCTGCCGTATCGATCGATCACTTCCTGCACCGCAAGAAGTCCTGACCTCAAACGCACCGAAGCAACACCATGGCCCCTCCCAACACCCGCGACGACATCGCCGCTGTCCGCCAGATGCACCAGGCGCTTGTCCTGCACTATGTCGAAGGCAAGACCCAGGCTGAGATCGCCGTGGAACTCGGCATCTCGCACGCCACCGTCAACCGGCTGATCAAACGTGGCCACCAGCTCGGCCTCGTCGAGATCAAGATCAAGTCGCCGATCGATCATCTGGTTGAACTCGAGGCGCGGCTGGTGGCGCTGGGTGGAATCGAACGGGCGATGGTGGTGCCATCGGTCTCCGAAAATCCGCACACGGCGCTGCAGCGGGTCGGCGAGGCGGCGGCGGGGCTGCTGCTCGACACCATCAAGGACGGCGACACCATTTCGATCACCGGCGGCAAGGGCGTCAGCGCGCTGGTCGCCGGTCTCAAGCCGGGGCGCCGCTACGACGTCGAGATCATCCCCGCCACCGGGCTGGTGCAGGGCAAGCACTATACCGACGTCAACCACGTTGCCTCGCTGATGGCCGACAAGCTCGGCGGCCGCGCCTATCAGATCCATGCGCCGCTGTTTGCCGATACCGCGCAGCAGCGCGAGATGCTGATGGGCATCAGCTCGGTCGCCGACGTGTTTCGCAAGGCGCGCGAGGCCGATGTCGCGGTGGTGGGTGTCGGCTCGATCCTGACCGACGATTCCAGCTACTACGACCTGCATCCCTCCTCGAATGCCGACCGCCAGGCGATCGAGAAGTCAGGGGCGACGGGCGAGTTGCTGGCCCATCTCATCGATCGCCGGGGCAAGCTCTGCAACTACTCGCTCAACCGGTCGCTGGTCTCGCTGACGCTTGACGAGTTCGCCACCATCCCGCGCTCGATCGGCATCGCCAGTGGACTGAGCAAGGTAGCGCCGATCCTCGCCGCCATGCGCGGAAACCATCTCGACACCATCGTCACGGACGAGGCCACCGGGCTCCACATCCTCGAGCTGGCCAAACAGGAGGCAGCATGAATTCTCGACAAATCCAGCGGCAGATCGGCAAGTCCGGCATATCGGCGTCGGCTGTGGGCCTGGGTACCTGGGCAATTGGCGGATGGATGTGGGGTGGCACCGACGAGAAGGAGTCGGTGCGGGCGATCGAGGCCTCGATCGACGCCGGCGTCAGCCTGATCGACACCGCACCCGCCTACGGCCTTGGCCGCAGCGAGGCGATCGTCGGCGCCGCCATCAAGGGCAAGCGCGACAAGGTGGTGATCGCGACCAAATGCGGATTGAACTGGCATTCCGGCAAGGGCGGCCATTTCTTCGACCAGGACGGCAAGCCGGTGCATCGCTACCTCGGCGCCGACGGCATCGCCTATGAGGTCGAGCAGAGCCTGCGGCGTCTCGGCTCCGATCATATCGACCTCTACATCACCCATTGGCAGGACCCGACGACACCGATCGCCGAGACGATGGCGGCGCTGGAGAAGCTCAAGGAGGCCGGCAAGATCCGCGCCATCGGCGCCAGCAATATCAGCGCCGAGGATCTCGGCGGCTATATAGACGCCGGCCAGCTCGATGCGATCCAGGAGCGCTATTCGATGATCGACCGCGACATCGAGGCCAGCCTGCTGCCGATCAGCCGCAGGCACGGCATCGCCACCCTCAGCTATTCGTCGCTGGCGCTGGGTCTCCTCACCGGCACGGTCGATCCGGCGCGCACCTTCAGCGGCGATGACCAGCGCAAGGACAATCCGCGCTTCTCCATGGACAATCGGCAAAAGGTGGCAAAGCTGAAGGGGGCCATCGCCCCGATCGCCGAACGCCACCAGGCGTCGATGGCCCAGATCGTCATCGCCTGGACGCTTGCCCAGCCCGGCGTCACTTTCGCCCTGTGCGGCGCGCGCAACCCCGAACAGGCGCTCGACAATGCGCGGGCCGGCGAGATCACACTCGAGGCAGACGAGCTTGCGGCCATCGACGCCGCGTCCGCCGCGCACCTCTCCGAGATGGATGCCTGAGCAAAAAGGCAAGAGCCCCGATGAACCGTAGCCATACACTTGCCGGTCTGCGCGACCGGCCGGACATTGCCGTGCTCGTCATCGGTGGCGGCATCAACGGCATCAGCGTCTTTCGCGAACTGGCTTTGCAAGGCGTCGATGTCGTGCTGGCGGAAAAGGGCGACTATTGCAGCGGCGCCAGTGCCGCGCTTTCGCGCATGGTTCATGGCGGCCTGCGCTATCTCGAAAACGGCGAGTTCAAACTGGTGCGTGAATCGCTGCTGGAACGGGATCGGCTGTTGAAGAACGCGCCGCACTATGTGGCGCCACTGCCGACGACGGTGCCGATCTTCGATATCTTCTCCGGTCTCGCCAATGGCGCGGTGCGTTTCCTTGGGCTGACGCGGAGGCCCAGCCGGCGCGGCGCGCTCGTCATCAAGACCGGACTTGCCATGTATGACCTGTTCACCGCCGCGCGGCGCCTGATGCCGACGCACAGGTTCAGGGGACGCGCCGAGACGCTGAAGACGTGGCCGGCGATCAATCCGGCGATCCGCAATTCGGCCACCTACTACGACGCCTGGGTGAGCCGGCCTGAGCGCCTCGGCCTGGAGATGCTGCTCGATGCCACCGCCAGCGGCGCGCGCGCCTTGAACTATGCGCTGGTCACATCGACCGGCAACGGACTGGTCGTCACCGACACACTGACGGGCGAGCAATTGACGGTGCGGGCGCAGCTGGTCGTCAACGCAACCGGCGGCTGGATCGACCTCACCAACAAGGCGATCGGTGCCTCGGCGCCAACGATGATGGGCGGCACCAAGGGCTCACACCTTATCGTCGACAGCAGCGAACTGCTCGAGGCGCTAGGCGGTCACATGGTCTATTACGAGAATGAGGATGGTCGCATCTGCATCCTGTTTCCCTATCTCGGCAAGGTGCTGGTCGGCTCGACCGATATCCGCGTCGACGATCCGGACCAGGTTCGCTGCGAGGAGGATGAGCAGCGCTACATCCTCCAGTCGCTTGCCTTCGTCTTTCCCTCGATCAGGATCACCGAGGACCAGATCGTGTTTCGTTTTTCCGGCGTGCGCCCCTTGCCGGCCAGCGAGGACAGTTTCACGAGCCGCATACCGCGCGACCATTTTTGCGAATTCGTCGAGGCGAACGGACATCTGCCGGCCACGCTCTGCATGATCGGCGGCAAGTGGACGACGTTTCGTTCGTTCGGAGCATTGGCGGCCGACAGCGTGCTGGAGCGGCTCGGGCTGGAACGCAGTGTTGGCACCCAGGATATGGCCATCGGCGGCGGCCGCGACTATCCGGCCGATCCGGAAAGCTGGTGCGCGTCATTCGCCCTTGAACACGGCCTGCCGGTCGAGCGCGCATGGATGCTTCTGCAGCGCTACGGCACGTCGGCCGGGAAAATCGCTGCGCACTCGGCAGCCGAGCAGATGCTGCCGCGGTCGGATTATTCGGCGGGCGAAATCCGGCACATCATCGAGCATGAGCAGGTCGAGTGCCTCGCCGACCTGTTCCTGCGCCGCACCACCATCGCCATTTCGGGTGAGCTCAGCTTCGACCTCATCAACGCCGTTCTCGACATGCTGGCGGCGCACAAGGGCTGGAGCGCCCGCGAGGCCGCCGCCGAATGCTCGACCTTCCTCGCCTTGCTGGCAGACCGGCATGGCATCGACCTCAAGACGCATCAAAGGAGCGCCCTATGCGCGTGAACAAGAAAGTCCGTATGAACCGGCTGTTCGGCGGCGGCCGCTGCCTCGACGTGGCCATCGATCATGGCGTCTGCAACGAGCCGAGCTTCCTGGCCGGCCTCGAAGACATGGCCGGCGTGGTCAACCAACTGGTCAAGGCTGGCCCCGACGCCATCCAGATGAACTATGGCCAGGCCGATCTGCTGCAGGCCGTACCGGGCAGGGACAAGCCGGCGCTGGTCATGCGCATCGATATGGGCAATCCGTACAACAAGATACGCCATCGGGCGATGTGGGCGGTGCTGCAGAACGAAGCCGAGCCTCTTCTCGGCGCCATCGAGATGGATGCAACCTGCGTCGTGGTCAATCTGTTCATGCTGCCCGACGAGCCGGACCTGTTCAGGCAATGCGTGCAGAACATCGCGCGTGTGCGCGCCGATTGCGAGAAATATGGCCTGCCGCTGATGATCGAGCCGCTGGCCATGTTGCCGGTCGCCGAGCATGGCGGCTACATGGTCGATGGCGATGCCGAGAAGATCGTCACCTTGACCCGGCTGGCGCGCGAGATGGGCGCCGACATCATCAAGGCCGATCCGACGACCGATCCCAACGATTTCCACCGTGTCGTCGAGGCCGCGCGCTGTCCGGTGCTGGTGCGCGGTGGCGGCAAGGAAGATTTGCGCGCGGTGTTCGACAAGTCCGCCGCATTGATGGCGCAAGGCGCGCTCGGCATGGTCTATGGCCGCAACATCTACCAGCACGCCAACCCGAGCGCCGTCGTGCGCGGGCTGATGGCGATCATTCATGACGATGCCGATGGCGCCGTCGCCTGGGACCTGTACAACCAGGCATAGGTCGCGGCATCGGGGAGGCGCCAATGGCAAGCTACATTCTCGGCCTCGACGCGGGCAACACCGTCATCAAGGCTATTCTCTTCGATCTGTCGGGGCGCGAACTGGCGGTCGCCGCCCGTGATGGCCGCTCATCCATGCCGAAGCCCGGCCATGTCGAGCGCGACCTCCACGAACTCTGGCGCAACGCGGTTTCGGTGATCGGCCAATGCATAGCTGAAGCCGGCATTGATGCCGGCGAGATCGTCGCCATCGGCTGCGCCGGCCATGGCAACGGGCTCTATGCGCTCGATCGCGCCGGCGCGCCGCTGATCGGCATCCAGTCGCTCGATACGCGCGCCGTCGGCATCGTCGCCGAATGGGCTGAACAGAATGTCGGCGACCGCACCTATGCGCACTGCCTGCAGCGGCCATGGGCGGCGCAGACACCGACCTTGCTTGCCTGGCTCAAGCGCTTTTCACCGGGATTGTTCGCCAGCATTGGCACGGTCTTCCTGTGCAAGGATTTCGTCGTCAATCGGCTGACGGGCGCACGCTGCAGCGATACCTCGGACATGTCGGGCTGCGGCCTGCTGCAGATGCGGGACCGCCGCTATGAGCCGGACCTGCTTGCCGCCTACGGGCTCGGCGACTGCGTCGATCTTTTGCCGCCGGTACTGGAATCGGCCGACATTGCCGGGCATGTCAGCGAGCAGGTGGCAACGCTGACCGGGCTGCGTGCCGGCACGCCCGTGGTGGCCGGCCTGTTCGACGTCGTCGCCAGCGCGGTCGGCTCCGGCGTGACCCGAACCGGTGCCGCCTCGGTCATCGCCGGAACCTGGAGCATCAACCAGGTCATCACCGACGAGCCGATCCGCGATCCCTCGATCTTCATGCTGTCGGCTTTCGATCGCCAGCGCTATCTGGCGATCGAATCCAGCGCGACCTCGGCCGCCAATCTGGAATGGATCGTTCGCGAATTCCTCGAGCATGGCGGCGAAGCGGACCAATCGCCGTTCGAATTGTGCAGCGAGCTCGTCGCTTCCGTCGATCCCGACGGCGACATCCCGATCTATCATCCTTTCCTTTACGGTTCGCAGCAGAATGGCCATGCGCGCGCCGGCTTCTACGGCATCGCCGGCTGGCACGGCAGAGCGCATCTGCTGCGCGCGCTGTTCGAGGGCGTCGCCTTCGAGCACAGGCGCCATGTCGAGACCTTGCACAAGGCCGGCGCCGACTTCGACAGCGTGGTGCTGTCCGGCGGCGGCTCGCGCAGCAGCGTCTGGCCGCAGATCTTCGCCGATGTGCTCGGCGTGCCCGTAACCGTGGCGCGCAGCCGTGAGACCGGCGCTCTGGGGGCGGCGATAGCGGCCGGCACCGGCGTCGGCATCTTCGCGGACTACAGCGCCGGCGCTGCCGCCATGACGGCCGCCGCCCGCCACTTCACTCCCAACGTGGCGGTTGCCGAGGCTTACGCAGGACGGTATCGCCTGTATGGCGAGATCAACCAGGCAATGATTCCGATGTGGGAGCGCATCGCCGCACGGCAGGCACGCACGTGACCGAAACCTCATCATCCCCTTTCGGCGACTACGACTACGTCATCGTCGGTGCCGGCTCGGCCGGCTGCGTGCTCGCCAACCGGCTGTCGGCCGATCCGCGCAATCGGGTGCTGCTGCTCGAAGCCGGCGGCAGCGATCGCTATCACTGGGTCGATATCCCGATCGGCTACCTCTTCTGCATGGGCAACCCGCGCACCGACTGGATGATGAAGACCGAGCCGGAGGCCGGTCTCAACGGACGCAGCCTCAACTATCCGCGCGGCAAGGTGCTGGGCGGCTGTTCGTCGATCAACGGCATGATCTACATGCGCGGCCAGGCCGCCGACTATGAGGGCTGGCGGCAGGCCGGCAATGTCGGCTGGGGCTGGGACGATGTGCTGCCGTACTTCCGCAAGTCGGAAGACTATCATGGCGGCAAGAGCGCCATGCACGGCAGCGGCGGCGAGTGGCGGGTCGAACGCCAGCGTCTGTCCTGGCCGATCCTCGACGCGTTTCGGGACGCCGCCGAGGAACTCGGCATTCCCCGCACCGACGATTTCAACACCGGCACCAATGAAGGCTCGGGCTATTTCGAGGTCAACCAGCGGCAGGGCGTGCGCTGGAACACGTCCAAGGCGTTTTTGCGCGGCATTGCGGCGCGCAAGAACCTGCGCGTGGTGATCGGGGCGGAAACGGAACGGCTCGAATTCGACGGCCGGCGCGTCACCGGATTGGTCTTCCGCCAGGGTGACCGCTTGCACAGGGTCAGCGCCGGGCAGACGATCCTTGCCGCCGGCGCCATCAACTCGCCGAAGATCCTCGAACTGTCAGGGGTGGGGCGCCCTGATCTGCTTTCGAGCATCGGCGTGGAGGTTCGTCACGCCTTGCCGGGCGTCGGCGAAAACCTGCAGGACCATCTGCAGATACGCACGGTCTTCAAGGTCGCCAATGCCGCGACGCTCAACCAGCGCTATCACAATCTGATCAGCCGCGCGGCGATGGGCGTCGAATATGCGCTCAAACGCAGCGGGCCGCTGTCGATGGCGCCGAGCCAGCTCGGTATCTTCGCCAGGAGCGATCCGCGTCTCGAGACGCCCGATCTCGAATATCATGTGCAACCGCTGAGCACCGACCGTCTGGGCGAGCCGCTGCATCGCTTTCCGGCGGTCACCGTGTCGGTCTGCAATCTGCGCCCGGAAAGCCGGGGCACCGTGCATATGGCATCGTCCGAGCCGCGCGAGGCGACCAAGATCCGGCCGAACTATCTCTCCACCACGGGAGATCGTAGCGTCGCGGTCGCTTCGCTACGCCATGTCCGCACCCTGATAAAGGCACGGGCCGTGGCACGCTTTGCGCCCGAAGAGATGCTGCCCGGCACGCAATATGACAGCGACGAAGATCTCATCCGCAAGGCCGGCGATATCGGCACGACGATCTTCCACCCCGTCGGTACCTGCAAGATGGGTCCGGACTCGATGGCGGTGGTCGACGATCGCCTGCGCGTTCACGGGCTTGCCGGACTGCGCGTGGTCGATGCCTCGATCATGCCGACAATCGTCTCGGGCAACACCAACTCTCCCGTCGTCATGATCGCCGAGAAGGCATCGGAGATGATCCTGCAGGATCCGCGCCAATAATGCCGCGGCCATATGCGGCGTCCCGCGGATGCCGAAGCCGCCGATATTGATCGGGCGCACGGCTTCAATCCCGAAGCATCTCAGGCTACGGTACGCTCTTCAAGATTTCATGAGTGCATTTGAAGAGCTTGCGGCGAGCCCCGCTGTTGTTTCTGGTATCGTTTGACAAGACGCTCCCGCCTCAGGCGGGACAGCCGCTCGATCCAGAACAGACCGTTGAGCTGGTCGATCTCGTGCTGGTGGCAGACAGCGAGCAGGCCCTCGGCCTCCTCGACAGCTTCGTCGCCATCCAGGGTCTGGTAGCCGACACGGACGCGCGCATGCCGTTCGATCTCCTCGGTAGCCCCTGGCATGGACACGCTGCCCTCGACATGGCGGATCATTTCGCTCGATGCCCAGAGAATGACGGGGTTGACGTAGCTGCGCGGGCCTGCCGCCGGCGACAGTTCGAGGACGACCAGCCGCTTCAGGATGCCGATGTGGGGGGCGGTGATGCCGATCCCTGGAGCGGCGCGCATTGTATCGGTGAGATCGCCGGCAAGCCGGCGCAGGTCTTCGTCAAAGACCGATATGGGCTCGGCGACGGAGCGTAGCCGAAGGTCGGGAAATCTCACGATCGGCCGTATCGTCATATCTCGCTCCCGCGTTCGGCAATCGCAAAGGCCAAGCCGTCAACCTTATCTCGACTTTGACCGACTGGCGGGGGCTGCGCAACTGCAGGCAAGCCCGGCCATGGCGGTCCGCCTCCACACCCCTGAGGCCCGAGCGCGGCCAGCGCCGGCCTGGTTAGGCCCAGCCTAAGCAGAATTATCGAAAATCATTATTTGTGCATCGCACACAGCGTGCTTTGCTCCCTCCGCCGGCTGAAAGAGAACAAAAAGAACGTCAGGCGGCAGCCTTCGGCGATGCGTCCGAAGCGGGTTGTTTTGGCGCGGGCAGCGCCTGACCTCAGAAAAAAGACAGGGGAACGTGATGACGACAATGATCTCGAAGTTTCGCCGTGCCGCACTGGCGGCCGGCATTGCGCTGAGCGCGCTTTCGGTGAGCCTCCACGCCGAAGCCGGCAGCTTGAAGCTGGGCATGACGACCTGGGTCGGATACGGCCCTCTCTTCCTTGCGCGCGACATGGGCTACTTCAAGGAAGGCGGCCTCGATGTCTCGCTCGAAATCATCGAGGAGGCGTCGATGTACATGGCGGCCGTCGCCGCCGGCGAACTCGACGGCAGCGCCTCGACCATCGACGAAATCATGAAGTACCGTTCGAAGGACGTCTGCTTCAAATCGGTCTATGCCCTGGACGACAGCCATGGCGGCGACGGCGTGCTGGCGCCGAGCAGCGTCAAGAGCGTCGCCGACCTCAAGGGCATGGAGGTCGGGCTGAACGAGGGCTCGGTGTCGCAGTTCTGGTTCAACATCCTGCTCAAGCAGGCCGGTCTCAGCCAGGCCGATGTGAAGGTCACCAACATGACGGCGGATGATGCTGCCGCCGCCTTCATGGCCGACCGCATTCCCGTTGCCGTCACCTGGGAGCCGCATCTGACGCTGGCCAAGAAGGAGAACAAGGGCCAGGTGCTGATCGACTCCTCGAAGACGCCCGGCCTGATCGTCGACGTGGTGGCGCTGAACTGCGACTACATCACCAAGAACCCCGGAGATGTAGAGGCGCTGGTGAAAGGGCTCTACAAGGCCAACGAGTTCATCAAGGAAAATCCCGAGAAGGCCTATGAAGTGATGGCCAAGGGCGTCGGCGGCTGGCTCAAGGATCCGAAGGACTTCGCCTCTTCCGCCGCGGGCGTGAACTTCTACGGCAAGGACCGCAACGCAGAATTTTTCGCCGGTGGCGAGAGTGGCGAATCCGGCAAGCTGATCAAGCTCGGTGGCGATGTCTGGGGCGGCTTCGGCAAGCTCAAGATGGACATCAAATTCGACGACCTCGTCGATCCATCCTTCCTTGCAAAGTGATCTGGCCTTGCGAAGTGATCTCACCTTGTAAAGTGAGATCGCTGGACCGTGGGCCGAGCCTCGCGCCTGCGGTCCATCCAGCCCAAAGGGTTTTTCTGTGACACTGGCACCGAATGCAACATCTCCCATCAGCCATATCGTGACCACGAGCGTGGATAAAAATCAGCCCGGTCGATCCGCCTGGAAAGCTGTCGCCACGCCTTTCCAGGCTGTGTCGCGTCCTCTCTCCATCACGCTCAGCGTCCTGGTCTGGGTCGCGGTCATTGGCGGCTGGTTCGCCTTGACCTATTCCGGAGCGGTCAAGGAAATGTTCCTGCCGCGCCCGGAATCCGTCTTGTCCACCACCATCAGGATGGCGCTTGACGGATCGTTGTGGGAGCACGTGCTGGCCAGCGTCCAGGTGGTGCTGATCGGTTTCGTCCTTTCGAGCATCGTGGCGGTGCCGCTCGGCTTGACGATGGGCACCTACCGCATCGTCCAGGCCGCGCTCGATCCGCTCGTCAATTTCATCCGCTATCTGCCGGTGACATCCTTCGTGCCGCTTTTCATCCTGTGGATCGGCATCGGCATCGAGCAGCGCGTGGCCGTCATCATCTTCGGCATCTTCTTCCAGCAACTGGTGATGATCGCCGACAGCGCCCGCAGCGTTCAGCGCGACCTGGTCAATGCCGCCTACACGCTCGGCACGAAACGCAGCGACACGGTCTTCCATATCGTCTTTCCGGCCACGCTTCCCAACGTGCTCGACGTGCTGCGCGTCACCATGGGCTGGGCCTGGACCTATCTCGTCGTCGCCGAACTCGTCGCCGCGCGCAGCGGGCTTGGCTACATCTCGCTCAAGGCCATGCGCGGCTTCCAGGTCGACGTCATCTTCATGGCCATCGCCCTGATCGGTATCCTTGGTCTTTGCACCGACCAACTGTTCCGGGGCATCCGCCGCCTCGTCGCTCCCTGGGCCAATTGAGGAGTTCGCTGACATGGATGCCCTGACACTCGCGACAAAACCGAAGAGCTCCGACATCGCCATCGACAATGTGGCCCTGCGCTATGGCACGGGCGACAATGCGGTGCTGGCGCTGGACGGCATCTCGTTCCATGTCGTGCCCAATGAGTTCTGCGTGATCGTCGGCCCATCCGGCTGCGGCAAGTCGAGCCTGCTCTATCTCATTGCCGGTCTGGAGGAGCGCACCGGCGGCATGATCTCCGTGGGCGGCAAGCCGGTCACCGAGCCAGGCCCCGATCGCGGCATGGTGTTTCAGGCCTATACGCTGTTTCCCTGGCTCACCGTGGCGCAGAACGTCGAATACGGCCCGAAGCGGAAAGGCATGTCGGCGGGGGAGCGCAGGGCCATCGTCGAGCATTTTCTGCATGAGGTCGGCCTGGCGAAATTCGCCAACCATTATCCTTCGCAGCTGTCGGGCGGCATGAAGCAGCGCGTGGCGATCGCGCGTGCGCTCGCCAACGATCCGCAGGTGCTGTTGATGGACGAACCTTTCGGCGCGCTCGACAGCCAGACCCGCCACTCCATGCAGAAGCTTCTCTTGCGGATCTGGGACCATTCCAAGAAGACGGTCCTCTTCGTCACCCACGACATAGACGAGGCGATCCTGCTGGCGGACCGGGTGCTCGTCATGTCCGGCCGGCCCGGCCAGATCAAGAAGGAAATCCGCGTCGGCTTCTCGCGTCCGCGCAGCATGGACCTGGTCATGGAGCCGAACTTCATCGCCATGAAGCGGGAAATCCTTGAACTCTTGAAGAACGACGAAGACGACGAGCACTAATGCATGTCGCCCAAAAGTGACCTCGGTTTTGGGAAGACGACATGCATGAAACGAAAACCGGCATGAGCATCGCGGCCGCGGAATTCGACTATATCGTCATCGGCGCGGGCTCGGCCGGTTGTGTCCTGGCCAACAGGCTGAGCGCCAACCCCGCCAGCAGTGTCTGCCTCATCGAGGCCGGCGGCAGCGACGACCGCACAAGGGTGCGCGTGCCGGCCGGCATCCTCTCGCTCTACGGCAATCCGAAGTTCGACTACGGCTACAAAGGCGTGCCGCAGCCGCTGCTCGACAACCGCCGCATACCGGTTAACCGTGGCAAGCTTCTTGGCGGGTCGAGTTCGATCAATTCGATGGTCTATATCCGCGGCGCAGCGCAAGACTACGACGAGTGGGCGGCACTTGGCTGCGCCGGGTGGTCCTATGCCGATGTTTTGCCGGTGTTCAAGAAACTGGAGCGAAATCTCCTGACGCAGAACCCGGCCTATCACGGCTTCGACGGCGAACTGCTGGTCGACAATCCGCGCGACCCCAACGCCGTATCCCGGCTGTGGGTAGAGGCAGGCCGGAGCATCGGCCTGCCCGAAAACCGCGACTTCAACGCCGAAGGCCAACTCGGCTTGGGCATCTACAACGTCACCCAGGAGAGGGGCGAGCGCTTCTCGGCCTATTCGGCCTTCGTCCGGCCGATTCTCGGCCGCCCCAATCTCCAGGTTCTGTCAGGCGTCGAGGTGCTTGATCTGGCGATCGAAAACGGGCGCGTCACCGGCGTCAATGTGACCAGGGACGGAGCAGCCCAGCGACTGATATGCCGCGCCGAAGTGGTGCTCAGCGCGGGCGCGATCGGATCGCCGCGTATCCTGCTTGCATCCGGCATCGGCCCGGCCGAAGAGCTGAAGGCGGCCGGGATAGAGCCGGTGATGAACGTGCCCGGCATCGGCAAGAATTTGCGCGACCACGTCGACGGCATGATCACCGTGCGGTCGAACAGCACCAGGACGCTCGGCCTGTCGCTCGCCAACCTGCCGGCGATGCTGGCCGCGCCCTTTCAGTATTTCGTCCGGCGCAAGGGCATGCTGACGACCAACTATGTCGAGGCCGGCGGCTTCGCCAGGACGAAATATGCCGGCGATATTCCCGATGTCCAATTCCACTTTGTCCCGGGTTACCGCAGCCATCGCGGCCGGCTTGTCGAATATGGCCATGGCTACGCCGTGCACACCTGCGTGTTGCGGCCGGGAAGCGTCGGCGAGATTACGCTCGAGCGCGACGGCACCCGCCGCAACGTGCTGATCGATCACCGCTTCTTCAGTGACGGCCAGGATGCCCTGACCCTGGTCGAGGGCATCAAGGTCGCGCGTTCCATTCTGGCTTCGCCGGTCTTTGCCGCTATTCGCGGACCGGAAATCCTGCCGGGACCCGATGTCGTCTCCGATGACGAGATCCTCGCCTATCTGCGCGCCGAGGCGCTCACCGTCTATCATCCGGTCGGCACGGCCAAGATGGGCACCGACGCCATGGCGGTGGTCGATCCCGCCGGCCTCAAGGTGCGCGGCTTCGACAATCTGCGGGTGGCGGACGCCTCGATCATGCCGACGCTGATCGGCGGCAACACCAATGCGCCGTCCATGATGATCGGCGAAAAAGCAGCCAGGGCGATGCTGTCGTAGTCTCGCGTTGGCTCGTCTCCTGGCGTTTAGGGACAAGCTAACCACTGCCACATGAAATCGTAATTTTCGCTAATCAGTCCCTCCAGTACACCAGCGATCTGAGCTCCTCGCATCCGCGGAAACTCTTTGGGGGGAAAGGACGCAGAAATGTCGGTGGAAAAAATAGACACGCTTGTCGTCGGCGGTGGCCAGGCGGGGGTGGCTATGTCCGAGCATCTGAGCAAATGCGGCGTGCCGCATCTCGTTCTTGAGCGTGGCCGGATCGCCGAGCGCTGGCGCTCGCAGCGGTGGGACTCGCTCGTTGCCAATGGCCCGGCCTGGCATGACCGCTTCCCAGGCATGGAATTTCCCGTGACGGGCCCCGACGGCTTTCCGTCCAAGGAGGAGGTTGCCGACTATTTCGCCGCCTATGCAAGGCAGATCAAGGCGCCGATCCGCTGCGGCGTCGAGGTCAAGCTCGCGCAAAGAAATGTCGGGCGGCCCGGGTTCCGCGTCGAGACGTCGGACGGGGTGATCGAGGCCAACAGCATCGTCGCGGCGACCGGGCCTTTCCAGGTCCCCGTCATTCCCGCGCTTGTCCCCGGCGATGTGAACATC
Source organism: Mesorhizobium sp. 01N446 (assembly GCF_056399285.1). Classification (NCBI taxonomy): domain Bacteria; kingdom Pseudomonadati; phylum Pseudomonadota; class Alphaproteobacteria; order Hyphomicrobiales; family Phyllobacteriaceae; genus Mesorhizobium; species Mesorhizobium sp. 01N446. The sequence goes on along the minus strand of NZ_JBFTRA010000003.1, from coordinate 479,296 downwards.
CTGCAGATTCATTCCAGCGCGTACCGCAATCCCGGACAGTTGCCGAAGGGCGCGGTGCTGGTGGTCGGGGCTGGATCGTCAGGTGTGCAGATCGCCGATGAGCTTCAGCGCTCGGGGCGGCGCGTCTACCTCTCGGTCGGCCCACACGACCGCCCGCCGCGCGCTTATCGCGGGCGCGATTTCTGCTGGTGGCTTGGCGTTCTCGGCAAATGGGACCTCGAAACCCCGGGGCCTGGCACGGAACATGTCACCATCGCGGTGAGCGGCGCGCGTGGCGGCGAGACCATTGATTTCCGTCGGCTGGCCGCGCAGGGGCTTACCCTGGTCGGCATGACCAAGACATATCAGGACGGCGTGCTGACCTTCGCGCCCGACCTGGCGAAGAACATTGCCCGCGGTGACGCCAACCTGATGTCGCTGCTGGACGAGGCCGACGCCTATGTCGCGCGCAACGGCCTCGACCTTCCGGAGGAGCCCGCGGCCCGTCGGATCGACCCGGATCCGGACTGCCTGGCCAACCCGCTTCGCGAGCTCGATCTGGCTCAAGCCGGGATAGCGGCGATCATCTGGGCGACAGGCTTTGCCGTCGATTACAGCTGGCTGAAGGTCGATGCCTTTGACGAGAAGGGCCGGCCGAGGCATCAGCGCGGCGTCTCGACCGAGCCCGGGATCTACTTCCTGGGATTGCCTTGGCAATCGCGAAGAGGATCGAGTTTCATCTGGGGTGTCTGGCACGATGCCAAGCATGTCGCCGACCGCATTTCCACGCAGCGCAAATATCTGGCCTATCACGCTGCAGCACGGCGCGAGACAGTGGACGCCTGACCGACGCTGACGACTGTCAGAGCAATTCCAGGAAAAGTGTGAGCGGTTTTCCGTCCGGAATTGCGTAAAAACAAAAAGATAGAGCGGTTTGCCGTTTCCGTGAAACGGGGAAACGCTCTAGCCCGATTTGATGGAGACCAGCATGGCGCATACGAGAATCCGCAAGTTCAATACCAAGGACACCTATCCCGAGCAGAAGCTCGACAATGATCTGTGCCAGGCGGTCGTCACGCGGGGCGGCCGCACGGTCTATCTGCGCGGCCAGTGTCCGCAGGATCTCGACACCGCCAAGAACATCGGCAGCCACGATCCGGCCGAGCAGACGCACAAGGTGATGCAGAACATCAGGCAGCTCATAGAGGAATGCGGCGGCACCATGGAGCATCTGGTCAAGGTGGTCGTCTACATCACCGACGTGCGCCATCGCGAGGCGGTCTACCGCACCATGGGCGAGTACATCAAAGGCGTGCATCCCGTTTCGACCGGCCTCGTCGTGTCGGCCTTGGCACGGCCGGAGTGGCTGGTCGAGATCGATGGCACCGCCGTAATCCCGGATTGACGCCATGACCTTCTCCATCGTCGCGCGATGCAGCCGCACTGGTATGTTCGGCGTCGCGGTATCGTCCTCCTCTCCGGCGGTGGCGGCGCGTTGCGCCTACGCGCAGGCGGGCGTGGGGGCGGTGGCCAGCCAGAACGTCACCGATCCGACGCTCGGCACCAGGGGGCTCGAACTGCTGGCGCGCGGTGCCTCGGCCGCCGAGGCGGTCGCCATCCTGAAGCGCACCGGCGCCTGGAGCGACTACCGGCAGGTACTGGCTGTCGATGTCGCCGGGACCACCGCCATCCACTCCGGGCCTAGGGCGCTCGGCATCTGGGCGGAAGCGCGTGCGGACAATGTCGCCTGCGGCGGCAATATGCTGGCCCATGATGGCGTGCCGCAAGCCATGGTCGAGGCCTTCCTCGCCTCGGACGGGCATCTCGGCGACCGCCTGATCGCCACCATGCGCGCCGCGCTGAAGGCGGGGGGCGAGGCGGGTCCGGTCCATTCCGCTGGAATGAAGCTGGTGCGCGAGGTCTCTTGGCCGGTCGCAGACCTGCGCTTGGACTGGAGCGAGGCCTGTCCGATCGAGGAACTGGCGGCCCTGTGGGATCGCTACAAACCGCAGCTCGACGCCTATGTGACCCGTGCGATCAATCCGTCCGACGCCCCGAGCTACGGCGTGCCGGGCGACGAGTAGTGAATACGCAGGGGGAGGCATCCGCATGAGCGAACTCAGTCACAAGGACTGGATCGGCAAGGCATCGGCGATCCGTTTTCGCGACAAGGCGTTCATCGACGGCAAGACGGTTCCCGCGCGTTCGGGCCGAACCTTCGCCAGCATCAATCCGGCCACCGGCGAAACCCTGGCTGAGGTGGCGTCCTGCGGTGAGGAGGATATCGATCTGGCCGTTGCCGCTGCGCGCCGCAGTTTCGAGGCCGGTGTCTGGTCGCGCACCAGCCCAGCGCACCGCAAGGAGGTGCTGCTGCGGCTGTCGCGGCTCTTGCGCGAAAACCTGCAGGAGCTTGCCCTGCTCGAATCGCTCGACATGGGCAAGCTGGTCATGGATGCCGCGACTGTCGACGTTCCCGGTTCGGCGGCGATCTTCCAGTGGTATGGCGAGGCCATCGACAAGATCTACGACGAGGTGGCGCCGACCGGCGGCGGCGATCTGGTGCTGGTACGCCGCGAGCCGCTCGGCGTGGTCGGTGCCGTGGTGCCATGGAATTTCCCGCTCGACATGGCGACCTGGAAATGTGCGCCCGCGCTTGCCGCGGGCAATTCGGTGGTACTGAAGCCTGCGGAACAGTCGCCTTTCTCGGCGCTCAGGCTGGCGGAACTCGCCATGGAGGCGGGCCTACCCGCCGGCGTGCTCAATGTCGTGCCTGGCCTTGGCGAGACGGCCGGGCAGGCGCTCGGCCGGCATATGGATGTCGATTGCCTTGCCTTCACCGGATCGACCGCGGTCGGCAAGATGTTTCTGCAGTATTCCGGCCAGTCGAACATGAAGCAGGTCTGGCTCGAAACAGGCGGCAAGAGCCCGAACCTTGTCTTCGCCGATTGCGGCGATCTCGATGCGGCGGCCGACATGGCAGCGTTTGGGATATTCTTCAACCAGGGCGAAGTGTGTTCGGCCAATTCGCGCCTGCTCGTCGAACGCTCCATCAGGGATGCCTTCGTGGAGAAACTGGCCGAGCGCGCGGCCGCCACCCAGCCAGGCGATCCGCTCGACCCGGCCTCGAAAATGGGCGCCATGGTCGATGCCCGCCACGCCGCCAACGTCATGCGTTTCGTCGAGGCCGGCAAGAAGACCGCGCGCCTGGTTGCGGGCGGCGATCGGGTCACGGTCAACGGCCGCGGCAGCTTCATACAGCCCACCATCTTCGACAACGTCGCCCATGACGACCCGATTGCCAGGGACGAGATATTCGGACCGGTGCTTTCGGTCATTGCCTTCGACGATGAGGAGGAGGCTGTCCGCATCGCCAATGACAGCCCGTATGGGCTGGCCGCATCGCTGTGGACCGACAGTCTTTCGCGCGCCCACCGCGTCGCCGGTCGGCTCCGCGCCGGCACTGTTTCCGTCAACACGGTCGATGCGCTGAGCCCGATGACGCCGTTCGGCGGGATCAAGCAATCGGGCTTTGGCCGCGACCTGTCGCTGCACGCGCTGGACAAGTACACCGCGCTGAAAACGACATGGATCAAATACTGAAGCCGCGCGGGCGCTTGATCGCGGCGCCCAAACCGGCAACATAGAAGCCCATGCCGCTACGCTTCACCCTCAGACAATTGGAATATTTCGTCGCGGTCGGCGAAGCCGGCTCCATTACCAAGGCGGCCGAGCAGGTCAATGTCTCGCCGCCTTCGATCTCGGCGTCGATCGCGCAGCTGGAGGCAGAATTCGGCGTCCAGCTTTTTGTCCGCAAGCATTCGCATGGCCTGTCGCTCACGGCTGGCGGACGCGTTTTCCTGAAGGAGGCGGCCAGGCTGCTGGCCGACGCCGACGCCCTGCACGATATCGCCGGCGACATCGCCGAGAAGGTGCGCGGACCGCTGGCGGTCGGGTGCCTGCTGACCTTCGCGCAGATCGTCATGCCGACGCTCCGTATGAAGTTCGAACGCGCCTATCCCGAGGTGCGGTTCCGGCAGTTCGAACGCAACCAGGGTCAGTTGCTCGAAATGCTGCAGCGCGGCGAAATCGACGCGGCGCTGACCTACGATCTCGAACTGTCGCAGGACACGACGTTCGAGCCGCTGATGCTGGTGCCGGCCTATGTCATGCTGCCGCAGGGGCACCGCTTCGCCGGCAAGGCTTCGATCACGACGGAAGAACTGGCCGACGAGCCGATGGTGCTGCTCGACCTGCCATACAGCCGCGAATATTTTCTCTCGGCCTTCCAGATGCGGGGCATCAGGCCGAACATTGCCGAGCGCACCGGCGACATCGCGGTGATGCGGTCGATGGTCGCGAACGGCTTCGGCTACGGCATCGCCAACATGCGGCCGCTCAACACTCTGGCGCCGGACGGCAAGCCGCTGGTCTTCGTGCCCCTGGCGGGGGATTTGCGGCCTCTGACGATGGGGGTAGCCTTGCCCAATGCCGAGCACCGCACCCAGACGGTGCAGGCCTTCATCGATCACTGCCGCCGTTTCGTCGTCGAACAGGGCGTGTTCGGCAGCGGGCGGGTCGTCGAATAGCGGCGTTGCCTCACGCCAGCTGAAGCCGGTGATCGGCAAGCCGCCGCAGCAAATTGTCCAGCATGTCGTCGCAGCGGCGCAGCTGTTCGCCGCTGACGAATTCGTCCGGCCTGTGCCCCTGCGCCATCGATCCCGGTCCGCACACGATGGTCGGCGTGCCGAGGTCACGGCTGAACAATCCGCCCTCGGTGCCGTAGGCGACTTTCATGGTGTCGTTGGCGCCGGTCAACGACTTGACGAAGGCGACGGCCTGCGAATTCGCCGGTGTGTCCAGTCCCGGATAGGTGTTGGTGATCTCGATGTCGATGGCGGCCTCCGGCGCGATCGCTGAAGCGGCAGCGGCGATGCGCTGCGCTTCAGTGCGCAGCCCGTCGAGGATCTGGTCGGCATTGTCGGCCGCGACATTGCGGATCTCGAAGTCGAGCTGGCAGAGGTTCGGCACGATGTTGAGCGCCACGCCGGCATTGATCTTGCCGACATGGACGGTTGTGTAGGGAATGTCATAGTCACCGTCGCGCGCGCCATCGCTGGCCAGCCGGTCCTGTTCCCGGCGCAATGCGGAGACGAAGTCGCAGCCGAGATGAATGGCGTTGAGCGCCAGCGGAGCGAGTGCCGAATGGCCCTCCCGTCCCCTGCAGATGGCGCGTGCCGCGAGCTTGCCCTTGTGGCCGGTCGCCACCTGCATATTGGTCGGCTCGCCGACGATGCACAGCAATGGCCGGTGCGGCGCGGCTTGCAGCATGTCGATCAGGCTGTGCACACCGATGCAGCCGATCTCCTCGTCATAGGAAAGCGCCAGATGCAAGGGCGTTTGCAGGTTGATTTTCGCGGCCTTAAGGCAGGCCGCGAGCGCGCAGGCCACGAAACCCTTCATGTCGGCCGCACCACGGCCGTACAACCTGCCGTCGCGCGCGGTCATCGCGAAAGGCGGCAGCGTCCAGTCCTGCCCGTCGATAGGAACGACATCGGTGTGGCCGGACAGCATGACGCCGGGAGCATCGGCCGGCCCGATGGTGGCGAACAGGTTGGCCTTGTGGCCATCGGCGCTGCGGATGATCTGGCAGGCAATGCCCTGTGCCGCCAGCAACTCCGTCACGTAGCCGATGAGGTCGAGGTTCGAGTCGCGGCTGACTGTCGGAAAGCCGATCAGCTTTTCAAGGATCTGGATGCTGTCCATGCGTCTCGCGTCTCATTGGCCGTGCACGCTATCTAGCATCGCGCGACCACGGCCTTGAAGTCGCATTTGGCTCAGCCGGGATTTGCCGGATGCTAATCCAGGCGGCGAGGGCTGATTAGGCGCGTCCTAATCGGCACAGAAGAAATCTGTAGTTTTCCGGCACGCGTCGCAACTTATGAGTAGGTTCAAGGCATCTACCCACGGGGCGGACCGGCTTGCGCCAAAACCATCGCCGCGCATGCCGAGATGCGACGCTGGCAGGAAGGAAGCACCATGCGTGATCCACGCTACGACATTCTGTTCGAGCCCGTGAAGATCGGTCCGGTGACCGCCAAGAACCGCTTCTACCAGGTGCCGCATTGCAATGGCGGCGGCTATCGCGATCCTTCCGCCGCGGCCGAGATGCGGCGCATCAAGTCGGAAGGCGGCTGGGGCGTCATCTTCACCGAGCAGACCGAGATGCACCATACTTCGGAGATCACGCCCTTCATCGAGCTCAGGCTGTGGGACGACGCCGACATCCCGGCGCTGGCCAAAATGGCCGAGGCCATGCACCAGCATGGCGCGCTGGCCGGCATCCAGCTCGCCTATTCCGGCATCAACGGTCCGAACCTCTACACCAAGGAAGTGCCGCGCGGGCCGTCGGCTCTGCCCATCCGCACCTTCACCAACGATCCGGTTCAGGCGCGCGCCATGGACAGAGAGGATATACGCGACCTCCGGCGCTGGCACCGCAATGCCTTCAAGCGCGCCAAGCTGGCGGGCTTTGATCTGGTCTGCCTCTACGGCGCGCACGGCTTCGGCATCATCCAGCACTTCCTGTCCACCGCCACCAACCAGCGCAGCGACGAATATGGCGGCTCGCTGGAAAATCGCTCGCGGCTGATGCGCGAGCTGATCGAGGAGGGCAGGGATGCCATCGGTGACACCTGTGGCCTGACGCTGCGGCTGTCGTTGGACGAAATGATCGGCGAGCTCGGCTTCGCCAATTCCGAAGTCCGCGACATGATCGAGATGCATGCCGAATTGCCCGACCTCTGGGATCTGGCGCATGGCGCCTGGGAGGATTGCTCGGGACCGTCGCGCTTCAAGGAAGAGGCCGCGCAGGAAAGCCTGGTGTCCGGCATCAAGACGTTGACCTCGAAGCCGGTCGTCGGCGTCGGCCGCTTCACCTCGCCGGATTTGATGGTCAGGATGATCAAATCCGGCACGCTCGATTTCATCGGCTGCGCCCGCCCGTCGATCGCCGATCCCTTCCTGCCGAAGAAGGTGGAGGAGGGGCGCATCGAGGACATCCGCGAATGCATCGGCTGCAACATCTGCATCACCGGTGACATGACCATGTCGATCTCGCGCTGCACGCAGAACCCGACCTTCATGGAGGAGTGGCGCAAGGGCTGGCATCCCGAACGCATGCAGGCCAAGGGCGACAGCGACAGCGTGCTGATCGTCGGCGCCGGCCCCGCCGGGCTGGAGGCCGCCCGTGCACTCGGCTTGCGCGGCTACCAGGTGGCCATTGCCGAGGCCGGCACAGAACTTGGCGGCCGCGTCGCGCGCGAATGCCGCTTGCCGGGCCTGTCGGCCTGGGGCCGCGTGCGTGACTATCGCCAGTACCAGCTCAGCCAGATGTCCAATGTCGACATCTATTTCGATAGCCGGTTGTCGGCGCAGGACATACTGGCCTTCGGTTTTCAGAACATCGCGCTTGCCACCGGCTCGACATGGCGCCGCGACGGCGTGGCGCGCGCCCATGTCGTGCCGATGCCGATCGACCCGGCCATGCCGGTCTACACGCCGGACGATCTGATGGCTGGAAACGTGCCGACCGGCAATGTCGTGCTGTTCGACGACGACCACTACTATATGGGCGGCGTTCTGGCTGAGCTGATGGCGCGTCAGGGCGCGAAGGTAGCGCTGGTGACGCCGTCCGCCTATGTCTCGGACTGGACCCGCAACACGCTGGAGCAGGGCGCCATCCACCGCCGTCTGGCCGGGCTCGGCGTCGAGATCGTGCTCAACCGGACCGTGACGCGCATCGTACAAGGTGGCGTCGCCACCGCCTGTGCCTATTCTGGTGCGGAACGCGACATTGCCGCCGACGCCGTGGTGCTGGTGACGTCGCGCCAGCAGGACGATCAGGTCTGGCGTGACCTGAAAGCGCGGCGCGACGAATGGGCCGACAATGGTATCAGTTCGATCAAGGTCATCGGCGATGCCGAGGCGCCGGGGCCGATCGCTTGGGCAACCTATGCCGGCCACCGCTTCGCACGCGAACTGGACGAAGACGATATCGGCGATGCGCTGCCGTTCCGGCGGGAGGTGACGGCGCTCGCGGCGGAGTAGGCTGGACTTGCGCCTGGCAACCATGGTCCTTAGACAGGCGGCCGTGAAGGACGTTTGGTGGAGAAGAACATGTCGGACCGGATGAAGACCATCTCCTCGGCCAAGTCGCATGGCGGCGTGCAGGGCGTCTATTCCCACGCTTCGGAGGCCTGCGCCTGCGACATGACTTTCGCCGTCTTCGTGCCGCCGAAGGCCCGTGAAAAACCTTGCCCGGTCGTATGGTATCTCTCCGGCCTCACCTGCACCCATGCCAATGTCATGGACAAGGGGGAGTACCGGCGCATGGCCGCCGAGCTTGGCCTGATCGTCGTCTGTCCCGACACCAGTCCGCGCGGCGCCAGTATTCCCGACGAGAAGGACAATTGGCAGTTCGGCTGCGGCGCCGGCTTCTATGTCGATGCGACGCAAGCGCCCTACGCCACGAACTACCGCATGTATTCCTATGTCACCGAGGAATTGCCGGCGTTGATCGCCCGGGAATTTCCGGCCGATTTGAGGCGCCAGGCGATCTTCGGCCACTCGATGGGCGGGCATGGCGCGCTGACGATCGCGCTCAAGAATCCCGGGCGCTTCAAAAGCTGCTCGGCCTTCGCGCCGATCGTGCAGCCAAGCACTGCCGGCTGGTCACGGCCCGCCCTCGAAAAATATCTCGGCGCGGACGAGGCGTCATGGCGGGGCTACGATGCCACCCTGCTCATCGAGGATGGCCACCGTTTTCCAGAGCTGTTCGTAGATCAGGGAACGTCGGACGGCTTCCTCAACGAGGGGCTGAGGCCGTGGCTGCTGGAGGCGGCCTGCGCCAAGGCCGGCATCCCTCTGACCCTGCGCATGCAGGATGGCTACGACCACTCGTATTTCTTCATTTCGACATTCATGGGCGACCATCTGAAATGGCATGCCCAGAGATTGTCCGATCCACGTTGAACCAAGGGATTGTCCCGAGCGGGCCTAATCCCGCAACAGGTCGAACATCAGCTTGAAGAAGCGGTCGGCATCGACCTCATGGGCGATACGCGCATTGTCCTTCTCGCCGCGCTCGCCCCAGAAATCGGCAACCGTAGCACCGAAAGCATAGGTGCCTGTGAGATCGACGCCGATATGGGCCGGACGCGTGCGCACCAGTGTCGGATCGATGGCCAGCGCCAACGCAAGCGGATCGTGCATCGCCCCGCCGACGCCCATCGAGTTGCGGTGCAGCTTCTCGTAGAACAGCAGCCAGTCATTGACGAGCTTGCCGAGCGGCGTGTCGATCGTGGCCAGTTCGGCATATTGCGGCGCCTCGATCAGCACCTGCATAGTGACATCGAGCCCGACCATCAGGATCGGCACGCCGCTGTCCAGCACGATCTTCAGCGCTTCGGGGTCGCAGAAAGCGTTGAACTCCGTCGGCGTGATGATCTCGCTCTTGCGGTAGAAGACGCCGCCCATCCAGATCAATTCCTTGATCTTGGGCAGCACGTCGCGATGCTTGAGGATCATCAGGCCGATATTGGACAGCGGACCGGTGGCGACGACCAGGATCGGTTCGGGCGCGGCGCGCAGCTTGTCGGCCAGGAAATCGACGGCGTGCTGGTCGACCGGCTTGATCGTCGCCTGTGGCAGATAGGGCGAGCCTTCGAGGCCGCTCGGACCGTCGGCGGTGCCGAGCACCAGCGGCCGCGCCAGCGGACGGTGACAGCCTTGCGCGACCGGCACGTCGCCGGCACCGATATATTCAAGGATGCGCAGCGCATTGGCCGTCGTCTTCTCGACCTCGGCGTTGCCGCAGGTGGTGGTGACGCCGAGCAATTCGATGGCCGGTGAGCGATGCGCCATGACCAGCGCGATGGCGTCGTCATGGCCGGGGTCGCAGTCGAACAGGATGGGAGTTGCAATGGTCATTTTGGCGGTCCTCACGCGGCTTGTTCGTAGCGCGCGATGGTTTGCTTGAAGATGTTCAGGAAGCGGCGGCCGTCGAGATCCGTGCAGATGCGCGTGGTCTTCGGCCCGCCGCCGGGCAGCAATTGCCGGCCGCGATGCGCAACCGTCTGGCCGCGCGCCAGGCGGCCGTCCAGCACGACATCGACGAAGAGCGGTTCGGTCATCGTGGCAAGGCTGGGGTCGAAGGCCAAAGCCACGGTGATGACGTCGTCCATCGGGAAGCCGACGAGGTCGAAGAACTCGCGCCAGATGTCGATGTAGATCGGAAAACTGTCGGCGATCATGTCGAAGACGGCGTTCTTGCGGGCAACGGCCTGCATGTCGGCGATATCGTCGCGCGTCAGCATCGAAGCGGCGACGCGGTTGTCCTCGCAGATATCGAGCGGCACCAGGATCTTCTCGACATCGGCGTTGAGCACGGTGCGCGAAGCCTCCGGATCGGCCCAGATGTTGTATTCCGATAGCGGCGTGATGTTGCCAGGCGTCTGGAAATTGCCGCCCAGCACCAAGAGCCGTTTGAGCGCGCCCGTCAGGCGCGGCTCCTGCAGAAGCGCCATCGCCGCATTGGTCAGCGGCCCGGTCGTCACCAGCGTGATCTCGCCGGGGTTGGCCATGACCGTCTTGATGATGAAATCGACCGCGTGCCCCGGCGTTGCCGGGCGAACGGGAGGCGGCGCCGGCGGATTGAATTTCTTCAGCCGGTCGCCGAAGCGGGCAACGAGCCGCTTCTCGAAATGCACCGGCGCTTCCATGTCGGCCTTGGCATTGCCGACGATCGGCCGCCAGGCGCCGGCATGGACCGGTATGTCGTCGCGCCCGGCAAGCGTTAGCGTGTTGAGCACGACATTGGTGACCTGCTCGATCGGGCCTGCGGCACCGGTGACGGTGGTGACGCCTTCGAGCCGGACATTGGGATTCGCCGCGGCAAACAGCACGGCCAGAATATCGTCGCCGGCAGAATCCACGTCGAGGATTATGCGTTCCATGAGAGTTCCTTCACTAGGGATTTTTGTCGACCGGGGCGCTGTCGACCGACAGAAGTTTCTGCATCGATGCCAGCGTCTCCTTGATGATTTTCGGCCGCGCCCGGTAGGACAGCGCGAACAGCGCCGTCAGCGCGACGACATAGGGGACGGTCAGCACCAGATAGGACGGGAAACCAAAGGTCTGCAGGCGCAGCGAGAAGGCATCGGCGAAGCCGAACAGCAGGCAACCGGCCAGCACTTTCAGCGGGTCGCCATTGGAAAAGATCAAGATCGCCACCGCCATGAAACCGCGGCCTGAGGACATGTTCTCGGTGAACATGGTGATGTAGCCGAGGGACAGATGCGCGCCGGCCGACCCCGCCAGCAATCCGCACAATAGCGAGGCGATGTAGCGGACGCGGGTGATCGAAATGCCGAGTGCTTCCGCGGCTTCGGGCTTTTCGCCGACGACGCGGATGTAGAGGCCGAGCCGGGTGCGGTTGTAGAACAGCACCAGCAGCGGCACCGCGATGAACGCGACATAGACGATCGGCGTGAACCCTGAGATCAGCGGCGCCCACGAGCCGAGCAGCGCCTGGGCGCCTGGTATCTGCACCTTGGGCAGGCCGACAATGCCGTGACCGACGATCGATCCGCGCGTGCCGAAAATCGCTTTCATCAGCGAGATCGTCATGCCGCCGGCAAGGATGTTGAGCGCCAGCCCGACGACCACCTCATTAGCCCGGAACGTCACCACAAGCACGGCAAACGCCAGCGCGAAGGCAAGTGCCGCGGCAACGCCGCAGGCGACGCCCGCGAATGCCGAGCCCGTCCAGATCGAGCCGATGACGGCAAAGAAGGCACCGGCCAGCATCTGGCCCTCGAGGCCGATGTTGAAGATACCGGCCTTGGTGGTGAACGACCCGCCGAGCGCCACCAAGAGGATCGGCGCGGTGGTGCGAAGGGTCGCGGCGATCAGCGCGACGTTGATGAGCTTGTCTAGAATTTCCATCGCCGCTCCCCCGCCTGGCTGTCGCCGCGGCGTTTGATCAGAACCTGCGCCGATACGCTGAGGATGATCAGCGCCTGGATGACGGTGATGATTTCGCGCGAGGCGCTGGTGTCGACCTCGAGCAGCAGCGACCCGCTGCGAAGCGCGCCGAAGAACAGCGCCGTGACGATGGTGGCGACCGGTGAGCCATTGGCGAGCAGGGCGGCGATCAGCCCGTCGAAGCCGAAGCCTGGAGCAAAGCCCTCCATGAAGCGGTGATGCACGCCGAGCGTCTCGACGCCGCCGGCGAGGCCGCCGACGGCACCTGAAAGCAGCAGCACGACAAAGCCCTGCCGCTTCACGTTGACGCCGCCATATTCGGCGAATTTCGGCGCCGAGCCGACCATGGTCACACCATAGCCCCAGCTGGTGTAGCGGAAGATCAGCGCGACGCCGACCGCCAGCGCCAGGCCGATGAACAGCCCCCAGTTCAGCCGCGAGAAGGAAAAAATCTCGGGCAGATAGGCCGTCGCCAGGATCGGCGGCGTCTCCGACCAGCCGCCGGGCCGTTTGAACAGGAAGATGGTGAAGTAGGAGGTGAGCAGCACCGCGATGTAGTTCGACAGGATCGTCGAGACGACCTCGTTGGTGTTGTAGCGGGCGCGGAAAAAGGCGGGGATGGCAACCCAGGCCGCGCCCGCGACGACCGCGAGTGCCAGCGCCGCCAGCATATGGATGCCAGCGGGCAGGGAAAAGGTGAAGCCGACCCAGGCGGCGGCGAAACCGCCGAGGAACAGCTGGCCCTCGATGCCGACATTGAACATGCCGCCGCGCAGGCCGATGCAGGCGGCGACGCCGCAGATCAGGATCGGCGTCGTCTGCAGCAGCGTGCCGGCAATCTTTTCCTGATCGCCAAAGGCGCCGCGCAGCAGCGTCATCAAGACATGGATCGGACTTTCGCCGACCAGGAGGATGATGATCGCCCCCAAGAGCAAGGCGACGCCCACGGCGATGATCTGGCCGGAAAAGGCGCGCAAACGGTCGCTCATCGTGCGGGCTCCAGCTGCGGCGACACGCCCGCCATCATCATGCCGATCCGGTCTTCATCGGCATCGTCGCCGGCGACTTCGCCCATGATCCGCCCATTGAACATCACCAGGATGCGGTCGGCGAGCGCCGCCAACTCGTCGAGCTGCACGGAAATCAAGAGGATCGCCCGGCCCGCCGCGCGCTGGCGCATGATCTCGTCATGGATGGCCTCCTGGGCGCCGATGTCGACGCCGCGCGTCGGCTGGTCGATCAGCAGGAAGTCGGCGCCGTTGGTGAATTCGCGCGCCAGCACCACCTTCTGGATGTTGCCCCCGGAAAGCCGCTTGACGGCATCGCCCGCTCCTTGCGCGCGAATGTCGAAGCTCTTGATCAGCGCTGCGGCATTTGCGGCAATCGCCTTCCAGTCGAGCACGCCGTTGCGGCTCCACGGCGCGCTGTGCTGGCGGCCCATCAGCGTGTTTGCCGCGATCGATGCATTGCGATCGACGCCGCGCACCATACGGTCGCCCGGAACATGGGCAAGGCCCGCCTCGCGGATCGCGGCGGGGGTGAGCGTGGTGAGGTCCTGGCCTTTCAGCCGGGCCTCGCCATGGCTTGCCGGCCGCAGGCCCGAAAGCACTTCGGCCAGTTCCGTCTGCCCATTGCCGGCGACACCCGCAATGCCCACCACCTCGCCGGAACGGACGACAAAGCTGGCGCCACGAACGGCCGGCAGCCGGCGATCGTCGCGCGCCCAGAGATCCCTGACATCCAGCACGATGTCGCCGTCAAGCGCCGCCCGCGGCCGCCGGTCGAAACTGACCTCGCGGCCGACCATCATGCGCACCAGCTCATCCCTATTGAGTTCCGATGTCGGGCGGGTCGCCACCTTCTTGCCGTTGCGCAGCACCGTCACCGTGTCGGACACCTCCATCACCTCTTCCAGATGGTGAGAGATGAAGATCACCGTCATGCCCTCGGCCACGAAGCTGCGCAGCGTCTGGAACAGTTCGCGGCTTTCCTGCGGCGTCAGCACCGCCGTCGGTTCGTCGAGGATGATGGTGCGGGCGCCGCGCACCAGCACTTTCAGGATTTCGATGCGCTGCTCGATGCCGACGGACAGCAGCCCGACGCGCTCGGTCGGATCGACATGCAGCCCGAAACGCTTCGACAGTTCCTGCGTGCGCGCGATCTGCGCGGCGTGGTCGATCAATCCATGACGCCGGATTTCCATGCCGAGAAAGACATTGTCGGCGACCGACAGCGAAGGCACCAGCTTGAAATGCTGGTGCACCATGCCAAGCCCAGCCTTGATGGCGGCGGCCGGGTCGGCGACCACCGTCGCCTCGCCATTCAGTCGGATCGAGCCTTCGTCCGGCTGCAGCAGGCCGAAAAGGATGTTCATTAGCGTCGTCTTGCCGGCGCCGTTCTCGCCGATGATGGCGTGGATCTCACCCCGGCGCACGGCAAGACCGATGCCGTCATTGGCGATGAAGGCGCCAAAACGCTTGGTGATGCCTGTCAATTCGACGGCCATCGCTACTGTGCTGTGGAGGGGCGCGGACCCCGGCGCGTTCGACACGATGTTCTCGCAGATTGGCAGACTGGACGCTGATCCACCGCGGCAGGCCGCGGCGGATCAGCGTAGCGCTTTCTTGGGGAGGGATGCGCGGTTGCCTATTTCGCCTTGGCGATCACGATCTTGCCGTCGAGGATGCCCTTCTTGATCTCGTCGAGCTTGGTGGTCACGTCGGCCGGGATCTTCGGCGCGATGTCGTCGCAGACCTTGAACTCGACGCCGCCCGATGCAAGGTCGAAGGTGCGGGTGCCGGCTGTGACCTTGTTGCCTCCGACCTCATCCTTGATCAGCGTATAGACGGCGATGTCGCCGCGCTTCAGCATGCTGCCGAGCACATTTCCGGGAGCCGTGCCGCACATGTCGATATCGACGCCGATTGAATATTTGTCGGCGGCCGCACTGGCCTGCATCACGCCTTCACCGGTCGGGCCGGCGACGTTGTAGACAATGTCGGAGCCTTGGCCGTACAGCGCCTGGGCGAGCTCGCTGCCCTTGGCCGGGTCATCGAAGGTGCCGGCGAAGACGGAGTTCACCTTCACATCGGGCGCGGCGTATTTGGCGCCCTGCTCATAGCCGCCAAGGAAATTGCGGATCACCGGGATGTCGCGGCCGCCGACGAAGCCGATTGCCTTGCCGTCGCCGATCTTGGGAAATTCACTGCCCTTGGCCTCGATCATGCTGGCCAGCGCGCCGGCGACGAAGGAGCCCTGTTCCTCGGCGAAGTTGGCATAGATCATTTTGGGATTGTCGAGCACGCCATCGATGAAGACGAAGCGCTGGTCGGGATATTTCTTGCTGACCTTCTGCAGCGAATCCACCAGCTCCCAGCCCATGACGAAGATGAGGTCGTATTGCTTGCCCTTGGCGAGGTTCTCGAACTGCTCCTCATAGTCCAAGGCGCGATTGCCGGTGTCGACCAGCTTGAGGTCGATGCCGAAATCGGCCTTGGCCTTGTTGAGGCCGTTGACGATCGAAACGCCAAAGCCCTGTGCGAAATATCCTGAGATGGCGGCCACCGAAACCTTGGCCTGTGCGGCGGCCGACCCCAACGAAACGGCCAGCATCGTGCCGGCCAGAAATAAACTCTTGAGCGCCCTTTTCATGTCATTCCCCTTCAGCTTTTTTCAGCTTTTGAAGCCACGCCTTGACCATCCTCACACACCGCCGGAATGCTGGCAATTTCGTTGATGGTCATATGAGTTTAGGAGCGGCCCGACAGGCTGTCAATCGTCATCCGATGCAGTTTTCCGGGCCTGTCATTGGCATCCTCTTACCGCGGTGCTTGACAAATATCGGTGATGCATAATTGTTGATACTCTAACGAGTTTTCATGAATGACGGGACGAAGGATACGCGCAATGCCAGCTGTGGTGGTCAGGAAATTTCTGGTCCAGGTCGAAGAGGTCTTCCATGAAGGCGGGCCGCCCGCGGCACATCCGCTCAAGCGGGGCGCGATCGTCGCCGTCATCGCCAATCCCTTTGCCGGACGTTACGTCGAGGAGATCACTGGCTTCATGGAAGATCTGAAGCCGCTCGGCCTGGAAATGGCGCGGCGCTTGATCGATGCCATGGGCGGTGGCGTCGCCGCTGTCGAAGGCTATGGCAAGGGAGCCATCGTCGGTGCCGCCGGCGAGCTTGAACATGGCGCGCTCTGGCACAATCCGGGTGGCTATGCGATGCGCGAGCTGCTCGGCAACGCCAGGGCTATCGTACCCTCGACCAAGAAGGTCGGGGCTCCCGGAACGCGCATCGACATTCCGATCACCCACATCAACGCTTCCTATGTGCGCAGCCATTTCGACGCGATCGAGATCGGCGTTGGCGATGCGCCGCGCAGCGACGAGATGGCGGTTATCCTGGCGATGACGACCGGCCCGCGCATCCATGCGCGGGTCGGCGGCCTGGCGGCGGCCGACATCAAGGGCGAGGACGGATTGCGATGAGCGCGGAAATCCGCCGCATCATCACCATCGTCGAAGAAACCCGGATCGAAGGCGGCCGCCCCGTCGACCCGCCGACTCGGCGTGCCGCGGCTATCGCGGTGATCCGCAACCCTTATGCCGGCGTGTTTGCCGAGAATCTGTCGGTGCTGGTCGATATCGGCGAAGCCCTGGGCGACATCCTGCCCAGGCGGGCGGTGGCGGCGCTTGGCATTGCCGGCGATCAGGTCGAGAGCTTCGGCAAGGCCGCCGCGGTCGGCGCCGACGGCGAACTCGAACATGCCGCCGCCATCCTTCATCCAAAGCTCGGCGCGCCGTTCCGCGATGTGCTGGGCAAGGGCGCCGCGCTCATTCCCTCGTCGAAGAAGCGCGGCGGCCTCGGCGTGCCGCTCGACATTCCGCTCGGCCACAAGGATGCGGCGAAGGTGCGCAGCCATTTCGACGGCATGGAGGTCCGTGTCCCCGATGCGCCGCGCGCCGACGAGATCGTCGTCGCCATCGCCGTCACCGATTCCGGCAGGCCGCACGCGCGCGTCGGCGGGTTGACCAAGGAAAGGATCGTCGGGGTCGACGGTGTGAGCTGATGCCAGCGAAGGCCGCTACGCGGCCCTGACCTCCGGCACGCGCATGGCCGGCGGGGTGTTGCGGCTGCGGCCGGTCCGCACCTCGCCGTCGATGACGACCATGCCGATGCCCGGCAGATTGCCAAGCGAGACACTGTCAAGCAGTCCGTCACCGGCGCCGCCGATCGCCTGATCGACGAAGATCAGGTCGGCGGCGCGGCCGACCTCGATGATGCCACGGTCGGTCAGGCCGCGCACGCGCGCCGTGTTGCCGCTGGCGAGACAGAACGCCACTTCCGGCGCAATGCCGCCCAGCGACGCCAGCATGGTCAGCGTCCTCAGGATGCCGAGCGGCTGCACGCCGGACCCGGCCGGGCTGTCGGTGCCGAGGATGACGCGTGAAAGCTCGCCGCGCTGCCTGGCCAGGTCGAGCACGAACAAGCCGGTGCGCAGATTGCCGTTATGGACGATTTCCAGCGCACGCGAGCCGTTTTCGCAGATCTGCCGGATCTCGGCTTCGGGAAGTGCCGTCGGTCCGCCATTGACGTGGGCGACGATGTCGGCGTCGACCTCCAGCACCACATCGGCGCCGATGCGGCCGGAGCCGGGCAGGGAAGGGCCGCCCGTATGGGTCATCGAGGTCATGCCGTATTTGCGCGCCCAGGCGATCATCTGCCGGCCGGTCGGACCATCCTTGACGCCGCCAAGTCCGACCTCGCCGATGAGTGTCACGCCGGCTTCGGCGAGGTACCGGAAGTCATCCTCGACCAGGCCGTGTTCCAGGATGGGGGCGCCGGCCAGGATCTTCATGCCGTTCGGGCGGAAGTTGGAGAAGGTCCGCTGCGCCGCGATCGCCAGCGCCTTCAGCCCGACCAGGTCGCGCGGCCGGCCCGGCGTGTGGACCTCACCCGCCGAAATGATCGACGTGACGCCGCCATGCACGGTCGAATCCATCCAGCCGATCTGGTTCTGCCGCGGCGTCCAGTCGCCGGCTACCGGATGGACATGGTTGTCGATGAGCCCCGGCGCCACAGCGCAGCCCATCGCATCGATAATAGTCGCCGCATCGCCGCCGTTGACGCCGCCTGCCTTGCCAATGCCCGTAATGCGTCCCTCCGCCACGGCGATGGTATCGGCATCCAGGATCGGCTGGCCGAGGTCACCGCTCATCAGCAGTCCGATATTGTGGATGACGAGCGCGTTGGCAGACGACTTGGGGTCGGAGGGCATTGGTTCTCATTTCTGCTGATCTGGAAGGTCTTGGCGCGGCTTACTTGCCGCCGTCGCCATTCGATGGATCGTCGTCATTGATGCGCTTGAGCAGGCGCAGCAGCGTCGTCTGCTCGGCGGGCGACAGCGGCGACAGGAAGCGGCGTCCGACCTCCACGCTGCGCGCGAGCCGCTCGAGCGTGTATTCGGTGCCTTTTTCGGTCAGCGCGATCATCGACAGGCGCTGGTCGGTGTCGGAAGCGCTGCGCGTGATCAGCCCGTGCTTGAGCAGCTTGCGCATGACGATGCTGATGGTCGACGGATCCATCGCCGTCAGCCGGCCGAGATGGTTCTGCGAGACCTCGCCATGCTTGAGGATCGTGGCAAGGGCCGCGAACTGGGTCGGCGACAGGTCCTCGCCGGCCATGACCTGCTGGAAACGCAGCGTCGCGCGCTGGTGCGCCTTGCGGATAATATGCGCCGGGTGCAGGTCCAAAGCGTATCCGGTCTCGGCGTAGCGCTCCAGCACCTGCTCGCGGCTCAATGGTTCCGCATTGCCGTCCGGCTGCTTCGCCGTCCCGCTTTTCTTGGATTTCTTTTCGGTCGTCAAACCGGACTCCTGTTGCCTGTGTCGGGCGCCGGGCCCTGAATGGTTCAAGCCGCGACTTCGATCGGTTGCAGCGACGTCCCATCGCGAAGCGCCGCGACGACATCAGCCGCATCGCTGACCACGCCGAAATGCGTCGCTATGTCGTAGAGCGAGCTTTCCTGCTCGCGCGGTCCGGTCGCCGCGCAGCAATCGCTCGGCACCACCACTTCATAGCCCTGGAAAAACGCGTCGTGGACAGTCGATCGCACGCAGATGTTGGTGACTACGCCGAAGATGACCAACTGGTCGATCTGCATGTCCTTCAGTGTCAGGTCGAGGTCGGTCTGGAAGAAGGCCGAATAGCGCCGCTTGATGACGTGGATCTCGTCATCGCGGGCGCCAAGATCTTCGATGATCTCCGGTCCCCAGCTGCCTTCCAGGCAGTGTGGCGTGCGCTTCACCCATTCGCGCTCGCGGCGCATGCCCGGCCGGTGCGCGTCGTGAACCCAGATCACCGGCACGCCGCTCGCGCGCGCCGCCTCGATGACGGCCAGTTGCGGCCCGACCAGCGTCTCATATCCAGGCAGCACCATGGCCCCGCCCGGTTTGCAGAATTCGTTGACCATGTCGATGACGACAATGGCTGCACGCTTCGGATCAAGGCGCATCGCGTCATCGTGTCGATGTGAGGAAAAAACGTCCACGGCCATGGCGGACTCCTTTGGTCGATCGTTGATGCTCATACAAAAAACCCTGGCGGGTGCCAAGTCAATCCCGTCCGGCGCTAAGCAGTAGTCAGCGGCCTTGCGCACGCCGCTGCGACAAGCGTATGCGCTATTTGTCCGGCGCGATATGGCCTTGACAAGGGGTGGCAACCATGTGCTCGATTTGTATGACCATCAATGATATTCGAGCCGTTGAACTTACCGAGCCGAGGGCCGTGATATGAAGACGATCGTCACCGGCGCCAGTGGCCTGCTTGGCCGTCATGTGGCGGGGGCTCTGCTTGCCGCCGGCTATGATGTGCTGGGCATCGATACCGTGGCGCCGCCCGGGGGTGCATGGCGGCACGCCACCGCCGACCTGACGGATCTTGGGTCGACCCTGCAGTTGGTGCGCGATTGCGATGCCGTCGTGCATGTCGCGGCCATTCCGCGGCCGACCGGGCGTGCCGGCGGCGAGGTGTTCAACACCAATGTCGCGACCGCCTACAATGTCGTCGAGGCTGCTGCCATGGCCGGTATCGGGCGCTTCGTCTATGCCTCGTCCTTCAGCGTCTTCGGCTATCCTTTCTTCGAGAAGACGGTCATTCCGCCCTACCTGCCGGTCGACATGAACCACCCGGTCGGCGCGCAGGATCCGTACGGCCTGTCGAAATGGCTGGGTGAGGAAATCGTCGACGCGGCGGTGCGCCGCGGCGCCTTCTCGGCGGTCAGCATCCGCATGCCCTGGATACAGACCCCGCAATCCTTCTTCGCCGGCGTCGGCCCGCGCCGCGCCACCGCCGACAGCGCCCGCGACCTGTGGGCCTATCTCGACGCGCGCGACGCCGGGCAGGGTTTCCTGCGGGCACTGGAATGGCAAGGCGACGGTCATCTGCGCGTCCTGCTCAGCGCCGCCGACACCTTCATGGAGGAGGAGACCGAGGCGCTGGTGCGCCGCGCCTATCCAGGCGTCGCACTGTCCCGGCCGATCGCTGGCTTCAGCTCCGTGCTGGACACGGTCCATGCGCGCCAGACGCTCGGCTTCGCGCCGGAGCATTCATGGCGTTCCTACCCAAAGCCGGAGACCGAGGGATGAAGCGGTTCGACCAGAAGAGGATTCTTGTCACCGGCGGCGCCGGCGCCATCGGCAGCGCCGCGGTCCGGCGCTTCCTCGATGAGGGCGCGCGGGTCGCCATCGTCGATCGCAACGGGGCTGCGGCCCGGGAACTCGCTGGCTCTCTCGGCGACAACACCATCGCCATCGAAGCCGACGTCACCAACGAGACGGATGTGCGCGGCGCCGTCGAAACCACAGTCGAGACATTGGGCGGGCTCGATGTGGTCTTCAACAATGCCGGCATTTCCGGCGTCGTTGCTCCCGTGCACGAATTGCCTGTCGAGGATTGGGACACCATCATTCGCATCAATCTGCGCGGCATCTTCCTCGTCCTGCAGGCGTCGCTCCAAGCGATGATCAAGGCCGGGACTGGCGGCTCGATCGTCAATATGGGATCGTCCATGGCGGGCTGGGATGTGCTTACCGGCGGTGCCGGCTATGTCGCCTCGAAGCATGGCGTGGTCGGGCTGACGCGGGTCGCCGCACTCGATGCCGCGCCCTATGGCATCCGCGTCAATGCCATCTGCCCCGGTGTGATCGAGACGACGCTCGGCGTGCCGGCCTCCGGCGACGGCGATTTCAAGAGCAGCGTCCAGCATTTCGCCGACCGCATCCCGCTGCGCCGCATCGGCCAGCCGGACGATGTCGCGGCCGCCGTGGCCTTCCTCGCCTCGGATGAGGCAAGGCACGTCACCGGCGTCGACTGGCTGATCGATGGCGGCCAGACCTTGCAGAGCTGGGCCAACGCGCCGGCCGGCAACACGTTTCCGAAATATCGATAAGAACAGGCCGGGCGAGCCCTTCGCGTCAGAGGCCGAAACGGTCCTTCAGCCGCCCCGAAAGGATCGCCGCTTTCACCCCGATAGGCCAGAAGCGGTGAAACCGGATTGGCTTGAGCGGCGATATCGGCATGGGGAACGGCGACGTCTCGTCGCCGCGCAGGCGTTGCGCCAGGGCAGCGCCCATCGCCGAGGCCATGGCGATGCCACGGCCATTGTAGCCAAGGCAGATCAGCACGCCGTCTTCCGGCTCGTGGATGTGCAGAAGATGGTCCTTGGTGATCGCAACCCGGCCGTTCCAGCCATGCGTCCAGCGTATTCCCTCGAGCGCCGGCCACAGCCGCAGCGCATAGTCGGTGAGGTAGCGGATGGCGGACGCGTCGCCGATGGGCTTCATCGGTCCCCGGCCGCCCATGAGAAGACGCCTCTCGGCGTCGACACGGTAGTACACCGTGATGTTGCCGGCTTCGTAGAGGACGGGCCTGTCGGGGAGAATTTGGCCCGCGGCCGCCGGCGGAAGCGGCTCAGTCGCCGCGATCGCGCTGAACACCGGAACCAGCGACTGCTCCAGGCCTGGCCACAGGGAACCGGTGTAACCGTTGGTCGCAACAAGCACCTTCTCGGCGCTGACAGAGCCGTTCGCGGTTTTGAGGACCCATCGGCCAGCCTCCCGCTTCAGCGAGAGGACTTCGCTGCCGCCGAATATCCGCGCGCCGGCGCTCTTAGCTGCGGCTGCCAGGCCGATCGTGTATTTCAGGGGGTGGAGGTCACCGCCACGGGCGTCGAACAGGCCGGCTATGTATCTGTCCGTTCCGGTTCGCGCTGCCATCGCCTGCGCGTCCAGCAGGCTGACCGGCATGCCGCGCCGCTCGCATTGCGCGGCCGTGGTCCGCACCGCGGCTTCCGGCTTCGGCCGGATCGCCGCGCGGATGGTGCCGTTCTGCCGCGCATCGCAGGCAATCGACAGGCGCTTGATGAGGCCATAGGTGAAATCCGGCGCGCCATAGGAGAGATCGATCATCCGCGGCCCGAGCTCAGGGCCGTACATCGCTTCGATCGTGTCGGGATCGTATTTGAGGCCGGGATTGACCTGGCCGCCATTCCTGCCCGAAGCGCCCCAACCCGGCTGTTGGGCTTCGAGCACGGCAACGTCGTCGCCGGCTTCCGCCAGGTGCAGAGCGGTGGAAAGGCCGGTGAAGCCGCCGCCGACAATGGCGACCCTTGCCCGCTGCGCGCCGGCAAGGGCGGGGTATTTGCCGGTGCCCCCGGCCGTTTCGCGGTAGAGGCTCCGGGGTGGGCTGCTTTCGAGCATATTGGACATCGTCAAAGTGACCGATAGGGACGCAGGTCAGAGAGGCTGGGTGGAAGCATTGGACGAAAGGCGATGTACCACCTGCGAGAAACTCCAAGAGGGAACGGCAGACCCTCGAATATCGTGCCGGGCGCACCAGTCAATTCAGCATGGCTTTCGGGAAATCACAACTGCTGCGACAGCGCCGCCATGAAGTGGTCGTTCTCCGCAGGCGAGCCGATGCTGACGCGCACGTAGCTGTCAAAACCGTCCTGCTTCCAGGGTTTTACGATGACGCCTTCGCGCAACAGGCCCTCGGCGAACGTGCTGGCATTTTGCCGGCAGTTGAAGAACAGGAAATTGCCTCGCGAAGCGGCAACTTCGACGCCCTTGCTCCTGAGGAAATTCTCGACACTTGTTCTTTCCGCCTTGGCCAGCGCGACGACCCTTGCAAGGTGTTCCTCGTCGGCCAGCGCCGCCAGCGCGGCCGCCTGCGCCATGCCATTGGCGTTGAAGGGCGTGCGCACCCTGTCGAGCAGCCCGCGCAATTCCGGGTCACCGACGATGCCGAAGCCGATCCGCAATCCGGCAAGTCCGAACGCCTTGGAAAATGTCCGCAGCACGATCCAGGGCTGGTCGCGTTTGCCGAGGTCAGGCAACGCCGAGGCATAGTCGTCGCCCTCGGCATATTCGGCATAGGCTTCGTCGACGACAATCAGCGTCTCGTCGCTAACCGCGTCCAGAACCCTCGATAAATCGCCGGCGGACAGCCAACTGCCGACCGGGTTCATCGGGTTGGAGAACAGCAGCATGCGCGGGCGCTCGTGCACCGCCTCGATCAGGGCGTCGACATTGATGGTAAGATCGTCATTGACGGCGACACGGTTGATGCTCGCGCCCATCAGCGTCGCGTAGTCCTCGTGCAACGGAAACGACGGATAGAGCGTGGCGACTGTATCGCCAGGCCGCAACACGGCACGGCTGACAACGGAAAGAAGGTCCTCCGACCCATTGCCGAGAATGATTTGATCCTCGCTGAATTCATATTTGGCGGCGATCGCCTGGCGCAGTGCGCGTCCGGCGGGGTCTGGATAGAGCCGGAACATCTCGGCGCCGGCCTGCATCATCGTGGCGAGCGTCGGGCTCGGACCAAGCGGGTTTTCATTCGAGCCCAGCTTGGCGATCCTGGCTGGAGCATATCGCTGCATGACCTCGGCGATGGTCAGCCCGGAATTGTAAGGCGACAGGCGTATGACTTCGGTTCGGACCATATTTGCGGCTTTCGACACGGGCGGGCTCCTCTGCTGCCGGTCGACTCCCGTCATCGACCGGGTTCTCAAACACCGGGTTTCGCTGCATCCTCCCCGGGCGCGCCAGGTCACCGACAGGCACGCCGGTGCCGCGAATTTTGTTGAGGAGTAGCGTAGCCGAAACGGTTTGTATATGCTTGTATATGTAACTTGATCTGATAGTCTCGCCATGGAAGCGGAAGCTCGGCATCGGCAAGGAGGATCACATGCGCAATGCTTCTCTGTTCGATCTTGCCGGCAGGAAGGCGCTTGTCACCGGCGCCAGCCGCGGCATCGGCCGCAGCATCGCCGAGGCGCTAAGCGCGGCCGGCGCCGACGTCGCGATCACCGCGCGTAGCCTGGCGTCGCTGGAGGAGACGACAGCGGCGATCCGTGCCGCCGGCGGTGTTGCGCATGCGATTGCCCTCGACGTCACCGATGTCGGCCGCTGCCGGACAGCCACCGCCGAGGCAGCCGGCCTGCTTGGCGGTCTCGACATCCTCGTCAACAATGCCGGAATGGAAGAGGTCAGGCCCTCGCTCGACGTCGACGAGGCGCTGTGGGACCGGATCGTCGACACCAATCTCAAGGGAGCGTTCTTCTGCGCCCAGGCCGCGGCACAACAGATGCGCGACGTCGGGCGTGGCGGCGCCATCATCAATCTCTGCTCGCTGACTTCAGAAGTCGGCATTCCGACCGCGGTGCCCTACGGCTCGTCGAAGTCTGGCCTGCTCGGCATGACACGGGCGCTGGCGGCGGAGTGGGCGGGGCTTGGCATCAGGGTCAACGCCATCGCCCCGGGTTACTTCAGGACGGCGATGACCGATGTGTTCTACAGCGACGAGGCATGGCAGCAGTCCATGCTCGCCAAGATCCCGCAGCACCGTTTCGGCGATCTCGGCGACCTGCATGGCGTCGCCGTCTTCCTTGCCTCGGATGCGGCGGCCTACATCACCGGCCAGTCCATTCCGGTGGATGGCGGGTTCCTGGCATCGATTTGAGGCTCGCCACAGGCTCGAAATCAAAGTCTTCCGCAATGTGACCGGCCGGCACATTACGTTCCAACAAAGAGGAATATCCATGTCCGACATCAGCTTCCACGATCTGTCATCGCTCGACGCCAACCAGCGGGCCGGCTTGCTGAAACGCGCCGAGGGCGATCTGTCGGATTTCGTCGAGAAGGTCCGCCCGATCATCCAGGCCGTGAAGGATGAGGGCGACGCCGCGCTGGTCCGCTTTGCCAGGGAACTCGACAAGGCCAATGTCGCCGAAGGCGGGCTGAAGGTGTCGGAAGCCGAGTTCGACGCGGCCTTCGACAAGGTCGAGAAGGATGTCGTGGAAAGCATCGGCTTCGGCATTGACAATATCAGGCGCTTCCATGAGGAGCAGAGGCCCGAAACGATGTGGCTCAAGGAAGTCCGGCCGGGCGCCTATGCCGGCGACCGATACACGCCGATCGCCTCGGTCGCGCTCTACGTGCCGCGCGGCAAGGGCGCCTTTCCGTCGGTGACGATGATGACCTCGGTTCCGGCCGTCATTGCCGGCGTGCCGCAGATCGCGATCGTGACGCCGCCGACATCGGACGGTTCGGTGGATGCGGCGACGCTGGTCGCCGCGCGCCTCGCTGGCGTGCACACTGTCTACAAATGCGGCGGCGCCCAGGCCGTCGCCGCTGTTGCCTATGGCACAGAGACGGTGAAGCCGGCGCTCAAGATCGTCGGCCCCGGCAGCCCATGGGTGGTTGCGGCCAAAAGTGTTTTGTCCTCGATCATCAACACCGGTCTCCCGGCCGGTCCGTCGGAAGCCATCATCTTTGCCGATGACAGTGTCGATGGTGGCCTCGCCGCGCTTGATCTTTTGATCGAGGCCGAGCACGGACCGGATTCCTCGGCTTATCTGGTGACACACAGCCGCAAGGTCGCCGAGGCAGCACTCGCCGCACTCCCGCAACACTGGTCACGGATGACCGAACAGCGCGTGGAATTTTCGCGCGCGGTGCTGACCGGAAAGCGCGGCGGCATCGTGCTGACCGCGTCGCTGGAAGACAGCTACCGCTTCATCAACGACTATGCGCCCGAACATCTGGAAATCCTGTCGAAGGAGCCGTTCGCGCATCTTGGACACATCACCGAGGCGGCCGAGATCCTGATGGGACCGCACACGCCGGTGACGCTTGCCAACTTCGTCCTTGGGCCCAATGCCGTGCTGCCGACCAGCCGCTGGGCGCGGACCTATGGGCCGCTTTCGGTGACGGATTTCGTCAAGCGCTCGTCGGTCGGCTATGTCACCTCGGCCGCCTATCCGGAACTGGCGAAACATGCCCGCAGGCTCGCCCGCTACGAGGGCTTCAGCTCGCACGAAAACGCGGTCTCGGAAATCCGCGACCGCTATCTCGCCGGTTGAACGGAGACGATGGCGATGAAGGCGGCACGGCTTTATGGACCCGGCGATCTGCGGGTGGAGGACGTTGCCCCGCCAGGCATTCCGGATGCCGGCTGGGTGAAGCTCAGGGTCGACGCCGCCGGCATTTGCGGTTCGGACCTGCACAATTTCCGCACCGGCCAATGGATAGGCCGGTCGCCCTCGACGGCCGGCCACGAGCTGACCGGGACGGTGATCGCGGTGGGCGAGGGCGTCGGGACCATCGCCGTCGGCGACAGGGTGGTCGCCGATTCCCGTTTCTGGTGTGGCGAGTGCGCGCAATGCCGTGCCGGCAGGCGCCATCTCTGCGCTTCGCTGGGCTTCGTCGGGGAAGTCTGCGACGGCGGCTTTGCTGAACAGGCGGTGTTGCCCGCGCGTCTGCTGCATGTCGTCGATGCAGCACTTGACGAGCGGGTCGCGGCGATGGCCGAGCCGCTCGCGGTGGCGCTGCACGCGGTGCGGCGTCTACCGAAGACGGCAGGTTCGGTGCTTGTCGTCGGCTGCGGTCCGATCGGTGGTCTCGCCGCGCTGCTGCTCTCCCGGACTTTCCCTGGCACGGTGCTTGTCACCGACCGCAACGAGGCGCGCTCTGCCCGCGTGGCGCGGGTGACTGGCGCAACAAGCGTCGACCTCGACCGCGCTGCGATTGCCGCTGCGACCGACAATGCCCAACTGCTGGCGGCCGTCGAGGCGACCGGTAGCATTGCTGCATTCACCCAGTTGCTCGGCGTTCTCGATTCCGGCAGCGCGGTGGCGATGGTCGGCATCTTCCATGGCCGTCTCGACATCGACCCCAACCTTCTGGTCGAACGCGAGATCGCGCTGCTGGGGTGCCATGCCTTCGCCGACGAACTGCCTGACGCGGTGCGGATGCTGGGTGAATTGAGCGAACCGCTGCTGGCCCTGATCGATCGCGAGATCAATCTCGACGACACTCCGGCCGCCTATGAGCGGCTGTTGGCGGGGCAAAGCGATGGCTTGAAAACAATCATCCGCATGCGGCAACCTGTTGAGCCGGCGTGATTTTCGATAAATTGCCGGAAAGGATTTTGACATGATCGATTTGCCCGACACGGCGAGCCCCCTTTACGAGAAGGTGAAGGACTACATCCTGACCAACATCGGAACGGGCCGGTGGGGCAAGGATCGCAAGCTGCCGTCCGAGAACGAGCTGGTGGTTTCGCTGGGTGTCTCGCGCATGACGGTCCACCGGGCCTTGCGGGAACTGACCGCGGCGGGATTCCTGATCCGGCTGCAAGGTGTCGGCACCTTCATCGCGCCGCCTCGGCCGCAATCGACCCTGATCGAGATCAACAACATCGCCGCCGAGATTATTGAGCGCGGCAACAGGCATCGCTCCGAAGTCCTCGTGCTGGAAACCATCATGCCGACCAAGGAGCTCGCTTTGTCCTTCGAGTTCCCGAAGCGCGTCTCGATCTATCACTCGGTCGTCGTCAATTTCGAGAACGATCTGCCGGTGCAATTGGAAGAGCGCTTCGTCAATCCGAGCCTGATCCCCGACTATGACAAGCAGGATTTTTCGAAGACGGCGACTTACGACTACCTCATGCAGAAGACCCCGGTGACCGAGGTCGAGCACATCATTTCCGCCATCCCGGCCGACGCAGAGACGGCGCGGCATCTCAACATCGATCTCGGCAGCTGCTGCCTGTTTCTGCACCGCCGCACATGGACTGGCGCGGTCGTCGCCACCATCAGCAAGCTGACCTATGCCGGCAGCCGCTATTCGCTCGGCAGCCGGTATTCCCCCACGAAGACCAACTGATGCCAACAGGGCGACGGTAACTCGCAGAGGTTTTCCTGCAGATGTATATACATGTATTGATAAAAGCGCTTTCACCCTTGATGAACGGATTGGTTGAAAGGGGCGACCGATGACACAGAGCCGCACGGCTGGGATTCGCGCTCTGGCGCAGCACGATGTCGCCGAGGCGCAGCGTGCGCTGGCGGCCTTGCTGGGCGATCTGTTCGGCATGACCGCCAATAACGTCCGCATCAATGTCGACAAATACAGCCTGAATTCGCTGAACGGGTTCTTCGACAGCGACGGCCAGCCCTATTTCTTCAAGTTCCATCAGGAGGAACGCGAGGAGGGCATGACCGGCGAGTATTATCGAGCCGAGATCCTGTCGCGTGCCGGCCTGCCGGTCGACCAGCCAGTCCATATGTCGGCCCAGCCCGGCGAGCAGATCCTTGTCTATCGCCGCCGCACGGATCCGCGATTTTCGGATGTGCTGTTCGCGCTGGATATTGAGGACAATACAGGCAAGCGGCGCGAGGCGGTTCTTGCCGAGCGCGACCTGTCCGCCAGGCTGCTCGAGGTCTATCTCGGGACGCTGCATCCGGTGACCGTCGCGGAGGTCTCGGCTGAGCCGATCCACCGGCTGTTCCATGAACGGCTGATCGACGCCGATACGCGTTTGTCGCCGGGCGGCAGGCTGGCCGATTTCTATATCGGCAAGCCGTTTGTCTTTCCCGGCGTGGAACTCGACTGGGATCGGTTCTCCCGGCTGAAATTCGTCATTAACGGCCGGCCTTACGCCAGCAGCATCGGCGAGCTTTTCGACGCCGCGGCCGCGCGCTTGCGGCCGGATCGGCTTGCCGATGCTGGCGGCGTGGTCGCCCATGGCGACGCCCACAATGCCAATGTCTGGTACACCGAAAAGGCAGGGAAGGCGGAACTCTCCTTCTTCGATCCGGCCTTTGCCGGCTCGCACATCCCGACGCTGCTGGCCGAGGTGAAGGCGACCTTCCACAACATCTTCGCCCACCCATTCTGGCTCTACGATCCGGCCAGYGCGACGGAGAGTTTTCGCGCGCAGGCGCGGCTGGAAGGAAATCTGCTCCATGTCGACACGGACTGGGATTTGAGCGCGGTCCGTCGCGACCTGCTGCAGGTCAAGGCGACCGCTTTGTGGCAGCCTTTGCTGCTCGAACTGAAACGACGCGGCATGCTGCCGGCAGACTGGCGGGCGGTTCTGCGCTCGGGGCTTTTCCTGTCGCCGACCCTGGTCATGAATCTGCGGGCCGGCGCGCGCGGCCACACGCCGGTCTCTTCTCTCATCGCCTTTTCAGTCGCCGTCCTGGTCGGCAGCGAACCCGATGCCGGGGCCGATCGGGTGACGGATTTCCTCGACTTCATCGATCCTGAAAGGGCGGGCGGACGCGCCTGATCACAGGGGAAATAAAGTCATGCCAACTTGTATATGCATGTATGTATTTTAGCCTTGACATCCGCTTCCGCTGACGCTGAAATATCCCTGCACTTCAACCATGAAGTGGTGGGCAAGACGCCGAGGCACAGTGCCGCAAGAGCGGAAACCCGCAGTCTCACCAGACCGGATGCCTGGGTAAAAAAGCGGTCTGATCATCAAGGGGAACTAGATGATGCGTAACCTAGCAGGACAATTTCGCGCGCTCATGATGGCCGCCGCCATTGGGCTCGCTGCCGCGCCCGCGGCCCGCGCGGCCGACGCGGCCATTCCCACGACGCCCGAGGCCGGACCGTTCAAGATCGGCATCGAACCCTGGCTTGGCTACGGCCAGTGGCACGTCGCCGACGCCAAGGGCCTGTTCAAGGCAAACGGCTTGCCGGACGTCCAGATCGTGAATTTCGCCGAGGACAAGGACATCAACGCGGCGCTCGCAAGCGGCCAGCTCGACGCCGCCAACATCGCGACCCACACGGCGATGGGCATGGTGGCGGCCGGCCTGCCGGTGAAGATCGTGCTGCTGCTCGATGTCTCGATGACGGCTGACGCCATCATCGCCGGCAAGGACGTCACCTCCATCGCCGACCTCAAGGGCAAGCAGGTTGCTTTCGAGGAAGGCACGACGAGCGACATCCTGCTCAAATACGCGCTCGCCAAGAACGGCATGTCGATCGACGATGTGAAAGCCGTTCCGATGCCGGCGTCCGACGCCGGCGGCGCGCTGATCGCGGGTCAGGTGCCGGTCGCGGTCACCTACGAACCATACCTCACCGTCGCCATGGCGCAGAACAAGGACGTCAAGCTGCTGTTTTCCGCCGGCGAGGATCCCGGCCTGATCAGCGACGTGCTGGTGGTGCGCGACGAGGTGATCAAGTCGCGGCCCGGCCAGGTGCTGGCGATGATCAAGAGCTGGGACGCCGCACTCAAGGATTACAATTCAGATACGCCCGGGGGCCGCGCCATCATCGCCAAGGCGGTCGGCTCCGACGTCAAGGACCTCAACACCGCTTTCGACGGCGTGCGCTACTACTCGCTCGCCGAAAACAAGACGGCGCTCACCGGTGATTTTACCACCAAGACTTTCGCCGATGTCGAGGCGGCCGCCAAAAACGCCAAGCTGCTGCAGGCGGACGTGACGCCGGAGCAGATGATCGACCCATCCTTCGTCAAGGCGGCGCAATGACAAAGGCCGGATTGCGGTGGTAACGCAGATGCCCGCGGAGCCTCCCGCGAAAACCGGCTTGGGTCATCCCGCGCCAAAGACGGCCATGAAACAGGCGCGACGCCGCCGATCCTCGGGCATCGGCGTGCCCATCGCCAGGACGCGCTTCCTGATGATCGCTGTGGCCGTCTTTGTCGGGCTTGGCCTTGCCTGGTGGGCGGCGACCGGGCTGGAATGGGTGAAGCCCATCTTCCTGCCGTCGCCGGGCAGCGTCGCGACCCAGATCGCCAAGCTCGCCACCGACGGCACGCTGTGGGTGGACCTGACTGCCTCGGCGTACCGCATTTCCGTCGGCTTCCTTATCGCCTCGGCCCTGTCGATCCCGATCGGCGTGCTGATCGGCAGCTTCCGCTCCTGGGAGGCGGCCATCGAGCCGCTGGTCGATTTTATCCGCTACATGCCGGTCGTCGCTTTCGTGCCGCTTTCCATCCTGTGGGCCGGCACCGGTGACACGCAGAAATTCCTGATCATCTTCATCGGCACCTTCTTCCAGCAGGTGCTGATGATCATGGACAATGTGAAACGGGTTCCCGCCGATTTCATCGGCCTTGGCCGCACGCTCGGCCTGCCGGACCGCAAGATCCTGACGCGCATCGTCGTACCCAGCGCCTTGCCCGGCATCTGGGATACGCTGCGCATCAGCCTCGGCTGGGCCTGGACCTGGCTGGTGCTGGCCGAACTTGTCGCGGCGACATCCGGCCTGGGCTATCGCATCACCGTGTCGCAGCGCTATTTCCAGACCAACACCATCATCGGCTACATCCTGCTGCTCGGCGTGCTCGGCCTCATTACCGACCAGGTCATGAAGGCTCTGGAAAAGGTGCTGTTCCGGCAGGATGGCCATTCGCAATGAGGAACCGCCGATGACCGTTCCCAAATTGCGCATCGCCGGTCTCGACAAGAGTTTCGGCACGCGCGAGCGGCGCACGCAGGTGCTGCGCGACATCAACCTCGATCTTGCCGACAGCGAATTCGTCTCCCTTGTCGGCACGTCGGGCTGCGGGAAGAGCACGCTCTTGTCGATCGTCGCCGGACTGCAGGATTTCGATGCCGGCGATCTCAGCATCGATGGCGCGCCGATCCTGCAGCCGGGTCTCGATCGTGGCGTCGTCTTCCAGTCCTACACGTTGCTTCCCTGGCTGACGGCGCGGCAGAACATCGAGTTCGCTCTCAAGGCCGCCGGTTACGATCGCACGGCCTGCCGCGAGATCGCGCTCGAGCACCTCGACCTCGTCAAGCTTTCGCAAAGCGCCGATCGCTATCCGTCCGAACTGTCGGGCGGCATGAAACAGCGCGTCGCCATTGCGCGTGCCCTGTCCTATCGGCCCAAGATGCTGCTGATGGACGAGCCCTTCGGCGCGCTCGATGCCTTGACCCGGCACCAGATGCAGGAACTGCTGACCCAGATCTGGGAGGAACACCGGCTGACCGTCCTGTTCGTCACGCATGACGTGGAGGAGGCGGTCTACCTGTCGGACCGCATCGTCGTCATGGGGATCGGCCCGGGGCGCATCATGCAGACCTTCAATGTCGACATCGAGCGGCCGCGCCGGGAAGAGGTGATGGAAACCCCGGCCTTCATGGATCTGCAGCGCGGCGTGCACAAGGCGATCCGCGAGGCGTCAAGACGTCCCGAGATGGCGTAGCCCCGGGCACTCAACTGTTGCTGACCCAGTGGGAGCCATGCTGACCGCGATCATCCCGCTGATCTCGATTCCCGGATTTCTGTATCTGCGTGCCGAGGACAGCGTGCTGGTCAGCGGCCGCGCCAAGGGATCTCGCAAATAAGTCTTCTCGGGAGGGCAGGGGCGGTTCGAACCCCTACCGGCACCCCTCACGTCGCTTTGCCGACCGCCGCGTCCAGTCCCATCTCTTCCTCGGAAATGTCGTCGAACGAAGCGTAGTTCATGTTGTAGAGGCGCGCGTAGAGGCCTTTCCTCTGCATCAGCTGTTCGTGGTTGCCGCTTTCGACGATCTCGCCATTCTGCAGCACGATGATGCGGTCGGCGCCGCGAATGGTGGCGAGCCGGTGGGCGATGACCAGACCGGTGCGGCCCTCCAGCAAGGTGATCAGCGCCTTCTGGATCAGCATCTCGGTGTAGGAATCGATGCTGGCCGTGGCCTCGTCGAGCACCAGGATCTTGGCGTCGGCCACCAGCGCCCGCGCAAAACTGATCAGCTGGCGCTGGCCGAGCGAAAGGTTGCCGCCGCGCTGCTCGAGTTCGGTGTCGTAGCCATCGGGTAGCTGCTCGATGAAGTCGTGCGCGCCGACGGCCTGTGCCGCGCGCACCACTTCTTTGCGGCTGGCTGCTGTCTTGTGGTAGCGGATGTTTTCCAGCACCGTGCCGGAGAACAGGAACGGCTCCTGCAGCACCATGGCCACCTGGTCGCCGAGCGAATCCTGCGTCAGGTCGCGCACGTCATGCCCGCCGACCAGCACCTCTCCCGACCAGACATCGTAGAAGCGGTGCACCAGCGCCATCGAGCTCGACTTGCCCGACCCGGTCGGGCCGACAAGGGCTACGGTCTCGCCCGGGTTTACGCGGAAGGAGATGTTCTTCAGCACCGGCTGGTTCGGCCGGTAGCCGAAGGTAACGTTCCTGAACTCGACCGAGCCGTCCGTGTCGCGCGACAGCGCCACCGCATTGTCCTTGTCGCTGACATCCACCGGCACGTCGAGCACTTCGGAGATCCGCTGGCCGGAAGCCATGGCGCGCTGCATGACGCTGTACTGCATGGTGAGCGAGCGGATCGGGTCGAAGAAGCGCTGGATGTAGAACAGGAACGCCACCATGACGCCGACGTCGAGGCTGTGCGACAGCACCATCGAGCCGCCGACGACGATGACCGTCGCCATGGCGATGCCGGTCAGCGTGTCGACGATCGGCACCATCACCTGCGCATATTTCGCCGACCGCAGATGGGCGTTGAGGTTGGCCAGCACCTTCTCGTCATAGAGGTCGAAATTGACGTGCTGGCGCTCCAGGCTCTGCACCGTGCGCACGCCATGGATGCCTTCGGCCAGCGCCCCGTTGGCGATGGAGTTGGTCTCGTGCGCGGCCATGAAGGCGACCTTGGCGCGCGGCAGCCAGAACAGCCGCACGATGAACAGCATCGGCATGGTCGACAACGTCAGCAGCCCGAGCCGGAAATCGAGCCAAAGCAGCACTGTGACGATGCCGAACAGAAGCACGATATCGCCCACCGACATCACCGATGTCTCGAGAAATTCCTGCATCGAATTGACGTCGCCCTGCAGGCGCGACATCAGCCGGCCGACCTCGGTCTTGTCCATGAAGCTGAGCGAGACGCGCTGCAGATGGCTGAACATGGCGCGGCGCAGGTCGGAGAGCACGTTCTCCGCCACCTTGCCGACGACGCTTTCCTGCACATGGCTGGCGGCGTAGTTGATGAGGATGATCACGGTGAAGGTGACGATCGCGGAGATCATCACCGAGCGGTCGAGCCTGCCAGGTGCCATGCCGTGGTCGATGGCGTAGCGGATGACCAGCGGGATCGCCAGCTGCGTCAGCGTGAACACCAGCACCGCCGCCACCGAAATGAAGATCCGGCCCTGATAGGGTCTGACGAAACTCCAGATCCGCCTGATGATGCGCGGATCATAGGCCTTGCCGAAAACCTCTTCCTCGTCGCGGTGCGAGCCGACCACCGCCTTGGTCGGCCGCCCGCTCTTGTCGTCCTTCTCGTCGTCGTCCGGCGTCGACATCACGCGGCTCCCTCGAGCCGGTCATCATCCGGCCGCAGCTGCAGGTCGTAGAGCGCACGGTAGCGCCCACCCAGCGCCAGCAGTTCCTCATGCGTGCCGCGCTCGACGATGCGGCCGCCCTCGACGAACAGGATCTGGTCGGCATGCATCAGCGAACTCAGCCGGTGCGAGATGATCAGCGTGACGCGATCCCTGGCGAAGCGCTTCATCGCCGCACGGATGCGCTGTTCGGTGCCGGCATCGATGGCCGCGGTGGAATCGTCGAAGACCAGAACCGATGGCCGCAGCATCAGGCTGCGCGCGATGGTCAGGCGCTGCCGCTGCCCACCGGAAAGCGACGCGCCGCGCTCGCCGACGACCGTGGTGTAACCGGCCGGAAGCCCGATAATGTAGTTGTGCAGCTGCGCATACTCGGCGGCCTGGCCGATGCGGGTCTCGCGCGCCCAGGGATTGCCGTAGGCGATGTTGTTCTCGATCGAGGTGGTGAACAGAAACGCGTCCTGCTGCACCACGCCCACCACTTTGCGCAGAGATTGCAGCGTGACCTTTCGTATGTCCTGGCCGTCGATGGTGATCGCGCCGGAGGTGACATCGTAGAAGCGCGGGATCAGATGCGCGATGGTCGACTTGCCGCTGCCGGGCGGGCCGACAATGCCGATCGTCTCGCCGGGCCTCGCCTCGAAGGAGATGCCGGACAGGGTCGGACGGTCGCCCGCGCCTTCATAGCGGAAGCCGACATTGTCGAAGCGCAGCACGCCCTCGGTGATGACGAGATCCCTGGCATCGGGTGCGTCCTCGATGTCGAGTTCAGCGTCGAGCAGTTCGAACAGCCGCGTGCCGCAGGTCGAGGCGCGCGCGAACGAGTTGACCATCAGGCCGAGCTGGCGCACCGGCATCTGCAGGATGGTCATGAAGGTGAGGAACTGCGCCAATGTACCGACACTGATCTGGCCCGCGATCACCTTCTGGCCGCCGAACCACAGCACCAGCCCCATCGCCGCCAGGAAGGAAAAATTCATGGCGCTGGTGTTGGAGACGCGGATGTCGACGCGCTCATTGGCCAGCTCCAGCGCAGCCTGCTTGGCGCGGTCGAATTTTTTGAGCTCATGGCGCTGCGCCGCGAAGGCGCGCACGACGCGGATGCCGCCGAGATTTTCGTCCATCACCCGGCTCAGTACGGACAGCCGCTCCTGCAGCGTCAACCAGGTGCTGCGCAGCCTGAGCTGGGTCACCGAGGAGCGCCAGGCGACGAATGGCACGAAGCTCAGGCTGAGCAGCCCGAGCACGAGATCAGTACTGATCAGCAGATAGGCGCCGACGCCGATCAGCACGCCGAGCAGCACCACGCGCAATATGCCGGTGGAAAAGAACATGCGCACGCCATCGAGATCGAGCAGCCCGAGCGTGATCAGATCGCCGGTATGGACCTTGTCGTGGTACGAAAAACTCAGGCGCTGGATCTTCTCGTAGAAGGCGAGCCGCAATTCATAGCCGGTCCGGTGGCCGACGGCCTCGCCATAGTAATTTTGCGCCATGGTGAAGAGACCGCGCAGGACGCTGACGACCAGCAGCGTCAGCGCCGTGTGCCATAGTGCCTGTTCCGCGACAGTGCCTCCATTGGCAGCCATCACGCCTTGCGCCTGGTCGATGGCGCGTCCCAGCAGGCGTGGGATGAAAAGCTGCAGCGTCGCGGCGATGAAGGTCGAGATCAGGGTGATGGCGACCTGCCAGGGATGGCGAAGCGTCATGCGCACGATGCGCAGCAAGGTGCTGAGGCCCTTGCCCCAGGAGGCTTCCGCCACATGGGCAAACGATTTGCCGCGCTTCGCCGCGCCGCTGGTTGCATCCGTAGGCAAGGAAAATATCCAGTCCAATCCGGACATTAGCCCGGACGAATGAAGCAGACTCAGTTCTGATCGCGTGATGTTACGCGTGTCCGGCTTGGCCCTTCAAGGGGCCAATGGCGCCATCGCACTGTGCCTGACGGGCGATGCCGGCGTTCGCCGCCTTGCCCTCAAAATTCATGTCATGGCGCCGAGGCGACATCCACTGCCCTAAACAATTTTGTGGCTTTGACGCGCAGATTCTCCAGCGAGACCCAGCCTCGACGGACTATCAGTTCTGTCACGCAGCGCCGACAGTCCACGCAAGCGCCGGTCAGGCAGCGCGGGCTGGCGCGGCTTTAGCAAGAGGTCAGTCTTCCTTGACAAGTTTTCCCTTCACCGAGGCCATGCCGATCCAGTTTCAGGCGCCGCTGCCGAAGGCTTGCGAGGTTGTGGTCATCGGCGGCGGCGTCATCGGCGTCACCACGGCCCTGTTCCTGGCGCGGCGCAACATTTCGGTGACATTGCTGGAGAAGGGCCGCATCGCCGGCGAGCAGTCGTCGCGGAACTGGGGGTGGATCCGGCAGCAGGGTCGCGATGCCGATGAACTGCCGGTTGTCATCGAAGCGCAACGCCTCTGGCGGCAACTGGCCGAGGAGTGCGGCGAGGACATCGGACTGAAGCAGGCCGGCGTTACCTATCTTGCGCGAACGGACAAGGAGATGGCCGGCTTCGCCAAGTTCTTGGAAGTAGCCAAGAGCCACGGCGTCAACACGCGTCTGCTCGACCAGGCAGAGACAGCCAAGTTTATCCCGGCCATGTCGCGCTCTTTCAAGGGCGCAATGACCACCCCATCGGACATGCGCGCCGAGCCCTGGGTCGCGGTGCCGGCACTTGCCCGCCTGGCCGCCCGTGAGGGCGTCACCATCATCGAGAATTGTGCGGCGCGCATGCTCGACATATCGGCCGGACGCATCAGCGGGGTCTGGACCGAGCAGGGCCGTATCGCCACCTCGAACGCTGTCGTGGCAAGTGGTGCCTGGACGTCGCTGTTCCTGCGCGCGCACGGCGTTTCCATTCCGCAGCTCAGCGTCAGGGCGACCGTCGCCGCGACCGGACCCATGCCCGATATCCATGCGGGTGCCGTCGCGGACGACCATATTGCGTTCCGGCGCAGGCAGGATGGCGGCTACACGCTGGCATCCGGAGGCTCCAATCAGCTGTATATCGGGCCTGACGCTTTTCGCCACGCGCGCAAATATGTTCCCGCTCTGATGGCCAATCCTTTTGGCACCCACTATCTGCCAGCGGCACCGCGAGGGTTTCCGGACGGCTGGTCAACGCCACGCAAATGGCACGCGGACGAGGAGAGCCCGTTCGAACGGATGCGCATCCTCAATCCCGCCCCCAAAGCCTCGGCGCTGCGCGATATCGACCGCGAATTCACCGCACTGTTCCCGCAGTTCAAGACGGTGCCGATCAAGGCAAGCTGGGCGGGCATGATCGATGCCATGCCGGATGTCGTGCCGGTCGTTGATCGGGCCGCCGAAATTCCGGGTCTCGTTATCGCCACCGGGATGAGTGGTCACGGCTTCGGCATCGGGCCCGGCATGGGCCGCGTCGTGTCCGACCTCGTCCAGGGAAACGAGATCGGACATGATCTTCGCAGGTTCCGTCAATCCCGCTTCAGCGACGGCAGCCTGATCAAGCTGGGACCCAGCCTCTAGATCGGACTGTCCGGCGTCACGGGCCAAAACATCATCTATGCTTTCAGCCATGGCCATCAGGGCCTCATTGGCGACGCCGTCACCGGCAAGATCGTGTCGCAACTTGCCGCCGGTTTGCCGCCTGTGATCGAGCTGACGCCCTTCCGGGCGGATAGGTTCTGATTGTTCAGGACACCTCCTTGGTGTCGCAGCAGGCCTTGCATGGGGGAAACGACGTGACCGCAAACACCAGCGCACAGGCCTTGGAGCCGATCGACCCGCAAAGCGCCTACGCCGTGCTGATCTGCGATCTGGTCGGCCTGCGCTTCGGACCCGACGGCAAACCTGACCCGAGCGAGGTGCGCGCGCATATCGAGGCCAAGGGCGGCCGCTTCCACCTGTCCGCACTTGGCGACAAAACAGGCCTCGAACGTGGCCGGGTGCATTTCTTCTACCAGCCGGATCTCAGCACAAGCGGCGAGCTGATCCAAGCCGCTGGCGACGGGCGCTATGACGCCGTCATCGCGGCCGCGACCTTCCTGCCCGCCGAGACGGTCTTTGCGCTGGCCGGTGTGCGGATCGGCGCCGGCACCGGCAATATGGGTTCTCGTTCCTGGGGCGGCGGCAGCGGCGAGGGCGGCACCGCCGTGCTGATGAACACGCCGGGCATCAACAGCCGCGCGACGGCGCAGATGGTGATGAAGGCGATCCTGAAAGTGCTGCCGGATCTCCCGGTCGGCTTGCTTCACGACCGGGTGGCGCGCGGCGCTTTCGACACCGGCAGGGAATTGCGTGATTTCCCGACCGAGAAACTCGAAGGCAAGACCATCGCGATCATCGGCTACGGCAATATCGGCAGGGAGGTGGCCAAGCTCGCCCGTGCCTTCGGCATGCGCGTGGTGATCCATGCAAGGCCACGGCACCGCGACTGGATCGAAGCGGAGGGCTTTGCCTTCGCGCCAGACCTTATCGATGCGGCAGAAGGCGCCGATGTGCTCAGCGTCCATGTCGGCCTGGGCAAGCAGGATGCGCAGACCGGCCGCTACGCCAATGCCGGGCTCATCGGCAAGGATGTCCTGTCTCGCATGAACAAGGGCGCGGTGCTGGTCAACTACGATCGCGGCGAGCTTGTCGACGTTGCGGCGCTCGGCGACGCCCTCGATGCCGGGCAGGTGCGCCACGCTGCTATCGACGCCGATCTGTTCAGGAATGTCTCGACCGGCGCTCTTTCAGGCCCGATGCTGCCCTATCTGGACCTCGTCGAAAAGCATGGCGACAAACTCGAACTTCTGCCGCACGCCGCTGCCGATACGGACCATCCCTCACGTGTCGCCGGCGCCAAACAGGCAGTCGACCAGCTGTTCGACGTCATCTGCCGCAAATCGGTGAGCAATGCCAAGGGCACCGTGCCTGCGGATTATCTTTCCCTGGGGGCGACGACGCCCCCAGGCATCGGGCCGGTGACGGCGGATCACCTTCTTAAATTGACCGCCAGCGAATGCTCCGAACTGGCGGATCTCTGCGATCGGCAAAGCCGGTTGTGGAAGGCTTTGGCGGACACGCCGCCAGCAGAACGCGGCAAGGTCGTAGCCGAACAGGGCCAAGAACTCGTCCGGCTGAGCGACCGCTTCTGCCTTCTGGCGGAGGGCCTGAACCTCAGAGGTCCTTACCAATAGGCTCGACCTGGCGCTGGAGCAGGCGGAGGGGGCGCTGGCTCAGCACCGGGGGCCGGCCACGATTCGCGCCATCCGCGTCATGTCGGTGCTCATCTCGCGGTCGTCGTCGAGCGGGCTGACCAGCGCGCGCACGGCGGCGAAGGTGCGCTGCGGCCCTTCGCCCATGCTGTCGACGACGCCGCGCAACTCCACGCCGGTGGCGGCGAAGATCAGCTCCATCGCCACGAGATAGCGCATGCGCTCGATGATCTCGGCGGTCTTGGCCACCACGCGTGGCGCCATCGACGACTGGTCCTCGATACCGTCTGAAACGGCGAGCGGGCTGAGCGACATCGGATTGGCCAGGTGCCGGATCTCGGCTTCCAGCGCCGACAATGGTTTCTGCAGTTCCGCATAGCCTTGGCGGCTGCCGCCTCTCGCCGACAGGAAACGCGGCAGTTCCGCTGTTATCGG
Organism: Mesorhizobium sp. 01N446; assembly: GCF_056399285.1. Lineage (NCBI taxonomy): Bacteria > Pseudomonadati > Pseudomonadota > Alphaproteobacteria > Hyphomicrobiales > Phyllobacteriaceae > Mesorhizobium > Mesorhizobium sp. 01N446. Next base: position 438,985 of record NZ_JBFTRA010000003.1, on the reverse strand, counting down.
CGACATCAGCTTCATGCAGCGGTTGGCCGTTCCGACCGCGCAATGCGCCAGCGCCTGGCCGAGCTGCTCCCAGGCCAGCGTCATTGCCGTCAGGTCGAAATTGCCGTTGGAAATCACCCGTTCGCCTTCCGCCAGGATGACGGGATTGTCGCCGGAATGGGTCAGTTCGATCTCTGTCGCCAGCCGCGCCTGTTCGAACGCATTGAGCAGGCCGCCCCAGACCTGCGGCACGCAGCGATAGCTGAGCGGATCCTGCAGACGACGCGCCGCCTTGTCCTGCCACAGACCGCTGCCCGCCAACTCGGCGCGCAGCCGGGCTCCGATCTCGCGCTGGCCGAAGGCCGGCCGCGCAGCCAGCGCATCCTCGTCGATTGCGGAGAGGGAAGAGCGAAACGCCTCGTAGTTGAGCGCCACGGCAGCCAGCGCCCAGTCGATGAGATGGGCGACGTCCTCGAGGCACAGGCATGCCGTTCCGGTCGACAGGCTGTTGGCGACGATGATGGCATGGCCGTCCTTTTCGCGCAGGTCGAGCGGCTCGAGCCCGGCGAGAGCAAGCGCTTCGGCGGAGGGCATGATCCTGCCCTGGAACTCCGCTTCGCCATCGCCGCGCAGCGACCGCGCCATATGGCCGAGATGGGCAAGGTCGGCCGCGCCGATCGAGCCCCAGGTCGGGATCACCGGATGGACGCCGGCGTTGAGCGCCGCGACGAGGCCCATGACCACGCGCCCAGAGGTGCCGGTGCCGCCGGCGGCCATGCCCGAGATGCGCGCGATCATCATCGCCCGCACCGCCTCGGTCGGCAGCGCCGGTCCGATGCCCATGCTGTGGCTTAGCGGTACGCTGTGCTGGAAGGCGATCAGGTCGGCCTGCGCGAGCGGCGTGTCGACACAGGCGCCGAGGCCCGTGGTGACGCCGTACATCGGTCTGCCAAGTGCGGTGAGATGCTCGATCAGGGCGCGGCTTGCCCGGATGCGGCGCATTGCCTCCTCGCCCAGCATCAGCCGGGCATTGCGCCGTGCGATCTCGGCGACGTCAGCCACGCCGAGCGGCTTGGCATCGAGCAATACTATCCGGGCTGTCATGTCTCGCCTGTATCCTGTGACCAGATGCCCGGACCAGCATTACAACGGGCGTCGCCGTTTGTGACGGCTCGCAGACGCGACTGCAAGCCATTCCCATTGGGGCAGAGGGGAGACGGCGGCCAGAGCGAGGGTCAGGAAACTATGCCGGCCGCTCGGCGATGGCGTCGGGCACCACAACCAGCTTGCCGACAAAATCCTTGGCGACGAAGTCCGCCTGCGCGCGATGAAAATCGGAGAGCCTGTAGACGCCGCCGACCAGCGGCCGGATCTTTTTCGCCTCGATGTAGCCGACGATGCGGCGGAAATCCGCGCGCGTGCCCTGGCTCGAGCCATGCAACTGCAATTGCTTCAGATACATGGTCCTGAGATCGAGCTGGACGACCGGGCCGGCGATCGCGCCGGCAGTGGTGTAGCGGCCTTCGGGCCTGAGAATCCGCAGCAGGTCGTTGAAGATCGCGCCGCCGACAAGGTCGGCCACCACGTCGATCGGCCGGCCGTTGGTCGCCTCGGCCACTGCCTGCGGCAGGTCGGCGACGCCACGGGTGATGACGGCCTCGGCGCCGATGTCGAGCACCGCCTGTTCCTTGCCCTTGCCGACCACGGCATAGGGAATGGCGTCGCGCGCCCGCGCCAGTTGCACGATGCCGGAGCCGACGCCGCCCGAGGCGCCCGTGACCAGCACGCGCTCGCCAGCCTTCAGGCCAGCGCGTTCCAGCATCTGTTCGCCGGTCAGATAGGCGCAGCAGAAGGTGGCGAGCTCGACGTCGCTCATATCCGTGTCGACGACATGCGCATTCTCAGCCGGCACGGTCTGGTACTCGGCATACCCGCCGTCGCGGCCATGGCCCATATAGTCGATGTCGGCGAGTGAATCGTCGTCTCGGTTGTAGATGGAGAAATCGACCATCACCCGTTCGCTGATTCGGTCCGGCGAAACGCCGTCACCGACGGCAACGATGTGGCCAACCGTGTCGGTGCCCTGGATGCGTGGGAAAACAAGCGTGTTTCCCTGCCGCCGCCAGGTCGACACGGCGGCCGCATCCTCTTCCGTGCCATAGGCGCCCTGGCGCACCCAGACATCGGTGTTGTTCATGCCGCAAGCGCTGACCTTGACCAGCACTTCACCAGGTGCGGGCGAAGGCACTTTCACATCGGTGCGGTAGACGAGCTTTTCCGGTCCGCCGTGCCCGGTAAGCAGCACGGCGGCCATGGTGGCGGGGACGGTTCTGGTCATGGCATTCATCGTCGATCTCAGAGATTGGCGAACACGCTTTTCACCGCATCCGCCGTCCTCGAAACGACGATGTCGGCTTCCTCGCGCGTCAGGCAGAGCGGCGGCGCGAATCCCAGAATGTCGCCTTGCGGCATGGCGCGGCCGATGACGCCGCTGGCGGCCAGCGCCGTCGCCACTTGCGGCCCGATCTTCTGCGAGGCGTCGAAGAACACCCGGTCGTCCTTGTCGACGACGAACTCGACCGCCGCCAGCATGCCGTCGCCACGCACGTCGCCGACATTCTTGTGGCCGCCGACGGCCTTGGCGAGCTCCGCGCGGAAATAGGCGCCGGTCTCCCTGGCATTGGTCACCAGATCCATCTCGTCGATCAGTTCGAGATTGGCGACACCGGCGGCAACGCAGATCGGATGCGCCGAATAGGTCCAGCCATGGCCGAGCGAGCCGAGCTTGTCGGATCCCTGCACCAGCACCTGCCAGACCTTGTCGGCGACGATGACACCCGACAGCGGCGCATAGGCCGAGGTAAGGCCCTTGGCGATGGTGATCAGGTCCGGCTTGATGCCGTAATGGTCGGAGCCGAACATGGTGCCCAGCCGGCCAAAGCCCGTCACCACCTCGTCGGCGACCAGCAGCACGTCATACTTGTTCAGCACCGCCTGGATCTTCTCCCAATAGCCGGCGGGCGGCGGCACGATGCCGCCCGTGCCGAGGATCGGCTCGCCGATGAAGGCGGCGACGGTTTCGGGGCCTTCGGCCAGGATCATCTCCTCAAGCTTCTCGACGCAGTGTTGCGAGAACTGCTCCTCGCTCATTGAGCGGTCTGCGCGGCGGAAATAGTAGGGCGCCTCGGTATGCAGAATCGGCTCGCGCGGCAGGTCGAAGGCGTTGTGGAAGAGGTCGAGCCCGGTCAGCGATCCGGTCATCACGCCCGAGCCGTGGTAGCCGCGCCAGCGCGAGATGATCTTCTTCTTCTCCGGCCGGCCCAGCACATTGTTGTAGTACCAGATCAGCTTGATGTTGGTCTCGTTGGCGTCCGAGCCGGAGAGGCCGAAATAGACCCTCGACATGCCCTTGGGCGCGCGGTCGATGATCATCTTGGCCAACGTGATCGAAGCCTCGGTGCCGTGGCCGACATAGGCGTGATAGTAGGCAAGGTTCTTCGCCTGGGTGGCGATGGCATCAGCGATCTTCTGGCGGCCATAGCCGACATTGACGCAATAGAGGCCGGCAAAGGCATCGATGCTCTTCCTGCCATTGTTGTCCCAGACGGTGACGCCTTCACCGCCGGCCATGATGCGGGTCGGGGATTCACCCCGCGCGTGCGTGCCCATATGCGTCGAGGGATGGAAGAAGTGGTCGCGATCCCAGGCGGCGAGTTCGTTGGACTGGTCGAGCATTTTTCTACTCCTTGAGATGTGGCCGGGGCGAGCTTATGCGACGTCCAGGCAGAGATACTTGAGATCGGTGAACGCTTCGAGCCCATGGCGCGAGCCCTCGCGGCCGATGCCGGACTGCTTGACGCCGCCGAACGGGATCGGCGCGCCGGTGATCCTCACCCGGTTGATGGCGATCATTCCATAGTCGAGCGCGCGGCCCATGCGCTGCTGGCGTGCGCCATTCTCGGTCACGACATAGGCGACCAGGCCATATTCGGTGGCGTTGGCGCGGGCGATCACCTCGTCCTCGCCGTCGAACGGCGTCACCGCAGCGACCGGGCCAAAGGTCTCTTCGCGCATGATCAGTGCTTCGTCAGGGACATCGGCCAGCAGCGTCGGCTGGTAGAACAGCGGCCCGGTCGGGTGCCGCTTGCCGCCGACAAGGCATCGCGCGCCTTGGGCTATGGCATCGGCGACCTGCTCCTCGACTTTCTGGACGGCGCGCTCATGCATCAGCGGCCCGATGTCAGTCTTGTCGTCAAGGCCGTTGCCGGTCCGCAATGCCTCGATGCGCTTGGCAAAGGCGGCGCAGAAGCGCTCGTAGATCGGCCGCTGGACGTAGATGCGGTTGGCGGCGAGGCAATCCTGGCCTGATGTCGCGAACTTGGCGTCTATGGCGATGCTGACCGCTTTGTCGAGATCCGCATCGGCAAAGACGATCAGCGGGGCGTGGCCGCCAAGCTCCATGACCAAGCGCTTCATCGTCGGCGCACTCTGCGCGGAGATCAGCCGGCCGATCTCCGTCGAGCCGGTAAAGCTCATCGCGCGGACGCGTGGGTCCTCGCACATGCGCCCGACGATCGTCGCGGCCTTGCCGGTGACGATGTTGAAAACGCCCGCCGGCAGGCCGGCGCGCTCGCCAAGCTCGGCCAGTGCCAGCGCCGACAGCGGCGTTTCCGAGGACGGGTGCGCGACGATGGAGCAGCCGGCGGCAAGGGCGGCGGCTGCCTTTCGGGTCAACATGGCCGACGGAAAATTCCACGGCGTGACGATGCCGACGACGCCGAGCGGCTCGCGCCGCACCATCATTTCCGCGTTGGGCAGATGGCTGGTGACGCTCTCGGCGTTCAGGCGTTTGGCTTCCTCCGCGTACCATTCGACGAAGGAGGCAGCATAATCGATTTCGCCCAGCGATTCCGGCAGCGGCTTGCCCTGTTCCAGCGTCATCAGCAAAGCGAGGTCGTCTTTCGCGGCGATGATCAGCTCGAACCATTTTCGCAGAATTTTCGAGCGCTCTTGAGGCAGCAGCGATCGCCAGGTTGGGAAGGCGCGGGCGGCGGCATCGATCGCTTTTGTCGTTTGCCGCGCGTCCAGCGCGGCAATGAAGGCGACCGTGCTTCCCGTCGCCGGATCGGTGACCTCAAAACTTTCGGCCGCCTCGCTGGCCGTCCAGTGGCCGTCGACATAGGCGAGTTCGCGCAGCAGCCGGCGGTCGGCGAGGCGGTCGAGCGCCTCATGGCGATGCGAGCGGGCGAAATGCGCGGACATGGTCGAAGCCTCCCGGTTTGGTCTGATGCCGGAGAGTATCCGCCATGCGCGGACAGAGAGGCTGTTTGGGTGCCCTGAAGGAGAGAGATTCTCTCTATTGTGCCGTCTCGGCAGACGATCTCTCCGGCATTACGGCGACGCCGGCAGCAACTCGGAGATGGGAAGCGCGATCTCTTCCTTCACCGTCTTGGTCACGATGTAGGTGAAGTAGCGGTCGATGCCGATCTCGCGCTCGAGCAGGCTGTCGACCAGCCGCTGATAGGCATCGATGTCGCGCGCCATCACTTTGAGCACATAATCGACGCCGCCGCCCACCGACCAGCAGGCGACGATCTCGGGAATGTCGCGGATGACGCGCTCGAAGCGGTCGAAATCGGCCTGGCGGTGGCTGGCCAGCGTCACCTCCATCAGCACGGTGGCAACCGGCGCCACGACGCGCATGGCGATCCTTGCGTGATAGCCCGAAACGATGCCGGCCTTCTCCAGCTTGCGCAGCCGCATCCAGCACGGCGTCGGCGACAGCCCGACCTGTTCGGCCAGCGCCAGCTTGGTGATGCGCCCGTCGCGCTGGATGGCGTCGAGGATTTTGAGGTCGATGGCGTCGAGTTTCGCAGCAGTCATCAGGGCCCACTTTTTCGTCAACAGTACCATGATGGCGCATTATTTCGATTGTCAATTGCACTGATTTCGATCTCTAATAAGTCATGACATTGTGGCAACCCGATCCCGCGCTCATAAGGCGGCCGGCCTATCAATCGCTGGCCGACCAGTTCGCGCGCGCCATCCATGACGGGCGTTTGGCCAATGGCGCGCGGTTGCCGACGCATCGAAGGCTGGCCGACGATCTCAAACTGTCGGTGCAGACTGTCAGCCGCGCCTATGAGGAATTGATCCGGCGCGGCCTGATTTCGGGCGAGATCGGCCGCGGCAGCTTCGTCCAGACGCAGCGGCGCGAGCCGGAACCGCCGTATCTGCCCGAGCGCCTCGGCGAGGTCATCGACCTCTCGATCCTGAAGCCGGTCTGCGAGCCGATGCATCTGGAGCGACTGAAGCAGGCTCTGGGCTGGCTGGCCGAAAACCTGCCGTCGAGTTCGGCGCTGTCTTTCCGGCCCAACATGGTCTTCCCGCGCCATCGCGCCGTGGCCGTCGAATGGCTGAAACTGTGCGGGCTCGATGCCTCCGCGCAGAACATCAGCCTCACCAATGGCGCCACCGCCGGCATGACGGTGGCGCTGATGAGCGTGGCGCCGCCGGGCTCCACCGTTGCCACCGAGGCGATCGGCCACCACACGCTGGTGCCGCTGGCGCGCTATCTCGGCTTCAACCTCCAAGGCCTGCCGATCGATGATAATGGCTTGATCCCGGAGGCGCTGGATGAGGCCTGCCGGCTTTCCGACATCCGCGCGGTGTTCGTCCAGCCGTCGGTGATCAACCCGACGGCAACGCTTATGGATGCTGCAAGGCGAGAGCAGATCGCCGCGGTTGCGCGCAAGCACGACATTGCCATCATCGAGAACGATGTGCTGGGGCCGCTGGTCGAGGACCGGCCGCCGCCGGTCGCGGCTTTCGCGCCGGAGCGCACGCTCTACGTCACCTCTTTCACTAAGATCACCGTGCCCGGCCTGCGCATCGGCTACCTCGCCGCGCCCGACCGCTATGTCGCCGCTGTCGCCAACCGGCACCTGGTTTCCAACTGGATGGCGACGCCGCTGGTGGCCGAGATCGCCACCAAATGGGTGACCGACGGTACCGCGATGGACCTGGTGCGCTGGCAGCGCACCGCTCTTCGGCGGCGGCAGGACATCGCGGCGCAAGTGCTTGCAGGGATCGACTACCGCGCCCGGCGCGACGGGCTGCATGTCTGGCTGCAACTGCCCGACGACCGCGCCGAGGAGGGCTTTGTCGCGCAGGCCCGGTTGCAGGGCGTGGCCATTGCACCCGGCACATCCTTCCGCATTTCGGATGCGCCCTGGCATCCGGCGGTGCGCATCTCGCTGGGCTCGACCACCGAAGGGGAACTGCGCGCCGGCCTCGGCGTTGTCACCAAGCTCTTGCTTGGCGATCCCGAGCATCTGCTGCTTGCCATCTAGCGGCGCACTCCTTGGCCCCGATTGCTCAACAATTGTGCGGAATGGGAAATATTGTCATGATATTATTTTCCCAATTGACATGATTTGGCGCGTTCCGCATCGTTAAGGGCACAGGCTTCTCCAGCACGGGGAAATTCATTTGTCCGCACCCATCATCAAGGTCGATGCCATCTCGAAGAGCTTTGGCTCGTTCAAAGTGCTCGACGGCCTGTCGATGCAAGTCATGCCGCGCGAGAAGCTGGCGCTGATCGGTCCGTCCGGCTCGGGCAAGACGACGATCCTGCGCATCCTGATGACGTTGGAGCGCATCGACGGCGGCCACATCCAGATCGAGGGCGAGCACCTCTACCATATGGAGCGCAACGGCCAGCTGTTGCCCGCCGACGAGCGGCATCTGGCGCGGATGCGCCAGAAAATCGGCATGGTCTTTCAGCTGTTCAACCTGTTTCCGCACAAGAGCGTCATCGACAATGTGACGCTGGCGCCGATGCTGACCAAGGGCACGCCGCGCGCCGCCGCCGAAAAGCGGGCGATGGAACTGCTCGACATGGTCGGCATGGCCGACAAGGCCAAGGCGATGCCGGCGCAGCTGTCCGGCGGCCAGAAGCAGCGCGTGGCGATCGCCCGCGCGCTCGCTTTGCAGCCGAAGATCATGCTGTTCGACGAGGTGACGTCGGCGCTCGACCCGGAACTGGTCGAGGAGGTGCTCAACGTCTTGTGGCGGCTTTGCGCCGAGACCGACATGACCATGCTTCTGGTCACCCACGAGATGGGGTTTGCCCACGACTTTGCCGACCGGGTGCTGTTCTTCGATCGCGGCAAGATCGTCGAGGAAGGCAAACCCGACGAGATTTTCCGCAATCCCAAGCAGGAGCGCACGCAAGGCTTCCTGAAGAAGATCATCGCGGCCGGACATCGCGTCTGACCGCTTTGCGGGGGCGGAAGATCGCCCCAGACAAACCAAGGCAAGAAGCCAAACCAAGACAAGAAACAAGGAGTTGGGAACAATGAAGAAACTTGGCATTCTGGCCGGCGTCGCCGGTCTCGCACTGACGGCGGTTCTGGCCGCCTCGATCCCGGGCTCGGCCGACGACAGCAAGCTCGAGCAATTGAAGTCGCAGGGCTTCGCCCGTGTCGCCATCGCCAATGAGCCGCCCTACACGGCGGTCGCCGCCGACGGCAAGGTTTCGGGCGCGGCGCCCGATGTGGCGCGCGAGATCTTCAAGCGGCTCGGCGTCGCCGACATCGTCGCCTCGATCTCGGAATATGGCGCCATGATCCCCGGCCTGAAGGCCGGCCGCTTCGACGTCGTCACCGCCGGCCTGTTCATGAAGCCCGAGCGTTGCGCGGCTGTCGCCTATTCTGAACCGGTGCTTTGCGACGCCGAGGCGATGCTGGTTAAGAAGGGCAATCCGAAGGGTTTCAAGAGCTACGAGGACGTCGCCAAGGACACGTCGGCCACCATCGGCGCGCCCGGCGGCGGCACCGAGGAGAAGCTGGCGCTCAACGCCGGCGTGCCGCGCGAACGCGTCATCGTCGTGCCGGACGGCCAGAGTGGCCTGAAGATGGTGCAGGACGGCCGCATCGACGCCTATTCGCTGCCTGTCCTGTCGATCAACGATCTGATGAAGAAGGCCAATGACCCGAACCTCGAAGTCATCGCACCGGTGCAGGGCGCCCCGGTCTATTGCGACGGCGCCGCCTTCAAGAAGGGCGACGAAGCGCTGCGCGATGCCTTCGACGTCGAACTCGCCAAGATGAAGAAGTCGGGCGAGTTCGCCAAGATCATCCAGCCCTACGGCTTCTCGGCCGCCGCCGCGATGTCGACGACGCGCGACAAGCTCTGCTCGGCGAAATGACTTTTGCCTTCTCCCCGTTCACGGGGAGAAGGTGCCCCGAAGGGGCGGATGAGGGGCGGCGCATACCTTCATAAGTTCTCGCTGCCCCTCATCTGCCTGCCGGCTTTCGTCGCTCGAAAAGCCAAGCAATTGGCTTTTCGCCCGCTACGCGGACCGCTCCTCAACTCCCCGTGAAACGGGGAGAAGGGACCAAGATCAAACGTTGGAATCTACATGACCCAGTGGTCCGGCTATCTAGGCCTGATATTGCAGGGAGCGCTTGTCACCATCGAGCTGACTCTGATGGGGTCGGTGCTTGCCCTGATCATGGCTTTTCTGGCCGGCATGGGGCGGCTGTCACGCTTCTTTCTGCTGCGGGCGCTCGCCACAGCCTATATCGAATTCTTCCGCGGCACCTCGATCTTCGTGCAGCTGTTCTTCGCCTATTTCGTGCTGCCGCTGATCGGCCTCGAACTGACCCCGCTGCAGGCCGGCGTGCTGGCGCTGGGCCTGAATGTCGGCGCCTATGCCGCCGAAGTGGTGCGCGGCGCCGTGCAGTCCATCGGCCGCGAACAGCATGAGGCCTGCATCGCCCTCAATCTTGGCCGCTGGCAGGGCCTGCGCCACGTCATCCTGCCGCAGGCGTTTCTGGTGATGCTGCCGACCTTCGGCAACAACGCCATCGAACTGCTCAAGGCGACATCGGTGGTCTCGCTTATCTCGCTTGCCGACCTGACCTTCCAGGCGCAGGTGGTGCGTGCCCAGACCGGCAATACCATGGTGCCGTTCGCCACCATCCTGGTCATCTATTTCATCCTTGCGCTCCTCATTTCGTGGGGTGTGCGCTCGCTGGAGCGCCGCATGGCGCGCGGCCTGGACGGGGTGCGCGCCTGATGGAGTGGGATTGGGATTTTGTCCGGCAGATCCTGCCGACGCTGATCCAGGGGGTGAAGATCACCATCCTGGCGACGCTGCTCGGCTCGGTGCTGGCGGCAATTGTCGGGCTTGGCATTGCACTGGCGCGCCGCTCGCCCAACAAGGCCATGTCACGCACCGTCGGCTGGGCGGCCGAATTCATTCGGGGCACACCGCTTCTGGTGCAGCTCTATTTCATCTTCTATGTGCTGCCCGACATCGGCATCCTGCTTCCGCCGCTCGTCGCCGGCGTCATCGGACTTGGGCTGCACTACGGCACCTACACGGCGGAAGTCTACCGCGCCGGCATCGACAATGTGCCGCGTGGCCAGTGGGAGGCCGCCAAGGCTTGCAATCTCTCTGCCCGGCAGACCTGGACGCACATCATCATCCCGCAGGCGATTCCGCCGATGATCCCGGCGCTGGCCAACTATTTCATCGCCATGTTCAAGGAGACGCCCTTGCTCTCGGCGATCACAGTCCTGGAGCTGATGAACCAGGCCAAAAGCGTCGCCAACACCTACTATCGTTACATCGAGCCGATCACGCTGGTCGGCGCCTTCTTCCTCGCCATCAGCCTTTGTTCGGTCGTTCTGCTGCGCTGGCTGGAACGCCGTTACGGCAAGATCGAGAGATAGCCGATGAAACCCTTGCCCGAAATCAAGGTGCATCCGAAGCGCCCATCGCTCGATGACCGCCCGCTCGACAAGCGCGTCGGTCTGATCATCCTGGCCACGGATCACACCAGCGAACCGGATTTTCGCCGCATGGTGGCGAGTGAGCGCGTCGGCGTCTATGTCGCGCGCATTCCCTATGCCAATCCGACGACGCCGGAAAACCTGCGCAAGATGCGGCCGGCGCTGACGGCGGGCGCGGCGCTCATCCTGCCCGACGAGAAACTCGATGCGATCTGTTACTCCTGCACCTCGGCCTCGGTGGTGATCGGCGACGCCGAGATCGAGGCGGCGGTCCAGGCCACCAAGCCAGGCGTGCCCGTGGTCACGCCGCCAATGGCCGGCGTGCGCGGGCTGAACGCTTTCGGCGTGCGCCGGATCAGCATCCTCACCCCTTACACGGTCGAAACGTCCAGGCCGATGGCGGCCTACTTCGCCGCGCGTGGTTTTGAGATCGCCAGCTTCACCTGTCTCGCCTTCGAGGACGACCGCGAGATGGCGCGAATCCCCCCGGCAACCCTTGTCGATCTCGCGCGCCAGACGACCCACCCACAGGCCGACGCCCTGTTCGTGTCCTGTACGGCGCTGCGCGGAGCGCTTGCCGTCACAGGGATGGAACAGGCAATCGGCCGCCCCGTCGTGACCAGCAACCAGGCCAGCGCCTGGAACTGCCTGCGGCTGTGTGGCGATGAGACGCCGCGTCCCGAATTCGGCCGTCTGATGACACTGTCGCTGCCGCGCGATTGATGACCATGGCAACCGTCTCCCTTGGCGATATCCGCACAGCTCGCGACCGCATTGCCGGCAAGGTCGAGCGCACGCCGGCCGTTTTGTCTCCGAGCCTTTCCGAGCGTCTCGGTGTTCCCGTTCACCTCAAGCTCGAGCAGCGCCAGACCACCGGTAGCTTCAAGCTGCGTGGCGCCTCGAACGCCGTCGCTTCGCTCAGCGCGGAAGAAAAAGCGCGCGGGGTCGTCGCGGCCTCGACCGGCAATCACGGCCGGGCACTGGCGCATGCGGCGAAGCTCGAAGGTATGCGCGCGGTGATCTGCATGTCGCGGCTGGTCCCCCGGAACAAGCTGGACGAAATCCGCCGGCTCGGCGCTGAGGTTCGCAATGTCGGCAACAGCCAGGACGACGCCCAGCAGGAGGCCGAGCGGCTGGTGGCTGATGAGGGCCTGGTGATGCTGCCGCCCTTCGACCATCCCGCCATCATCGCCGGGCAAGGCACGCTCGGGCTGGAGATGATCGAGCAGGTCCCGCATGCCGGTCTCGCCCTGGTGCAGCTTTCCGGCGGCGGCCTGGCCTCCGGCGTGGCCGCGGCCGTCAAAGGGATCAACCCCAGGACAAAAGTCATCGGCGTTTCGATGGCGCGTGGCGCTGCGATGAAAGCAAGCCTCGACGCCGGCAGGCCTGTCGCCGTGGAGGAACTGCCGACGCTGGCGGATTCGCTCGGCGGCGGCATCGGGCTCGACAACAGGCTGACCTTCGCCATGTGCCGCGACCTGCTCGACGACGTCATCCTGCTCAGCGAGGAGGAGATCGCCGCCGGCATCCGCCACGCCTATGCGCGGGAGCGCGAGATCGTCGAGGGCGCCGGCGCGGTCGGCATCGCGGCACTGCTCGCCGGCAAGGTCAGGGTGAAAGGGCCGGTGGTTGTACTGCTCTCCGGCCGCAACATCGACATGAATGCGCACCGCAGCATCGTCTGCGGCGAGGCAATCGGGGAGCGCGCCGCATGAGCCGTATGACGATCCTCACCGAGGCCGAGCTACGCAAGATCGTGAAGCTCGATCTCGATGCCGTCGCTTGCGCCGAGAACGCGTTCCGTGCGCTGGCGACACTGCCGGTGGCGATGCCGCCGATCCTGCGCCTCGACATCCCCGAGCACCACGGCGAGGTCGACGTGAAATCCGCTTATGTGCCCGGTATCGACGGTTTCGCCGTGAAGATCAGCTCCGGCTTCTTCGACAATCCCAAGCTCGGCCTGCCGAGCGGTGGCGGCATGATGGTGCTGCTTTCGGCAAGGACCGGTGTGGTCGAGGCGCTGCTGCTCGACAATGGCTACCTCACCGATGTCCGCACCGCCGCGGCTGGCGCGGTCGCGGCGAAGCATCTGTCGCGCGAGGACTCCACCGTGGCCGCGATCTTCGGCGCCGGTTTGCAGGCAGGTCTGCAATTGGAAGCACTGCGTCTTGTCAGGCCGATCGCGGAAGCACGCATCTGGGCGCGCGACGCCGCCAAGGCCGAAGCCACCGCTGCCCGCTTGCGCGAAGAACTGGGCATTGTCGCGCGCGCCGTATCAGACGCGGCGAATGCCGTCGCCGGCGCCGACATCATTGTCACCACCACGCCCTCGACTGAGCCACTGATCAAGGCAGGCTTCGTCGCCGCCGGCCAGCACATAACCGCCATGGGCTCGGACGCCGAACACAAGAACGAGATTGCCCCCGCCATCCTGCGCATGGCCGACCTCTATGTCGCCGACAGCGCGCGCCAGACGCGGCGCCTGGGCGAACTGCATCATGCCATCGCGGCCGGGGTGATGGCTGCCGAGGAGGAAGTGACAGAACTCGGCCAGATCATCGCCGGCACCAGACACGGCCGGCGCTCGGCCAGCGACATCACCATCGCCGACCTCACCGGTACGGGTGTGCAGGACACCGCGATCGCCACGCTCGCGCGCGACCGTGCCCGGGCGGCGAATGCCGGAACTGTTTTCGAAAGCTGATGCTGGCCGCCAAGCCCAACAAACGAGGACCAAGAACAATGCAACCAAACCTGAAATTCTCGCGCGGCGAATTCGCAGACCGCCTCGCCAAGACGCGGAAAGCCATGGAGGTGAAGGGCGTCGATCTCCTCATCGTCAGCGACCCATCCAACATGGCGTGGCTGACCGGCTATGATGGCTGGTCCTTCTACGTGCACCAGGCGGTCATCGTGCCGCCATCGGGCGAGCCCGTCTGGTACGGCCGCGGCCAGGACGCCAACGGCGCCAAGCGTACCGCCTATCTCGCGCATGACAACATCGTCGGCTACGCCGATCATTACGTGCAGTCGACCGAGCGCCATCCGATGGATTTCTTGTCCAGCGTGCTGATCGATCGCGGCTGGGGCAAGCTCACCATCGGCGTCGAGATGGACAATTACTGGTTCTCGGCCGCTGCGTTCGCCTCGCTGCAGAAGCATCTGCCCAACGCCCGCTTCGTCGATGCCACCGCGCTGGTCAACTGGCAGCGCGCGGTGAAGAGCCCGACCGAGATCGACTATATGCGCAAGGCCGCCCGCATCGTCGAAGCCATGCACCAGCGCATCGTCGACAGAATAGAGGTCGGCATGCGCAAATGCGATCTCGTCGCCGAGATCTATGATGCCGGCACGCGCGGCGTCGACGGCATTGGCGGCGACTATCCGGCGATCGTGCCGCTGCTGCCGTCCGGCGCTGATGCCTCGGCGCCGCATCTGACCTGGGACGACCAGCCGATGAAGCGAGGCGAGGGCACCTTCTTCGAGATCGCCGGCTGCTACAACCGCTACCACTGCCCGCTGTCGCGCACCGTCTTTCTCGGCAAGCCGACGCAGGAATTCCTCGATGCCGAGAAGGCGACACTGGAAGGCATGGAGGCGGGGCTTGCCGCTGCAAAGCCCGGCAACGCCTGCGAGGACATCGCCAATGCCTTCTTTGCCGTCTTGAAGAAATACGGCATCGTCAAGGACAACCGCACCGGCTACTCGATCGGGCTGTCCTATCCGCCGGATTGGGGCGAGCGCACGATGAGCCTGCGCCCCGGCGACCGCACAGAACTCAAGCCCGGAATGACCTTCCACTTCATGACCGGCCTGTGGCTGGAGACGATGGGGCTGGAGATCACCGAGTCCATCCTGATCACCGAAACCGGTGTAGAGTGCCTGGCCAATGTACCGCGCAAACTGGTGGTGAAGAATTGAGCCCGATGTCCAGCCTCCGCCCGTCGCCGATCGCGCCGACCGTCGATTTCGATCGTGACGGCGTCCAGCATGGTTTCCTGCGCTTGCCTTACAGCCGCGATGACTCGGCCTGGGGGTCGGTGATGATCCCTATCTGTGTCATCCGCAACGGCAAGGGTCCAACCGCGCTGCTTTCCGGCGGCAATCATGGCGACGAATATGAAGGGCCGCTGGCGCTCTACGACCTTGCCCGCACACTCGATCCGAAGGACGTCAACGGCACGGTGATCATCGTGCCGGCGATGAACTATCCCGCCTTCCGCGCCGGTACCCGGACCTCGCCGATCGACAAGGGCAACATGAACCGCAGCTTTCCCGGCCGGCCGGATGGCACGGTGACGGAAAAGATCGCCGACTATTTCCAGCGCGAATTGCTGCCTCGCGCCGACATCGTCTTCGACTTCCACTCCGGGGGAAAGACGCTGGATTTCGTCCCGTTCTGTGCAGCCCACACTCTGCCTGACAAGGCGCTGGAGCAGAAAGCCTTCGATGCTGTCGCGGCATTCTCCGCACCGTTCTCGATGCGCATGATCGAGATCGATTCCGTTGGCATGTACGACACGGCGGCCGAGGAAATGGGCAAGGTCTTCGTCAGCACCGAGCTTGGCGGCGGCGGCACCTCGCGCGCGCAAACGGTGCGGATAGCACGGCGCGGCATTCTCAACGTGCTTCGTCATGCAGGCATCGTTGCCGGCGCGGTCGAGAAGGGCAGAACGCAATGGCTGGACATGCCGTCAGGCGACTGCTTTTCCTTCGCCGAGGAGGACGGCATGATCGAAACCATGGTCGATCTCGGCGAGCCCGTCGAAAAGGGCGTGGTGCTGGCGCGCATCCATTCCGCCGGCCGCACCGGCATTGCCCCGCAAGAGATCCGGGCAAAAATGTCGGGCATGCTGGCGGCGCGGCATTTTCCTGGCCTGGTCAAGGCTGGGGACTGCGCGGCGGTGGTGGCCGTGGAGGTCGATTGATCGAAGGCGGCTGCGTCCAGGCATATGCGGCGCGGTCTCTGGCGGTTGCGGCTGGCCGCGCCGGATTTTCTGCATCGGATGGAAGTTTAAATTAACGAGAGGCAGACAAACTAGGCTCGGCAAGCGGACCCTCGCTCTGCTGCCATCGTTGCGGGCATTGGACTGCGCGACATGGCGATGATCGTTGAACGCCGGGCGCCTGGTCTGAATCATGAGATCTTCGACTGGAGAACACTATCCGGCGCTGGACCATGTTCGTGGCCTTGCGGCTTTCCTGGTCTTCACCTGGCATTTCCTCCACCAGTCTCCGCAGGGGCCGGTGCCTTACGATTTCGTGCCGGCTCTGCCCATCTTCAGCCTTCTGGATGAAGGGTACACCGGCGTTGCATTGTTCATGACGCTCTCCGGCTACCTGTTCGCCAAGCTTCTTGATGGGAAACGGGTCAGCTATCTGCCCTTTTTCGCCAACCGGGCGCTGAGGCTGCTTCCGCTCCTGCTGGCCGTGATAGCCATCGAGGCTGGCCGCAGATATGCGGCGGGCCAGCCCCTGGGTGCGTATTTCACCGACGTCGGGAAGGGGCTGATCTTTCCGACCCTCCCGAACGGCGGTTGGTCGATAACCGTGGAAGCCCACTTCTACATCCTGCTGCCGTTCCTGCTGATGGCGTCCGCACGCTTCCTGTTCGCCCCCTTGCTGTTCATCACGGCAGCCATTCTGCTGAGGTGGGCGCTTTACGTGCAGCTCGGCGAGGTGCAGTCGGTGGCGGCCTGGACCATTATTGGCCATGCCGATCAATTCCTCGCCGGCATCCTTGCCTTCCATCTCCGCGCCCATGCGAAGGGCCGGCACTGGCTCGCGCTGGCCGTTCTGCTGGCCTTTTCGGGGTTCTTCTGGTGGTTGGATGCTGCGGGAGGATTTTACCAACTTGAGCGCTATCCCTCGCCGCATTGGATATGGATCATCCTGCCAACGGTGGAGGCGGCGGCCTATTCGTTTGGGATCGCCTATTACGACACCAGCTTCCCGAGGCAGCGAGCAGGCCTGCCCTTCAAGATGCTGGAGAAGGCGGGGGCTTACAGCTATTCGATCTACCTCCTGCACCTGTTCTTCGTCATGCAGTTGGCGGCGTTCATCAACACGAACGTCATGGACATAAGCAATCTCTACATTGCCTGCCTCTGGTCCTTGCTGTGCTTTCTGGCGACCATCCCGATCGGCTATCTCAGCTACACCTGCATCGAAGCGCCATTCTTGCGCTTGCGTATACGATATGCGGAGCCGGCTGCTGCTGATCCGATCCTGTTCAAGGATAGGCCGGCCACGGCAGCCTAGGTCCGGTTGCTTGTACGTAGGTTCACTGCCACATATTGCAACATCAATTCTCGGCATGAGGAATCGCCATGTCTCCCGTCAGCCGCCTGCCGGCACGCGCCCTTGCTCCGCGTCGCCACGATGAAATTTTCAGGCGGCTGAGCGCCCAGGGTTCGGTCAGTGTCGCCGAACTGGCCGAGTTCTTCGATGTCTCGCGCGAAACCATCCGTCGTGACCTGAAGCTGCTTTCGGACCAGGGCAGGCTCGGCATCGTGCATGGCGGTGCTGCCCGGTTCGAGCCGAGCGAACCGGCGATGAGCCTGCGCAGCCAGGAAAACGCCGGTGGCAAGGCGGCGATCGGCAGGGCTGCCGTTGATCTGGTGAGGGATGGGATGGTGGTCTTTCTCGATTCCGGCACCACCACAATGGCCGTCGCGCAGGCGATGACGGACCTGCGCGATCTCACCATCTGCACCGCCAGCCTGAAGATCGCGCTGCATCTGTGCCATGTCCCCGGCATGCGCGTGCATATGCTGGGCGGCGAGATCGATCCGGGCGAGGAGGCGGCTTCCGGCATCGACACGCTCGATGCGATGGCCCGCTTTCGCGTCGACATCGCCTTTCTCGGCGGCGGCGCCCTGTCGCCCGATGGCGAGGTCACGGACTTCACCCGCGCCGGGGCCGAGCAGCGCGGCCGCATGATCGCGCTCGCCGGCAAGGCCTATTTCGTGCTCGACAGCAGCAAGTTCGGCAAGCTGACGCCGCTCAGGATTCCGGATTTCGAACGCGCCACCGGGGTGATCGTCGACGCCAGTCCTGAACCCGCCCTTGTCGAGGCGCTTCTGCGGAAAGGTCCTGAACTCATCGTTGCGACTTGATGTGATATTTTGTGACTTTTTGAGTTGATATTTGGTTTTCCTGTGTTAGTGTCCGCCGTCCCTTCAAATGGCGGAACACTCATGGCACATGAATTTCCCACCCAGGCACGCGTCGTCATTGTCGGCGGCGGCATCATCGGCTGCTCTGTCGCCTATCATCTGACCAAGCTCGGCTGGACCGATGTCGTGCTGGTCGAACAGGGACAACTCAGTGGCGGCACCACCTGGCACGCCGCCGGCCTTGTCGGGCAGCTGCGCAGCCATGCCAACATGACCAGCCTGATCCGATATTCGACGCAGCTCTATGGCGAGCTGGAGGCCGAGACCGGGCTCGCCACCGGCTGGAAGAATTGCGGCTCGCTGTCGGTGGCGCGCACGGCCGACCGCATGACGGTGCTGAAGCGCACGGCTGCATCGGCGCGCGCTCAAGGCGTCGAGATCGACGTCATCTCGCCCAGGGAGGCCGGCGATCTCTGGCCCGTGATGGCAACGAACGATCTGGTCGGTGCCGTTTGGCTGCCGGGAGACGGCAAAGCCAACCCGACAGACCTCACGCAATCGCTGGCAAAGGGCGCGCGCAACCGCGGTGCGAAGATTTTCGAACGAGTGAAGGTTACCGGCATCACGGTGAAAAATGGCGTCGCCTGCGGCGTCGAGACAGACCGCGGCAACGTCGCCGCCGAGATTATCGTCAACTGCGCCGGCCAATGGGCGCGCAAGGTCGGACTGATGTGCGGCGTCTCGGTGCCGCTGCATTCGGCCGAACATATGTACATCGTCACCGGCAAGATCGAGGGTGTGCACCCGGATCTGCCGGTGATGCGTGACCCTGACGGTTTCATCTACTTCAAGGAAGAGGTCGGCGGCCTGGTCATGGGCGGCTTCGAGCCGCATGCCAAGCCATGGGGCATGAAAGGCATTCCGGAAAACTTCGAATTCGCACTGCTGCCCGACGATTGGGACCAGTTCGAGATACTGATGGAAAACGCGCTGGTTCGCGTGCCGCAATTGGCTGAGGCCGAGGTCAAGAAATTCTACAACGGCCCCGAGAGCTTCACGCCTGACAACAATTTCATCCTCGGCGAGGCGCCGGAGCTGAAGAATTTCTATGTCGGCGCCGGCTTCAACTCGATGGGCATCGCCAGCGCCGGCGGCGCGGGCAGGGCGCTGGCCGAATGGATCGTCAATGGCGCGCCGACCATGGATTTGTGGCCGGTCGACATCAGGCGCTTCGCCGTGTTCAACAACAATCCGCGCTGGCTGCATGACCGGGTCAAGGAGACGCTCGGCCTGCACTACGCCATGCCATGGCCGAACCGCGAACTCGACACCGCACGGCCATTCCGCCGCTCGCCGCTCTATGATCGGCTCGCCGCCAAGGGCGCCTGTTTCGGTTCGAAAATGGGCTGGGAACGCGCCAACTGGTTTGCGGCCGCAGGAGAGAAAGCCGAGAACGACTATGCCTTCGGCCGCCAGAACTGGCACGAGCCGTTGCGGCGCGAGATGAGGGCGACGCGCGAAGTCGTCGCCATCTTCGACCAGACCTCCTTCGCCAAGCTCCTCGTCCAGGGCCGCGACGCCTGCGCCGTGCTCAACCGCATCTGCGCCGGCAATGTCGATGTGCCGGTCGGCACGTCGGTGTATACGGGCGTTCTCAATGCGCGCGGCGGCTATGAAAGCGATCTCACCGTGATGCGTCTGGGTGCCGAAAAATTCCTCATCGTCACCGGCTCCGCGCAAGCGGTGCATGACGCCGACTGGATCGTCAAGAACATTCCGGCCGATGCCCATGCCGTCCTGACCGACGTCACCTCCTCCTATGCGGTGCTGGCGGTGATGGGGCCGCGCTCGCGCGATCTGCTCGGCAAATTGTCCTCGGCGGATCTCTCCAATGCCGGCTTCCCCTTCGGCACCATTCGCGAGATCGATATCGGCTACGCCACCGCCTATGCCAACCGCATGACCTATGTCGGCGAGCTTGGCTGGGAGCTGATCGTGCCGACCGAATTCGCCGTCGGCGTTTACGAGGCGCTGCACGAGGCGGGTCGTGAGTTCGGTCTCCTGGACGCCGGCTATTACGCGCTCGACGCCTTGCGCATCGAAAAGGGTTTTCGCGCCTGGGGCCGGGAATTGACGCCGGATATCAACCCCTGGCAGGCCGGGCTTGGCTTCGCTGTCGCCATGGACAAGCCGGGCGGCTTCATCGGCCGTGACGCGCTGGTCGCGGCAAAGTCGTCAGCGCCGACCAAGCGCATCGTGCTGCTCACGCTCGACGATGCCGAACCGATGCTTTGGGGCGGCGAACTGATCCTGCGCGACGGCAAACCGGTCGGCGAAGTCCGCTCGGCAGCCTATGGTCACACGTTGGGACGCTCGGTGGCGCTCGGGCTGATCGGGAATGAAGTCGGCGTCGATGCCGCGTTCCTCACCGGCGGCCGCTTCGAGATCGACCTCGCCGGCCTTCGCCATGCCGCGACGGCGCATTTGCGCAGCCCCTATGATCCGAAGTCGGAGCGCGTGAAGGCCGACGCGGTCGTGGTGAGGGCGGCTGCGTAGAGACGCTCAATCCGTCGACATCGACCGTGCCATGTCGAGAAAGGCGCGCACCAGCTTGCCGCCGCTGCGTTCGCGCAGGCAGATCAGCGCCTCGTCCATCAGCGTCTCGGGTGCATCGATGGCGATCGGCACCAGACGCGAATCCTGGCCGAATTCGGCCGCCGACACAAAGCCGATGCCGGCGCCCGAGGCGACGATTTCTCGCACGGCCTCGCGGCCTTCGGCTTCGATCACTGGCCTCAATTCGACTTTCGACGCCGCAGCCAGGTCTTCGAGTTTCTGACGCGTCTTCGAGCCGCGTTCCCGCATGACCAGCGATTCCTGCGCGAGCTGCTTCAGCGTCAGCGATTTCTTGCCCGACAGCGGATGGTCGATGGAAGCGAAGGCGATGATCGGCGTCGAGTTCAGTTTCAGCACCTCGAAGTCGCGCCCGGCCGGCACCTCGCCCAGCACGCCGATATCGGCGTCGTAACTGTACAGGCTGCTGATCACCGTCTCGGTGTTGCCGGCGCGCACCGAAACCTGCACGCCTGGGTAGCGGGCACGGAAGCTGCCGAGGATATGCAGCAGATGATGCGCGGCATCCGCAACGATGCGCAGCGTGCCGGAGCGCAGCGCGCGCGACTCGGTCAGAAGCTCGAGCGCCTGCTGCTCGGTGTCGAACATACGGTGGGTTATCTCGAGCAGCTTCTGGCCCGAATGGGTGAGCGTGACCTGCTTCTTGTTGCGGTTGAACAGTAGCACATCATACTCTTCCTCCAGCTTGCGCACCTGGTCCGATATAGCCGGCTGGGTCAGGAACAGCGCTTCGGCGGCCCGCGAAAACCCGCCTGAGATTGCCACCTGATGAAAGGCCCGCAGCTGAACGTAGCGCATTCTTTTTCACCTTCGAGACGCCGGAATGGTGAGGCAAGTTATCATAAGGCCAGATTTCCTGAAGGTGGAAACGAACGATTTAACTTATGCTAAACAGGTGAACTTATCCGGCTTCACAACCGTGTCATGACCGGGATGCAATTYGCGCCGGGTGGTTCACTCTACCATCGCAAAAATCGATACTTCGATACAAAATAACGATTTTACAAATATGTCGTTCCGGCCAAGAATAAAGCCACATCAAAGCAGCGATCTGTCGGAGGACACCATGCGCGCCGAGACGAAGTTTGCCGCGGAGCCGCTGGCCAGTCCGGCGCTGGGCGAGCCCTATCTGCTGACGCCGGGTCCGCTCACCACGGCCTATCAGGTCAAGCAGGCCATGCTGCGCGACTGGGGATCGTGGGACGGCGATTTCCGTGCCATGACATCAGACATGCGCCGCCGCCTGCTGGCGCTGACCGGGGACGCGAAGGACGAGTTCGACTGCGTGCCGATGCAGGGCAGCGGCTCCTTCTGCGTCGAGGCGATGCTGGGTTCGTTCGTGCCCAGGGACGGCAAGGTGCTGGTGCTGGCCAACGGCGCCTATGGTCTGCGCGCCGCGCAGACCATGCAGTATCTCGGTCGCGCCTATACGCTGATCGACAAGGGTGATTATCTGCCGCCGCGCGGTGACGAGGTGGCGGCCGCTCTCGAGGCCGACCCGGCCATCACGCATGTGATCGCCATCCATTGCGAGACCAGCTCCGGCATCCTCAACCCGGTCGCCGAGATTGCCGAAGCCGTCCATGCCAAGGGCCGCAAGCTGCTGGTCGATTCCATGAGTGCCTTCGGCGCCATCGCGCTCGACGTCAACGAGATCCGCTACGAGGCAATGGTTTCCTCGGCCAACAAATGCATCGAGGGCGTGCCGGGCTTCGGCTTCATCATCGCCCGCAAGAGCGAACTGGAAGCCGCCAAGGGCCGCAGCCATTCGCTGTCGCTCGATGTCCATGCCCAGTGGGCGCATATGAACAAGACCGGCCAGTGGCGCTACACGCCGCCGACCCATGTCGTCGCCGCCTTTCTCGAGGCACTGCGCCAGCACGAGGCCGAAGGCGGCGTCGCCGGCCGTGGCGCCCGCTACACCAGGAACCGCGACGTCATGGTAGCCGGCATGCGCGACCTCGGCTTTGAAACGCTGCTTAGGGATCGCTGGCTGTCGCCGATCATCGTCACCTTCTTCAACCCGGCCCATGCCAATTTCGCCTTCGACCGCTTCTACGAGCTGATGAAGGACAAGGGTTTCATCATCTATCCCGGCAAGCTGACGGTCGTGGATTCCTTCCGCGTCGGCTGCATCGGCCAGATGGACGAACATGTCATGCGCCGCGTCGTCGAGGCGGCGGCTTCCTCGCTGCAAGAGATGGGCGTCGATACCGCCGCTCCGCCAGCCGCGGCAATCGCCGAACGCGCCAAACTCGCCGCCTGAAGCGGCACCATTTCGAAGGAATTCCGATGAACCAGATGTCTCCCATCAACGTCGCCGTCAACGGCCGCACCTACGCCTGGCCGCGCGTGCCGGCCATCGCCATCTGCCTTGACGGCTGCGAGCCGGCCTATCTCGACGAGGCTATTCATGCCGGGCTGATGCCGGCTTTGGCCAGGATCAAGCAGAAGGGCACGGTGCGTTTTGCGCACTCGGTCATTCCAAGCTTCACCAATCCCAACAATCTGTCGATCGCCACTGGTCGTCCGCCGTCGGTGCACGGCATTTGCGGCAACTACCTCTACGAGCGCGAGACCGGCAAGGAAGTGATGATGAACGACCCGCGTTTCCTGCGCGCGCCGACCATTTTCCAGGCCTTCTACGATGCCGGCGCCAAGGTGGCCGTGGTCACCGCCAAGGACAAGCTGCGGGCGCTGCTTGGCAAGGGTCTTGCCTTCGACGAAGGCCGTGCGCTGTGCTTCTCGGCGGAAAAATCCGACACCACAACCAGGGCCGAGCATGGCATCGACAATGCGTCGAAGCACTTTGGGCTGCCGGTGCCGGAGGTCTATTCGGCGGAGCTGTCGGAATTCGTCTTCGCGGCCGGCGTGCAACTGCTCAAGGAGTTCCGCCCCGACATCATGTATCTGACGACCACCGACTATGTGCAGCACAAATATGCGCCGGGCGTGCCACAGGCCAACGCTTTCTACGAAATGTTCGACAAGTATCTGACCGAACTCGACGCGCTGGGCGCGGCCATCGTCGTTACCGCCGACCATGGCATGAAGCCCAAGCACAAGGCGGATGGTTCGCCCGACGTCGTCTATGTCCAGGACCTGCTCGACGAGTGGCTGGGCAAGGACGCCGCGCGCGTCATCCTGCCGATCACCGACCCCTATGTCGTGCATCACGGCGCGCTCGGCTCTTTCGCCACCGCCTATCTGCCTGATGGTGCCGACCAGGCTGGCATCATGGCGCGGCTGGCGAAGGTCGACGGCATCATGCTGGTCGTCGACAGCCCGACGGCTTGCGAGCGTTTCGAGCTTCCTGCCGACCGTATCGGCGACATCGTGCTGATCTCGACCGAAAACAAGACGATCGGCACCTCGGAGCATCGCCATGATCTGGCCGCCCTCAACGAGCCACTGCGCTCGCATGGCGGGCTCACCGAGCAGGAGGTGCCGTTCATCGTCAACCGCGTGCTGCCCGATCTGCCGAACGAGCCGACACTGCGCAATTTCGACGCCTTCTACTACGCCACGATGGCGGCGGCGCTGGCGTGATGTCGAGCGTGATTGTCGACCCCCACTCCGCCGAGCTTCGCTCGGCACCTCTCCCCCGATCGACGGGGGAGAGGAAAGGCGCCAGATCCAGCCGGGGCTTAGCCCGTCAACATTGGAGCGCCGACCTCGCCTGATTTCCTCTCCCCCGTCGATCTGGGGAGAGGTGGCCCGAAGGGCCGGAGTGGGGGGCGATCCTCCGCCGCGACGTATCCCAGAGTCTGCTGGAGCAGAGACCATGACCAAGCTTGACCCTGCCATCAAAGTTCGCCACGAGCCGATGCGTATCGCCGGCAAGAAGATCGATGCCGATGGCGTCGTCGAGGTGCGTTATCCCTGGAACGACACCGTTATCGGCACCGTGCCGGCAGGCCGCGCCGAGCATGCGCGACACGCCTTCGAGATCACCGCCGGCTACAAATCGAAATTGACGCGCTATGAGCGCCAGCAGATCCTGTTTCGCACCGCCGAGGCATTGGCGTCGCGCCGGGAAGAGATCTCCGACCTCATCACGCTCGAGCTCGGCATCTCCAAGGCGGATTCACTCTATGAGGTCGGCCGCGCCTATGACGTGTTCACGCTGTCGGCGCAGATGTGCATTCAGGATGACGGCCAGATATTCTCCTGCGATCTCACCCCGCACGGCAAGGCGCGCAAGATCTTCACCACCCGCGAGCCGCTGAAGGCGATCTCGGCGATCACGCCGTTCAACCACCCGCTCAACATGGTCTCGCACAAGGTGGCGCCGGCGATCGCCACCAACAATTGTGTGGTGGTCAAGCCGACCGAACTGACGCCGATGACGGCGCTGCTTCTGGCCGACATTCTCTACGAAGCCGGCCTGCCGCCCGAAATGCTGTCGGTGGTGACCGGCTGGCCGGCCGATATCGGCAACGAGATGATCACCAACGAGAACATCGACCTGATCACCTTCACCGGCGGCGTGCCGGTTGGCAAGATGATCGCCCGCACCGCCGGCTATACGCGTCAGGTGCTGGAACTCGGCGGCAACGATCCGCTGATCATCCTCAACGATTTGTCGGACGAGGATCTGGCAAAGGCGGCGGACCTGGCAGTGGCCGGAGCGACGAAAAACTCCGGCCAGCGCTGCACCGCGGTCAAGCGCATCCTCGTTCAGGAAAGTGTCGCAGACCGCTTCGTCCCGCTGGTGTTGGAACGAGCGAAAAAGATCCGCTTCGGCGACCCGATGGATCGCTCTACCGACCTCGGCACCGTCGTGCACGAGAAGGCGGCGGCCCTGTTCGAGGCCCGTGTTCACATGGCCGGCGAGCAAGGCGCCGAAATCCTCTACAATCCGGGCCGTAAGGGCGCCCTTCTGCCGCCGATCGTCGTCGATCGCGTGCCGCACACATCCGAACTGGTGATGGAAGAGACCTTCGGGCCGATCATCCCGATCGTGCGTGCGCCGGATGACGACGACGCGCTGATCGCACTGTCCAACTCGACCGCCTTCGGCCTGTCGTCGGGCGTCTGCACCAACTCCTTTCCCCGCATGCAGAAATACATCGCCGGCCTCCAGGTCGGCACGGTCAACATCTGGGAAGTGCCGGGCTACCGCATCGAGATGTCGCCCTTCGGCGGCATCAAGGATTCGGGCAATGGCTACAAGGAAGGCGTCATCGAGGCGATGAAGAGCTACACCAATGTGAAGACCTTCTCGCTGCCCTGGTCGTGATCGGGCAGCAATGACTGGCAGGATTACGAGGGAGCGGCCGACGCTCCCTCATTCGCGTTTCGGAGACGGTGATGGCCGCGATCAAAGAACTTGTGCATACCGAGGGCGATTCCAACACGACGGCGGCCCGCGGCCGGTGGGACGCCGGCCAGGACGATCCGCGCATTCGCGGCCTGCTCGACCGCGACGCGGCCGCCTTCATGCACCAGAGCCTGTCCAGCCCTTGCCTTTCGACGATTGCCAAGGCTGAAGGCATTTGGATCGAGGACACCGCCGGTCGCCGCTTCATGGATTTCCACGGCAACAGCGTGCATCACCTCGGCTATGGCCATCCCAGATTGGTGGCGGCGATCAAGAAGCAGCTCGACGACCTCTGTTTTGCGCCACGCCGTTTCACTTGCGAACCCGCTGTGGAACTGGCGGAGAAACTGACGGCACTGGCGCCCGGCGATCTCGGCAAGGTGCTGTTCACTACAGGCGGCTCGGATGCCATTGAAGTGGCGCTGAAGATCGCGCGTGCCGCGACCGGCCGCTTCAAGACGGTGTCGTTCTGGGATGCGTTTCACGGCGCCGGATTTGGTGCCGCAAGCGTCGGCGGCGAAGCGACCTTCCGCTCGCATATTGCTGGCCCGATGATGACGGGCACCGAGCATGTCGCGCCCTGGGACGGCTATCGCTGCCCCTACGGCCACAGTTCCCTGGAAGCGTCCGGGCTCGCCTGTGCCAACATGATCGCCTATGTGCTCGGCCGCGAGCAGGATGTGGCGGCGGTTGTCGCCGAACCGATGCGGGCGACGCCCAATCCGCCGCCGCCTGGCTTCTGGAAGCGGGTGCGTGAAGCATGCGACCGGCATGGCACGCTGCTGATCTTCGACGAGATTCCGACCGGCCTTGGCAAGACCGGCAAATTCTTCGCCCACGAACATGATGGCGTGACACCCGACATCGTCGTCCTCGGCAAATCGCTGGGCGGTGGCATCCTGCCGATCGCCGCCGTCATTGCCCGCCGCGACCTCGACGTGACAGGCGGCTTCGCCATCGGTCACTACACCCACGAAAAGAACCCGGTGACGGCGCGCGCCGCCCTGACGACGATCGACATCATCCTGGAGGAAGGGCTGGTCGAGCGCGCGGCCGAACTCGGCCGGCACATGCTCGGACGCATGCAGGACCTGATGAACCGCTCGTCCCATGTCGGCGACGTCAGGGGCAGGGGGCTGATGGTCGGCGTCGAACTCGTCGAGGATCGCGCTTCACGCCAGCCCGCGCGGGACCTTGCCGAGCGCGTCTTTTACGCGTGCCTGGAGCAGGGCCTGAGCTTCAAGGTCAGCCATGGCAATGTGCTGACGCTGTCGCCGCCGCTGGTCATTTCGAAGACCGATCTCGACCGCGCCCTCGACATTGTCGAGGTTGCGGTGCTCGCGGCCTGATGATGAAGGCCGTTCGTACCGACCAGGAGCTTGAATGCCCCGGCATCGATGCCGGCTTGCGGACTAGGGGCGTCGAACTGGTGACGCTGCCCGATGGCATTGCCGAAGCGGACCTGATGCACGCCGTTGCCGACGCCGATCTGCTTCTCATGTGCTACACGCCGATCACGGCACGGGTCATCGACGCGGCGCCGAAATTGAAGGGCATCGTCAAATACGGCGTCGGCATCGATGCCATCGATATTCCGGCCGCGATGCGGCGCGGCATTCCCGTCGTCAATGTGCCCGAATATGCGGAGGAAACCGTCGCCGAAGGCGCCTTCGCCCTGATGATCGCACTCGCCAGGAGGCTGCCGGCGATCACCGCGGCGGTGGCCCGGGACGGCTGGGTCTGGCCCGCGCAGCGCTGGCTGGGGCACGACATATCAGGCGCCACGCTTGGGCTCGTCGGCTGCGGCAAGATCGGCCGCAGCATGGCGCGCATGGCCGGCCAGGGGTTTCACGCACGTGTGCTCGGCTTCGATCCTGGTGTCGATGCCGCGACCATGCATGCCGCCGGCATCGAGAAGGTTGACGACCTCCGGTCCATGTTGCGCGCCTGTGATTTCGTTTCCCTCCATTGCGTGCTCAACGACAAGACTCGCGGCCTGATCGGCAAGGCCGAGCTCGCGTRCCTGAAGCCCACCGCGATCATTATCAATGTCTCGCGCGGCGCGCTGATTGACGAGGCGGCCGTTGTCGAGGCGATCGTGGCAGGCCGGATCGGCGGCGCCGGGCTCGACGTCTATTCGGTCGAACCGCTGGCCAGATCAGGCCATCCGATGAGCGCGCTGTTTGGCCGTGACGATGTCATTCTGTTTCCGCATCTCACCTTCTTTACGCATGAGGCAATGCGCCGGCTCGAGGAAGACACGCTCGCGCGTTGCTTCGAGATTCTTGACGGTCGGCCCGTGACCATTCGCTCGCATGATGCGCGTTTGCGGGCGCAGACCTCGGGCGTTTCCTTCACCTGATAGTCTCTATTTTTCAATTGGATAGACGCCTTTCGCAAGGGAACGGCCGCGCCCGCAACATCTATGCGACAGTTCCATGACAAACATCAGAAGAAATTTGCCTGTCATAAAATAAATAGATTTTACTTATCGATCATCAGTCCCCAGAGTTGGCACAACGACGACATCCAGTCGGCTCAACGTCCGCCAGAGACCGAAGCCGGTTGGTCCTAGTGCATCGCAGAATGTGCCAACAATCACAGGGGAACTGATCCATGAAATCGCGCAATCTCACCATCGCCATGGCCTTCGCTGCGTCGCTCCTGGCGTCGTCGGCTCTCGTCGCACCGGCTTTCGCCGACGGCGTCGTCACCATCTATTCCGCCGACGGCCTGCATGACGGCAATGGCAGCTGGTACGAGACCGAATTTGCCGCCTTCACCAAGGCCACCGGCATCACCGTGCAGTATATCGAGGCCGGCTCCGGCGGTGTCGTCGAGCGTGTCGCCAAGGAAAAGTCGAACCCGCAGGCCGACGTGCTGGTGACCTTGCCGCCCTTCGTCCAGCGCGCCGCCGCCGACGGCCTGCTGCAGGACTACAAGCCGCAAGGCGCCGACCAGATCGACGGCGGCACCGACAAATACCGGCCTGTCGTCAACAACTACATGAACTTCATCTACAACAGCGCCGTGCTGTCGGAAGCGCCGAAGAGCTACAACGACCTGCTCGATCCCAAATTCAAGGGCAAGATCCAGTATTCGACGCCCGGCCAGGCTGGCGACGGCACTGCCGTCATGTTGCAGATCATCCATGCCTTCGGCGGCGAGGATGCCGGCTTCGAGTTCATGAAGAAGCTGCAGGACAACAATGTCGGCCCATCCGCCTCGACCGGCAAGCTGACCGCGTTGGTCAACAAGGGCGAATTGCACGTCGCCAACGGCGATCTGCAGATGAACATGTCGCAGATGGCCGGCAATCCCAACATCAAGGTGTTCTGGCCGGCGGGTCCTGACGGCGTGCGCTCCACCTTCGCGCTGCCCTATGAAATCGGCCTGGTCACCGGCGCGCCCAACGCCGACAACGGCAAGAAACTGATCGATTTCCTGTTGTCCAAGGAAGCGCAGTCGACGGTCAGTTCGATTGCCATCGGCGTGCCCGCCCGCAAGGACGTGACGCCGTCCGACGCCAACTTCGCCAAGCTGCATGAGGCGATGAAGGGCCTGACCATCTGGTCGCCGAATTGGGACGAAGCGCTGACCAAGCTTCCCGACTACGTCAAGAAGTGGAACGAGGCGACCGGAAGCTGACACCCGAGGGCAGAAATCCGGAGGACCAAGCCATGTCGGCCGTCGCCTTTACTGGTACCAGTGTCATGGACATCGACGCCGCGAAAATTCGCGGCGCCGGCTCCAATGTCCACTTCGACAAGGTCAGCGTCGCCTATGGCGCGCATGTCGTCCTGCATCCGCTGACCCTGGACATCGCGCCGGGTGAAATCCTGGCGATGATTGGCCCCTCCGGCTCCGGCAAGACCACCGCCTTGCGGGCTGTTGCCGGCTTCGTGCGGCCGGCAAGCGGCCGCATCCGCATCGGCGCCACCGACGTCACCGATCTGCCGCCTTACGAGCGTGGCCTCGGCATGGTGGTGCAGAACTACGCGCTGTTTCCGCACATGCGGGTCGAAGACAACGTCGCTTTCGGCCTGCGTGCGCAGGGCGCCGACAAGGCGCTGATCGCCGAGCGGGTCAAGGATGCGCTCGGCACCGTCGGCATGGCGACTTTTGCCCGGCGTTATCCCAGAGAGCTTTCGGGCGGCCAGCAGCAGCGCGTCGCGATTGCCCGCGCGCTTGCCGTGCGGCCGCGCGTGCTGCTGCTCGACGAGCCGCTGTCGGCGCTCGACGCGCAGATCCGCCGCAACATGGTCGAGGAAATCGCCCGCCTGCACCGCAGCCTGCCGGGCCTGACGATCCTCTACGTCACCCACGACCAGACAGAGGCGCTGACGCTCGCCGACAAGATCGCCATCATGCGTGACGGCAGGGTCTGTTCGCACGGGCCGACGACGGAACTCTACCGCCGCCCGCCGAACCGCTTCACCGCCGAATTCCTCGGCCGCGCCAATCTTCTGCCGGTGACGGTCGCCGAGCCTGCCGGGTCGAAAGGCTTTGCCACGGCAAGGCATGGCTACGCGGTGCTCACCGGTGCCGGCCGCGAGGAGAAGGAAGGCGACAAAAGCCTGCTTTGTATCAGGCCGCAGCACCTGAGCCTGACCGCCGACAACGAGCACACCAACCGCATCGTCGGCACGTTGCAGGAAGTGCACTGGCAGGGCGAACTCACCCACCTCGTGCTCGATGTCGACGGCACGCCGGTGCGCGTCTCGGCGACGAAATTGCCGATCGCCTTGCCCGAACCCGGCGCCAGGGTTCCGCTGTTCTTCGCGCCGGCCGACACCTCGCTGCTTCCGGAAGATTCCGGTGTCTGAGGCCGTCGCCCTTCGCGCGCCGGCGGTCAGGCGCGAACCCGGCAAGTTCTGGATCGTGCCCCCTGCGGCCCTGTTGGCGCTGCTGTTCTTCTATCCCCTGGCGCTGATCGCCCGGCAGGCCTTCCTTGATGATAGTGGCGTCGCCAATGCCGCCGAGATTTTTCGCGTGCTGCATTCGCGCTTCTTCCTCAACGCGCTGATCAACACGGTGACGATCTCGGTGGCGGCAACGGCCGGGTGTCTGATCGTCGGCCTCGTGTTGGCGCTGATCCTCGCCTTCGTGCCGTTCCCCGGCAGCGGTTTCATCGCCCGGCTGATCGACACCTTCATCGCGCTGCCGACCTTCCTGGTGACGCTAGCCTTCACCTTCCTCTACGGCTCCGCCGGCATGCTCAACACCGGGCTGATGGAGGCCTTCTCGCTGCCGCTGCCGCCCGTCGATTTCCTCTATTCGACATGGGGCGTGGTGCTGGCTGAAGTCACCGTCTACACGCCCTTCATCCTGAGGCCGCTTCTTGCTGCCTTCTCGCTCGTCGACCGTGGCCAGATCGAAGCGGCAAGCGTGCTCGGCGCACGGCCTTTCCGCATCGTGCGCCAGGTCATCCTGCCGGCGGCAATTCCCGCACTCGTCGCCGGTGGCAGCCTCTGCCTGCTGTTGACCGTCAATGAATTCGGCATCGTGCTGTTCATCGGCGCCAAGGGCGTCATCACGCTGCCGCTGCTGATCTACGGCAAGTCGATACAGGAATCGGCCTACCAGGTCGCCTGCATCATCGCCGTGGTCAACATCGCGCTGTCGCTTGGCCTGTTCGGCCTCTATCGCTTCGCCGCCGGCCGGCTGGGAGTCTAGCCATGCTGGTCTGGTCGCGCCCTGGTCGCATCGTGCTGTGGGTAATGTTCGCGCTGATCTTCGGCGTCTTGTTCCTGGCGCCGTTGGCGGTCATCCTGTTGTCCAGCCTCGCCGACCAGTGGAACGGCGTGCTGCCGAACGGCCTGACGACGGAGCACTACGCCGATGTCATCAGGGGGACGGCGTGGAATTCGGTCAAGGCGAGCCTCATCACCGGCTTCCTGGCCAGCGCGCTGGCGCTGGTCAGCGGCGCATGGGCGGCCCTGTCCCTTCGCCTGCAAGGACCTGCCTTGAAGCGCCTGCTAGGCCTGCTTTTCTTCATTCCCAGTGCCGTCCCGTCCGTGTCCGTCGGCCTTGGCCTGCTGGTTGCCTTCAGCCATCCGCCGCTGCTGCTCAACGGGACGATCGCGATCGTCATGATCGCGCATTTCGTGCTGATTTCGGCCTTCACCTTCGGCAACGTCTCGGCAGGCCTGGCACGGCTATCGCCCGATTTCGAGCAGGTGGCGTCGAGCCTCGGCGCGCGGCCGGCCTACCGGCTCTGGCATGTCACGCTGCCCTTGCTCGCCCCCTATCTGGTCGCCGCCTTCGGCCYGAGCTTCGCGCTGTCGATGGGCGAACTTGGCGCCACGGTTATGGTCTATCCGCCGGGCTGGGTGACGCTGCCGGTGTCGATCTTCAGCCTCACCGATCGCGGCGACATCTTTGCCGGTGCCGCACTCACCATGATTCTGGTGGCGGCGACGCTGGTCCTGCTGCTCGGACTGGAGCGCATCACCAAGCGCGCCACCGGCGCTTAGCGCGGACTTCGTTAGGCCGGCTTGCGTTCGACGATGTAGATGTGATCGGCCGCGAGCACGACCTCGCCGCGCTGGTTGATCACCTCGCAGCGCTCGATCACCCGTCCCGAAGCCGGCCGCTTGGGATCGTCTTCCTTGGCCGTGATGGTGGTGCGCGTGCGGATCGTGTCGCCGATGAACACCGGCTTGATGAAGCGCAGCCGGTCATAGCCATAGGAGAAGGCGACGGGGTTGATGATGCTCGCTGTCAGCCCGATGCCGACCGAGAACACCAGTGTGCCATGCGCGATGCGCTGGCCGAACGGCGTCGTCTTCATGTACTCGGCGTCCATGTGGTGCGGGAAGAAATCGCCGGTGTGGCCGGCATGGACGATGAAGTCGGTCTCGGTGATGGTGCGGCCGCTGGTCAGCCGCGAAGAGCCAATCTCGTAGTCCTCGAAATAGGTGATCTGTTCCATCAGGGTCTTTCCGCGATCGGTGTCGCCGGCGCTGCGCTCGATCTATAGGCGGCTTCCACCAGCGCCATGGTGTTCCAGGCGTCCTCGACCGAACTGACCAGCGCATCGTCCTCGCCGGTGG
The DNA here is from genome assembly GCF_056399285.1 of Mesorhizobium sp. 01N446. Taxonomy (NCBI): domain Bacteria; kingdom Pseudomonadati; phylum Pseudomonadota; class Alphaproteobacteria; order Hyphomicrobiales; family Phyllobacteriaceae; genus Mesorhizobium; species Mesorhizobium sp. 01N446. The sequence continues at coordinate 406,073 of NZ_JBFTRA010000003.1, read as the reverse complement.
CGAAGCGCTGTACATTGGCCATGCGCCCGACGAAAGCGTCGGGGAACCACTCGCCGGCGAGCGGTACGGCAATCCAGTCCGTTCCGCCCTTCGGATGGATTTCCAGAATGTCCGGTTCGCCCTGGGGATAGTCGAGGTTGAGGCCGAGCTTGAGATAGGCCGCCCCCTCCGTGCCGCAGATGCGGAACTCGCAGGCCTGGTGCCGGCGGCCGAACTTGTGGTGGTGGTTGATCGACAGCGCGCAGCGCACGGTGTCGCCATAGTCGAGAATGGCGCTGGTGCGCGTCTGCGCCACCTTGTGATTGGGATGGCCGAGCGTCTTGGCGTGGACGCCCTTGGGATCGCCGAGCAATTGCCTGATGAGGTCGAGATAGTGGATCGAGTGCATGGCGATCTCGACGCGCGGCGCCTTGAGCAGGAACTCCCACAATTCCCACGGCGTCGACAGCGCCAGCCAGGCGTCGAAATCGACGACCTCGCCGAGCCAGCCCTTGGCGATGGCATCCTTGAGCCCCAGCATCATCGGCGCGAAGCGCAACTGGAAATTGACTGCTGCCTTGAGTTCCTTGGCGCGGCAGATTTCGAGGATTTCGGTTGCCTCGCCGAGATAGTTGCCCATCGGCTTCTGGATCAATGCGACCGCACCGTCCGGCAGAGATTTCAGGATCTCGGCGTGCCGTCCCGGAGGCGTTGCCAGGTCGAAGATCGCATCCTTGACGGCCGTGGCTTCTTCGATGGAGCGGAACGCCGTCACGCCCCATTTGTCGGCGAGGACCGTCGCCTTGGCCTGGTCCGGATCATAAAGACCGGCAATCGGAAAGCCGGCTTTGCGGTAGGCGGGAAAATGCGCGTCGCCGACGATCGACCCGGCACCGAAAGTGACGATCGGACGGGGTTTTGAAGGTTTTGGCCAGGACTGGACGAGTGAGGCGGGGTCGAAACCGCCCTCAGTCATAGTGGAAGACCTCGTCCATGCTGGCCCACCATTCGCCCTCCTTGCGGGTCGTGAGCGGCTCCTGACAAGGTATGCAGACCGCCCACCATTCCTGCGTCTTCGGGTCGGCGGCCATCTTGGCCATGTCGGCCGCATAGTCGGTGCCGTGATACTCGAAATAGGAAAACAGCAGGTTCTCCGGCCGCTTCAGATAGATCGAATAATTCTTGATGTTGCAGGCCGAGATCATGGTCAGCACGTCGGGCCAGACGGCGGCATGCAGGCGGACATACTCCTCGACCTTTTCCGGCTTCAACCCCAGCACCATGCCCATTCGCTGCATATCCGACTCCTATTTGGTGATCGCCGTGGTGAATTCGGCGATGCTCATGGCTTTGACCGCATCCCAGTCCCAGTCGATGCCGATGCCAGGTTCGTCGGGCGCCAGCGCATGCCCATCCTCGATGCGCATATGCTTGCCGGTCAACTGGTCGAGTTGCGGAATGTACTCGACATACCTGCCGTTCTGAACCGCGCAGGTCAAGCTGACATGCAGCTCCATCAGGAAATGCGGGCAGACCGGAATGTCGAAGGCCTCCGCCGCATGGGCGATCTTGAGCCATGGCGTGATTCCGCCGATGCGGCCGACATCGACCTGGACGATCGAGCAGGCGCCTTTCTGCATGTATTCGCGGAAATGGCGCATCGAATAGAGCGACTCGCCAATGGCGATCGGCGTCGGCGTCGAGTTGGACAACCTGACATGGCCGTCAATGTCGTCGGCCGGCAGCGGCTCCTCGATCCAGGCGAGGTCGAGTTCGCGCAGCCGCGCCGCGCGCCGGATCGCCTCGTCGACCGAAAACCCCTGATTGGCGTCGGTCATGATCTCGTAGCCGTCGCCCACCGCCTTGCGCACCGCCGACAGGCGGGCGAGATCCTCCGACCCGTGCGGCCTGCCGATCTTCACCTTCGAGCCGCGAAATCCCTTGGCCTTGGCGGCCAGCGCGTCGTCTACAAGTGCGGCCGTCTCGATGTGCAGCCAGCCGCCTTCGGTGGTGTAGAGCGGGCAGCGGTCCTTGGCGCCGCCGGCCAGCTTCCACAGCGGCAGCTTCTGCTTCCTTGCCCTCAGATCCCAAAGCGCCGTGTCTATCGCAGCGATCGCGATTGCCGTGATGGCGCCGATCGTCGTCGCATGCGTTGCGAATTCGAGATCGTGCCAGATCGCCTCGATCATGTCGGGGTCGCGGCCGATCAGTCGCGGCGCCAGATGGTCGGACAAGAGCCGCATCACCGACGAACCGCCGGTGCCGATCGTGTAGCTGTAGCCGGTGCCGACCGCGCCGTCGGAATCGGTGATCGTGACGATAGGCGTTTCCTGGCTGACGAAACTCTGGATGGCGTCCGTGCGCTTGACCTTGGGCACAAGGTCCACCATCCGCAGTTCGATTTTCTCGATCCTGGCCATCGGTCAGCTCCGCAATGTCTTTCCGGTCTCGGCGGCAAACAGATGCGCCTGCGACAGGTCGAGGCTCATCGCCACCCGCTCGCCCGACCGCAGCGGCCTCGGGTTCAGCATGCGCGACACCCAGTCGGTGCCATTGAACTCGACGAACACCAGTGTCTCGTTGCCGAGCGGCTCGGTGACGGTGATCGGCAGCTCGATCTGGTGGACGTCGGCGGCGCTGCCGGAACTGATGCCGTGCCCGGTCGGATAGATATCGTCAGGCCGCAGACCGAACACGACTTTGTCGCCGGCGGCGACATTGGCCTTGAACTGGGCGGGCAAAGGCAGTTTCTCGCCGCTGGAAAAAACCAGCTGGCCGTCATCGACCGTCGCTTCGTGCAGGTTCATGGGCGGCGAGCCGATGAAGCCGGCGACGAAGCGCGTCGCCGGGCGCCGGAAGACCTCGTCGGGCGTGCCGACCTGTTCGATATGGCCATCGCGCATGATGACGATACGGTCGGCCAGCGTCATCGCCTCGACCTGGTCATGGGTAACGTAGATCACCGTCGACTGCACCTTGGCATGGAGCTTCTTGATTTCGGTGCGCATCTGCGTTCTGAGCTTGGCGTCGAGGTTGGAGAGCGGCTCGTCGAACAGGAACACGTCGGGATCGCGCACGATGGCGCGGCCCATGGCGACGCGCTGGCGCTGGCCGCCCGACAGTTGCGACGGGCGGCGGTCGAGCAGCGTGTCGAGGCCCAGTATAGCCGAGGCCTCGGCGACGCGGCGGTCCATCTCTTCCTTGGCCGCTCCGGCGATCTTCAAGGAGAAGCCGAGATTCTCGCGCACGGTCATATGCGGGTAGAGCGCATAGGACTGGAACACCATCGAGATGTTGCGCGAGCGCGGCGGCAGATCATTGACGATACGCCCGCCGATCTCGATCGAGCCGGCGCTGATTTCCTCCAGCCCGGCGATCATGCGCAACGTCGTCGACTTGCCGCAGCCGGACGGGCCGACCAGCGCGATGAACTCGCGGTCGGCGATGTCGAGATCGATGCCATGCACGATCCCGATATTGCCGTAGCGCTTGGTCAGCTTTTTGAGGGAAACCGTTGCCATGGGATCAGCCTTTCACCGCGCCGGAGGTCAGGCCGCCGACAAGGTGTTTCTGGACGATGTAGGTGAGGGTGAGCGCCGGAATGATCATCACCACGGCGAGCGCGCACATGCCGCGCCAGTCGATGGTGAATTCGGCCGTGTAGTCGAGCAGGCCGACCGGCAACGTCTTGGCGCTGACCGAGCGGGTTAGCTGCGAAGCCAGCGCGAATTCGTTCCAGCAGGTCAGGAAGGCAAAGATGGCGGCGGATGCGATGCCAGGCCCGGCAAGCGGGAACTCGACCTGCCAGAACGCCTGCCAGCGCGTGCAGCCATCGATCTGCGCGGCCTCCGCGAGGTCCTTCGGCATCTGGCGGAAGAAGCCGTCAATCAGCCAGATGGTGAACGGCACGTTGAGCGCGACATAGGCGAGGATCAGCCCGAAACGCGTGTCGATGATGCCGAGCCGCACATAGAGGAAGAACAGCGGCAGCGACAGCGCGATGCCGGGCACCGTGCGTGTCAGCATAAGGCCGAGGAAGACGCTGGATTTTCCGCGGAAGCGATAGCGCGCGAAGGCATAGCCGCCGGCCATGCCGATGGCCACCGCAATCACCGTCGAAGTCACCGAGATGATCAGCGAGTTGCGGAAATATTCGATGACGGGGATGCCGCCTTTGCCGATGCCCGAGAACATCGCGATATAAGCGTCGAAGGAAATCTCCTGAGGAATCCACACCGGCGGCTTGGCCATGATCTCGACGGTCGGCCGCAGCGACGACAGCACGATCCACAGGCCTGGCAGGCAGATGGTCAGCATCGCCAGGAACAGGCCGATGCGATGGACGATGCCGAGCAGCCGGCGCTTGAGGCGGGCGGAAGAATTCTCGTCCATCACCACTCCGCACCGATCTGCGTGCGCGCCGCGGCGAGCTTGTTGAAGAAATAGACGGTGAAGGCGATCGACAGCAGGATCGAGAAATAGGCCATCGCATTGGCCATGCCCATGCGGCCGTCGCTGTAGGCGGTGCGCGCCACCAGCGTCCACAACAGCTCGGTGCGGCCCGCCGGTCCGCCATCGGTCATGATCTTGACGATGTCATAGGCGCGCGCGACGTCGAGCGAGCGGATGGTCATGGCGATGTAGGCGAACGGCATGACGAACGGCCACGTCACATAACAGAACGTCTGCCAGGGCGTGCAGCCGTCGACGCGCGCCGCCTCGATAGGCTCCTTGGGCATGGCGAGCAGCCCGGCCAGGATCAGGATGGCGAAGATCGCGGTCGACGACCAGATCTCGGCGATCGAGATGGCGATGAAGGCGAGATGGCCCTCGATCAGCCACGGGATGGCGTCCTGCGTGAGCCCTAGCGACTGCAGGGCGTTGTTCACCAGGCCGATATTGTCGTTGAACATGAACTTGAACTGGAAGCCGACAAGGATCGGCGAGAACATCATCGGAAACATCATCAGTGTGCGCAGGATGCGCTGGCCGCGCGTCGCCTTCTCGACCAGCATGGCAAGGCCAAGGCCAAGCAGCATTTCGAGGTTGAGCGCGATGGTCAGCAGCAGCACCGTGCGGCCGAACGCCCACCAGAAATCGCTGTTGGCCAGGATCGAGAGATAGTTCCGGAAACCGATGAAGACGAAGAACGTCTCGGGCTTGGTCAGGCGGAACGGCGTGAAGCTGGAATAGAGCGACAGAAGCAGCGGCACGACGACGACCGCCGCCAGCACGATGATGGCTGGAAGCAGCAGCAGGAACGGCGCCGATGGCTTGAAGCCCTTCATCAGAATCCTGCGTGTTTTTGCATTGCGACAAGACGCGATTGCCTCCCCCATTCCTGTTGGGGGAGGCAGCCTTGGGAGACGGTTCTAGAGCTTGCCGGCGTCCTGCAGGATCTGCGTCGCCTTGGCGGCCGCTTCATCCAGTGCCTGCTTCGAGGTCTTGTCGCCGAGGATCGCAGCCTGCAGTTCCGGATAGACGGCGTTCGAAATCTCGATCCACTCAGGCGTCTGCGGCACGGCGAAGGCGTGCTTGGCTTCTTCCTGGAAGGCGGAGAGAACCTCCTTCTTGTAGGGATCGTTTTCGGCCTGCTTCAGGTCCCAGTCCCACACCGCCGTGCGGGTCGGCAGCGGGCCTGCGGCGGCCTCGAGCTTCTGACTGTCCTCATTGGTCAGCCACCACACCAGCGAAGCCGCGGCCTCCTTGTTCGGGCAGTTCTCGGTCACCGAGAAACCGTGGAAACCGGACCAGCCGGTGCGCTTGCCGGAAGAGCCCTTCGGCGCGACCTTCACACCGACATTGCCCGCCACCTTCGACGACTTCGGATCGTTGAAGAACCCAGCCCAGCCTGGCCAGTCCAGATTGATGGCGACGGTGCCCGAGGCAAAGCCTTGGCCGAGATCGTCCCAGAGATAGTTGGTGGTTCCGGCCGGCACGGCCTTGGCCTTGTAGAGATTGACGAACCAGTCGAGCGCCCGGATGCCGGCCTCGGAATTGAAGACCGGCTTGCCGTCCTTGTCGAGGTACTCGCCGCCTTCGGCGACCACCATTTCGTAGAAGCGGCCGTTGATCGCTTCTTCCTTGCCGGCGAACTGCGTGCCGTAGAAATTGGGCGGGTTCGCGAAGAATTCGGCCTGGTCGGTGACTTCCTTCCAGCTGTCCGGCGGCACCAGATCATAGCCGTATTTGGCCTTGAACTTGGCCTTGTTATCGGCGTTCTCGTAGAGGCTCTTCTGGTAGTAGAGCGCCGAGACGTCGAACTGGGCGCGCGGCAGCATTTCGAGCTTGCCGTCGATGGTTGCCGCCTTGATCGTCGACGGCACGAAGGCGTCGATCTCTTCCTTGGGCAGCAATTTGCTGAGGTCTGTGTAGAGGCCCGTATATTGCGGCGCGAAGGACGAGTGGTTCCAGCCGACGCACCAGTTGGTGCTGCCCGAGGCGATGTCGGATTTGAGCTCCTTGTCGATGTCGAAGCCATTCTTCTTTGTCAGGATGTTGACCTTGGCGCCGGTCGCCTTCTCCCATTCGGGAATGCGCTCATAGAGCTTTTCATATTGCTGGCCGCCGATCAGCTTCACGTCGACGGTGACGCCTTCGAACTTGCCAGGCAGGTCGCCGGCAAGGGCCGTGCCTGCACCTGACGCAAGCACCAATGCACCGGCGCACACGCCGGAAAGCAGTCTGTTCATTTGGTTTCCTCCCTGGGTACGCCTGGCGGCGACCGCAACTTTGTCCGTGTGGCAAGAGCGCGACATTCATATACAAACAAAACATTCATAGATACGTCAAGGCGAAATTTGTTTCCGCCGGCTCCATTTATGCGTATATGAAGAATCGATTTCACTGGAGAAGTGCCCCATGGACGACAGCGAAGACGAGCGCTATCGCGCGCCGGCGCTCGACAAGGGGCTCGACATCCTTGAACTGCTGGCCGGCGTCGACGGTGGCCTGACACAGGCCGAAATCGCCAAGAAACTCGACCGTAGCCCCAACGAGTTCTACCGCATGCTCGACCGGCTGGTGCGGCGCGGCTATGTCACCAGGCTTGACGGCGACCGCTACTCGTTGACGCTCAAGCTTTTCGGCCTGGCGCAATTGCACGCTCCCGTCCGGCGGCTGGTTTCCTACGCCACGCCGTTGATGCGCGAGCTTGCCGAGACTTCGCAGCAGGCCAACCAACTCGTTGTTTTTGATCGTGGTTCCGCCGTCGTCATCGCCCAGCAGGAAGCGCCGAACTACTGGGGGATCTCGATCCGCGTCGGCTCCCACATCAGCCTGTTCGACACCGGTTCAGGCCATGTGCTGCTGGCCTTCCGCTCGCAGGAAGAGCGGCAGATGATGATTTCCGAACACGTCCGCAGCACCGACAAGACGGCGCAGTCGACCGAGTTCTTCACGCGRCTCGACCAGATACGCGACCGTGGCTACGAGATGATGGCCTCGATGCAGACCGCCGGCGTCTTCAACCTGTCGGCGCCGGTGCGCAGTTCAGACGGCAAGGCCATCGCCGCCCTGTCCATTCCCTATATCACCGTGGTCAACGCGCCGTCCGCGCCCGATATCACCCGGACCATCGAACTGTTGCTGGCAACCTGCGAGAAGCTGTCGCACTTGGCTGGGTCGGCAGTGGGCTCGGCAGCGTAAATTCTTATTTGAATGAAGAATTCCTCCGTGAGATGATTTGACAAAGACAATTGGGAGGAACTCCATGATCATCGACACCCATCTGCATCTCATCGATCGCTCGGCCTTGCACTATCCTTGGCTTGCCGGCGTGCCGCCGCTCAACCGCGATTTCTCCTATGAGGAATACGCCACCGAGGCGCAGCGCGTCGGCGTCGAGCGCGTGCTGCATATGGAGGTCGATGTCGATCCGGCCGACATCGAAGCCGAGACCGCACGGGTCGAAGGCCTGTCGCGGCAGGCTGGCAGCATGCTGGTGGGGGCGATCGCGTCCTGCCGGCCGGAAGATGCGGACTTTCCGGCCTATCTCGAACGGCAGCGGGCAACGCCTTTCGTCAAGGGCTTCCGCCGCGTGCTCCATGTCGTGCCGGACGATCTGTCCGAAAGCGCGGTGTTTCGCGACAACATCAAGCGGCTCGGCGGCACCGGGCTGACCTTCGACCTCGTCGTGCTGCCGCACCAGATTCCCAAGGCGATTGCGCTGGCGGACCTTGCGCCCGACGTCCAGTTCATCCTCGATCATTGCGGCGTTCCCGACATCAAGGGCAAGGGCGAGCATCCCTGGCGCGAGCACATGAGCGAGATCGCGCGCCGCCCGAACGTCATGGCCAAGATTTCCGGTATCGTCGCCTATGCCGATCCCGGCAGCTGGACTGTCGCGACGCTGCGGCCCTATGTCGAGCACACCATCGCCGCATTCGGCTGGGACCGTGTCGTCTGGGGCAGCGACTGGCCGGTCTGCACGCTTGGCGGCGGCCTGTCGACCTGGGTTGCCGCGACCCACGCGCTGCTTTCCGGCTGCAGCATCGCGGAGCGCGACAGGTTGCTGTCGGGCAATGCCCGCATGCTGTGGCGGCTGGAATAGTTGGATTGCCTCGGAATCTCGCCGGGGCATAGCCCCAGACGTTCTCCGCCGTTCGCTTTCGTTCAGGCTCCTCCGCCGGCAGCGCAGGACACCTGCGTGGCACTCCCTCGGAACAGGCTGATGAGGTCGGCAACGACCTGGGCGGGTTTGTGCCTGCCGGTGATGCCGGAAAGAAGGCGGTCGGACGCTGCCTGCTGGAACGCCATGTAGCCGTCATGGCGCGGCCGCACCCATGCACCCTCCAGCGTCGCGCGCGTGTCGCGATAGAAATTGCCGGTCGCGGCGTTGACGGTCTGGTCTTCCCAGCCGGCGGCATGACCCGGCTGTCCGCCGGCGGCGGCATAGGGACCGCGCTGGATTTCACCACTGGCGACCCAGTAGGCAAAGTCGACCGCCGCATCCCGGGCTTTGGAAAAGGCCGACACCGCTATGCCCGTGCCGCCGAGCGCCGAACCGATTGGGCCGTTGGAACCGACGGCCGGAATGTCGGTAAAGGCCAGCCGGTGGGCACGAAATCCTGATATTCCATAGGAGACGTAGCCATAGATCAGCGGTGCGCAGACGATCTTGGAATCGGCCGCCGCCATGCGTTCGGAAACCGCAATCGGATCCATCTCGAAACAGGCTGGTTCGACCAGGGCGGCGACCTCGCGCATCGCTTCGAAGACCTGACTGCCGGTCGCGATATCGATGAGATCACGGGACGGGTCGGTGGCGCAGGGATGACCGAGATTGCCGGCCAGCGTGTAGAACACCATCAGCACATGCGGCGGCCGCAATGGCAACAGCACACGGCCCTGCCGGGCGAGATCGAGCACCTCGCTCCAGCGCGCCGGCGGCGCATCGAGCGCATCCGGCCGCCAGGCTTGGACCTGGCTGGCCGCATCGATCGGAAACGCCCATTGCCGCCCTTGCCAGGCGTAGCTTGGATAGGACTGGCCGACGCTGCCTGAGGCCAGCGCTGCGCGCTCCGCCTCGCGGCCGGCGACATCGAGCGGCGCGAGGCAGCTTTCCGCCGTGATCTGGCCGACATGCGGGTGGTCGATGACGATGAGATCATAGGCGCGCGCCAGTTCCTCGACCGGGAAGGATTCGAAATCCTGCAGCGAGCGCTTGTCCCATTCGATGGTGGTGCCGGTCTTTTCCTGCCAAAGCGATGAGCAGGCGACCATCGGATCGTAGCCGCGCGGATGGCTCCAGGTCATGCCTTTGAGCGTGGTCAAAGGCCGAACTCCGTGCGGATCGCGGCACTGTGCTCGCCGATGCGCGGCGCGGCGCGATCGACCTTGGCCCTGACACCATCGACCCTGAGCGGCGACCTGGTGGTGAGGATCGAGACATCGTCCTCGCGCGTCACCGTCTGCAGCATGTCGAGTGACTGAAAACCTTCGCTGGCCAGCATTTCCGGCCAGGTCAGCACCTTGGCGCACCAGATGTCGGCCGGTTCGAGAATATCGAGCCACTCATCGATCGTCTTGCTGGCGATCCTTTGCGCGATGATCGCCTTGATGTCGTCGCGCGCGGTGAACCACGACGCCGGTTCGTCGCGATAAGGCGCCAGTTCGTCGAGGGACAGCAGGTCGGCCAGTTTGGGGATCGGCGTCATGGCGATGGCGAGGTAGCCGTCCTTGGCCGGGTAGACGCCATAGGGCGCCGAGAGATAGGCATGTGCGCTGCGGAAGCTGGAGCGCCTGGGCAAGCGGCGGCCGTCATTGAGATGCGTGGTCAGCACCTCGAACTGGAAGTCGACCAGCGCTTCCAGCAGGCTGGTTTCGATATGGCTGCCCTGGCCGGTGATGCCGCGCCGCACCAGTGCCGCCAGAATGCCTTGCGCGCAGGCAGCACCGGCCAGCATGTCGCCGATGGCGAGCCCAAATGGCACCGGTCCCTGGTCCTCGTCGCCATTCAGCCACATCACGCCGGAGCGGGATTGCGCCAGCAGATCCTGGCCCGGCCGCTTGACCCATGGCCCGTCCTCGCCATAGCCGCTGATCGACGCGTAGACGAGCCGCGGGTTGATTTTGCGGACAGCCTCATAATCGAGGCCCAGCCGCTCGATGACGCCCGGGCGGAAATTCTGGATCAGCACGTCGGCCTTGGCCAGAAGCCCGCGCAGCGCGTCGAGATCGGCCTCGTTCTTCAGGTCGACGGCAAAGCTTTCCTTGGCGCGGTTGATGGCGTGGAAAATGGTGGAATCGCCGCCGATCTCGGTGTCGCTGAGATAGAGCCGGCGCGACAGGTCGCCGCCATCCGGGCGCTCGATCTTGATGACGCGTGCGCCGAGATCGAGCAGCCGCAGCGAGCAGTAGGGCCCGGACAGGAACTGGCTCATGTCGACGACGGTCAGGCCGGCAAGCGGCAATTCGGCCAAAGCCGGCATCTTCATTTCTCCGTCTTGCCGACGAAATCGGCCGGGTTGCGGTACTTCACCGTCTGCAGATGCTCGCAATACAAAACCAGCTCGCCTTCGCCCTTGAACACCTCGTAGCTGGCGCGGATCAGCCCCATCTCCTTGTAGCGCGGCTTCTTGTCGAGGTTGGAGCGGATCGAATAGATCGTGTCGCCGATGAAGACAGGCTTGATGAAGCGGAGCTTGTCGTAGCCATAGGAAAAGGCGTTGACGCAGTTGGTGGCGACCAGCCCCAGCCCCGCCGAAAAGACGAACGCGCCGGCGATCAACCGCTTGCCGAAAATGCCTTCGCTTTCGGCGAACATCTGGTCCTGCACATAGGGGTGGATGTCCAGCACCAGCGTGTTGAAGAGGTGGCTGTCGCCCTCGGCCATCGTGCGCCGCAACGAACGGATTTTCTGGCCGACCGGCCAGTCCTCGTAGAACCAGTTTTCGGCGTTCCACACCGGCAGCGCGGCGTGCGCCTCAGGCATGTTCTTGGGGTGTGTCGAGGCGACACCGACGGTCGGCGCGAAGTTGCTCATGGCTGGCTCCAGCGATCTCATAGGAGTTCCCCAGCAATCGTTGGAACACGCCTCGAAGCGCCTGAATGCAAGACGTCTCCTCCCGCCAATCTTCTTTTGTAAATAGTATTTTCACATATGGGTTTACGTTGCAAGCGACGACAGCCGAAATTTTGGCAGCCTGGCGCGGCCGGGCAGGCGAGGAAATCCTGCGCAGCGCCTGTCTGGTCTTGTCGGCAGTCTGAACCGGAGGCGCCTTATTCTCGGCGCGCGGAAACTACGGACGCGCCGTCGAAATCGGCACGCCGATGTGCGTCAGGATCGTGCGCTGGGGCGCCTGCGACCCCTCGGACAAATTGGCCTGGGCTCAGGCCTGTTGGATTGCCGAGAGCTTCCAGTTCGAGCCATTCTGACGCGTGAATGTCCACAGTTCGGTCGTCTCGGTCGGATGGTCCTCGTCGCCCTCGACGACCTTGCCGGTGGCCCGTTCGCGCATCACATCGCGAGATTCGTAGCGCAGCGCGGCCGTGGCGTAGTCGCGGTCATCCTCGCGCCAGCTTTCGGCGATGTCGGCCTGCAGCAAGGTGATGTCGGAGACCTCGTTGCGGAGACCTTTCTGGGCGTTGTCGGCCAGTTCTTCCGAGAGATAGGACACCATTTCGGGCGTCGTCGCCTTGCGCAGCGCGGCATGGTCCTCGCGCCCGAATGCTTCCTGGACGTCGGTCAGCAACTGCTGGAATGCATCGAGGTCGGTTTGTGCGAGCTGGATCTCTTCGGAATCGGCAGCCGGAGAGCCTCCGCCCGAACCGCCGCCAAAGCCTGGAATTGTGAACGAGCCCGCCGTCTGCGGCTGTGACGTTGCGCGGTTCTCAAATCGCGACGCCTGGGCATTGCCGGCACCGGCCAGCGCCGGGGCAGGGCCACGCGCGGATTGCGACCGGAAGAAGCGGATGGCCAGCATGATCGCGCCACCGATGAGCAATGCCTGAAGCAGGAAGCCGAACATGCCGGCCAGGCCGCCGAACCCTTGGCCCACGAGCAGGCCGATCAAGCCGCCGATCAGCAGGCCGCGCATCATCGTGCCGCCGAAGCCGCTCATGAAACCGGGCCTTTGCGGGCCGGCCTGCGGCTGCCGGGCGGCAGAGTTCACACCGGTGTTGGGCGTCATCGAACGCTCGACCGGAGCGGTCGCCGCCGGCGCGGTCCTGGTCGGCGGCGCAGACTGGAATGTGCGCGTGCCGCGGCTGCCGAAACTGCCGCCGCGCCGAGCCTCGGCATGATCGATCGAGACCATGGAGAATGCGAGGAACAGTCCTGCAAACAGGGCTGCAAATCGGCTGGTGCGAGACATCATCGGAGATGAACCTTATGTGATTTTTGGAAGCCTTCGGCAAACGCCGGCCCGCGCAGCGGGCGGCGCTACGGGGTCAATCGAACAATTCTTCGAAGAAGGATTTCTTCCGCTTTGGATAACGGTGGCCCTGCGAGCGCGAATAATCGTCATCGCGGCCATGGGCTTGTTGCGGCTGCGAGAAGGCTGCCGGCTGTGGCTGCGGCGCGGGCGATGCATCCCTGCCGGAACGCTCGATGATCTTGTCGAGTTCGCCTCGATCAAGCCAGACGCCACGGCACTGCGGACAATAATCGATCTCGATACCCTGGCGTTCGCTCATTGTGAGGGCGACGCGGCAGGAAGGGCAAACCAGACCAAGAAGGGAAGATGTCATACGGGGCTCCAAACCGAAAGGATTGAGCCCGCTTGACCAAAAGGGTGGAAACGGGCCCGTTGAAGCGGTCCGACATCACAATCACCAGAAGCGATCGTCAGAGGGGCCCGGCCCGCACCAGACAGTTAGGAATGCGCGGCCGGGCCTTCAAGGGCGATAATGCCGACGAGAATGATTTGTTCGCCGTTGCCGTTGTTCAGATCGTCACCACGATCTCAGATCGTCACCACGATCTCAGATCGTCACCACGATCTCAGATCGTCACCACGATCTTGCCGAACTGCTCGTTCGATTCGAGATATCGATGCGCCTCGACGATCTGGTCGAAGGCAAAGCTCCTGTCGATGATTGGCTTCAGCGTGCCCGTCTCCAGGCCTTCGAGGATGAACGCCTTGGCGGCTTCCAGCTTCTCTGGATCGCCGGTGATCTCGTGGACGAGGTAGCCACGCAGCGTCAGCGTCTTGCCCAGGACGGCAGCCAGAGGGAACGGCGTCGGCTCGCGGCTGAGCCCGCCATACTCGATGAGAATGCCGCCCTTTGACATCGCCGCCGTCAGCGGCTCGAAGATCGGGCCGCCGATTGCATCGAGCACGACGCGCACGCCTTGCGGTCCCGCGATCTCGCTCAGCGTTGCGGCGAGATCCTCTTTGGCCAGGACGACAACATGCGCCGCTCCGGCACCGAGCAAGGCCTGTTTCTTGGCCGATGTTCTCGTCACCGCGATCGCTGTCGCGCCGACGCTGTTGGCGATCTGGATCGCCGCGAGCCCGACGCTGCTTGAGGCCGCGGTGATGACGACGGCATCTCCGCCACGCAGTCTGGCGATGTCGATCAGCGCGCCATAGGCGGTGAGATATTGCATCCAGACAGCCGCCGCCGTCTGCCAGTCGAGCGATGGCGGATGCTTGGCGATGAGCGTGGCGGGATAGGTGACCATCTCGCCATAGGCCGGCCAGCGCACCATCGATTGCGGCGGGATGACACTGACCGCGTCGCCCGGCGCCAAACCCGTTACATCTTCGCCTGTTGCCTCGATAACGCCCGCCGCCTCAAGGCCAAGCCCGGAGGGGAGGGCGGGCGTCTCGATATAGATACCCGCACGCAGCAGCGCCTCGGCACGATTGAGGCCGAGTGCCTTGACGCGGATCTGAACCTCGCCCGGACCAGGTGGGGGAGGGTCGATATCCTCGATGCACAGAACCTCGGGGCCACCATGCCGGTGAAAGCGAACTACACGTGTCATTCGGTCTACTCCAAATTATCTGAACCGAATGAGCTATGCAGTCAAAGGATTCATGGATAAATGGACGTAGGGATAAAGCAGTAGAAACCAGAGGTTTCGAATATGGATCGGCTCGAGAGCATGGCCGTGTTCGTCAAGGCGGTCGACCTCGGCTCGTTCGCCGCCGCGGCGGTCGCGCTCGACCTGTCCGGACCGATGGTTGGCAAACATGTCCGGCTTCTCGAAGAACGGCTCGGCGTGCGCCTCATCAACCGCACCACGCGCCGGCAGAGCCTGACCGATTTCGGCCGCGCCTACTACGAGCGCTGCCGCATCGTGCTGGCCGAGGCGGAAGCCGCCGATGCACTCGCCGCCGACCAGTTTGCCGAACCGAGAGGCAGACTGCGGGTGACCATGCCGGCGCATTTCGGCCGTCACTGCGTCACCCCGGTGCTGCTGAAGCTGGCGCGACAGTATCCGATGCTGGAGCTCGACCTTTCGCTCAGCGACCGCTTCGCCGATCTCGCCGAGGACGGTTATGATCTCGCGATCCGAACCGGTGATCTGGACGACAAGGCCTGCGTGATCGCGCGGCGTGTTGCGCGGCAGGACATGGTCGTCTGCGCCGCGCCCTCCTATCTCGGAATTCATGGCGAACCGCGGCGGATCGAAGACCTCGCCGATCATCAGGCCATTGTCTACCGCCGACTCGGCCAGGCCGTTCAGCCCTGGCTGTTTCCCCGTGAAGGGCAAGCCGCACAGGAAATCATGCCGAGCGGCCGGCTGCGGCTCGACGATCTCGATGCCATCGCCGACGCAGCGGTCGAAGGCATGGGGCTGGCGTGGCTGCCCTGGTGGCTGGTCCGCGAGCGCATCAGAGCCGGCGCGCTGGTCGCGCTGTTGCCGGACCAGCCGCGCTATCCCTACGACTGCCATGCGCTGTGGCTGCGGACGCCGCATCTGCCGCTCAAGGTCCGGCTCGCCGTCGATGCGCTGGCGGCCGACTTGCCGAAACTGATGGGCTGATTGCCAACAGAGCAGGCTTGCGCTCTTTGAGGCGCCGCTTTCCAATGCCATATGGGGGCGGAACGTACGCATTGCAGGAGAGGCGGTTCATGACCAAAGGTTCGGATCTGTTCGTCGCGGCCCTCGAGAATGAAGGGGTCGACCGGATCTTTGGCATTCCGGGCGAGGAAAACCTGGACATCGTCGAATCCATCCGCCGCTCGTCGATCCAGCTGATCCTGACCCGCCACGAGCAGGCGGCCGCCTTCATGGCCGCCACTTATGGCAGGCTGACCGGCAAGGCAGGCGTGTGCATCACCACGCTCGGCCCCGGCGCGCTCAACCTGACGACCGGCTCGGCCTACGCACTGCTCGGCGCGATGCCGATGATCATGATCACCGGCCAGAAGGGCATCTTGTCGTCGCGGCAGGCGCGCTTCCAGATCGTCGACATCGTCGCGGCGATGAAGCCGCTGACCAAGCTGTCGCGCCAGATCGTCTCGCCGAAAATGATCCCGTCGCTGGTGCGCGAGGCCTTCCGCGTTGCCCAGGAAGAGCGGCCCGGACCCGTGCATCTGGAATTGCCGGAAGACATTGCGGCGGCGGAGTGCGAACCGGTCGCGCTGGTTCCGACACACCCGGTCGACCTGCCCACGGCCAGCGCCGCTGCGCTCGACCGCGCCGCCCGCATGATCATGGAGGCCAAGCGTCCGCTGCTGATGTTCGGCGCGGCGGCGTCGCGGCCGCGCGTGACCCCCGATGTCGCCCAGTTCGTGCTGCGCACGCAAATTCCCTATTTCACCACGCAGATGGGCAAGGGCACCGTGCCTGGCGGCACCGAGCTCTACATGGGAACGGCGGCGCTTTCGGAGCGCGACTATGTGCACGAAGCCATCGAACAGGCCGATCTGATCATCACCATCGGCCACGACACGGTCGAGAAACCGCCCTTCATCATGGGCGCCAACGGGCCCAAGGTCATCCATGTCGGCTACCAATCGGCGGACGTCGAGCAGGTCTATTTCCCGCAAGCCGAGATCGTCGGCGACCTCGGCCCTTCGCTGGCGCTGCTCGCCGACCGTGTCGAGGGCAAGATCCCCAACGCACAGGCGCTGCTGCCGCTCAGGGAAGGCATCTTGAGCCGCATCGCGGCGCGCGCCACCGAAGATCGCTTCACGCCGCAGCGCATCGTGCACGACGTGCGCGCCGTGATGCCGGCCGACGGGATCCTCGCCCTCGACAACGGCATGTACAAGATCTGGTTCGCGCGCAACTACCGCACGCGCATGGCGAACACGCTGCTGCTCGACAATGCGCTGGCCACGATGGGCGCCGGCCTGCCGTCGGCGATGATGGCGTCACTGCTCTATCCCCAGCGCCGTGTCATGGCCATTTGCGGTGACGGCGGCTTCATGATGAACAGCCAGGAACTGGAGACCGCCGTCAGGCTCAAGCTCAACCTCGTCGTCCTGCTGCTGGAAGACCACGCCTATGGCATGATCCGCTGGAAGCAGGCGGTCGACGAATTCCCGGATTTCGGCATGACCTTCGGCAATCCCGACTTCGTCAAGTATGCCGAAGCCTATGGCGCCAAAGGGACCAGGGTTGCGGAGATCGCCGACTTGCGGCCAGCGCTGGAACAGGCTTTTGCTGGCGGCGGCGTGCATCTCGTCGTCGTGCCGATCGACTATTCCGAAAACACCAGGGTGCTCGTCGACGAATTGCGCGAGCGGCTGCCGGCGCCGGTGAAGGCCTGACGGCAGCGACAAAGCCGCCGTCAGGATTGGTTGTGTGCGAGGGCCTACACTTTGCAGTAGGGCGTGACCGGCGCGATGGTGCCGAAATCCTTGGCGATTTCGTAGCTGATGCCGTCCGCCGCCGCCTTGCCGACATAGGAATGGCAGAGCGTGTGGTTGTTGGAGGCATCGACGCGGATCTTGCCTTGCGGGGCGTCGAACTCGATGGTCGGCAGCGCCTTGAGCACATCGTCGTCCTTCAACGATCCGGCCTTCTCGGCGGCCAGTGCGTAGAGATGCAGGCCGTTATAGCCGGCCTCGCCGATGCCGTTGACCATCTTTTCCTGACCAAACTTTTCGCGGAAGCTGGCGATGAACTTCTTATTGACCGGATTGTCGAGCGCCATCCAGTAGGGCTGCGGCGCGTAGGTGCCGGCGGCAACGCCGGGCGGCAGCGCGTCCTTGTTGAAGACCTCGTCGAGCGGCGCGATCAGCGGCTGCTTGATGTCGAAGGAGCGATACTGCTTGAGCTGCGTGACGGCGTCGTTGCCGACCACCATCGACCAGACGACATCGGGCTTCAGCGACTTGATCTTCTGGAAGGCAGGGCCGAAATCCGTGGTGCCGAATGGATAGTAGTCGGCGCCGATGATCTTGCCGCCGGCCTTCTCATAGGCCGCCGTGATCGCCTCGGTCATCTTTTGCGGCCAGGCATAGTCGGAGGCCATAACATAGATCGTCTTGCCGAGATTCTCGGCCACCCACGGCATCATCGGGTCGACCTGCTGCATCGGGATCGGCCCGGTGGCGACGAAGTAGCGATTGCATTCGCCGCCTTCGAAATTGGTCGGGTAGAAGAAAAGCTTCTTGGCCTTCGAGGTCACCGACAGCGTCGCGCTGCGCTCGGGCGAAATGATCGTGCCCATGATCACGTCGACCTTGTCCTCGTTGAGGAGCTTGCGCGCCTTGTCGATGGCGCCCTTGGTCGTGGTCTGGTTGTCCTCGATGAACAGCTCGACCTGGCGGCCGCCAATGCCGTTGGCGGCGTTGAGCTCGGCGGCGGCGAGCTTGTAGCAGTTGAGCAGCGTCTCGCCGAGGATCGCCTGCAATCCGGTGATCGGGATCGACAGGCCGACCTTGACGGTGTCGGCGGCGCGCAGGATCGACGGCGCGCCGACCATGGCGAAGGCAGCCGCTGCGCCGCCGGATTTGAGGATCGTTCTTCTGCTTATCATTGTTATGTTCCCTTCCAGTCCAGGCGCGCCCCATGCACGCCTTACAAAGTCAACAGGTCCCAGGCGCGCTTAGGGCGCGCCTATAGGGCCAACAAATCCTTCAGCAGGCTCTCGTCGGCGAACGCCTCCGGCGTGCCTTCGTGCACGATCCTGCCCTTCTCCATCACCAGGCAGCGGTCCGCCGCCTTGAGAACGAGATCGAGATTCTGCTCGACCAGAACGATCGCGATGCCGCGCTCGCGCGCGATGCGCGGCACCAGTTCGGCGATCGACTGCACGATGTTCGGCTGGATGCCTTCCGAGGGCTCGTCGAGCAGCAGCACCGACGGCAGGCCGCACAGCGCACGGCCGATCGCCAGCATCTGCTGCTGGCCGCCCGACAGCGTACCGGCGATTTGCGCTTCGCGTTCGCGCAGGATCGGAAAATAGCCGAAGATGTCGTCAGGAATGCCGCCGTCGCCACGGTCCCGGGCGGCGCGCGTGCCGACTTCGAGGTTCTGCCGCACGGTCAGCTGGTTGAAGATGCCGCGCCCCTGCGGCACATGCGCGATGCCGGCTCGCGCGCGGCGGAAGGCCGGCGCGTTGGTAAGGTCCTGGTCGCCGAGAACCACCGCGCCGCCGCTTGCCTTCAGGCCGCCGGCGATGACGCGCAGCAGTGTCGTCTTGCCGGCGCCGTTGCGGCCGAGCAGGCCGACGACTTCGCCTGACGCCACGCTGAGGTCGATACCGTTCAGCACCGGGAGCAGGCCGTAGCCTGCCGAGACCGCCAATGTCCGCAGCATGGTCAGCGCCTCCCCAGATAGACGTCGCGGACCATTTCGTCGGTCTCGATGTCGTGGAAAGGACCGCTGCGCAGCCGGCGTCCCTGATGCAGCACCAGCGTCTCGCAGTTCAGCGCCCGTACGAAGCGGATGTCGTGCTCGACCGCCACGATCGAGAACTCGCCCTTGAGCCGCAGCAGCATCTCGGCTGTCGCCAGCGTTTCCTGCGGTGTCATGCCGGCGGTCGGTTCGTCGAGCAAAAGCAGCCTTGGCTCGATCGCCAGCGCCATGCCGATCTCCAGCCATTGCTTCTGGCCATGCGCGAGTTCGCCGGCCAGAGTGGCGGCGCGGCTGCCAAGCGCGACGAGGTCAAGCAGTTCGCCGACCGGACGAGCCGGGGAGGGGGCGCCCCACCGTGCGACCTTGAGATTGTCCTCGACCGAGAGGCTCGGAAAGACCGACGGAATCTGGAATTTTCGGGCAATGCCGAGCCGGGCGATGCGGTGCAGCGGCAGGCCGGCAATGTCGTGGCCGAGGAAACGCACGCTGCCGCTGGTCGGGCGCAGCGTGCCGGTCAAAAGGTTGAGGAAGGTGCTCTTGCCGGCGCCGTTCGGCCCGATGATGCAGCAGAGCTCCCTGTCGCGCACCGTCAGGTTCAACCCTTCCAGCGCCTGCAGCCCGCCAAAGCGGATGCCGACATTCTCGGCCTGGAGCAGCACATCGCTCATTGCGCCTGCCTCCGCCGGTTGAACAGGGTTTTCAGCCGGGCGTAGATCGACAGGATGCCGTCGGGCAGCACGAAGACGATGATAACGAAGACGCAGCCGAGCAGCAGCGGCCACAGGCTCGGGTTGAAGCTTGAGATCGTCTGCTGCGCGCGCTGGATGGCGATGGCGCCCAGCACCGGGCCAAGCAGCGTGCCGCGCCCGCCGACCGCCACCCAGACGATGACTTCCGTCGACAGCAGCAGCCCGGACAAATCGGGCGCCACCAGCCCGGCCATGCAGACATAGAGCGCCCCGGCAAGCCCGGCGATCGCGGCGGACAGGACGAAAGTGACGAGCAGCCGCAGCGGCGCATTGTGGCCAAGCGCTGCCGCCCGGACTTCATTGTCCTGGATGGCGGTCAGCACCGTGCCCCAGCGGCCGCGACTGATCGACCACAGCGCCAGCACGACCACCGCGACGATGGACGCAACGAAGATGTAGGAAGGCAGATCCTGGCTGAGATCGACATGCATTCCGCCGATATCGAATTCGATCGGCGGGATGCCGATCAGGCCGCTGTCGCCGCCGGTGACCGAGCTCCAGGAGACGGCGGCCTGCTGGCAGATGACGCCCATGGCGAGCGTCACGATGGTGAAATAGCTGCCGCGGATGCCGCCGAAGAACAGGAAGTAGCCGATGATGGCGGCGACAAAAGCCGCGCCGGCCACCGCGCCCATGATGCCGAGCAGGCTGCCGAAGGGGATGGCGTCGTTGAGCGTGACCAGCGCCATGATGTAGCCGCCAATGCCGAAGAAGGCGGCGTGGCCGAAGCACAGGATGCCGGTGCGGCCCCAGAAGAAGTCGAGGCTTGCGGCAAACAGGCCGAAGATCAGCGCGTCGCGGATCACCGTCAACTGATAGCCGTCGGCGAAGAGCGGATAAAGAACCGCGAGCGCCACGCAGACGGCGAAGATCAGCAGCCAGTTGCGGTCGCGGGCGATCATCGCGACGCTCCGTTGAACAGGCCGTTGGGCCGCAGCCGCACGGCGACGATGGCCGCCAGCAGCACGATCGCTTGCGCCAGCGATGGCGAGATCTGGTAGTTGAGCACGCTGGTCAGCCCGCCGACGAAGACGCTGCCGGCGACGAGGCCGCCGATCGAGCCGACGCCGCCGACAATGACGACGAAGAAGGCGTTGGCGAGATAGTTCACGCCCATCTGCGGCAGCACGATCGCCAGCGGCGCGACCAGGCCGCCGGCGAGCCCGGCAATGGCCGCGCCGAAGGCGAAGGCGATGGCATAGGTGCGCCGCGTGTTGATGCCGACGCCCTCGGCCATTTCGCGGTTCTGGATGACGGTGCGGATGTCGAGCCCGAAGGAGGTCCGGCTGATCAAAAGCACGACGCCGAGCAAGGTCAGCATGGCAATCGCGATCAGGATCAGCCGGTAGGCCGGATAGGCGGTGAAGAACAGATCGAGCGTGCCCTCGATCGGCGGCGTCACCGGCTTGGCGCCGAGGCCGAAGGTCAGTTCCAGCCCTTGCTGCAGGATCAGGCTGACGCCCCAGGTGGCGAGCACGGTCGAGACCGGCCGCGAATAGAGGTGGCGGATGATGGCGAATTCCAGGATGCAGCCGACTATGGCGCCGGCAATCGGAGCGGCGGCCAGCCCCAGCCAGAACGAGCCGCCGACGCTCTGGACGAAATAGACCGCGAAGGCGCCGACGGTGACGAACTCGCCATGCGCCAGATTGGTCACGTTCATCAGGCCGAAGCTGATCGCCAGCCCGAGCCCGACCAGCATCAGGATGCTGATCAGCGTCAGCGCGTTGAGGAGTGTGGTGACGACAAAATCCATCGTGTCAGGCAGCACTTGCGAGGCGTTGGCGCAGGCCCGCGAGGAGGCCTTCGGCGGCGTCGATCACCGCAGCCTGATGCGGCTGCAAGGCCTGGCCGGCCCATTCGTCGATATGGTCCGACAGCGGATCGACCACTTCGGTGCGATGGTTGGCCAGCGTCTCGATGACGGCATGGCCGCAGAATGGCACATAGCCTTCAGAGTAGCCGCCTTCATGGGTCATCATCAGCCGTCCGTTGGAAGTCTCGGCAGCCAGCGCCACCATGCGGGCGGCGAGGCGCCGGAAGCATTCGCTGTTGAGCATCATGCGGCCGAGCGGATCGAAGCCCGACGCATCGAAACCGGAAGCGACGATCACAAGGTCGGGCTTGTAGGCGCGCAGCGCCGGAGCGACGACGCGATCGAAGGTCGCCTCATAGGCGCCGGTGCCGCTACCGGCCGGCAGCGGGATGTTGATGTTGTAGCCTTCCCCTTCGCCCTTGCCATTGTCGGCCAGCGCGCCGCGCCCGGTCGGATAGAGATTGTCCTGGTGCAGGGAAATGGTCAGCACCGACGGATCGGAATAAAACACGGTCTCGGTGCCGTTGCCGTGATGCACGTCCCAGTCGACGATCGCCGCACGGCCAAGCAGGCCCTCATGCTGCAGCCGGCGCACGGCAACGCCGATATTGGAGAACAGACAGTTGCCCATGGCCTGGTCGGGCTCGGCATGGTGCCCCGGTGGCCGCGCCAGCGCATAGGCGTTGTCGACACGGCCGGTCAGCACCGCGCGCATCGCCGCATAGGTCGTGCCGGCCGACAAAAGGGCGATGTCGAAACTGTTGAGGCCGATCGGCGCCTGCGGCCCGGCGAAGCCGGAACCGCGTTCGCTGAGCGTGCGGATGTCGTCGACATGGCGCTGCGTGTGCACGCGTAGCAGATCCTCGACCGTCACCGGCTCGGCAAGGATCGGCACCAGATGGCGCGCCAGGCCGCTGACCTGGATGAGGTTGTTCAGCCGGCGCTTCGACCCCGGTGATTCCAGGTGCCGGCCCGGTTCCACGAAACGGCCGGGAGGCATCATGTCGGCGCTCGGGCCGGTGTCATGCCACATCAGCTGTTCGTGAAAAACGTAACCTGTCGCCATAAGCAGCGTCCTCTGCAATCCGGAGGAGGCTAGCAGGCTAACGATGCCATGGCCCGACCCGAAAGAGGGGGTTGTGCCAGATGTCTATGCCCCTCCTTTCGGAGGGGGGCGGAGGTTCGCGGCCGCCTGCGCGGCACGCACGGCCTGGACGCGGTTCGACACCGAGAGCTTGCCGAAAATGTTCTTCAAATGCCATTTCACCGTCGTTTCGCTGACCGACAGCGCAACCGCGATGTCCCTGTTGGACATGCCTTCCGACAGGCAGCGCAGCAGTTCGGTCTCGCGCTGGGTGAGTTGTTTCTTTTCCGCTGCCGGTGCCGCCTGCTTCCGCATCGCCACAGGCATGGTCTGCGCGGCATCGATGATGCGTGTTGCATAGGCCGACAGGGACGGGTCGGTCTTTGCCTGCGCGGCGCGCAGCCGCATCAACGCTTCGACCACAGGCCTGCCCTCGTCGACGAAGGAGCGGATGAAGCCGGAAGGCTGGGCAAGGCGCAGCGCTTCGAGGAGATGCCGGTCGGCCTCGCGCTGGTCATTCCTGGCGCTCTTGGCGCGCAGGATCAGCGCCAGTATGTGGCGGCGCATGCGCCCGCTGCTTTTGGTCCGCTCCAGCAGCGCGTCGAAAAGCGCCGCGGCAGCCGCGTAGGATTTTTCCGCCGTCAGCAGCCGGCCTTCGGCGAAGAACTCGAATTCGTTGGCGACGGTGGGGGCGGTCTCGGCGCTTTCGCGGCGATGCTCGTCGAGCAGGGCGCGTGCCTCGGCGATGCGGTTCTGATCGATGAGCAGCCGGATGCGGTCATGCACCAGCACCGACGCAAGGCGGCGGTAGACGGAACCGCGCACGCGCTGGTAGACGCGCTCCAGCATGTCGAGCGCTTGGTCTGCGCGACCGGTCAGCTGCAGCACGCGGGCATAGGTCGGCACGCTGGCCAGGGGATAGACGATGACCGCGGCGCCCTCGATCAGCGGTCCGAGATTCTCGACAAGCGTCAGCGCCTCGCCGGATGCGTTGGTCTCATAGGCGAGTTCGGCGAGCAGCGTTCCGGCCAGTGCCTCGGCATAGGAGTTCGCGCCGATCCGCGTCCTCGCCTCGATAATCGTATTGCGCAGCAGCCGTTCCGCCGCGGGCAGGCGGCCGGCCGAGCGCTCGATCACGGCCATGTAGCAATTGGCGATGGTGACGCCGAGTAGGCTGCCGCTTCGCTCATGCGCCTTGCGCGCCGCCTCCGCCGCCGCCCGCGCACCCTCGAGGTCGCCAAGCGCGTAGAGATTGTAACCGATGACATTGGCCGTCGCGCCTTCCATGAACCAGGCGTCGGGCGCGATGATGCGCAGGGCGGCAAGTGCTGTGTCTCGCGCGTCCTCGAACTGCTCCAGCGTGCTGTGCACGGCGGCATCGAGGACGGCGATTTCGGCCTCGATCGTGGTGCCGGTCAGCGTGCCCGGATCCTTGCCGTCGGCCGGCCCGGTCTCAACCAGCTTGCGCGCATTGGCCAGCGTCTGCTGGGCGATCTCGGGCTGGCTTGAGTGCACTGCCAGCCACAGCACGATGAGCTGCAACCGGATGCGCTGGTCGACCAGGTTCCTCGGCAGCAGCGCCAGCAACTGCCTGACATAAAGCAGCTGGCACTGGGCGATGAGTTCGAGCGCGTTGTTCTCGACGAACACCGCCGCGCGGGCCTGGTCGCCGGCGGCGAGCGCATGCCCGATCGCCTCGGTCAGCATCTTGCGCTCGCCGAACCATTCGGCCGCGGCCAGATGTAGCGGCGCGATCATCTCCGGCTCGCGCCGTTCCATTTCGCGGCTGAGGAAGTCGTGGAACAGGTGATGATAGCGGAACCAGCGCCGCTCCTCATCGAGCGGCACCAGGAACAGGTTGCGGGTCTCGATCTCGGTGATGTCGGTCTCGGCGTCCGCCGCGCGCAAGACCGCCCGGCACGCCTCGGCGCTGAAGCGCTCGAAGATCGAACTGTGGAGCAGGAATTTCGCCAGCGCCGGCGGCAGCCCCAGGAAGACTTCGCCCATCAGGAAATCGGCGACGTTGCGGTTGGCGCCGGTGAAATTGCCGATGACTGTTTCCGGAGCATGCGCGGCACTGAGCGACAGCGAGGCGAGCTGCAGGCCGGCGGCCCAGCCTTCGGTCCGCGAGCACAAGGTCTCGACGGTGCCGCTGCTGACGCTGAGGCCCAATTTATCGTTGAAGAAGGCTTCGGCTTCGGAGGAAGCGAAGCGCAGATCGTCCGCGCCGATTTCGAAGACGTCGCCAAGCACCCTGAGCTTGCCGAGTTGCAGGTCGGGCAGGTTGCGCGAACCGATGACGAAGGCGACGTTGGCGGGCGCCTGCCGCGTCAGCCGCTCCATGAACCGCTTGACCGCCGGCGCTTCGATGACGTGGTAGTCGTCGAAGAACAGGGTGATCTCGGCGTCCCGCGCTGCAAGACCCGCCACCAGTGCTGCGAGCACCACGTCGAGCTGCGGGATCGGGCTCGACTGGAAGGCGAGGTCGAGTTCGGCCGGGTTCTGGACGAGATGGCGTAGCGCCCCCACCAGATGCGACAGGAAGGCGCCTTCGTCATTGTCCGTCGCCTCGCAGGACAGCCAAGCGGTCAGCCGGCCGTGGCGCGCGACCTCAGCTGCCCACTGCGCCATCGTCGTCGACTTGCCGAAGCCGGCGGGCGCGGCGAACAAAACGATGCGCGTATCGACATGCCGCTCCAACCCCGACAGGATGCTCTCGCGCCGCACCCACCGGCGATGGTGGGGCGATGCCTGGCCGGCTGGTTGCGAAGACGGTCTCATCTGGCGCCGGGCACCCATTCCGTTTCGATCAACGGGATTTGCGGGGCTGCATCGCGCGGCAGGGTTCCCTTGATCCGCGGATCGTCGGTGATTTCGAAACCGGCCGCATAGGGCTCGAACCCGCAAGCCCGGTAGAAACCGATGACGCTGTGATGATCGATACTGCTGGTGTGCAGCCAGATGCGGCCAGGGTCGAGGCGCCATGCCTGGTCGAGCGCACCGGCCATCAGCCGCTTGCCGAGACCGCGGCCGGTCAAGGCGGGGAACAGGCCGAAATAGGTGATCTCGATCTCATTGTCGTCGGCCACGCGGAATTCCACCATGCCGACATGGCGGCCGCTTTCATCATGGCCGTAATACAGATGCTGGCGCGGGTCGGCGAAGTGTGCCGCGATCTCTGTATCCGACATTTCGGCAGCGCGGTCCCACAGCCAGGGAGCGCCGATCTCGAGGAAGATCGCGCGGTAGGCGGCGCTGTCGGGTTTGGTGATCCGGGTCATTGCCAAGGGCTGGGCGAGACATGGCATAGGCGCGCGCGCTTCCATCCACGTCACCGCATTGACGATCTTGCCGGCCGGCACGCGCCGGTAGCCGGACGTGAGATCGGTGATTTCATCCGGCAATGGGCCTTCGGTGACCAGCATTTGTCCTCGATCTCTGCCATGCAGTCGCGCCGGCATGCAGGAAGCTGATGCCAACTCCGAGCCCGCCTGCCAAGAGCTTCCCGGGTTGGGCCATCGTTTTGGCCCCACCTGTCTCTTCGCCTTTCCCTGGGATGGCATATGAGATATGATACACCATTCACGGGAAAGCGGAATATCATGCCTGAGCGGATTGCCGACGAAGCCATTTTGCGCGCGGTCGATGACGGCTTCGCACGGCAAGTCGCATTCCTGGCCGACCTCGTGCGCTTTCCTTCCCAGCGCGGCGAGGAGCACGCCGCGCAATCCTTCATGGCGGCCGCCTATCAGGCCGACGGTTATGCGGTCGACATGTGGCGTGTCGATGTCGACGCGATCCGCGACCTGCCGGGGTTTTCGCCGGTTGCCGTCTCCTACGACGACGCCTTCAACGTCGTTGCCACCCACACGCCACGGAACGCTACCGGCCTCTCGCTGATCCTCAACGGCCATATCGACGTGGTGCCGACGGGGCCGCTCGACCGCTGGGTGCGCGATCCCTACGACCCGGCCATCGAGGATGGCTGGATGCATGGCCGTGGCGCCGGCGACATGAAGGCCGGCCTGTCGGCCTGTCTCTATGCGCTCGCCGCCTTGCGCAGCCTCGGCTATCAGCCGGCCGCGAACGTCTACCTCCAGTCGGTGGTCGAGGAGGAATGCACCGGCAATGGCGCGCTCGCTTGCCTGCAGCGCGGCTACCGCGCCGACGCCGCCTTCATTCCCGAGCCCTTGGAACCGCGCCTGATGCGGGCGCAGGTCGGGCCGATCTGGTTCAGGGTCGAGGTCGACGGCGATCCGCAGCATGCGTCCGGCGCTTTCTCGGCCGGCGCCAACGCCATCGAAAAGGCCTTTCTCATCATCCAGGCGCTGAAACAGCTTGAAATCGTCTGGAATGCGCGCAAGGTCGACGACAAGCATTTCTGCGATCATCCGCATCCGATCCGCTTCAACCTCGGCAAGATCGAAGGCGGCGAATGGACATCGAGCGTTCCGGCGCGCTGCGTCTTCGAGATGCGGGTCGCCACCTATCCCGGCCAGAAACTGGAGGACGCCAGGGCCGAACTCGAAGCCTGCATCGCCAATGCGGCGCGCGCCGATCCGTTCCTGGCCAATCGTCCGCCCAAGATGACCTATAATGGCTTCATGGCCGAGGGCTATGTGCTGGAAGGCGCCGACGAGATGGAAGCCGTGCTGCGCCGCAGCCATGTCGCCGTGTGGGGCGAGCCGCTGACGGAACACGTCACCTCGGCGACCACCGATGCGCGCTTCTTCGGCCTCTATGCCGACACGCCGGCGATCGTCTATGGCCCGATCTGCCGCATGCCGCATGGCTATGATGAGGCCGTCGATCTGGATTCGGTGCGCAAGGTCACCCAGACCATCGCGCTGTTCATCGCCGACTGGTGCGGTCTAGAGCCCATCGGTCCGGAGGCGAGCGCATGAACGCAGCCGTGACTGACGCTTTCGGCGAAACGCTGGCCGAGGACGCGCCCGATGTCTCGATTGCCGACGCGCTCGCCATCTTGCGCCGGCACTATGGACTGACCGGCAGCGCGCGCCCGCTGCCGGGGGAACGCGACCACAATTTCCACATCCAGACCGACGGCGACGGCGAGTTCGTCCTCAAGGTCTCCCACCCGGCGGAAGAGGCCGGCTTCACCGATTTCCAGAACAAGGCGCTCGACCATATCCTTGCGGTCGACCCGACCTTGCCGGTTCCTTCGGTGCGCAAGAGCCTTGCGGGCGAAGCGCAGTTCACGGTCAGCGTCGGCGGATCGGCGCCGCGCATCATCCGGCTGGTCACCTATCTGCCCGGCCAGTTGCTGTCGCGTTCGCCCACATCGGCGGCGCAGGATCGCAATCTCGGCATTTTCCTCGCCCGCCTTGGCCGGGCACTGCGCGGTTTCTTCCATCCAGCGGCCGGCAGCGACCTGCTCTGGGATATCCGCAAGGTCGCCAAGACGCGGCCGATGCTGGCGCATATCGCCGATGCCGGCCACCGGGCCATGGTCGAGCGTGTGATCGACGCTTTCGAGACGCATGCGGCGCCTGTCATTCCGAGCCTGCGCGCGCAGATCGTCCACAACGACATGAATTCCTACAATGTGGTGATGGACGCGTCGCGGCCGGAGGTGGTCAGCGGCATCCTCGATTTTGGCGACATGATCCATTCGCCGCTGATCTGCGACCTCGCCATCGGCGCCGTCTACCGCTGGCCGGCGGAGGGGCACCCGCTGGCACCGGCCGCGCGTTTCGTCGCCGGCTATCAGTCGGTGCAGCCGCTCGAGGCCGAGGAGATTGGCATCCTTTTCGATCTGATCCGCGCTCGCCTCGCGCTCATCGCCAACATCGCCAGCTGGCAGGCGGAACGCTTTCCGGCCAAGCGCGACTATGTGCTGCGCCTCATCACCGAGGTCTGGACTTCGCTCGAACGGCTCGATGGGCTGTCGTCCGCGGATGCCCGCCGCTATTTTCTCGACCATTCCAATCCGGAGTAGATGCTCGTGTCCCAGTCTTCGCCATATCCTGCAAATGCCGACTCGACAGCGTCCGAGCACGCCCTGCTCGAACGCCGCGCCAGGCTGCTTGGGCCGACCTACCGCGCCTTCTATCGCAACCCGATCCATCTGGTGCGCGGCAGCGGCGTCTGGCTCTATGATGCGCAAGGGCGCAAATTCCTCGATGCCTACAACAATGTCGCCTCGGTCGGCCACTGCCATCCGCGCGTCGTCGAGGCGCTGTCGGGGCAGGCGGCCACGCTCAACACGCACACGCGCTATCTGAGCGAGATCATCCTCGACTACGCGGAAAAGCTGCTTGGCACGGTTCCGGCCCATCTCGGCCATGCCATGTTCACCTGCACCGGCAGCGAGGCCAACGACCTCGCCATCCGCATCGCCCAGCATTCCACCGGCAACACCGGCGTCATCATCACCGACTTCGCCTATCACGGCGCCACGATCGCCACCGCGCAGCTGTCGCCGGCGGCGGTCGGCGCCAAGGGCGTGCCCGTGCACCACCGCACCGTGGCAGCGCCCGACACGTTCCGCCACCAGGGCCGCGCCGCGCATGACTTCGCCAAGAATGTCGCCGCTGCCATCGAGGACATGCGTGCGCAAAATATCCGCCCGGCGGCACTGCTGCTCGACTCGGCCTTTTCCAGCGACGGTATTTTCTTCCCCGATGCGGCTGTCATGCGCGAGGCGGCGGATCACGTCAGGAAGGCCGGTGGCATCGTCATTGCCGATGAGGTTCAGTCCGGCTTCGGCCGGCTCGGCCAGGGCATGTGGGGTTTTGCCAATTACGGCCTCGAGCCCGATATCGTCACCATGGGCAAGCCGATCGGCGACGGCCATCCGATGGGCGCGGTGCTGGTGCGGCCGCGGCTTGTCTCGTCCTTCGGCTCCAACACCGGTTATTTCAACACTTTCGGCGGCAACCCGGTCGCCGCCGCCGTCGGCATCGCAGTTCTGGAGGTGATCGAAGGCGAAGGACTGATCGAGAACGCACACATGGTCGGCGCCTATACAGCTGAGTTGCTGCGCAATTTGCAGACCCGGCACCGCATGGTCGGTGACGTCAGGCACAACGGCCTCTATTTCGGCGTCGAGCTGACGGCCGATGGCGACGAGGCGCTGGCCGCGAGCAAGACATCTTCTGTAGTCGAAGCCATGCGCGAGGACGGCGTGCTGATCTCGTCCTGCGGTCCGCGCGGCAATGTGCTGAAGATCAGGCCGCCGCTGCCCTTTGCCAGGGACAATGCCGAGCAACTGGCCGAGACGCTCGACCGCGCATTGTCGAATTGGTGATCGGGACCGCGCATGCTGAAGCTCGAACATCAAACCCTCAACGACCGCGCCTATGGCGCGCTCAAGCAGGAGTTGATTTCAGGCGGTTTCAGCCCGGGCCAGACGCTGGTCATCCGCAAGCTTGCCGAGACCTTCGGCATCTCGACGACGCCGATCCGCGAGGCGCTGCAAAGGCTGGTCGCCGAGCGGCTGCTCGAGATGCAGAACAACCGCTCGATAATCGTGCCGCTGCTATCCGTCCCTGCCTTCGAGGAACTGACTCAGATCCGCATCGCCGTCGAAGGACTGGCGGGCGAGATGGCCGCGTTGCGGATGAGCGAAAGCGGATTGGTCGAGATCCAGACGACGCTCGCCGGCATGCAGCGCGCCATCGAAGCCGGCGATGCCAGGACCTATCTCTCGCTGAACGAGGCGTTTCACTTCGCCATCTACCAGCATGCCGGCGCGCCGATCCTGTTGAACATGATCCGCGACCTCTGGGGCCGCGTCGGGCCTTATCTCAAGCTTCTGATGCAGGCCGATCGCTACATTCCGCTGTCGAACGATGCGCATCGTCGGATTGTTGCCGCGTTGGAGCAGCGCAATGGCCCGGCTGTGCGGGTCTCTCTTGAACAGGACATCGCCGTGGCAGCCGCGGTTCTTTCCGAAAATCTGCGCATGACGGCCTGATCCGCGCGACCAGAAGGGATCGTTTTATCCGGTCTCGTCCAGCCGGTCGCGCAGCATGCTCCAGCCGAGCAGCATGTTGGGCGCGTGCCGCAGCACCGCATGGAAGGGGATCGGCGCCGGCGGTGCGAACGGCAGCGGCAAATCACGAGCCTCGATTCCCGCAGCCCAGTCGGCCAACACCTTGCCCATCACCGTCGTCATGGCGATGCCGCGCCCGTTGCAGGCGCGGCCGGCGATCAGCCCCGGCCCGAGGTCCAGCAGGTGCGGCAGGAAATCCGGCTCGACCGCGGCCATCCCCGACCAGCCACGGGCAAGCGGCGGCAGGTCAGGCAAATCGAGATGCCTGGCCAGCCGCCGCCAGATCGTCTGCGGCACGCGCGTGTCGGCGCCGGCGCCCAGAATGTGCATGCCGCCGCTGATCAGCCGGTTGTCGGCATCGAAGCGGAAGGTGAAGAGATTGCGCCTGGTGTCGCCGACGCCTTGCCCGCCGGGAAGCAGACGCGCCCGCACTTCACGCGGCAAAGGCTCGGTCGCGATCTGGAAGATCTTCAGCGGAAAATAGCTTCGTTGCAGCAGCGGATTGAGCGACCCGCCATAGGCGTTGGTGGCGATCAGCACCTTGCCGGCACGCACCGAGCCCGACGGCGTTTTCAGCGACCAGCCATCGGCCACGCGATCGACCGAGGTGACGCGCGTTTGCTCAAAGAGGCGCGCGCCGGCCTTCTCCGCCGCATCRGCCAGTCCGTTCGCATAGGCGACCGGATTGAGCACGCCACCCGAACGGTCCATCCAGCCACCGACATAGCCGCGCGCCCCTGTCAGCGCCTCGACCTGTTGCCGATCCAGAATAACGGCAGGCCGGCCGCGCCGCGCCCATTGCCCGGCACGCGATTTGACCTTCTCGAACGCTGCCGGCGAATGCGCCGGCTGGATCCATCCGTTCTGCACGGCGTCGCAGTCTATGCCGTGCCGTTTGATCAGGCCGAAGACCAGGTCGGCGCTGCCGGCGGCAAAGTCGACCAGGCGTTCGCCGCGCTCGGAACCGAGATGCGCAAGGATGTTGTCGGGATCCATCTTGGCGAAGTTCGGCACGACGAAACCGGCATTCCTGCCGGTCGCGCCCCAGGCGATGAGTTCGGCTTCGAGCACGGCGACCGAGAGGCCTTTTTCTGCGGCATGCAGCGCGGTCGACAGGCCGGAAAATCCAGCGCCGACGATGGCCAGATCGACATCCAGCCCGCCTTGCAGCGCCGGCCGTTCCCGGCGGTTGCGGCTGACGGCGTGCCAGAGCGACGCGCCATGCGTCCCGTCTCGACCGAGGGCATTCATGAATCGGAGCCGCTTTCGCCGGCAGCCAGTTTCGCCCGCTTGCCGCGTAGCCGCTGTAGCCTGTCGCCGAACAGCCCGTTCGGCCGGATCAGCAGGATGACGCAGAGCATGACGCCGATGGCGACGATCTGCAGCGAGGCCGCGCGCGCCTGCTGCTCGGGCGCGAAAAGCACGCTGGTCAGGGTCCCCGATCCGGCCCAGATTCCCCAGACCAGGATGCTGCCGATGACCGCGCCAAGATTGCTGCCCGAGCCACCGACGATCAGCATCACCCAGACCTGAAAGGTCAGGATCGGCAGATAATTGTCCGGCGCGATGAAGCCGGTGAAATGCGCCTGCAGTGCCCCGGCCAGTGCCATGATGGCGCCGCCGACGGCAAAGGCCTGGACGCGGTAGAAGCGCGCGCTTTTGCCGAGCGAGATCGCCGCCCGCTCATCCTCGCGCAAGGCCTTCAGCACGCGTCCCCAGGGGCTGCGCGACAGATGCTCCAAAGCGAAAAAGACAACTAGCGTCACCGCGCAGACGACGGCGAGGTTCGACAGGTTGAACAGCAGCGGCGTCTCGGCAAGGCTGCCGAAGGGGCGTGGGATGAAGCCGATGCCGAACGGCCCGCCGGTCAGCTTCTGTGCGTTGAGTGCGACGAGTTGCACGACCACGGCAACGCCGAATGTGGTGATTGCCAGATAGTCGGACCTGAGCCGCAGCGTCGCCATGCCAGTCAGAGCTGCGGCAATGCCGCCGACGATCATGGCGCCGAGCCAGCCGACAAGGATCGGCAGGCCGAAGCCACCGAGCCGCGCGGCATCGTCAGGCGTGGTCAGCAGCGCGGAGGTATAGGCGCCGATGGCGACGAAGCCGGCGAGGCCGACATTGAACAGGCCGGTCAGCCCCCACTGCAGATTGAGCCCTAGCGTGACCAGCGAGAAGATCAGCCCGGTGGTCAGGAAAAAGGCGCCGTAGCCGATGAGATCGATCATCTTTCCCGAACTCCGAAAAGGCCGATCGGCCGCACGAACAGCACCGCCATCAGGATGATGAAGGAGACGGCGGCGCGCCATTCGGCGCCGATCAGCTGCACCGCGCCGGCTTCGGCCAGCCCGATGATCAGGCCGCCGAGCACTGCGCCCGGAATGCTGCCGATGCCGCCCAGGATGGCTGCGGCGAACATCGGCAACAGCATGTCGAAGCCCATGAACGGGCGGATCTGCACCAGGATGCCGATCATCACGCCGGCGACGCAGGCAAGCGCGCCGCCGATGACCCAGGTGACGCGCACGACGCTGGCGACGTCGATGCCGACGATACGGGCCAGTGCCGCGTTCTGGCTCAGCGCCTGCATGGCGCGGCCGGTCTGCGTGCGCGTCATCAACAGATGCACGCCGAGCACAAGCACCGCGGTCAGCAGCAGAAGCGCGATCTGGTCGGGCGTGATGCGGATGCCGAAACCGACCGGCATGGCGATCTGGATCGCCCGGCTGAAATAGGTCGGACGCGAAGTGAAGGTGAATTCGAGCAGGCTGCGCAGCGCCATGGACGCACCGAAGCTCGCCATCACCACAATGATCGCCTGGCCTTGCGAACGCAGCCGCGAAAACAGCACTCTGTCGAGCAGCAGCGCCAGCAGGGCGGTGAAGGCCATGCCGACGACCAGCGCAACCAGGAGCGGCCAGCCGAAGGATAGCGGCGCGATGGGTGCTACCTTGCCGAAGGTGGCGCCGATGGCGCTGACCACGGCCAAAGTCGCATAGGTGCCCCAGGCCATGAAGTCGCCATGGGCAAAATTCGAGAAGCGCAGGATCGAATAGGTCAGCGTCACGCCAATCGCGCCAAGGCCGATCATCGACCCCGTCAGCAACCCGTCGACGACAAATTGCAGGCTCATGCCGCGCCTCCCTTGCCGGCGCGAGAAGGGCGTTGGCCAAGATACAGCTCGGCGACGACCGGGTCGTTCCACAGTTCGGAAGCGACGCCTTCGTGCCGGTCCTTGCCCTCGACCAGCACATAGGCACGGTCGCCGATGGCCAGTGCCGCCTTGGCGTTCTGTTCGACCAAGAGGATGGTGA
The DNA here is from genome assembly GCF_056399285.1 of Mesorhizobium sp. 01N446. NCBI lineage: Bacteria > Pseudomonadati > Pseudomonadota > Alphaproteobacteria > Hyphomicrobiales > Phyllobacteriaceae > Mesorhizobium > Mesorhizobium sp. 01N446. The sequence continues at coordinate 371,904 of NZ_JBFTRA010000003.1, read as the reverse complement.
CGCCGGACTTGCGGATGCCGGCCAGCATCTCGAACACCATCGACACGAATTTCGGCGACAGGCCGGCCGACGGCTCATCGAGCACCAGCACCTTGGGATGGACGATCAGGGCACGGGCGACCGCGAGCATCTGCCGCTGTCCGCCCGACAGATTGCCGGCGGCGGTGCGGCGCTGGCGCACGAGATCTGGGAAGGCCGCATACATCTCGTCGATACGCGCAGGGATTTCACGCCGCTCGAGGATCCCGCAGGCGACTTTCAGATTGTCTTCGACCGACATCAGCGGAAAGATGTTTTCGGTCTGCGGCACGAAGGCCAGGCCAAGCCGTACCATGGTGTGGGCGGGTGCCGCGGTAATGTCCTTACCGTCCAAAAACACCGTGCCGCCGGTGATCGGGACGAGACCGGCGATCGCCTTGATGAAACTCGATTTGCCGGCCCCGTTGGGGCCGAGCACGACGACGATCTCGCCCTTGCCGACGGTGATCGAAGCGCCGCGCACGATTGGCACACCCGGCTCGTAGCCGGCTTCGAGATCACGGACATCGAGGACGGTTTCGCTCATGCCGTGCCCCCGAGATAGGCGTCGATGACGCGCGGGTCGCGGGCGACTTCTTCCGCCGTGCCTTCGCTGAGCAATTGGCCGCTCGCCATGACCAGCACGCGGTGGCAGAGCCGCGTCACCATGTCGATGTTGTGCTCGATCAGCAGGAAGGTAATGCCGCGCGCATTGATGTCGCGGATGCGGTCGATGATGACTTCGAGCAATGTTGCGTTGACGCCCGCCGCCGGTTCGTCGAGCAGGATGATCGCCGGGTCGGCCATCATGACGCGGGCGAGTTCGAGCAGCTTGCGCTGGCCGCCGGAAAGCACGCGCGCGGGCTGATGTGCGAGATGCGTGAGGGTGACCAGTTCCAGCAGGTCGAGCGCCTTTGCCCTGGCCGCTTCTTCCTGAGCCGCCACCCGCCACGGTGTGACGAAGTTGGCCAGCAGCCTTTCGCCGGCCTGGCCCTGTGCCGCCAGCATGATGTTTTCGATCAGCGTCAGATTGGGCAGCGGGCGCGGGATCTGGAAGGTGCGGCCGAGGCCACGGCCGATGCGCAGATGCGCGGCTTCGCCCGAGACGCGCACGCCGTTGAGCAGGATATCGCCGCTGGTCGGCAACAGGCTGCCGGCAAGCAGGTCGAACATCGTCGTCTTGCCGGCGCCGTTCGGCCCGATCAGGCCGAGGATTTCGCCTGCTTTGACGTCAAACGACACATCGTTGACAGCAACAAGGCCGCCGAACCGCCTGACGACATTCCTCGCCGTCAGAACCGGCGCACGGGTCTCCTTCCCCTGCCTTTCGGTCGCCTCGCTCATCAAACCCTCTGGCCGAAGACGATCGTTGTCGCCTCCTGATTTTTGATTTGTGATCACACTTGCTTTGATCACGCTATTCGGCTTTAATTTCATCCGCAAGCCGAAAACGGGGCAAAAGCCGGGAATGCAGAAGGCTGCCATCGAGCGAAACAACGAAACGATCGCAGCCCAGCTGACGCCGGTCGGCCGCGAAACCGTGCAGGATCGCGTCTATTCCGAGTTGCGCCGCGCCTTGATCGGCGGCCTTTTCGAACCGAACCAGGTGCTGACCATCCGTGGCCTTGCCGATGCGCTGGTCACCTCGACCATGCCGGTGCGCGAAGCGCTCGGCCGGCTGATCACGGAAAAGGCGCTGGAGGCGCTGCCCAACCGCTCGGTGCGCGTGCCGCCGATCACGCTGGAGCGTATCGATGACCTTCTGCGCGCCCGCTCACTCATCGAAGGCGAAGCGATCGCGCTTGCCGCCACGCGCATGAACCCGCGCCAGATCGCTTCGATTGAAGCCATGCTCGGCGAGTGGGACGAGATGCGGGCCCTCAAGCACAAGAAGGATATCGACCGGGAAGCGACGCTCAACCAGAGCTTCCATTTCGAGATCTACCGCTGCTGCGGTTCGGCCGTGCTGATCCCTATGATCGAAAGCCTGTGGCTGCAATCGGGCCCCTGCATCCGCGTCGCCATCTACGCCTTTTCCGACGCCGGCGAGGTGGACACCGCGCACTATCACCGCAGCATCGTCGCGGCTCTCGCCAAGCAGGATGCGCAAGCGGCGCGCGAGGCGCTGGTGGCCGATATCAGCCGACCCTTTGCCTTCCTGCGCGACAAGCTCCAGTCCACGAAAGACCCGACATGACAACGCCCGCCATCAGGATCACCGAGCCGCGCTCGAAGCTTTCCGTGACGGCGCTGCTGCTGCCCGAAAAGGCTCCGGAAAACGCTGCCTTTCTCCAGACCTACCTCGCCACGCCACGCGTGGTCCCCGGCATCCATGCCATGTGGACCGGGCCAGAAATTTCCTGCCCGGTTCCATCGGTGGATCTCGAAGGCCGGTCCTTCGCCAAACCGTTGCCGGCGGAGAACGCGACGCTGACGCCGCAGCCGGGCGACATCGTGCTGTCCTATGTGTCGCCGCGCATGTGGGGCGGCAACCCTAATGCCATTTTCGACATCGGCCTGTACTACGGGCAAGGCGCGCGGCTTTTGTTCCCGATCGGTTGGCTGGCCGGCAGCGTGGTGGCGCAGGTGCTGCCGCAGGAGCGTGAGCAGTTCGCCGCCGCCTGTGGCGTCATCCGCCGCAACGGCGCCTGCGATGTCACCTTCAGCCTGGTGGAGGCCTGACATGGCCGACGACAGTTTCGAACTCTTCGACCTTCGCGTCGAGGCGGTCGTCCCCGAGGGCAGGCCGATCTATTGCGGCGCCAGGGCCGGCGACTATTTCGAGCTGAAGGGCGAGATGCTGTCGATGCCAGCAGGGCAGGGCTTCTCGATCTACTCGCTCGCCGCTGTGCTGCCGCTGCTGGCGGCAAAGCAGCGCCCCACCGACGCCAATGACTGGATGACCTCGGATGCCGAGATCGCTTGTCCCGACCCCAACTGCGCCAGCCGGCTCAGGATCGTCAGGACCGGCAAACGGCGGTTCAGCCATGCCGAGACCACGGCCGTGCCGCTGCCGAAGGAGAATGACAAGGGATGACCGCCAAGACTTTCGAACTCGGCCCCGGCTACACCATCTCGCGCGTCATTCGCGGCGGCTGGCAGCTTGCCGGCGGCCATGGCGCCATCGACCGCAACCAAGCGGTGACCGACCTGATCGCCACTTTCGATGCCGGCATCTGGACCTATGATTGCGCCGACATCTACACCGGCGTCGAGGAACTGATCGGCGCCGCGCGCCTGCGCCTGGCCAGCGCGCGCGGCCTCGACATTGCCGCAAGAATGAAGGTGCACACCAAACTGGTGCCCGACCTCGAAAGGCTGGCCACGATCAGCCGGGATTACATCAGGGGCATCGTCGATCAGTCGCTGCGCAGGCTGAAGACGGAGCGGCTCGATCTCGTGCAGTTCCATTGGTGGGACTATGACCAGCCTCGCTATGTCGAGGCGATGGGCTGGCTCGACGAGCTTCGGCGCGAGGGCAAGGTGCGCAATCTCGGCACCACCAATTTCGACACGCCGCGGCTCGCCGAAATCCTCGCCGCCGGCATTCCGCTGGTCAGCCAGCAACTGCAGTATTCGGTGCTCGATCAGCGGCCAGCACACAAGCTCGCAGCGCTTGCGAAGACAAACGGCGTCTCCTTCCTCTGCTATGGTTCGGTGGCCGGCGGCTTCCTCAGCGACAGATGGCTTGGGGTCGCCGAACCCGCGACGCCGCTCGAAAACCGCTCGCTGGTCAAATACAAGCTGATCATCGACGATTTCGGCGGCTGGGACCTGTTCCAGCAACTGCTGCAGGCACTGAAGGCCATTGGCGACCGCCACGGCGTCGACATCGCCACCATCGCCAGCGCCTGGGTGCTGGAACAGCGCCAAGTGGCGGCTGTCATCGTCGGCGCCCGTAACCAGGCTCACGCATTGGCCAATGCAAAGATCATGGACGTCGCACTCGATGCCGACGACCACGCGAAGATCGCAGCCGTGATCGCGCAAAGCCAAGGTCCCCTGGGCGACGTCTATACGCTGGAGCGCGACCGGCATGGCCGCCACGGCTCGATCATGCACTACAATTTGAACGCAGGCCGCACATGAGCGCCAGCAACCCCACACTGTTTTCGCAGGCCAGCGCCGAGGTCGTCGGCCTGCATCGCTTCTTCGTAGACTGGTTCGTCGCCGCGCGTGCCGACACGGTGGATTTCTCGCGCTTCGAGCGCGCCATGGGCGAAGGCTTGACCATGATCGCACCGAGCGGCCAGATCCTGGACCGTGACGCCGTGATTGATCATGTCCGCTCAAGCCGCGCCACCTGCGACGAAGGCTTTGCCATTTCGATCGAGGATATCAGGCCCGGTTGGCAAACCGAGGACTCCATCGTCGTCCTTTACGCGGAGGCGCAGTTGCGCGGCGGCAAGCACAGCCGCCGCCAGTCGAGCGCCGTCTTCACCACCAGTTCATCGGCGCCCAACGGCGTCGAATGGCGACACCTGCATGAAACCTGGCTGCAGGTGCCGGAACGCTGAACAGGCTCCAGAGATCAAATTAGTGTCGAGTAACGAAAGGGGAACAACAATGAGAAAGACAATACTCCAACTCACCACCGCGCTTGCTCTCGTCACCATGGCGGGCGCCGCGCAGGCCGCCGACTGCAAGATCACCGTCGGCCTGGTCATGGAACTGACCGGTCCGGCCGGCGAATACGGCCAGGCCGGCGCCAAGTCGGTCGAAATGGCTTTTCGCGATATCAACGACGCCGGCGGCGTGCGCGGCTGCGACCTGGTGACCGACACGCGCGACAGCCAGAGCCAGGGCAATATCGCCGTCGACGCAGCGACCCAGCTGGTTCAGGTCAAGAAGGTGCCGGTGATCATCGGCGGCATCATCTCGTCGGTGTCGATCCCGATCCTGACCTCGGTCACGGCACCTGCCAAGATCGTCCAGGTGTCGCCGGCGTCCTCCTCGCCGACGCTGACCGCGCTCGGCCGCGACGGCAAGACCAACGGCATCTTCTTCCGCACCATCACGTCCGATGCGCTGCAAGGTGTGGCCGCCGCCAAATACGCCATCGACAAGGGCTTCAAGAAACTGTCGATCATCCACGTCAACAACGATTTCGGCGTCAACATGGTGGCCGAATTCTCGCGCGCCTACAAAGCGCTCGGCGGCACCATCGTCTCCGACACGCCCTACAACGAGAAGCAGTCGAGCTATGCCTCGGAAGTCACGGCTGCAATGGCCGGCGAGCCGGACGGCCTCTATCTGGTCAGCACGCCGGTTGACGGCGCAACCGTCGCCCGCACCTGGATTTCGCAAGGCGGCGTGCAGAAATTCCTGCTCAATGACGGCATGAACAGCCCTGACTTCATCGAGTCCGTCGGCGCCGACTATCTGAAGGACGCCTATGGCACGTCGTCGGGAACCAGCCCGACCGCATCGACCGAGTATTTCACCAAGAACTACAAGGCGTTCTCCGGCATCGAACCGTCCAATCCGGCGGCCGACCGTTCCTATGATGCCGGCGCCATTGTCGGCCTGGCCATCGCCATTGCCGGCTCGGAGGATCCGGCCAAGATCAAGGATGCCATGTACAAGGCCGTCGACCCGGCCGGCACGCCGATCTTTGCCGGCAAGGAGGAGTTCGCCAAGGCGCTCGGCCTGATCAAGGACGGCAAGCCGATCCGCTACGAAGGCGTCATCGGTCCGGTCGCCTTCGACAAATTCGGCGACATCACCGGCCCGTTCCGGCTGTGGAAGATCATCGACGGCAAGGTGACCACGGACGGCGAAATGACCACCGACGACGTCAACGCGCTGCAGGCCAAGCTTCAGTAAGCAGACACAACGGCCGCCGGCATCAACCGCGTCCTGCCGTGATTGATGCCGGTGTCACCCAGGGCAGGCGATATCGCTTGCACGACAGGCGATCCCGAATAGGATCGGCTGGCTGCACTTGAAGGATGGCGAGCGTGTCGGACGGAAATACTCATCGGCCCATCCGGTCGTTGGACGCAGACGACGCGCTTCGCCACGCAGGCGCCTGAGCCGATGTCGCCCGAAACGCAACGGCTTCTCTCCGCCCTTGGCGATCGGCTGGGCGCGGGCGGCGTGCTTGCCGGCGCCGATGTCGACCAGCGCTATCGCGACGACCCCGACGGCAAGCTTGGCGTGCTGCCCGAAGTGGTGCTGCGTCCGCGCGATACTATTGGTGTCGCGGCAGCGCTCGCTGGCTGCAACGCTGTCGGCCAGCCGGTTGTCATCCAGGGCGGACGCACGGGGTTGGCCGGCGGCACCCGTGTCCAGCCGGGCGAGATCGTGCTGTCGCTCGAGCGCATGAGCGGCCTCGCAGTGCCGGACACTCAAGCCGCCACCATCGTCGCCGAAGCCGGCGCGACGCTGCAGGCGGTGCAGGAGGCGGCCGACGGCGCCGGGCTGATGTTCGGCGTCGATATCGGCGCGCGCGGTTCGGCGACGGTTGGCGGCAACATCGCCACCAATGCCGGCGGCATCCGCGTGCTGCGGTATGGCATGTACCGCGCGCAGGTGCTGGGACTGGAGGCCGTGCTGGCCGATGGCAGCGTGCTGTCCTCGCTCAAGGGCCTGCGCAAGGACAATTCTGGCTACGACCTCGGCCAGCTCTTCATCGGTGCGGAAGGGACGCTCGGCGTCGTCACCCGCGCCGCGCTCCGGCTGCATCCGAAACCGGCCTCCGAGGTGAACGCCTTCTGCGCGCTCGCTTCGCTCGATGCGGCGATCGCCTTGCTCGGGCTGCTCAGACAAAAGCTCGGGCCGTTGTTGTCCGCCTATGAGGTGAATTTCGCACCGCTCTATGACGTCATGGCTGCCAGCATGGCGATGCCGGCGCCGTTGCCGGCGGGCTCACCTGTCTATGTGCTGGCCGAAATCCAGGGCAGCGAGCCCGAGCGTGACGGGGAGCGCTTCGCCGAGGTTCTGATGCAGGCTGTCGAGGACGGCGTGGTCGACGATGTCGTCGTCTCGCAGTCGCCGCGTGAATTCCGGGCGCTCTGGGACGTGCGGGAGGACGCCAATCGCGTGCTGTTTTCGATCAAAGGCCTGATCGGCGTCGACATCAGCATCCCGCTGGCGCGCATGGGCGCGTTCCTGCAGGAAGCCGACGCCGCCATCCATGCCGTCGACCCCGGCGCCGACATCTATGTCTTCGGTCATCTCGGCGACGGCAATCTGCACTATCAGGTTCTGACGGCGGATCCGGCGGCCGCCTACGGCATCGTCTATCGCGGCGTGGCGGCGGCGGGAGGCGGCGTTTCGGCCGAGCATGGCATCGGCCTCGACAAGAAGCAGTGGCTGCATCTGGTGCGCAACGACGCCGAAATCGCCACGATGCGGCGGCTGAAGACGGCGCTCGACCCGAAGAACATCCTCAATCCGGGACGTGTCTTCGACCTCGATCCAACTGCCCGATGATAAGCGTCGGCCTGTAGCCGGCACTCAGCTTCGCTCCGTTGCCATCTGCCTGGGGATCAGGAAACGGGCGGCGAGCACGCACAGCAGCACGGTGAACATCAGGATCAGCGCCACCAGCGCATTGATGTCGGGCGAGAAGCCAAGCCGCATCATGGCCCACAGCCGGACGGGCAGCGTGCTTTGCGTGCCGGTGACCAGGATGGTGATCATCGTCTCGTCGAACGACAGGGCGAAGGCCAGGATGGCGCCGCCGACCATCGCGCTCGACAGGTTCGGCAGGATGATGCGCCAGAAGGTCTGCCAGCCGGTGGCGCCGAGATCGTAGGACGCCTCGACCAGCGTGCGGCTCATAGACTGCAGCCGCATCAGCACGGTGCGGTAGACGATCGCCAGCACGAAGACCGTATGGCCGATGACGACCGTCAGCAGTGAGCGTTCGAGGCCGATCTCGCGGAAGAAGATCAGCAGCGCCAGGCCGCTGATGATCGGCGGCATCAGGAACGGCAGGAAGATGATGAACTGCAGGATCGAGCGCCCGGAGCGGCGGCCGTGATAATAGAGCGCCAGCAGCGTTCCGCTGACCACCGACAGGATGACGGTGCAGATGCCGACGATCAGAGTGGTGCGCAAGGCGGCCAGAATGTCATGGTTTTCGGCCAGCGCGACATAGGTCGCAAGGGTGGGTGACGACCAGTCGACATTGCCGTGCGAAATGGTGAAGAACGACGACACGATCGGCACGAACAGCGGGCTGTAGAGCAGCACCGCGACGAGCGTCGTGATCGCTGCCAGGAAGATTGTGGAGGGGCGGGGCAGCGCGTTCATAGCGACGTTCCCCGGTTGCGACCGGACCGTTCGCCGACCAGGATGGCGCAAATCACCACGATCGCCAGCGCCACCGAGAGTGCCGCGCCGAACGGCCAGTTATAGGCCGTGCCGAACTGACTGTAGAGGATGCGGCCGAAGGTGAAGCCGCTGATCCCGCCGACCATTTGCGGCGTCAGGAAATCGCCGATCGCCAGCACGAAGACGAAGCTCGCCGCCGAGGCGACGCCGGGCAGGCTGAGCGGCAAGGTGATGCGCAGGAACGTCTGCAGGCCGCTGGCGCCAAGATCGTCGGAGGCACGCAGCAAGGTCTGCGGTATCCGCTCCAGCGACAGGAAGATCGGCAGGATGGCGAAGGGGATCAAAAGCAGGCTCAGCGTCAACAGGATGGCGTTCATGTTGAACACGAAGAGCGTCGACGGCTCGTGCAGGATGCCGATTGCCACCAGTGCCTTGTTGAGGAAGCCGTTGAGGCCAAGGATGCTGCGGATCGCATAGATCTTGATGACGTAGCTCATCAACAGCGGCACCAGAAGCAGCATCAGCAGGGCGTAACGCCACCGCCCTCGCAGCGTCGTCAGGAAATAGGCGGCGGGGTAGGCAAGCAGGATGCAGATGACGGCGACCGACACACACAGCACGATGGTGTTCCAGAACACCGGCAGGAAGATCGGATCGGTGAAGAACCTGAGATAGTTGCCGAGCGTCGGCGTGTAGACGATCGTGCCCTGGTCGACGCTGAAGAAACTGTAGACCAGGAAGATCGCCAGCGGCACCAGCACGAAGATCACCGGCAAGGCGAAAGCCAGCACCGTCACCAGCAGCGAGAAGCGCCGTTCGGCGGAAGATATCGAGCCGGCCGCGCTCATGCCAGCACCAGATGGCCTTCATGCGGCGCAAAGCAAAGCGATACCGTTTCGCCGGATTTCAGCGCGCTGCCGTCGATCCGGCTCGGCATGCGCAGCCGCAGGCGTTGCGCGGCAGTGTCCGCCCCCGCCGTGATGGTGGCGACGGTCGACGAACCGGCAAAGGCGAGGTCGGCGATGCTGCCGGAAAAGCGGTTGCCGCAGTCCGTAGCATCCGCAAGATGCAAGGCCTCGGGACGGAACGCCGCGAAGGCGCCGGCGCCATCCGCTGCGGCCTTCAGATGCGGTTGGTTGCTGATCGAACAGACAAGCCGCCCAAGTGCCGTCTCGATCGTCCGTTGATCACCCTGGACAGGACCGAGCTTTCCGGCCACCAGATTGTTCTCGCCGAAGAAGCGCGCCACGAACTCGCAATTCGGCTTATAGTAAAGCTCGTGCGGCGTGCCGAGCTGGCGGATATGGCCGGCCTGCATGACGCAGATCCGGTCGGCCATGCCGATGGCTTCCTCCTGGTCGTGGGTGACGAACAGGAAAGTGGTCTTGATCTCGCGCTGGATGGATTTCAGGAATTCCTGCATCTGCCGGCGCAGCTCCAGATCGAGCGCGGCGAGCGGTTCGTCGAGCAGGATCAGGCGCGGCTGGCAGATCAGCGCGCGGGCGAGCGCGACACGCTGGCGCTGACCGCCGGAAAGCTGCGCCGGAAAACGGTCGGCGAAGCGCCCGAGCTGCACCAGCTCGAGGGCCTCCGCCACGCGGCGCGCGATTTCCTTGCGCTTGACATGGCGCACCGAGAGCCCATAGCCGACATTGCCGGAAACGGTCATATGCGGGAACAGCGCATAGTCCTGGAACACGGTGTTGAACGGCCGCTTGTTGATCGGCATGCGGCTGATGTCCTGGCCGTCGAGGTGGATCTCGCCCGCGGTCAGCGGCTCCAGCCCGCCGATCAGCCGCAAGACGGTGGTCTTGCCTGAACCGGACGGTCCAAGAACGGTCAGGAACTCGCCATCCCGGATGGACAGGTCGATGTCGTGCAGAACGGGAACCGTGCCGTAGGATTTCGAGACGGACCGCAGCGTCAGCAGGTCGGTGTTCTGGTTCATGATATGGTCTCGCATGCGCTGCGGCGGTCCGGAACGTCCGGACCGCCGGGTCCTTCCAGGTCGGGCTGCGGATAGGATCAGGGCGTCGCCTTGATCTCGTTCCACATGTCCGACCGCTTCAGCGGGTCCTCGACATTGTTCAGCCAGACCAGCTTGTCGTTGCTGCCGGCGCTGCTCGACTCCACCACGGTGTTGCCGAAGCCGGTACGCTCGGAAAGCTCGCCGCTGACCTTCTTCGTCAGCATGAAGTCGATCCATTTCTCGGCCGCCGCATTGTCGCGCACGCCCTTGGAGATCACCCAGTTGTCGAGCCAGGCCAGAGCGCCTTCACTCGGATTGACGTAGGCGACATGGGCGCCGATCTTCTGCAGCGCCTTGACCTGCTGCTGGCCGTAATTGGCCCAGATCAGGGCAACGTCATTGTTCTGGTAGATCTGCTGCGCCTCGTCGGCGGTGGTGTAGAAGCTGAGCACATTGCGCTTGAGTTCGACGAGCTTGGCCTTGACCGCCGCCATCTGCCCGGCGTCGAGGTTGAACGGATCCTTGTAGCCTAGCGTCAGCGCGGTGAACGAGAAATTGTGCTCGCCATTGTCGTAGGCCAGGACCTTGCCCTTATAGGCCGGGTCCCACAGCACCGACATCGACGTCGGCGCCGGCTTGACCTTGTCCGTGTCGTAGATCAGGCCGATGGAATCGAAGCAGAACGGAATGCCGTAGACCTTGCCGTCCTTGGTGTCGCCGCTGACCTGAGACAGATCGCGGAAGCGCGGCAGAACCTCTTTCTGGTTGGGCAGCTTGGTGATGTCGATGGGCGACACCAGATCGGCCTTGATGTATCGCTGCAGCTGGGCGGTGTTGACGGCGAAGACGTCGAAATCCTGGCCTTCGCTGCCCTTGATCTTGGCCCAGATCTCGTCATCGCTGCCGATGAAGACGACATCGACGCCGATGCCGGTGGCGGCGGTGAAATCCTTCACCCAGTCCGCGTCGGCATAGCCGTCCCACGCAAGCACCCGCAGGTTCGCGGCCAGTGCCGCCGATGTCATCAGGCCGATGCCGAGCCCGATTGTCGCCAGTCTTAGAAACGCTTTCTTCAGTCCCATTTTTAATCTCCCATTGTCGTTCTGGTGGACCGTAATTTCCGGACCTCTGCCGTCACAACTGGGTGACGGTGACCAGTCCCTCGTCCGGCACCGCCACCATCCGGTTGCGCAGCGGCTTGCCGAATGCCTGTGCCTGGATTTCGTACTCGTCGCCGGAAGCTGTCTTGATGCCGGAGGCGTAACTCATCACCGCCGCGCCGAAGAAATAGGCGTGCAGGTCGCCCGCCCTTCGGTGCATCGGGTAGCGGAAGTGGAAGTGTTCGAGATTGGCGATCGAGTGTGACATGTGCGCTTCGCCAGACAGGAACTCCTGCTCCCAGATGACAGTGCCGTCGCGCAGGATGCGGGACTGGCCCCGAACCTCTTCGGGCAGGTCGCCGATCAGCAGCTCGGGTCCGATCGAACAGGAGCGCAACTTGGAGTGAGCGAGGTAGAGGTAGTTCTCGCCCTCCGTCACGTGGTCGGAGTATTCGTTTCCGAGCGCGTAGCCGATGCGATAGGGATGGCCGTCCGGGCCATTGAGGTAAAGCCCGACGATCTCGGCTTCCTCCGCTCCGGCTTTCGCGAATGCCGGCATCGGCAGCTCGGCGCCGGGCGGCACAACGCAGGTGCCGACGCCTTTGAAGAACCACTCGGGCTGGATGCCGATCCTGCCAGCGCCAGGCTTTCCGCCCTCCAGGCCCATGCGGAAGATTTTCAGCGAATCCGATTCCTCGGCACCGTCGCCATGGGTCAGAACATGCATCTGGTTGCGTGCGGCGGCACTTCCGGTATGGGTCAGGCCGGTCCCGGTAACCAGGAAGCGCGCCGGCTCCGGGTGGTCGACGGGAGCGAGCACACGGCCATCGCTCAGCAACTGGTCATAGTCGATCTGCTCGGCCGTCGTGCGCTCCTCGACGAGCGCCGCAATGGACAGGCCGCGCGCGATCGCGGCTTCCGCCAACTCCAGCACGGTGCTCGTTCCCGTGAGCGGGTGCAGATGATCGCCATCCTTGGAGACACGGCCGACCCGCCTGCTGCCATCCGGCATTCTGTATTGAACAAGACGCATGGAATACCCTTCCCTTGGAGCCGTACGGGTCACACCCAGCCCGCATCGACGATGAACTGCTGGCTCGTGCACATCAGGCTGTCGTCGGCGGCGAGGAACAGCGCCATGCGCGCGATATCGGAGGGTTGCAGCCGGTCGGGCAGGCACTGCCTCTCGGCGATCTGGCGTTCACCCGCCGGATTGAGCCACAGGCGCATCTGGCGCTCGGTCATCACCCAGCCTGGCACCATGCAGTTGACACGGATGCGCTCGGGGCCGAGTTCGCGGGCCAGCGCCCGTGTCATGCCGTAGACAGCGGCCTTCGCGGTGACATAGGCCGGACAATCGGGATCGCCGACCATCCAGGTGATGGAACCGAAATTGATGATCGAGCCACCGCCCAGCGCGCTCATCTGCGGACGCACCGCCTGCGCGGCGAAGAACTGGTGGCGCAGATTGACCGCCATGCGGTCGTCCCAGTAGGCGACCGTCACGTCCTTGGTCTGATGGCGGTCATCGTTGCCGGCATTGTTGCACAGCACCTGGATCGGGCCATTGTGCTGCATCGCTTGCACGGTTGCCGCCTGCAGCTGCTCGACATCGCGCAGATCGCACGGAATGAACAGCGGCGCGGAGTGTCCTTCGGCCCCGATCGTCTCGACCAGGCGCCTGGAAGGCTCCTCCGCCAGATCGACGAAGGCGACGCGGCTGCCTTGCGCGCAAAAATGGCGCACGAGGCTTTCGCCGATGCCGCTGCCGCCGCCGGTGATGAAGACGCTGCGGCCCTTGAGGCTCGGGTAGGTCGCGTAGCTGCCGATCTCATCCGTCATCGCGCGCCTCTCTAGTGGGAATGCCGGGGAATGCCGGCATCGCGCCGGCCGACGAGGAAGTCGAAATCGCAGCCCTTGTCGGCCTGCAGCACGCGCTCGACATAGAGGCTCTGGTAGCCGCCTTCGGGGGGCGCCGGCGGCTTCCAGTCGCGGCGGCGGATCGCCAGCTCCTCGTCCGACACCAGCAGCTCCAGCCGGCGGCCGGCGACATCGAGCTCGATAAGATCGCCGTCGCGCACCAGGGCCAGCGCGCCACCGGCCGCGGCCTCCGGTGCGACATGCAGCACCACCGTGCCGTAGGCCGTGCCGCTCATGCGCGCGTCCGAGATGCGCACCATGTCGGAGACACCCTGCTTGAGCAGTTTCGCCGGCAGCGGCATGTTGCCGACCTCTGCCATGCCGGGATAGCCGCGCGGCCCGCAATTCTTCAGCACCATCACCGAGGAGGCATCGATATCCAGATCCGGATCGTCGATGCGGGCGTAGTAATGCTCGATGTTCTCGAAGACGACGGCCTTGCCGCGATGCTGCATCAGTTCGGGTGTTGCCGCCGAAGGCTTGATGACGGCGCCATTGGGCGCCAGATTGCCGCGCAGGATCGAGATGCCGCCTTGCTCGGTCAGCGGCTCGGTCAGCGGCCGGATGACCTCGCGGTTGTAGTTCGGCGCGCCGTCGATCAATTCGCCGATCGTCTTGTCGCTGACGGTCATGACGTCGCGATGAAGAAGCCCCACTTCATCAAGCGACGCCATGACCGCAGCCAGCCCCCCGGCATAGTAGAAATCTTCCATCAGGAACCGGCCTGACGGCATCAGGTCGACAATGGTTGGAACGTCGCGGCCAAGACGGTCCCAGTCGTCGAGGCTGAGATCGATACCGACGCGGTTGGCGATGGCGATCAGATGCAGGACCGCATTGGTCGAGCCGCCGATCGCGCCATTGACGCGGATGGCGTTCTCGAACGCCTGCCTTGTAAGAATGTCCGAAATTTTCACGTCCCGGTGGACCAGATCGACGATCTGGCGTCCGGCCAGCTGGGCGAGCACGCCACGGCGCGAATCCACCGCAGGGATCGCGGCGTTGTCCGGCATGCCGATGCCGAGCGCTTCAACCATGCTGGCCATGGTCGAGGCCGTGCCCATGGTCATGCAACTGCCGGCCGACCGGCTCTGGCCCTGTTCTGCGGCGAGGAAGTCGGCGACCGGCATGCGGCCGGCCTTCACTTCCTCGGCAAACTTCCACACATGGGTGCCCGAGCCGATATCCTGTCCACGGAACTTGCCGTTGAGCATCGGCCCGCCGGAGACGGTGATGGTCGGCAAATTGCAAGAGGCGGCCCCCATCAGAAGCGCCGGCGTGGTCTTGTCACAGCCCACCAGCAGGATAACGCCGTCGATCGGATTGCCGCGGATGGATTCCTCGACATCCATGCTGACCAGATTGCGGAACAACATGGCGGTGGGGCGCATGTTGCTCTCGCCCAGCGACATGACAGGGAATTCCAGCGGCAGGCCGCCGGCCTCGTAGACGCCGCGCTTGACGTGATCGGCCAGGGCGCGGAGATGCGCATTGCACGGCGTCAGCTCCGACCAGGTGTTGCAGATGCCGATCACCGGGCGGCCGTCAAAGGCGTCGGCTGGGATGCCCTGGTTCTTCATCCAGCTGCGGTGCATGAAGGCGTTCTTGCCTTCACCGCCGAACCAGGCTTCGGACCGCAGTTTGCGTTTGGTCTCAGTCACGATTGCTGGCCCCGGTCGGTGCGGCGTTTGTTGCGGTTCTCGACGCTGCGGCGCACGTCGTCCTCGGCATTGTCGATGAGCACCAGCAGGGCTTTTTGCGCGCCGGCCGCGTCGCCGGCGGCGATCTTCTCGGCCACCTCGCGATGCAGCGGCAAGGAGTGGCGCTGGCCCTCCGGATTGTCGTTGGAGAGGCGAAAGCTCATCACCAGTGCGGTTTCAACCAGTGCCGCCAGCGAGCCGATCAGCTCATTGCCGGTCATGCGCAGGATGGTCTGGTGGAACACCAGATCGGGCTTGGCGAAGCGGTCGCCGTCATCGCTCACCGCTTCCATTTCGGCCAGTGCCGCATGGATCTCGGCAATCTGTGCCGGGGTGGCGCGCTGGGCGGCCAACGCGGCGGACATGGGCTCGATGGCGCGGCGCAGTTCGAACAGCGCACGGACATCATCGGCGCTGACGCCGCCGGCGTAGCGCCAGGACAGCACGTCCGGATCGAGGAAATTCCAGTCGGAGCGCGGGCGCACGCGTGTGCCGGTCTTTGGCCGCGATTCGACCAGCCCCTTGCCGGCCAGCACCTTGATGGCCTCGCGCAGCACCGTACGGCTGACCCCCAGCATCACGCTGGAATCGTCGGCATTGGGCAGCGCCTCGCCGGGCAGGAAGTCGCCTTGCACGATGCGCAGGCCGATCTGCTCGACGACGGTCGCGTGCAGCGCGGTGGAGCCGCTGGAAACCGCCACGGCAACCCGCGACGTGCGCGCCGTGCTAAAAGATTTCTTATTCTTCATACTATTCATATGATATGTCTTAATGCCGTGGTTATTGGAGTCAAGGGACGGGGGAGCGCCGATGACAAAGAATTTTGCGGCCATTGCCGCGCAGCACACGGAACTGGTCTCGATCAGCGACGGCATCGCGACAGTCGACATTGCTCCGGCCGCCGGCGGCGCGCTGGCGTCGTATAGATGGTGGCAAGATGGCGCCGCTGTGGATTGGTTACGCCCGGCGGATCCGGCGGCGATCAGCGGCCGCGATGCCGGCGCCATGGCCTGCTTCCCGCTCGTTCCCTATTCCAACCGCATAAGGGGTGGCCGCTTCGAGTTCGCTGGACGTACCGTCCAGCTCCCCAGCAGGCCCGAGGACCCGCACCATGAGCATGGCCATGGCTGGCGCAGCCCGTGGGCGGTTGTCAGGCATGAAGCGAGCACGATCGTCCTGCGCTATCGCCACGCCGCCGATTCCTGGCCATGGAGCTATGAGGCCGAGCAAGAGGTCACGCTGGCCGACGGCATGCTTTGCATAACCGTGACAGTGCGCAACCTGTCGGACGCGCCGATGCCGGTCGGCTTCGGCCTCCATCCCTATTTCCCGTCGACGCCGTGGACGCATGTCCAGGCGCCGGTGTCGGGCATGTGGGAAATCGATGGGGAGGTCCTGCCCGTCAGGCACGTCCTGCCGCCAGCTGGAGCCGACCCGTCCATCGGCTTTGACGTATCGGAAGCGGACTTCGACACGGTCTTCACCGGATGGGCGCGCCGTGCCCGGATCACCTGGCCGGAGCAGGGGCGTCGGCTGGACATCGAGGCCGAGGCGCCGCTCGATTTCCTCGTCCTGTACACGCCGCCAGGCGAGCCGTTCTTTTGCGTCGAGCCGGTCAGCAACATCACGGATGCCTTCAACCGCGCCGGCGGCCGTATCGACACTGGCTGCATCGTGCTGGCGCCCGGTCTGATGCGATCCGCCAGCGTTCGCTTCACGCCGTCCCTGGCCGTTTGACCTTTGCTATCGATGCCCGCAGCGAGGGTCGGCTCAGAACGGATAGTGCTGGCCGGGATCCTCGATCGTCACCCAGCGCAGATCGGTGAATTCGGCGATCGAGGCCTTGCCGCCGAAGCGGCCGTAGCCCGAGCCCTTGACGCCGCCGAACGGCATCTGCGCCTCGTCACCAACCGTCGGGCCATTGATGTGACAGATGCCGGCCTCGATGCGCGCGGCGACCGCCATGGCTCGCTTGATGTCGCGGCTGAACACGGCCGACGACAGGCCGTATTCCGTATCGTTGGCGACACGCACGGCCTCGTCCTCGCCTTTCACCCGGATGACCGGTTTGACCGGCCCGAAGGATTCTTCGGCATAGACGCGCATGGCCGGCGTGACATGATCGAGCAGCGTTGCCTCGACAACGGTGCCAGTGCGCTTGCCGCCGGCGACAAGCCTGGCGCCCTTGGCGACAGCATCGGCGACGAGCTCCTCCATCTTGTCGGCCGCCTGGCTGCTGATCAGCGAGCCTAGCACCACATGGCCGCGCGGATCGCCCGCCGGCAGCTGCGAGGCGCGGGCCGCGAGCTTGGAAACGAATTCGTCGGCGACCTTCTCGTCGACGATCAGCCGCTCGGTCGACATGCAGATCTGGCCCTGATGCATGAAGGCGCCGAAGGTGGCGGCATTGACCGCCGCGTCGATGTCGGCATCGTCGAGCACCAGCAGCGGCGCCTTGCCGCCGAGTTCAAGCAGTGCCGGCTTCAGGTGTCGGCCGGCGAGCTCGGCGATGATGCGGCCGACCTTGGTCGAGCCGGTGAAGTTGACGCGCTTGACCGAGGGATGCGCGACCAGCGCCTCGACGATCGCAGCGGCATCCCTGGGGTCGTTGGTGACGACATTGATGACGCCCTTGGGCAGGCCGGCCTCGACCAGCACCTGGCCGATCAGCCGGTGCGTGCCCGGGCACATTTCCGAGGCCTTCAGCACCACGGTGTTGCCACAGGCGATCGGCATGGCGATGGCGCGGGTACCGAGAATGACCGGCGCATTCCACGGCGCGATGCCGAGACACACGCCGGCCGGCTGGCGGATCGCCATGGCCAGCGTCCCCGGCTTGTCGGAGGGGATGATCTCTCCCGAAATCTGCGTCGTCATCGCCGCCGCCTCGCGCAGCATGTTGGCCGCCAGCATCACGTTGAAGCCGGCCCAGGGACCGGTGGCCCCGGTCTCTTCCATCATCAGCCTGGTGAATTCGCTGACCTTGGAGGCCATCACGTCTGCCGCCTTGGACAGCAAGGCGCGGCGTTCGCCAGGCCCGGTCTTCGACCAGGTCGTAAAGGCCGCGGCCGCGGCTTCCACAGCGGCATTGGCGTCGGCGACGCTCGCCGCCGCGGCGCGCGTTGCCAGTTTGCCGGTGAACGGGTCCATGCGCTCATAAGAGGCCGAGCCGGACGCATCCCTTTTGTCGCCGTCGATCAGAAGTCCGATATCCATGATTGTCTCCCTCGCTCCGGTGGAGCTTCGTGATTAGAAGCCGAGCACTTCGGCATTGATAGATGCTTCGAGGCCGCCGTCGACCGGCACATTTGCGCCGTTGACCCAGCGCGCGCCGTCCGAACACAGGAACAGTACGACAGGCGCAATGTCGCCGGATGTGCCGGCCCGTCCGACCCTGGCAATGTCGCTGTCGACGCGGGCATCGCCAAGCACGGTGCGGAACTGCTTCAGGATCGGCGTCTCGACCGGTCCCGGGCTCACCGCATTGACGCGAATGCCACGGCGTTTGAACAGGTCCTGGTGCGCCGCGCGAAAGGTCCACAGCAACAGCAGTTCCTTCGAGACGGGATAGCCTTCCTCGTTCTTGACCGCGTGATTGGCGACCACCTCAGCGACATCGGGAAAACCCTCGATGCCGACCATCGAGGCCGCACGGTTGAGATTGGCGCGCCAGCCATAGCCGGCGATAGAGGCGACGTTGACGACGGCGCCGCCTTCACGAAGTTTTGGCGCCAATGCCTCCGAAAGTGCCCGCAGGCCGTAGAAATTGACGGCCAGCGTCGCTGCCGCGCCGGTGTTGCCGGAAAGGCCGGCGACATTGCAGAGCGCATCGATGCGCTGCGGCAGGCGTGCGACCAGTTCGTCGACGCCGGCCTTCGACGAGATATCGGCCTTGACGAAACTGCCCACCGCTGCCGCCGGCTCGCGCACATCGACGCCAATGACATCGGCGCCAAGCTGGCCGGCAAGTTCCGCCGTGCGCGCGCCAATGCCGGAAGCGACGCCGGTGATGAGGATCGTCTTGCCGAAAAGCATGGTCATGCTTTCTCCCGAGATGTCGTGGATTGTTGTGGCGAGGGTGTCGCGTCGCCGTCGACAGCGGTGGCCAGAAGCCTGACGCGGTAGCCGACCGGCAGCAGCCGCACGCCAAAGCGCTCCTCGATCGTCCCCCACAGGCCGCGCGGCAGGAACAGCGAGAACAGCACCGCCGTGGCGCCGAGGCCGACCAGATACCAGACGCCGGTGCCGCCGAACCAGGTCTCGATGAGGAAGAACACCAGTGCACCGAGAATGGCGCCCTCGAACGTGCCGATGCCGCCGACCAGCACCATGAAGATCATGTAGGCGGTCCACTGAACGTTGAAGTAGGTCTTCGGCTGGAAGGTGATGGAGGTCGCCAGCCACAGCGCCCCGGCAATGCCGATGCCGAAGGCGGCAAGCACGAACAAAAGCCGCTTCGTGCCGGTGACGCGCACGCCGACCGAGGCGGCGGCATCCTCATTGTCGCGGATGGCGCGGATGGCGGCACCCGTGCTGCCGCGCAGCAGGCCGAACAGAATGGCGAGCAGCGCGGTCATCGACGCCAGCGCCAGCCAGTAGATAACAGTCCGTCGGGTGCCGGCATCGTAGACATTGAGGGAGATCAGCGACGTCCCGGTCTCGCCTTGCACCAGCCGGTCGAGATTGACCAGGAGATGCGTCAGCGCCGCGATCACCCACATGCCGATGGCGAACTCGCCGTTTCTCAGCCGCAGCATGAACAGCGACAGCGGCCAGGAGACCGCGCCGACAACGATCGCCGAGACGAAAAGCGCGGCAAAGGGGTTGAGGCCGACATCGGCCAACCGGATGGCGAAATAGGCGCCGAGCCCGAAGAACACTTGCTGGCCGACGGAGACCAGGCCGCCAAAGCCGGCAAGCGCGTTCCACATCGCCGCCAGGATCACATAGATGAACAATGCCGTCATGCGGTCGACCGCGCCGGCCGAGAGGACCTGTGGGGCGAAAGCAAGCAGCGCGATGATGACGGCGACCGCAATCGCCGCGATCCGCGACGCCGTCGTGCCGCGCTCGATGACCGGTGAGGAGGAGACGGCGCTCATGACGCGCTCCGGGAAGGCAGACGCAACAGGCCGCGCAGGCCGAGGCCGGAGGTCGAAAGCCGCACGAACAGCACGACCAGGAACACGGTATGGCCGCCGATCAGAAAGCCTTGCGGATGCACCTGCGCGCCGAGCGTCTGCGCCAGCGCCAGCACGATGCCGCCGATCAGCGTGCCCCACAGCGAACCGGCGCCGCCGATAACCGCCGCTTCGAAGGCGAACAGCAATTGCGGCGCGCCGGCATAGGGATCGAAGGTGGCGCGCATGCCCAGGAAAGCGCCGGCAAGGCCGACAGTCACCATGGCGATAGCGGCAGCGATAGCATTGGCGCGGCGCGCGTCGACGCCGACCAGGCCGGCCGTGTCGGGATCTTCCGAGGTGGCACGGATCGAGCGGCCAAGCCTTGTGCGGGTGAGGAACAGTTGCAGCCCGCCGAGCAGGATCACGGCGGTGGCGAACATGATCACGGCTAGCTTGCCGACATAGATGCTGCCCGGCCACTCCCAGGAATCATAGGACAGGCTGCCGATATAGGGCGCCAGCGAACGCGTGTCCGCGCCGAACTGCTCGAACAGCATGTTGTCGATGACGATGGCGAGGCCAAACGTGGTCAGGATCGGCAGCAGCGCACCGCCGCGCGCGCTGCGCTCGAGCAGGAAGCGCTGCAGCGCCCAGCCGATCGCCGCCATCAGCGGCAGCACGATGAGCAGGCCGATGAACGGCGAGATATGGAACCGCGACGCCAGCCACCACAGGGCAAAGGCGGCGAACACGGCAAGGCTGCCATGCGCGAGGTTGATGATGCGCATCACCGAAAACATGAATGACAGGCCGCAGGCGATCAGCGCGTAGTAGCCGCCGAGAAGAACGCCCTGGATGATCTGATTGCTCATGCCGGAACGCTCCCGGGGCTTTTCCGGTGCAGGCCGAAATAGGCCTTCGTCACGTCGTCGCGCGACACTGCCTTGCTCGGCCCTTCGAGCGCGATGCGACCTTCCAGCATGCAGATCACCCTGTCGGAAACCGACAGCGCTCGGTTGAGATCCTGTTCGACCAGGATGATGGTCGTGCCGGAAGCGATCAACCCCTGCAGGGCCGCATAGACACGGTCGACGATCAGCGGCGACAGGCCGAGCGAAACCTCATCGAGCAAAAGCACGTCCGGGTTGCTCATCAGCGCGCGGCCGATCGCCGTCGCCTGCTGCTCTCCGCCCGAGAGATGGCCGGTCTTGGCGTGCCGGCGCGGCTTCAGGTTCGGAAACATCTCCAGTACCTTGTCGACGCTCCAGTCGCCCGTCCGGCCGGCTGTCCTGCCGAGCAGAAGGTTTTCTTCGACCGTCATCTGCACGAAGAGCTTTCGCCCCTCCGGCACCAGGGCGATGCCCATGCCGACGCACCTGTGCGACGGCACGCTGGTGAGATCGGCGCCGTCCAGCAGCACGCGTCCGGCGGCCGGCTGATGCGCGCCGGCGATTGCCCTGAGCAGCGTTGTCTTGCCGGCGCCGTTGGCGCCGACCAGCGCCAAAGTCTCGCCGCGCTCGACAGTGAAGCTCACGCCGCGCACCGCCTGTAAGAGGCCGTGCCGCACCACGAGATCCTCGACCGACAACAGGCTCATTTCGGGCCTCCGCCGAGATAGGCGCGCACGACCTCCGGATCGGCCATCACCGCCTGCGGATCGCCGTCGGCGATGATTTTCCCAGCGTCCATGCAGATCAGCCGCTCTGCCACCTGCAGCAGGATATGGACGATGTGCTCGATCCACACGATGCCGATCTTGCGCCGGCGCAATTCCTTGATCGTGTCGACAAGCTCGCCGGCCTCGCCGTCGGTCAGGCCGCCGCCGATCTCGTCGAGCAACAGCAGCGTCGGTCTTGCCGCAAGCGCGCGCGCCAGTTCCAGCCGCTTGCGGTCGAGCAGGCCGAGCGTCTCGGCACGGCGGTTGGCGACACCGAGCATGCCGCACAGTTTCAGCGAGCCGAGCGCCTCTTCATAGGCTTCATCGCGGCCGAGGCCGGCGCCATGCGAGGCGGCGACGAAGACATTCTCGAATGTGGTCATGCCGCTGAACGGTTTGGGCACCTGATGCGTGCGCACCAGCCCAAGCCGGCAGCGCTGCGTCGCCGGCAGCGCCGTCACGTCACCACCCTTGAAGCGGACCGTGCCTGAGCTCGGTGGAAAGGCACCCGCGAGCACGCTGAGCAGCGTCGTCTTGCCGGCGCCGTTCGGGCCGACAATGCCGACCGCCTCGTCGACCGCCATGGCGAAATCGACCGCATCCAGCACCACAAGCGCGCCGAAGCGCTTGTGGATACCGGCAGCGGTGAGAACAGCCTGTTGTTGCGGATGGTTCACCAGGCGATCCTCGTCAGCGGTCCATCAGCCGTTGTAAGGCAGAAGCTTGGCTTCGACAGGCACCTTCGGGTCGGTGGCGTTCTCGGTCACGACATAGTCGAGCGGGAATTTGCTGCCTTCCTTGGCGGCCACCCATTGCGTGCCGATGATCGGACCGGGCGAGACATTGGCCACGGGGCCGCTGGTGAAATCGACCTTGCCGATCATGGTCTCGGTCTTCAGCGTGCTCAGCGCCTTGGCTACCGCCGCCTTGTCCTTGGCGTCGGAGCTCGCCTTCAGCGCTTCGAAGCCGGCGTCGAGCAGCGACATCGAGGCGCCGAGCTGCTGTGTCCACTGCTTGCCGCTTGCCGCCTCGTAGCCGTCGGCGAGCTCGGTGCCCGAAACGCCGGTGAGAGGCGATTTATAGGGGAACGCCTTGTGCCAGTAGGCGGCGCTCGAAATCTTCATGCCGAGATCGCCGAGCGCCTCGATGTCGGAGGGGAACAGGCCGGTCTTGGCGACCTGGGCGATCTTGATCTGCTTGATCAGCCCCTGCTGTGCCGCCTGGCGCCAGAAAGCGGCAAAGTCCGGCGGGATCGGGAAGGAGTTGAAGATCTCGACGCCTTCCTGCTTGAACAGCGCGATCTGGGAGGAATAGTCCGTGGTGCCGGTTTCATAGGCGCCGGGATCGACGATGGTGAAACCCTGCTTGGCCAAGAGCGGCGCCAGATTGGCGCGGATGGCGTTGCCGTCGGCGTCGTTGGGATACATGACGCCGACCTTCTTGTTGGTCTCGATCAGGTTCCATTGCGAGATATAGGCCTTGAAGAATTCGCCGACGCCGAAGCCGAAATGATAGGTCCACTTGAACGGCGAGGGCGCGCCGGGCTTGGCGCCGCGGCCGAAATACCAGGCTTCCCACGGCATGACGGTCGACAGGCAGGGCACCCCCGCGGCCTCGCAGGCGTCGGCCACCGGATTGATCACCTCCGGCGTCGACACCGCCAGCATCAGGTCGATGGCCTGATTGTTGATCAGGTCCTTGGCGAGCTGGCCCGCGCGGGAAGGATCGGACTGCGTGTCCTGGTCGAGGATTTCGACGCTATACTTCTTGCCGCCGATCTCGAGGCCGCCGGCGAGTGCCTTGCGGGCAAGGTCGAGCACATAGCCGTCGGTCTGGCCGAAGCCGGCCAGCGGCCCGGTGCGCGGGCTGACGAAGCCGACCTTGAGCGTGCCGGCTGCCTGGGCGAAGGCCTTGCTGCCGCCGAGCGCGAGTGCCGCGCCGCCGGCGATCGAGGTGGCGATGAACTGGCGCCGCGACACGCCACGAATACTGGATCTGCTACCGCTAACGTAGGTCATGCATTCCTCCCTCTGTAGTCCTCCATCGGCACAGTGCACCAGCGTTTTGGTTCGGTAAAATGATATTTTGCGGTATTTCATTAACCCTGGGGTTAGCGAATTTCTGAAGAGGATGCAGCCCGGCCCGAACGGTCCGACGCCTCACTTGCCCGGCCTTGCCGCCTCGCGAATGGTTTGCAGCAGGATGGTGAAGGCGGGCGAGGGCGCCGTATCCGTCCGCATCGTCAAGCCGACCGGCCCCTTGGTTTCCTCGGTGTCGACCGGCAGGGCGACGAAGGCGCCACTGGCGATTTCGTTGGCGACGACCCCTGCAGAGATGATCCACACCGCATTGCTCTGCCGCATGAAGGAGCGGCCGAAAGAGTCCGAGACGGTTTCGATCTCGGTCGCCGGCGCGGTCATGCCATTGGTGATGAACAGGCGATCGACGAAGGGGCGTATGACGGATTCCCGGGTCGGCATCAGCACCGGGAATTCGTCGAGCCGTGCGAAGATATCCGCTCCCGGTTCGAGCAGGGGGTGTCCGGCGCGCACAACGAACAGCACCTGTTCGGAATAGAGATGCTCGAAGAAGAAGCCGGTCATGTTTTCGGGCGCCGCCAGCCGCCCGACGACCAGATCGAGCGCGCCGGTACGCAATTGCTCGAGCAGCACGGCGTTCTCGCCGGTGACGATCTTGATAGCCGCCCCGGTATTTTCCCCGAGGAACAGGCTGATGGCCTGCGGCATGACTTTGGCCGACACGGTCGGCAGCGCACCGATGCGGATCGGATGGCGATTGATGGCGCCGTCCTGGCGAACGGAATCGACGCCGCGCTTCAACGCCGTAATCGCCGAGCCGGCATGGCCGAGGAAGATCTCGCCGAGCCTTGTGACGCGGATGCCGCGCCCGTCACGTTCGACGACGGCGACACCGAGCGCCTCCTCCAACTCACGCAACGTCTTGGTCACCGCAGGCGCACTGACATGCAGGAAGTCGGCGGCGCGGGCCACGCTGCCTTGCCGCGCGACTTCCAGGAATGCCTGCAGGTGACGGAAGCGGATGCTGCTTTCGGCCATGGATTTGATAACCCCTGAGTTAATGGAATGGCGAAAAATATCATTTTACCGAACCAAATGCCTTGTGCAATGTGGGGGAGGAGGATCGAAATCGTGCCATTCGTCACCATCGGCGGCATCACGCTGCATCATCGCCACGTCAAGGCGACCGGCAATGCGTGCGCGATCATATTCATCAATTCGCTGGGCACCGATTTCCGGATCTGGGACGATGTTGTCGCCGCACTTGATGGCGAAATGTCCTTGCTGGTCTATGACAAGCGCGGCCACGGGCTGTCCGATATCGGCGACATCAAGTCGATCGACGATCATGTCGACGATCTCTCGGGTCTCATCGATCATTTCGGGTGGAAGAAGGTGGTGCTGTGCGGCCTCTCGGTCGGCGGCATGATCGCACAAGCCCTCTATGCCAGGCGCCCCGGGATCGTCGAGGCCTTGATCCTGTGCGACACGGCCCACAAGATCGGCACGAATGAGAGCTGGAACACCCGCATCGCGGTCGTCGAGCGCAAAGGCATCCAGGCCATTGCCGATAGCGTGCTCAAACTGTGGTTCACTCCGGCCTTCCACACCGCGCGGGTGGCCGAGCTGGACGGCTACTGGAACATGATGACGCGGCAAGCACCCGCCGGCTACCTCGGAACCTGCGCCGCTATCCGCGACGCCGATTTCACCGACGCGGCGCGCCGCATCTCGGTGCCGACGCTCTGCGTCGTCGGTGAGCGGGATGGCTCGACGCCTCCTCCTCTCGTCCGCTCGCTGGCCGCCCTTATCCCCGGTTCGCGTTTCGAGATCATCCGCGACGCCGGACATATCCCTTGCGTCGAACGGCCTGAAGCGCTGGTCGCCCTGATCCGCGAATTTGTCGCGTCGCTTGCCTCTGGAGCACAAAACCATGGATGAAGTCCCCGGCAACGCAGCCAGGTATCGCACTGGTCTCGCGGTGCGCCGCGCGGTGCTCGGCGATCGGCATGTCGATCGGGCCGAGATCGCTGCCACCGATTTCGATCAGCCCTTCCAGGAACTGATCACCGAGGCCGCCTGGGGAACGGTGTGGGCACGGCCGGGCCTCAGCAAGCGCGAGCGCTCGATCGTCACGCTGGCGCTGCTGGCCGCACTCGGCCATGATGAGGAGGTCGCCCTGCATGTGCGCGCCACCGCCAACACCGGCGCGACGCGCGACGATATCTGCGAGGCGTTCCTGCATGTCGCCATCTATGCCGGCGTGCCGGCCGCCAACCGTGCCTTCAGAATAGCCAAGGACGTGTTTTCGGAAATGGACGGAGCCGACAATGCCCGCTGAGTCCGGCTCGAACCGGAGGCCCGAGACCGGCGCTTTCTTCCAGCGCGACCGGACATGGCATCCGCCGGCGCTGACGCCGGGCTACAAAAGTTCGGTGCTGCGCTCGCCGCAAAAGGCACTTCTGTCCTTCGACAACACGCTGTCGGAAATTGCCGGGCCGGTTTTCGGCCATGCCATGCTGGGAGAACTCGACGCCGACCTGATCCACAATTTCGCCAGGCCCGGCGAGAGCGCCATCGGCGAGCGCATCATCGTCCATGGGCGGGTGCTCGATGAGCGTGGGGTTGGCGTTCCCGGCGTGCTCCTCGAATTCTGGCAGGCCAATGCCGGCGGCCGCTACCGTCACAAGAAGGATGGCTATCTGGCACCGCTCGATCCGAATTTCGGCGGCTGCGGCCGCACCATTACAGGTGAGGATGGCTTCTACGCCTTTCGCACCGTCAAGCCCGGGCCCTATCCCTGGCCGAACGGACCCAATGACTGGCGCCCGGCGCACATCCATTTCTCGGTTTTCGGCCATGGCTTTGCCCAGCGCCTGATCACGCAGATGTACTTCGAGGGCGACCCGCTGATCTGGAAATGCCCGATCGTGCGCGGTATCGCCGACAAGGCGGCCATCGAGGCGCTGACAGCCGTCCTCGACACGCAGGCGACCATTCCGATGGATGCGCTCGCCTACAGGTTCGACATCGTGCTGCGCGGCCGCCGTTCGTCACTGTTCGAAAACCGGCTGGAGGGCAATTGATGAGCCAGTCGCTCGACAGGCTCAAGGAGAGCCCTTCGCAGACAGCCGGGCCGTACGTCCATATCGGGCTGACGCCGAATTTCTGCGGCATCAGCGGCGTCTATGAGAGTGATCTTGGCTCGACCATGGTCAACGACAAAACCAGGGGCGAGCGCATCGCTCTCAATATCCGCGTGCTCGACGGCACCGGCACGCCGCTCAAGGATGCGCTGATCGAGATCTGGCAGGCGGACGCCGACGGGCTCTACAATTCGCCGGCCGAATTGCGCGGCGCGGCCGATCCGAACTTCTTCGGCTGGGGCCGCTGCCCGACCGACATGGACACGGGCGTCTGTGCCTTCGAGACGATCAAGCCCGGCCGCGTGCCGTTCCGGGATGGTCGCCTGATGGCGCCGCACATCACGCTGTGGATCGTCGCGCGCGGCATCAATCTCGGCCTGCACACACGACTCTATTTTTCCGACGAGGAAAAAGCCAATGGCGAGGATCCGATCCTGGCGCGCATCGAGCATCGCGTTCGCGTGCCGACGCTGATCGCCGAGCGCCACGGCGACACCTATGTCTTCGACGTCCATCTCCAGGGGGAGAAGGAAACGGTCTTCTTCGACAGCTGATGGTCAGGAAGAACAGGACATGACCGTATCGCCCTTCGACCATCCTCTGCTTTCCGCTCTTCTCGGCGACGAGGAAGCGTCGAGGCTCTTTTCCGTCGAGGCGGAGATCGCGGCGGCGCTGGCGTTCGAGCGCGCACTGGCGGAAGCCGAGGCCGAGAGCGGGATCATCGCCGGAGACGCGGCAGCGGCGATCGCGGCGGCGCTCGGCTCGTTCCGGCCGGACACCGCCTTGCTGCGGACCGCCGTCGCCAGGGACGGCGTCATGGTGCCGGAACTGGTGCGCCAGATCAGGGCGGCGGTCGGCGAACCACATGGCGGCTTCGTTCATCTCGGTGCGACCAGCCAGGACGTGATCGATACGAGCCTGGTGCTGCGGCTGAAATCGATCCTCGAGCATCTCGGCCTGTTGCTGACCGAGACGATTTTGCGCCTTGCCTCGCTGGAGGAGCGCTTCGGGAGCAGGGCTCTGACCGGGATGACCCGGATGCAGCCAGCGATCCCGATCAGAGTGGCCGATCGCGTGACCGCCTGGCGAGCACCGCTGAAGCGGCATCGGGAGAGATTGTCGGAACAGGCGAGGCGCCTGCTGGTGGTGCAGTTCGGGGGCGCTGCCGGCACGCTGGAAAAGCTTGGCGACAAGGGGCCGGCGGTGCGCGCCGCGCTTGCCGCAAAACTCGGCCTTGCCGACGCACCGCAATGGCACAGCCAACGCGATGCGCTCGCCGATTTCGCGGGCTGGCTGTCGCTGCTTACCGGCAGCCTCGGCAAGTTCGGCCAGGACATTGCGCTGATGGCGCAGGGTGGCGCCGACATCGCGCTTTCCGGCGGTGGCGGCTCGTCGGCCATGCCGCACAAGCAGAACCCGGTGAAGGCCGAGGCGCTGGTGGCGCTGGCCCGCTTCAACGCCACGCAGCTTTCCGGCATGCATCAGGCGCTGCTGCATGAGCAGGAGCGTTCGGGCGCGGCCTGGACGCTGGAATGGCTGCTGCTGCCGCAGATTGTCGTTGCCACCGCCGCATCCCTGCGCGTTGCCGCCGAACTGGCCGCGCAGGTCGAAAGTCTCGGTCACTGATGCGCACCCAGGTCGCCATTATCGGCTCCGGACCCTCCGGCCTGCTGCTTGGGCAGCTTCTGGCCGGCATCGGCGTCGAGACGGTCATTCTCGAACGCTCGAGCCGCGAGCATGTGCTTGGCCGCGTGCGGGCAGGGGTGCTCGAACAGGGCACGGTCGAATTGCTGGAAGATGCTGGTGTTGGCGCGAGGCTGCATGCCGAAGGCCTGCCGCATTCCGGCATTTCACTGGCTTTCGACGGGCGCCTGCACCGCATCGATCTCGCCGCGCTCACCGGCGGCAAGCATGTCACCGTCTATGGCCAGACCGAGGTGACGCATGATCTGATGGACAAGCGCGAGGCGGCTAGCCTCGTCACGGTCTATGAGGCCGCAAATGTCGCGCTGCATGATTTCGATGGCGTCGCACCGTTCGTCACCTACGACAAGGACGGCATCAGCCATCGCGTCGATTGCGACTTCATCGCCGGCTGCGACGGCTATCACGGCGTCAGCCGCAGATCGGTGCCGAGTGCTGCGCTGAAAACCTTCGAGCGGCAGTATCCGTTCGGTTGGCTCGGCGTGCTGGCCGAAGTGCCGCCGGCCGATCACGAACTGGTCTACGCCAATCACGAGCGAGGCTTCGCGCTGTGCTCGATGCGTTCGACGCACCGCAGCCGCTACTATGTGCAGTGCCCGCAGGACGATCGCGTCGAGGCATGGTCCGATGACCGCTTCTGGGACGAGTTGCGCCGCCGCTTGCCGGAACAGACCGCGGCCAGTGTCACCACCGGGCCGTCCTTCGAAAAGTCGATCGCGCCGCTGCGCTCCTTCGTTGCCGAGCCGATGCGCTTCGGTCGACTGTTCCTGGTCGGCGACGCCGCCCACATCGTGCCGCCGACCGGCGCCAAGGGCCTCAACCTCGCAGCCAGCGACGTGCGCTATCTCTTCGCCGGCTTGCGCGAGTTCTATCTGGAGAAGTCGCAAGCTGGCATCGAGGCCTATTCGCAAAAGGCGCTGGCGCGCGTGTGGAAGGCGGTGCGCTTTTCCTGGTGGATGACCACCATGCTGCATCGCTTTCCCGACACGGGCGACTTCGGCCAGCGCATCCAGGAGGCCGAACTCGACTATCTCGTGCACTCGCAGGCGGCGTCGACCGCACTCGCCGAGAATTATGTCGGACTGCCGTACTGAAGCAGCTATCCCTTGATGGCCGAGCCGACGATGGAATCGACGAAGAAGCGTTGCAGCAGGACGAACAGGATGAGCGGCGGCAGCACGGCCAGTGTCGCGCCGGCCATCACCAGGCCGGTGTTCACCGCGCCCCTGTTGTAGCTGAGCAGGCGGCTGAGGCTGATCACGATCGGATAGGCGTCGGCATTGCCCTGCAGGACCGTCAGCGGCCAGAGATAGCTGTTCCAGTGATAGACGAAGGCGAACAGCGCAAGCGCGGCGATGGCCGGCGCAACGCTGGGCGCCACGATCTTGAACAGGATCAGCAGTTCCGAAGCGCCGTCCATGCGCGCGGCGTCGATGAGGTCGTCCGGCACGCCTGAAATGAACTGGCGCATCAGGAAGATGCCGAAGGCATTGGCGAGGTTGGGCACGATGATGCCGGCGAGGCTGGCGTTGAGGCCGATCGAGCCGACCAGGCGGTAGAGCGGGATCAGCGTCACGATCGGCGGCAGGAACATGGTTGCGATCAGCACCGAAAACAGCAGCGATTTGGCGGGGAAATGATATTTGGCGAAAGCATAGCCGGCCATCATGCTGGTGATCAGGATGCCGGCGGTGGTGATCGAGGCGATGACCAGGGAATTCCACATCGAGCGGCCGACATTGACCACGCCGGAAACTTTTTCATAGGCGTCGAGGCTCGGCGTATGCGGTATCCACACCGGCGGCACCTGCATGCTTTCGGCCGGCGTTTTCAGGCTCGACAGCACCATCCACACCAGCGGGAAGGCCGAGGCCACGGCGACCAGCAACATCAGCGTCGCCAGCAGCGCCTTGCGGCCCGACGGGCGCTTGCGCGACAGCCGGCGGGACGATCCCCCGCTCATTCCTGATCCTTCCGGTTGGCGAGAGCAAACAGCGCGCAGACCACGACGATCAGCGACAGCATCAGCATGACAGCCATGGCCGAACCCAGCCCGCCCTGCGCGCGTTCGATGCCGACGCGGCGTATGTGGTAGGTGAGCACGTTGGTCGCGCCAACCGGCCCGCCTTGCGTGATCAGCGCCACCGGCTCGAACACCTGCACGGCGTTGATGATGGCGATGACGGCACTGAACAAAAGCGTGCGCCGCATCAGCGGCAGCGTGATGAAGCGGAACTGTTCGAATCGGTTGGCGCCGTCGAGCTTCGCTGCCTCGTAAAGGCTGCCGGGGATCTGCGTCAGCCCGGCGATCGCCAGCACGGTGAAATAGCCGACCTGCTGCCAGACATTGAGGAAGACGATCGAGACCAACGCCGAGCGCGGCGACGACAAAAAGGGCTGCGGGCCGATGCCGACCAGGCCGAGCATCTGGTTGAGTGGCCCTTCGCTGGGCGAATAGAGTTTCGACCAGACCAGCGCCACCGCGATCATCGGCACCATGTAGGTGGAAAACAGCACCGTTCGCAGCGCCGTACCGCCGGCCACGTCATGCTGGTAGACCATCAGGCCGAAGGCCACCGACAGCGGCAGGATGAGGATGACGGAGAGCGCGGTGTAGATGGCGGTGTTGGTGAGCGCGCCCTTGAAATCGCGCCCGACCGACGAGGCGCCAAAGATCTCGCGGAAATTGTCGAGGCCGATGAAGCTGGCGCTGGAAAACGGCGTCTGCGTCGACCAGTCCTGGAAGGACAGCCAGACGGTGAGCAGCATCGGCAAAAGGATGAAGATGCCGATCAGCGTCACGGCGGGCGCAAGCATGATGCCCGCCGAGGCACGGTACCTCTGGATCATTATTTGGCGGCGCGCTCCAGGATCGATGTGGCGTCGGCCTGCGCCGTCGCCTGCGCATCCTTGGCCGAGACCTGGCCATACTGCAACGCCTCGATCGTCTGCTGCAGCGATTCCGAGAATTCCTGCCCGCCCGGCACCACCGGGAACGGCTTGGCATCCGTGAGCACGCTGACGTAGCCGGAGAGGAATTCCGAGCCAAGCTTGTCCTTGTGCGCCTCGATATCGGACAGGCGCGAGGGCAGGATGCCCATCGACATCAAGATGTCGGACATCGCCGAGGCGCCGTTCTTGCCGGACTTTGGATTGTTCAGCCAGGCGAGGAAGTCCCACGCCGCCTTCTGCTCGGCAGCACCGGCATTGGCGTTGACCACCGTCATCCAGGAATAGGAGATCGAATGCGGCTTGTCGCCGCTCGGGCCGACGGGGATGGGGGCCGTGGCGATGTCGGCGAACTTGTCGCCCATGCCTGTCTTCAGCGCGCTTTCCCACCAATTGGCCATGATGATCATGCCGGTCTTGCCGGAGACGAAATTATCCAGGAACGGGCCTGTGGTGTTGGCATCCGCTGTCGCCATGGCCGGCACGCTGGCACCCGACTTGATCAGGTCCTCATAGAGCTGGAAGGTCTGCGTGGCCTGCGGGCTGTCCAGCGCGGGCTTGCCGTCCTTGACGAGATCGCCGCCATTGGACACCAGCAGCGAGGCGAAGGGGTGGACGACACCGGCCGCCCAACTGTTGTCATGCCGAAGCCCTGCTGGCCGGCCTCCTTGTTGGTCAGCTTCTTGGCCGCGTCCTTGAACTCGTCCCAGGTCTTGGGCGGGGCGGCGATGCCGGCCTGCTTGAACAGCGCCTTGTTGTAGTTCAGCGCATAGACGTCGATCTCGTTGGGAATGCCGTAGAGCGTGCCGCCGACAGAGGCGGCGCTGGTGACGCCCGCAGGCCATGAGGCCTTGACCTCGCTGGCCACCGCTTCGGGAGCGGGCGCGACCAGCTTGTCGCGGGCGAGTTCCGGCAGCCACAGATCGTAGATGCCGCCGATCGTCGGCCCGTCCGCGCCGCCGCCTTGCGAGCGCAGCGTGGTCAGGAGATCGCCGAAGGGAACGGCGCGCACGGTGACGCTGACGTCCGGATTGGTCTTGGCATAGTCCTTCGCCGCCGCTTCCAGCAGCGCGACCGTCTCCGGCGACCAGTGCGTCAGATAGGAGATGTTGACCGATTGCGCCCAGCCCGTGGCGGGCAGGATGGCCAGCCCCGCGGCCAGCGCCAGTTTCGAAGTCCAGGCAAACGACATTCCTCATCCTCCCCTCGGGTCCATCGATCACGATGACGTTATGACAAGTTCAGGCAACGGCGCAAGGGCCTGTCGGCGAAAAAGCTTGGTGTTGACCGGTTTCAGATTTCTTCGCGTTACCGAATCTCACGATTTTATCTTTTAAAAACAACATATTGTCTGCGTCGAGCCGCCAGATATTCCTTGACAGCGCCATCCCGAAGGTCGGCCAGACCTCTTGCGAATGATGCTATGTCGTTATAATGACTTGGCCGAGCGAATGACTCTCTCGCGGCATCGAAATGTCGCGAGACGCCAAGGACAGAAACAATGGGAGACTGGCAATGAGCATGCTTTCACTTCACCGGCGCGCCGCCCTTGGCCTGATTGGTGGCCTTGCCGCCGCCTGCGCCGGCGTCTTCACGACCCTCCCGGCAAAGGCCGACGGGACGGTGACGCTATGGAGCTGGCGCACCGAGGACGAGGCCGCGATGCGCCGCATCTTCGATGCCTTCGAGGCCAAGAACCCCGGCATCAAGGTCAACATCCAGTTCACGCCTGACGCCGACTACCAGAACCGGCTGAGCACCGCGCTGCGCGGCGGCCGCGGGCCTGATATCGCCCAGCTTAAGGCCTATGGCGAATTGCAGCCCTTCGTCGACGCCGGCTATCTCGACGTGCTCGACGACAGCGTGCCGGAGCTGAAGAACATGGCGGATGCCGCGCTTGGCGGCGCGCGCGGCCGCACCGACGGCAAGCTCTATGGCGTGCCCTATTCGGTGCCGATGATGGGCGTCTTCTACAATCAGGATATTTTCGCCGCCCAGGGCATCGAAATCCCCAAGACCTACAAGGATTTCGTCGCCGCCTGCGAGAAGTTGAAGGCGGCCGGCATCACCCCGATCGCCACCGGCGGCGCCAATGGCTCGGCCTGGGAGCTGGAGATCGGCGTCGGTGTCATCGGCCCGACCGTCTATGGTCCTGACTTCTACGACGAGATGATGACCGGCAAGGCGACCTTCGAGGATCCGCGCTATGTCGCGGCACTGAAGCGCTTCGCCGATTTGAAACCCTATTTCCCCGACGGCTTCGCCGGCATCGACTACACCACCGCCACGCAGCAATTCATCGGCGGCAAGGCGGCGATGTTCCTCGGCGGCTCTTTCGAGAACGGCAGCTTTAAGGCGCAGAACCCCAAGCTGAAATTCTCGATCTTTCCGTTCCCGGCCGACGATGCCGGAGCAAAGCTCTACACCTCGGCTTTTTCAGACGGCTCCTACGGGCTCGTCTCCGAAAGTGTGAACAAGGAAGCCGCGACCAAGGTGCTGGGCTTCATGGCCTCGGCCGAATTCGCGCAGATGTTCGCTGACGAACTTGGCTGGCCGCCGGCCCGCGCCGATGTCACGGTCAAGGATCCGGTGCTGGCTCAGATGATGGCGATGTCGAAGAATTCGACGCCCTATCTGACGCTGGTCGGCTTCCGCTGGCAGTCGCCGACGGCATCCTCCGTGCTGCAGTCGGAGATCATCGACATGGTCGAAGGCAACATCGCGCCGGAGAAGCTGGCGGCAGACATGCAGGCCGCCGTCGCCACCTGGTTCAAGCCGAAACAGTAAGGAGCCAGGCCGGCCGCATCGCGGCCGGCCTCTCACCGGGCACAAACAGCGCATGAGCAACCTTCGCCGCACAAGCAGCCTGAAGCGCACGCAGCAGCGCATGGCCGTGCTGTTCATCCTGCCGGCGCTGGCGGTCTACGCCCTGTTCGTTCTCTATCCCCTGGCGATGTCGTTGTGGGGCAGCTTCTTCGTCTGGAAGGGGCTGCGCATGGTCGAATTCGCCGGCCTGTCGAATTTTTCGCGGCTGTTTGTTTTCCCGAGCGGCGCGCGGCTCTACGGCGCGCTGTGGCACAACACCGCCTGGTTCTTCGGCATCATGGTCTTCCAGAACGGCATCGGGCTTTTGTTCGCCTGGCTGCTGTTCCTGCGCGACCGGGGGGCCGCCTTCTTCCAGTCGGTGTTTTTCTTCCCGGCGGTGCTGAGCCCGGTCATCGTCGGCGCGCTGTGGCGGCTGCTTTTGGCGCCGGGCGGCGTCGTCGAATGGGCGTTCAACGGGCTCGGCCTGCACCAGGGCAGTCTCACCGTACTCGGCAACAGCCATACCGCACTTGGCATGCTGATCGCCGTCGATGCCTGGAACTGGATGGGCCTGCCGGTGCTGATCTACACTGCGGGTCTCAGGCAAATATCCGGCCAGATCTTCGAGGCGGCGAAACTCGACGGCGCCGGCAATGCGCGCATGCTGTTCTCGATCGCGTTGCCCCTTCTGATGCCGGCGCTGGGCACGCTGACGACTTTGTCCTTCATCAACACCTTCAACCAGTTCGACATCGTCTATGTGATGCAGGGCGTGCAGGGCAATCCGAGCTATTCGACCGACACGCTGGTGACCTATTTCTACCGGCTGGCCTTCGGCGCGGAAGGCGCTGTCGGCATCACCGATATCGGGCTGGCGCTGGCGCTCGGCACCATGCTGTTCCTGATCCTCAGCACCGGCACGCTGCTGATGCTGCGCTTCTTTGACCGCCACACGGTGCAGTTATGAGCGCACTGGCGATTTCAGGCGGGCCTGTGATCTCGCGGCAGCTGGCGCGGCTGCCGGGCTGGACGGTGCTCGCCGTGTGGACGGCCGCCGTGCTTTTGCCGCTCTATATCCTCGTTGTCTCCTGCTTCAAGACCACGGCGGAGATCTACGACAACCGGCTTGGCCTGCCGCAGAGCTGGGCTCTCGACAATTTCGTCAACGCCTGGACGCGCGCCGATCTTGGCCACAATTTCATCAACAGCCTGATCGTAACCGGCGGCGCGGTCATCCTCACCATCGTCGTCTCGGCGATGGCTGCCTATCCGCTCAGCCGCTACCGGCTCGGCTGGAATGCTGTCATGCTCGGCCTGTTCCTGTCCGGTATCATGCTGCCGATCCGGCTGGCCTCGGTCGAACTGTTCACGCTGATGCGCAATCTCGGGCTTTTGGATTCACTGACCGGACTGATCCTGGTCTATTCGGCGATCCGCATTCCCTTCGCCGTTTTCATCTTCGCCAATTTCATGCGCGTCCTGCCCTCCGAACTCGACGAGGCGGCGCGTATGGACGGCGCCGGCGAGGTCCGCATCCTGTTCCAGATCATCCTGCCGATGGTGAAGCCGGCGGTGTCGATCGTCGCCATCTTCACGGCAATCGCCGTTTGGAACGATTTCTTCTTCCCGCTGATCTTCATCTTCGACGACCGCTACAAGACCGTGCCGCTGGCAATCAGCGTCTTCGTCGGCCAGTTCCGTACCGATTGGGGCCTGGTGTTCGCCTCGCTGGCGATCTCCATGGCGCCCATCCTGATCATGTATTGTCTGCTGGCGCGCCAGATTCGCGAAGGCGTCGGCGCCGGGGGAGGCATGAAATGATCGAGGACAGGATCTACGCCGCGCGCTCCATCCTGGTGGTCGGCGCACACGCCTTCGATGCCGAGGTGATCGCCGGGCCGCTGGCCGCCGCCGCCGTCAAGCGCGGGGCCACGGTGACCTTCCTGCACCTGACCATGGGCGAACAGGGCCACCCCTGCCTGATCCCCCGGCACTATTGCGTGCAAAAGGAAGAGGAAGCGGGCAGGGCGGCCGCGCGGCTCGGCGTCACTTCGCGCAGCCTTGGCCTGCGCGATGCCTTCCTGCCTTCCAACGATGAGACGGCGCTCGAAGTCTGCGACGTCATTCGCGAGCTGAAGCCCGAGATCGTCATCACCCATTGGCACGGCAGCTGGCACAAGGATCATCGTGCCGCCGCGCATCTCACACAAACCGGCATCTTCTTCGCCGCCCTGCCGACCATTGCCAGCGACCATGCCGCACACACGCCCCAACTGCTTTTGTTCGGCGAGAACTGGGAGGACGATGAAGGCTTCCGCCCGGAACATCTTGTCGATGTGAGCGACGGTTTCGAGGCCTGGAGCGAGGCGGTCAAGGAATACGAACTGGCGCGAGGCCTGAGCAGCTTTCCCTATGTCGACTATTACAGCGCGCTCTACCGGCTGCGCGGCTGCCTGCGCGGCACGCGCCACGCCCAGGCTTTCGCTGCCGCCTCGCATTCCTGGAATGCCGGCAGCGGCCTGTTTTCGCCACCGTTCGGCAAAGGGTCAGCCCGATGACGCGCGTTCTGGCCATCGATCTCGGCGGCACCAATCTGCGCGCCGCCATCTCGACCGGCGACATCGGCGCGTTGAAGGTGCTGAGCCGTGAGCCGGCACCGGCAAGCCTCGACGCTTTTGTCGCCCGCATCAACGCACTGTGCGCGGAAGCCGGCTCGGTCGAGGCGCTTGGCATCGCCGTGCCGGGGCTGGTCGAGGGCTCGGTCTGCCGCTGGATTCCGAACCTGCCATTCCTCGACGGTGTCGACCTCCAGGCGCTGTTTCCGGACCTGCGCATCGCGCTTGGCAATGACGCGCAGATCGCGTTGCTGGCTGAAGCTGTTGAAGGCAGCGCCAAGGGCATGTCGGACGCCATCCTGCTGGCGATCGGCACCGGCATCGGCTCGGCGGTGCTGGCCAATGGCGGCATCGTTGCCGGTGCGCATGGCGGCGCCTGCTCGTTCGGCTGGGCCTGCGCCGACATCAAGGACCATGGTGGGGAGCGCAGCGGCTGGCTGGAACGCGTCGCTTCCGGCCGGGCGCTCGATGCGCTTGCCGGCCAGATCGGGCTCGCCGACAGCCGCCAGCTGATCGCCGCTGCCCGCGCCGGGGAGCTTGCCGCGCAGACCTTGCTTGAAGTGCCGGCGCGTCAGCTCGGCACAGCGCTTGCTGGCGCGGTGGCGCTGCTCGATCCGCAGGCGGTGCTGATTTCGGGCGGGCTGGCCGAGGCGCTGGACGTGATGCGGCCGCCGATGCTGGCGGCACTGCGCCGTCAGTTGCCTGGGCATTTGCGTGGCATCGAGATCCAGCCCGGCCAGTTCGGTCCGGGGGCGGGACTAGTCGGCGCGGCGCTGGCCGGCCGCGTGGGGGAAGGGTGGAGGCAGGTGCGATGAGCGAAGCGAGCTTTCAGCAGCCGGACCGCAGACGGCCGGAACCACTCTGGTATCAGGTCGAGGAAGCGATCCGCGCCATCGTCAAGAGCGGCGAATGGGCGACGGGCGACCAGATCCCGGCCGAGGACAGGCTGTGCGCCTTGTTTGGCGTGAGCCGAATCACCTTGCGCCATGCTCTGCGCAATCTCGAGGAGGCCGGGCTGCTGCGGCGCGAACATGGCCGCGGCACCTTCGTGCGCTCGACCACGCTGGTCGCCGGCACCCGCGAACTGACCAGCTTCACCCAGGAGATGGGCAATATGGGCGTGGTCGCCGGCTCACGCCTGCTCGACTGCAGCCTGACCACGGCCAATGCCGCCGCCGCCGGCGCGCTGGAGATCGAGGAGGGCGATCCGGTGGTGCGCATCCGTCGGCTGAGGCTCGGCAACAACGAACCGATCGGCATCCAGACGGCACAGTTGTCGGCCGTGCGCGTGCCGGGCTTCCTCGACGCCGGCCTGCTGCAGGGTTCGCTCTACGAGGCGCTGGAGCGCCATTACGGCATCGTGCCGGTGGCCGCGCGCGAGAATTACCGCGTCGGCGCGGTCGGTGCGGCGGACGCCGAACTGCTCGACCTGCCCGTGGGCAGCCCTGCCTTCGTCGTCGAGCGCATCACCACCGACGAGCGCGGTCCATTCGAATTCACCGTCTCGATCATGCGGGGCGACCGCTACGAAATCCGTTCGACGCTGCGCGCCGGGCGCGTCCCGTCAGCCCCCAGAAGCTGATCCTTTCCAAGCCGACACATAACAGGAGTACCCAAGTGTCCGATCTCTACATCCACCGTCTCTCTGCCCTCATCGACCAGGCGGCGAAAGCCAATGAAGAGGCCTTCGGCCAGGCCGCCAGCCGCTTTGCCGACTCGCTCGAAGGCGGCGGGCTGGTCCATCTCTACGGCTCGGGCCATTCCGTGCTGCCGGTGCAGGAAGTGTTCCCGCGCTATGGCAGCTATGTCGGCTTCAACCCGCTGACCGACCCGCGCGTCATGTGGCACAACGTGCTCGGCGCCGGCGGCGTGCGCGAACTCTTGTGGCTGGAGCGGACGGAAAAATACGCCGAGAAATTCCTCGACCACCAGCCGCTCAACAAGGGCGACTCGATCATCATCTTCGGTCACAGCGGCCGCAATTCCTCCGGCATCGACACCGCGCTCTATGCCAAGAAACGCGGCATCTTCGTCGTCGCGGTGACCAGCAAGAACAATCTCGACAAGCCCGCAACGCACTCTTCCGGCAAGCGGCTGGCCGATGCCGCGGACCTCGTCATCGACACCTGCTCGCCGATCGAGGACGCGATTGTCCCTGTCGAAGGCTGGAGCCGGCCGGTCTCGGGCTCGTCGACCGTGCTCGCCATGATCCTGGCGCATGAACTGATCGCCCGCACCGCCGAGCAGCTCGCCAAGCGCGGCATCGAGCTGCCGGTCTTCGCCTCGCCGACCATCGCCGGTGTGACCCTGCACGACACCGACGTCATCTACGGCGTCTACCGCGAACGCATGCTGGAAGCGCAGAAGAAACACCTGCCGACCTTCCAGGCGACGATGCGCGGCGAGTGATATGCGGAATTGGGAGGTGCCATGTGCGCCTCCCAATTTCCGGCCTCAATTCAGCCGGTGGCGCTGGCGTAGATGTCGAGAACTTCCGTGACGCTGGCGATCAGCAACTCCCCGGCTTTTGGTGCCACGGACCCGTTCGCCACCGCGCCGTCGAGGCGGCCGAGATACTGGCTGATCAGGGGTAGGGGGATGTCGCGGTCACACAGCGCATGCATAAGCGCCTCCGTTGCCTGCCGCGCCGCCGGCGCCGGCCAGTAATAGCGGATGCGGTCGCTGTAGGAGAAATGGCGTTCGATCCGCTGTTCGGCTTCGGAGCCGTGATAGTAGTTCTTCCAATTGCCCGGCGCCGCCAGCATGACGCGCTCCATCACCGCCGGCAGGCTTTCGCGCGCCGGGTCGGGAGCCAGAATGTCGGCGATGTGGCTCAGCCCATAGAGTGCTTCGCGTAGCGCGAAAGTCAGCCACGGCCCGACCTTGAGAATGGCGAAGCCGTCGTCGACCAGCGCGGTCAGGGCCGAGACCGGCTGGTAGTCGGTCGAATGCGCCTCGAAGACGAATTGCGGCAGGTCCCGCAACGTTCCGGCCAATGCGCGGGCTTGCTCAGGCCGGTAGGCGATCACCTCGGCATTGCCGAATTCGACGCCCGGCTGCACGACGACGCCGAGCGCCCGTGAAAAGGCCTGGTCGAGGCCTCGCCGGCTGAAAGCATCGCGATGGATACGCACGGTTTCGCGCGCGGCCTCCGGGGTCGTCACCGCCAGATGGTCCATCGCTTCCAAAGCGCCGCCCGGAACCGGCACTTCCGTACCGATGACATAGACCGGTTTGGTGCCGCCGACTCGTTCGGCGGCAGCTTCCGCCACCGCGGCCAGTTCGGCGGCGCGCGCGGCGATTGTCGCATCGGGCGGTGCGGCACCTTCGCCGGCGCAGCCCATGCTGGCATCGAGATGGATCTTGGTGAAACCGGCTTCGGCATAGGCATCGACCATGCGCGAAGCCTTGGTCATGGCCTCCGGCGCCGGCAAGTGCTTCCACGGATTGGGGCCGAGATGGTCGCCGCCAAGCACCAGCCTGTCGAGGGAAAAGCCGACCTTGCCGGCGATCGTCTCGACGAAGCGGCGGAAATCCGTAGGCGTCATGCCGGTATAGCCGCCTTCATGGTTCACCTGGTTGCAGGTGGCTTCGATCAGCACGTCGGCGCCGCGCGTCTTGCCATGACGCAGCGCCGCCTCGATGACCAGCGGATGGGCCGAGCAGATCGACGCGATGCCGCTGCGT
The DNA here is from genome assembly GCF_056399285.1 of Mesorhizobium sp. 01N446. Taxonomy (NCBI): domain Bacteria; kingdom Pseudomonadati; phylum Pseudomonadota; class Alphaproteobacteria; order Hyphomicrobiales; family Phyllobacteriaceae; genus Mesorhizobium; species Mesorhizobium sp. 01N446. The sequence continues at coordinate 331,189 of NZ_JBFTRA010000003.1, read as the reverse complement.
TCGCCTGCCGCCCGGCGCGTCGCGATGGCGGCAAGCCTGTCCGTCGCCTTGCTCATGCCGGTGCTCCGGTCTTGGCGGCCGCGAGGAAGGCCTCGACCGTGGCAAGCGAGGCGATGCCCTCCATCGGCCCCTTCTTGGTCACCGCCAGTGCGCCGCAGCCATTGGCGATGCGCAGCGCCCTCTCAGGTGCTTCTCCGCGCAGCCAGAAGGAGACGAAGGCCGCCGCAAAACAGTCGCCGGCGCCGGTCGGATCGATTTCCTCGACGACGAAGCCGGGCGACGTAATGCGTCCGGTCCGGTCGTAATGAACGGCGCCTTGCGCGCCTTTCTTGACGACCACCGTGGAAATGCCGCGATCCAGCATTTCACGCACCGCGGTCTCTTCGTCGGTCGCCCTGGCGAAGATGAACAGTTCCGGTCCGCTCGGCAGGAAGACATCGGTCCTCGACAGCACGAAGTGCAGTGCGTCGCGCAGCCCCGGCAGATCGAGCATCTCCTTGCGGATGTTGGGGTCAAAGGACACCGTGCCGCCGCGTGCCTTGACCGTTTCGATCCCTTCGCGAGCCACCTCGATCACCTCGGGCGAGAATAGGGAGGTGCCCATCACGTGAAAATGATCGGCGCCGGCGAGCAGCGCGCGTGCCTCGACGCCGATCTCGATCAGGCCTGCGGCGCTCTGCTTGATGTTGTAGACGAAATGCCGGCTGCCATCCGTCTCATAGGTGACGAAGGCCGTGCCCGTGGCGGCGCCCCTGTGGACCTTGATGGCCGAGATGTCGGCGCCGTCGGCGCGCAGGCGCTCGATGTTCAAATGGCCGAAATCGTCGTCGCCGACCGCCGCGATCAGGCCCGCCGGCTGGCCGAGCCGTGCCGCCTGGTCGATGAAGATCGCCGGCGCGCCGGAGGGAAACGGGCCGACCAGCGGGCCGGGGGCAAGGAAACTCTGGCCGATCCGCTCGGCCATGATCTCGACCAGGATCTCGCCGGCGCAAACCAGTTTCTTCATGTCCTCACCAATGCCGGATGCGCGGCGCCCGATTGCCTGGCGCCTTTCTAAATCTCCGTGTTTAAAGCCTAAGTCGCGGCTTTTGGAGCGTCAATAAATAATTTGACGCGCGCAACTCTTTTGCGTTGTACTGGAAACGCGAAAATTTGACTGAACAAATTCGGTCAAGCAATGCTGCCTCACGGCGATGGCCGCAAGACTGATTCTGGCCCGACCGGGAAGGTTGGCGGGCGCGGGCAAGGGGGCTGGACATATCGATGGCGGAGAAGACCCACCGCACGATGGACGATTTCGCCAGGGCGTCCGGCGTGTCGCGGCCGACGCTGTCGAAATATTTCGACGATCCGGCCAGTGTGAAGCCGGCGACGCGGGCGCGCATCGAGGCGGCGCTGCGATCCTCGGACTATCAGCCGAACGTTTTCGCGCGCAATCTCAACCGCAAGCGCACCCGCAATGTCGGCATTGTCGTGCCGACGATCACCGATCCGTTCTATGCCGAAATGGTCAGCCGCATCGAATTGCGCTGCCGCGACGAAGGCTTCTGGCCGATCGTCATCTCCTCGCACGGGTCGCCGAAGCTGGAGGCGGAATCGGTCAAGACGCTGATGTCGCTGAAGGTCGCGGGCGCCATCATCGCTCCGCTGGGATTGGTTTCCGAACCCGGCGTCTTCGAGCGGATGAGCGAGGACATTCCGATCGTCTATTTCGACACCTATATCGAAGGTGACACGCCTTTCGTCGGCAACGACAACCACCAGAGCACGTCGACCATCGTCGACTATCTCTGCCGGTCCGGCGAGCCGCCGGTCTATGTCGACATCCCGCACGTCAACCACAATTCGGGCGAGCGCCTGCAGAGCTATATCGACACGATGCGGGCTACCGGTCTGGAACCCGTCGTGCTCAAGGCGGCGGGCGACTACAGCTGGGATTTCGAGCGCATCGGTCATGAATGGATGGACAGGACGCTCGAGACAGGCGGCCTGCCGGCGCGCACGCTTCTGTGTGCCAATGACCGTCTCGCTTTCGGCGTCATGGCGGCGGCCTTTTCGCGCGGGCTGAAGATCGGCCGCCGGCCCGATTGCGATTTCCGTGTCGCCGCCCATGACGATCATCCGCTGAGCCGTTACACCTGCCCGGCACTGACCACCATGGCGCAGGATTTTGCCGCCATGGCCGGACGCAGCGTCGAGATCCTGCTGGCTTTGCTGGATGAGGCTGACACGCCCGGCCAGGGCCTGGCGCGCAACGTCAAGCTTGGCGCGACGCTGGTGATGCGTCAGTCGGCCTGAATGCGCGTCTGCAATTGCAGCCAGGCCGCCGCCTCGCTCACCGCTTGCCGCGCTGCCAGAATGTTGCGTCCCATCGAGACGAAGCCGTGGATCTGGCCTGGCCAGGGCCGCAGCACCAGCGGCACGCCGTCGGTCCGCAGGCGCTCGGCATAGGCCGTGCCTTCATCGGCAAGGATGTCATGGCCGGCGGTCACGACAAACGCCGGCGCGGCGCCGGCAAGGCTTGACGCCAGCAGCGGCGAGACGCGCCAGTCGCTGATGTCGTCCGGTGTGCGTACATAATGGTCGCGGAACCAGGCCATGGTGGAGGCGGTGAGCCCGAAGCCGTCGCCGAAACGCCGGTAGCTGTCCGCGGTCTGGCGGGCATCGGTGTTGGGATAGATCAGGATCTGCGCGGCAAGCGGCGGCGTCAGCCCGTCGCGGGCGAGCAGCGCCAGGACGGCGGCAAGGTTGCCGCCGGCGCTGTCACCGGCGACGGCGATACGGGCCGGATCGATGCCCAGTTCGCCGGCGTTCTCCGCCATGAAGCGGAGCGATGCCATGCAATCCTCGAGCCCCGCCGGAAATTTGTGCTCCGGCGCCAGCCGGTAATCGGCGCAGACCACGACGGCGTTGCTCAGATTGGCCAGCCATCGGCAGATCTCGTCATGCGAATTGAGATTGCCAATGACCCAGCCGCCGCCATGCAGATAGAGCACGGCGCGCGCGCCGGCCCGCGGCGCGCCGATGCCGCGATGGATACGGATCGTGACCGGGCCATTCGGCCCGCCGATCTCTTGGTGCGAGGTCGCGGCCACCGGCTCGTGCTCGCCCTGCTGTGTCGGGAACGAAGCGTTGTAGGCAACCCGAGCCGCCGCGACACTGCCGTTTTCGAAGGGCTCGCCACCGGCTGCATGGCCGATTTCAAGGGCGCGCAAAGCATCAGGATCGAGCGTCATCGCTATCTCCATCGAAAGCAATTCCAGGAAAAGTGTACAGCGGTTTTCCCGGGAAAGCGCATGCGTTTTCCCTTGGGAATTGCGTGAAGACAAAAAGTACCTAGGCGAGCAGGCTGCTTGCCTCGTCCTCGGTCAACAGCGCCGGCTGGACGACATCACCGATGATGGCGACGGAACTTTGCGTTTCGCCTGAACGCAGGATCGCCTCCATGATCTCCAGCACATGCAGCGCCAGATTGCCGGAGGCGCGAGGCGCCGCACCAGTCTCCAGCGAGCGCACCAGATCGGCGACGCCGAGCATGCGGTAGTTGGCGCGGTCGGGCGCGGCGTAGGGCCAGTTGCGGGCGCCGTAGAGGTCGCCTTCGCTGGCGAAATCCTTCCACTCCGCGCCGCGTTCGGACAGCGAGACGGTGCCGCCGAACGTGTCGGGATCGGGCAGGCGCAGCGAGCCTTCCGTGCCGTGCAGTTCGATCGGATGGTTGGAGTGCTTGAAGACGTCCCATGAGGCGCCGAAGGTGACGGTGGCGCCCGAGCGAAATTCGAGCAACGACAGCACGTTGGTCGGCGTGCCGACCTTGAATGTGGTGTTCTTGAACGGCCCCTCGGCCGTGATCAGGCGCTCCTCCTGACCACGCGTCGCCATCGCCATGACACGGGCGACGGGACCAAGCAGGTTGACCAGCATGGTCAGGTAATAGGGGCCCATGTCGAACACCGGGCCGCCGCCCGGCTGGTAGTAGAATTGCGGGTTCGGGTGCCAGTGCTCCATGCCGCGCCCCATCATGAAGGCGGTGCCGGTAACCGGGCGGCCGATGGCACCCTCATCCATCAGGCGGCGCGCGCGCCGTCCGGCGGCACCGAGGAACGTATCGGGCGCCGAGCCGAGCAGCACCCCGCGCTTGGTCGCTTCCGCCACCAGGCGGCGCCCGTCGCTGGCCGACGTCGCCAGCGGCTTTTCGGTGAAGACGTGCTTTCCCGCCGAAAGGGCTGAAAACGAAATGTCGAAATGCGCCGCCGGAATGGTCAGGTTGAGGACGAGATCGATCTCGGGGTCGGAAAGCAGCGCATCGACGCCGAGCGCCCGGATGCCATATTCCTTGGCCCGCAACGCCGCCATGTCGGCGGAGATATCGGCGCAGGCACGCAGTTCCATGCCGCCGAAAAGGGCGGCATTGCGCAGGTAGGTCATCGAGATGTTGCCGCATCCGATGACGCCGATACCAAGCTTTTCCTGTGATTTTGCCTGCATTTTCGATTGGTCCTCCCAACATGCTCATGTTCTGCCGGATCCGCTGCGCCGCAACGGATCATCCTCGAAAAGCGCTATACAACATTTTAAATATTGACGCGCGTAAAATTTTTATAGACCATGCGGAAATGCTGGCGCGAAATCGGGAGGCTGCCAGCCCTGGGAGGAGAAAATGACAAACATGAAAAAACGGCCGGGCGCCGATGCAAATCCCATGGGTCATGCGCGCATTGGATATTTCCGCCGCGATCAGGGACCGCGACGGGGTCAGGCGTAGATCACCTTGGCCCCGGTCCTATCAAGCTGGCTGCGTATCGGGCCGGACAGGCCATCGTCGGTGATCACGACATCGACGCTCGACAGCGAAAATGCCTTGGAAGTCCCGCTGACGCCCCATTTGCTCGAATCCGCAAGGAGGACAACGCGCCGGGCCATGCGCACGAGGTTTCGCTTCGTTCGCGCCATGTCTTCGTTCACGTCGACCACATCCAGTGAGGAGTCAATCGCATGCGCTCCGACAAAGACCTGATGCGCCACCAAGCCGCCGAGAGCCGTGTCGGCATCGGTGATCAGCGTGCTCACCGTGTCCGGATAGACCCGGCCACCGATCATGTGAACGTCGAGGCCGGGCCGATGCATCAGATGCTGCACGATATTCATTGCCCTGGCCGCGACCACGACATTGCTGAGCGGCGGTAACAGCATGGCAACCTGCATCAGAGTCGAGCCGCCGTCGAAGATGACCGATTGGTTGTCCTCGAACAGTTCTATCGCTGCCCGGGCGATGCGTTTCTTTGCATCGAGATTCGTTTGCATCCGCCGGGCGAACGCGGCCGTGGTCGAATCCGTGGTCCGGGTCACGGCCCCTCCACGCGTCTTCGTCAGCAGTCCCTTGCGGTCCAGTATCTCGAGGTCGGAGCGCACCGTGACTTCCGACACGCCAAAATCGTCTGACAGGTCCTTGATGCGGACCTGTCCGCTGCGTTGCACTTCACCCAGGATCGCTTGGCGTCTCTGCTCTGACAACATTGCCCTGTCCTTGCCTCCATGCGCCAGGCGATCGCCCTAGCCTCGGTTCACTCGGCCAAAAATACGCGAATTCGAAAGATTTCGAAAGATTGTGTTTATCCTTTCTTTCGCAAACACTAGGTCCAGGATTTTGAAATCAATCGATTGGAGAATTTTGGACTCATGAGCCTCGGAACCAAAGTGCGCCTTGCGCGCCTCTTCTCACATCCGTCGGGGAATCTTTTCGGCGGCGCGGTCGACCACTTTGTCGGCTATGGCGACGTGCGCAAAGGCGGTCTTGCCGACCTGCCGGGCGCGCTTGCCCGCGTCATGGTGGGCAAGCCCGACTACGTCAGCATCCAGCCAGGCACCGCGCGCCATCTGTGGCCGCAATATGCGGGCAAGGCTTCCCTGGTGATCCAGGCCGGCTGCTTCACCCCGGACGATCGCATCAGTGAACTGATTGCAACGCCCGAGGATGCGGTGCGCGCTGGCGCCGATGCCTTGGCCGTGGCCATTCCGGTGCGCGGCGCGACCGAGGGCAAATACATTCGCTGGCTGACCGATTCGGTGAATGCGGCGGCCCGCTACGGCATGCCGGTGGTGGCGCATATCTACCCTCGCGATTTCACCGACGGGGCAAAAATCGTCTTCACCCCCGACGAGATCGCCTATGCGGCACGCATCGGCTACGAGTCCGGCGTCGACGTGATCAAGATCGGCTACACCGGCGATTTCGAGTCGTTTCGAGAGACCGTTCGAACCTGCCCGGTGCCGGTTGTGATCGCCGGTGGTCCGAAGACCGATACGCTGCTCGGCGCCCTTCAGCAGACGGCGGACGCCATCCGTGCCGGCGCGCGCGGTGCTGTGGTGGGCCGCAATCTCTGGGGACACGGCGATCCGGAAAAGGCAGCGATTGCCTTCCGGGGCGTCATCCATGACGGCCTTTCGGCGCAAGACGCCTTGGCGAAGGCGGGTGCCTGAACGATGCCCACCGTCCCTTCAATCCTCGGCTTCGGCGCGATTGCGATCGACGACATCGTCTATGTCGATCAGCCGTTGTCGGCGGGCAAGGGGAAGGTTCTGCAAAGTGCCCGGGCTTTCGGGGGAAATGTCGCGACGGCCCTTGCCGCCGTCGCGCGGCTCGGCGGAAGCGCCGGGTTCGTCGGATGGCTGGGCAATGCCGCCGACGACGCCGTGCTGTGTGATCTCATTGAGAGCGGTGTTGAAACCGCATTCGCGCCTCGCCACCCGCACGCGCGCCCGGTGCGCTCACGTATCACGGTCGGCTCGGACGGAGAGCGGTTCATCGCGTATGACGACGAAGCGATGCTGGGCACCGCGCCGGACTTTCCCGACGAAGTCCTCAGCCGCGCGACCGTCCTGATCGTAGACAGCTACGGCGTCGGGTCGCTGGATGTCGTGGCTCGGGCGCGCGATCTCGGCCTTGCGATCCTCGGCGATATCGAATGGAGCAGCGGCCCAGCCACGGAGCGGCTGATCGCGCTCTGCGACCATCTCATTCTTCCACTCGGCTTTGCGCGGACCGCCACGGGGCGCCGATCGCCCGCCGAGATACTCGATGCATTGTGGTCGCCGTCGCGGTCCGCCGTCGTTCTGACCGATGGCGGCAGGGGCGTCTTTTATCGCGGACACGACGAGACAGGGCTTTGGCACTTGCCCCCGCACCGGGTTGTCGTGGTCGACTCGACCGGCGCCGGTGACTGCTTTCATGGCGCCTACGCCCATGCATTGACGCGCGGAACCGACACCGCAGGCCGGGTAGCATTCGCTGCCGCGGCGGCGGCCCTTTCGATAACGGGGCGTGGCGGGCGCGAGGCGCTTCCGACCGCCGACCAGGTCACGGAACTGCTGGCGTCGACGAACGCGCCGTCGGCAGTCGAACTGAAACATGCGCAACTCGATACCGGCACATAGCCCGAACTATCCGAGCAAATATCTCACAGGTGAACACAAGCCGAGGATAATCATAAAAATCAGTGGCTTAGACTTGTGGAGGGAGGAATATGGCAGAAGTCGTTCTTGAGAATATCTGCAAGACCTACGGGAACAATTTTCACGCAATCGACCAATTGAACCTGGCGGTCGAGGACGGCGAGTTCTTGATTCTCGTCGGGCCGTCCGGCTGTGGCAAATCCACCGCGTTGCGAATGATCGCGGGATTGGAGGACGTCACCAGCGGCAGCCTTCGGATCGGCGGCGTCGACGTCGTCGACATGCCGCCCAAGGACCGCGACATTGCGATGGTCTTCCAAAGCTACGCGCTCTACCCGCATATGACGGTGTTCGAAAACATCGCCTTTTCCATGCGTCTGGCAGGCAAGCCGAAGGCCGAGCGCAGGAAGCGCGTGGACGAGATCGCCAAAACCCTTCAGCTGACGTCTCTGCTGGACAGCAAACCAGCGACCCTTTCAGGCGGACAGCGTCAGCGCGTCGCCATGGGCCGCGCCATGGTGCGCGAGCCGGCCGCCTTTCTCATGGACGAACCGCTTTCCAATCTGGACGCGAAGCTGCGCGTGCAAATGCGCGCCGAAATCACTCGCCTGCAAAAGCAGCTCGGCGTGACAACCATATATGTGACCCACGATCAGACCGAAGCGATGACGATGGGGGACAGGGTCGCCGTGCTGAAGGGCGGCGTGCTGCAGCAGGTCGATACACCCAAAAGGCTCTACGAATCGCCGGTGAACGCCTTCGTTGCAGGCTTTATCGGTTCTCCCTCGATGAACCTTTTCGAGGCGACCATGACGGGCGGCGAACTGATGTCCGGTGCCTTTTCCATCCGGCTGCAGGATGCAGCCTTCGTGCGCCGGCCGGGTTTGAAGTCGTATGCGGGGCGCAAGGTCGTGTTCGGGATACGGCCGGAGGATCTCTATGACAGCAGCCTCGAATCCGGCCGCAAGTATCAGACGATACCGGCAAGGGTGACCTCGATCGAAGAACTCGGGTCGGAACATATCGTCCATCTGAACATCGACGCCATCCGGGTGGACTCCGGCGACCCCGACGCGGTGCAGGATTTCGGCCTGACGTCGAATGCGGTGGCGAGATTCGAACCGGACAGCGCAGTCCGCTCCGGTTCGGAAATCCGGTTGGCCCTGGATGATACCAAGCTCCATTTCTTCGATCCCGAAACGCATCTGGCGATCTGAAGAATTGTGGGCAGAGCCCGCAGGCGGGAGCGAGGCGCCTGCGAAAGTACGAGGAAGAAGACTTCTGAATGAAGCAGGCGATCGGCTGCATTGTGCGGTCGATCCTATAGAAGGAGGAGAGAAAAATGACGTTTCGGATAAAGCCCGCGATGCTGAAAATAGCCGCGGCAGCATGGTTGCTTGGCGCAACCGCCGCCATGGCGGATACGACGCTGGAATTCACCCAATGGTGGGAGCCTGAATTGCCCGCAGGCTCCTTGCGGAAAATCATGGACGATTTCGAGGCCGCCAATCCCGGCATCAAGGTGACGCTGGTCAGCGGTCCCTATGCGACCACGCGAGACCAGATCTCGGTTGGCGCCGCAACCGGAACGCTCAGCGACGTGGTCGGCCTCGACGGCGCCTGGGTGAACAATCTGAACGCGCAGGGTGCGCTCGCCGACATGAACCCGATGATGGATGCGAGCAAGTTCGACAAAGCCCAGGTCGCCGACATCATCAAGGTGGACGGCAAGGCGGTGATGTTTCCCGTCGCTTCCTTCGTCTATCCTGTCTTCGTCAATCTGGACCTCGCCGCCAAGGCAGGCGTGACCAAGCTGCCGTCGACCCGTGCGGAGTTTCTCGAAGCCGCCAAGAAGATGACGCACGCCGACAAGAACCAGTATGGCTGGGTCCTGCCGCTGTCGCTGCAAACGCCGTCCGGCGTCCAGAACGACATGATGTCGTGGGTCTGGGCATCGGGTCAGTCGATGATGGCGGATGGCAAGCCCGCTCTCGAGGGCAAACCGGTGGTGGACATGCTCACCTTCGTCAAATCGCTCAATGACGCGGGCACCATCTCGCCCGGCATCGCCACCAAGACCGAGCAGGAAAAGGTCGAGGAATTCGTCAACGACCGCGTCGGCATGATGATCGACTCGCTCGCGCATGTGAACCTCATCCGCAAGCGCAATCCCAATCTGAAGTTCGACCTCATCCCGGTCCCGGTCGTGGAGGGTTATACGGGCAAGCGCGGCCTTCCCTATGCCTCCTGGGGCATCGGCATCTCCGCGAGCTCGAAACATCAGGAAGAGGCCTGGAAACTCGTCCAATATCTGATGAGCGAGAAGGTGAACGCCAAGCTCGTATCGCTTGCCAACGCCTTCCCGGGCAACGTCAACGCCAAGCCCGATTTCGTGACCTCGGACAAGGCTTTCGGCAAGGCTTTCGAAATCTTCAAGACCGGTTATCTCGCCAATGAGTTCACGGGCCTGCCGGTGGCTGAAGACCTGATGACTCAATTCGACGTGCAAGCCCAGAAGATGCTCGCCGGCGAGCAGTCTCCGGAACAAGCCGCCGCCGCCGCTCAGAAGGGCTGGATGGCGAAATTCTGATCGGCCTGTCTCCTATTTGCTATCTTCGATCGGGTGGCCTGGCTTCGGGCAGGCCACCCGGCAACAACGGATCGGCAATTTGAGATGGACCTGTTTTTGAAGCTTACCTTCTCTTGAAGGCGTATCCCAAGGTTGGCACATGACCCGGCAAAAGCGCTCCCACCACAAGCTGAAACGAGCGGTCGCACCCTACCTCTATCTGTCGCCCTCGCTGCTCATAATCGGGCTTCTGATGCTGCTGCCGATGGTGACGGTGATTGGCTATTCGTTCCAGAACAGCGCGGTGCTGCGTCGCGACCCATCCTTTGCCGGACTGAAACATTACCAGGCGATCTTCGACGACCCGGTGTTCTGGGCCTCGCTGTGGCACACGCTCTACTTCACATGCATGAGTGTCATTTTCCACATGACCATCGGCATGATCTTCGCGCTCATGCTGAACAGCGACCGCATCAACCCGACGCTGCGCAATATTCTGCGCGTGCTCTACATACTGCCCTGGCTGTTCACCGCGGTGATCATCGCGGTGATCTGGCGCCTCCTGCTCGAGCCGAACGGTGTCGTGAACAGCATTCTGATGCAATTGGGCATCATCGGCTCCAAGGTAGAGTGGTTCTCCTCGCCCGAGACCGCGTTGCACGCCGTGACCTTCGCCAATATCTGGGCGGGCTACCCGCTTTTCATGGTCAGCCTGCTCGCGGGCTTGCAGGGCATTCCCAAGGATTTCTACGAGGCCGCCGATATTGACGGGGCGAAGGCCTACCAGAAGCTGATCTTCATCACCATCCCGCAGCTGATGCCGATCATCATCTCCATCTCGCTGCTCGACTTCATCTGGACCATGCAGGTCTTTCCATTGATCTGGATAACGACGGGCGGCGGTCCGATCTACTCGACCGAGGTGCTGAGCACCTACACGTACAAGCTGGCGTTTTCGAGCTACAACCTGTCGCAGGCTTCGGCGAGCGCCGTGGTCATCCTGCTGATCTCTCTCGGCCTGACGCTGTTCTACATTCGCTATCAAAAGGCTCGGTAGTCACCATGAGGAAAAGGCATACGCCGAAAGACAGGCTGATCACCGTCGCGCTCCATGTGGCGCTTGCCGCGGGGCTGTTCTTCGCGGCATTCCCGATCTACTGGATGCTGAGCAGTTCGTTCAAATCGAATACCGAAATCTTTGCCCTGCCACCAACCATCCTGCCAAAGGCTTTCACGCTGGAAGCCTATGCAGCCATCCTTGGCGACCCGGTAAAGCTGCGCTTCTTCTTCAACAGCTATTTCGTGGCGGGAGCGGTGACCGTGCTGACGGTGCTGATCGCCTTGCTGGCGGCCTACGGGTTCAGCCGCTTCAATTTCCGCGGCAAGGGCAGCCTGAACACACTCATCATCAGCACGCAGACAATTCCGCCGATCACACTTTTGATCCCCTTCTTCGGGCTGGTTGTCTCATACGGCATCTTCGATACCTACGTCGCACTGATCCTGACATACCTGGTGTTTACACTGCCGTATGCGATCCTGCTGATGACGGGATATCTGAACACCTTGCCCCGCGATCTCGATGAAGCCGTGGCTGTCGATGGCGGCACCAGTTGGACAGCGCTCTGGCGGGTGATCGTCCCGATCTCTCTGCCCGGCATCGTGGCGACGTCGGTCTACACCTTCCTGCTGTGCTGGAACGAGTTCCTCTTCGCACTCACGCTGACGAAGTCGACCTCGATGCGCACCGTCCCGATCGGCATCCAGCTGTTGATGGGGCAGCACGCCTTCGAATGGAACCAGATGATGGCGATGAGCGTGCTCGGCTCGCTGCCGCTTTTGCTCATCTACCTCGTTGCCCAGAGGTACTTCCTCGCCGGCATGACCGCAGGCTCGGTCAAGTAGTATGTCCATCCCACGGCGGCACCAAGTGATAAGCGGTATCAAGGAATGAAAGGATGAACGTGAAAGACCTCAAAGTCGGCTGCCAGACCTTCACCTGGGAAATGCTGGGAGACCGGTTCACCGGCGGCCCCGACGATCTGCTGAAGGCGATCGGCGATGGCGGCTATGCCGGCATCGAGATCACCGACACGATGATCGGCCGCTACGCCGACAAACCCACCGAGTTCGCCACCGCGCTGAAATCGTCAGGCCTGACGCTCGTCTCCTTCGCCTTCGGCTCGAAAAGCGGCTTCACGCTGAAGGATCAGATCGGCGCCGACCTCAAGGCGGCGCAGCGCTGGATCGATTTCGCTTCCGCCTTTCCCGGCGCGCTGGTGTCGATGGGGTCGGCAACCGTGGTGTCCGACGGGCCCCGCGGCGACAAGTTCGCCATTGCCGCCGAGGTTTACAACAAGGCAGGCGAGCTCGGCCGCAAGGCCGGCGTCCAGGTCGCGGTGCATCCGAGTTCGCATCACAACACGCTGCTGTTCGACCGCGCCGACTACGACAGGATCTTTGCCTTGCTGGACCCCGATCTGGTCGGCTGGGTGCCGGACACCGGACACATATTGCGCGGCCACAAGGACATGGCCGACACGCTGCGCACCTATCGCGACCGCATCCGCTATATCCATCTGAAGGACGTCGACGCCAACGGCACCTGGGCGATGCTGGGCGAGGGGGTCTGCGACACTCCGGCGGTTATCGAGATCGCAAACACCGCGCCGCGCTTCAATGGCTGGCTGGTGTTGGAAGAGGAATCCGAAACGGCCGCCGCCGATCCCGCCGGCGCGGTGAAAACCAACCGCCAGACAATGCGCAGCTACGGCGCCTGAAGAACGAGACGATGATCAAGAAACAAGACAGACGCCTGAGAGTCGGTGTGCTCGGCTGCGGCCCGATCGCGCAGTTCGCGCATCTGGAATCCTGCGCCAAATCAGGCAATGCCGATCTCTACGCCATCTGCGACGCGGCGCCCGATCTGCTCGCCCGCATGGGCGCCACCTACGAGCCGCAGAAAATGTATGCCGACTATGACGCCATGCTCGCCGATCCCGATCTGGAGGCGGTGATCGTCGCGACGTCGGACGCCTATCACGTGCCGATGTCGATCAAGGCGCTCGATGCCGGCAAGCATGTGCTCTGCGAAAAGCCGATCGGCACTTCGGTGGAGGAGGGCGAGGCACTGGCCGCGGCGGTGAAGCGTTCGGGCAAGGTGCTGCAGGTCGGCCACATGAAGCGCTTCGATCCGGCGCTGGAGGCAGCCCGCGACTTCGTCCGCGACGAGATGGGCGAGGTGCTGGCGCTGAAGGCCTGGTACTGCGATTCCACGCACCGCTACACCAACACCGATGCCGTGCAGCCGCTGCCCGTCACCAGCAAGCTGGCGAGGAAACCTTCGGGCAATCCGAAGGCGGATCTCAGGCAATATTTCATGCTGGCGCACGGCTCGCATCTCGTCGACACCGCGCGTTTCCTCTGCGGCGAAATAACCGCCGTGCGCGCGCGTCTCAACGAGCGCTTCGGCGCCTATTGCTGGTTCGTCGAAACCGAATTCGCCAGCGGCGCGCTCGGCCATCTCGATCTGACGGTGGCCGTGCGTATGGACTGGCACGAAGGGTTTCAGCTCTATGGCGAGAACGGCTCGGTCATCGCCAAGACCTTCAACCCTTGGTACTTCCGCGCCAGCGAAGTCGATATTTTTCATGAAAAGGACGCGACCTCGCGCAAGCCGCTTGGCGCCGACGGCCATTTCTTCCGCCGTCAGCTGGAAGGCCTTGCCGACACGGTGCTGAACGGCACGCCGATGCGCGGCGCCAATGTCGAGGACGGCATCGCCTCGATCCGCGCCATGGTGGCGATTGCCCGCTCGGTCGAGACCGGCGAGCGGGTCGAACTCGCGTCGGTTTCGGGTGCGGTCTGATGCGCCTCGGCATCTTCGCCAAGACATTTGCGGGCGCCGACCCCGCCGCCGTGCTGGCCGCGGTGAGGCAGGCCGGATATGAGACGACGCAGTTCAATCTCGCTTGCGCCGGCCTGCCGTCGATGCCAGATGCCGTGCCTGCAGATGCCATCGCTTCCATCCGCGCTGCCGCGCAGTCATCGGGCGTCTCGCTTGCAGCCCTCTCGGGCACCTACAACATGGCGCATCCGGACAAGACCGCGCGCGACGATGGCCTGCGGCGCCTTGGCGTCGTAATCGAGACGGCGGCATCCCTCGGCATCCCGCTGGTCACGCTCTGCACCGGCTCGCGCAACATCGCCGATCAATGGGCCTATCATCCCGAAAATGCCACGCCTTCCGCCTGGTGTGACATGGCCGCCGAAATGGGCAAGGCGCTGGCGCTGGCCGAACATGCCGGCGTCGACCTCGGCATCGAGCCCGAGCAAGCCAACATCGTCACCTCGGCCAGGGATGCGACACGCCTGATCGCCGACATGCGCTCGAAGCGACTGAAGATCGTGCTCGATCCGGCGAACCTGTTCGAACACGCAACGTCGCACGAAGCGCGCGCCATCGTCACCGCCGCGATCGACGAGGCCGCAGGCCACATCGCCATGGCACACGCCAAGGACCGGTATGGCAACGGCCGCTTCGCCGCCGCGGGACAAGGCATCGTCGATTTCCCGGATTTCGTCGCGCGGCTGAAAGCCGTGGGCTTCGACGGTGCGCTCGTCACCCATGGGCTGTCGGCCGAAGAGGCGCCCGATGTCGCCGCTTTCCTGCAGGGACTGCTCTGATGAGCGCCGCGCCAGCGATCCTGCTGCGCGACGATGCCGCCCTTCATGTCTTCGACACGGGGCAGGGCAGGCTTCCCGTCGTCTTCCAGCATGGTCTCGGCGGCGATGCCGCCCAGGTGGCGCAGAATTTTCCTGACAGTCCGTCATATCGCCGGCTGACCGTCGAATGCCGCGCGCAGGGCGGCTCAGGCGCGGGCGGCAAGCGTCCGTTCTCGATCGCCATGTTCGCCGACGATGTGCTGGCCACCGCCGATGCGGCCGGCCTCGACCGTTTCGTCGCCGGCGGCGTTTCGATGGGCGCGGCCATCGCATTGCGGCTTGCCGCCCGCCACCCGGACCGCGTGCTTGGTTTGGCGCTGGTGCGTCCCGCCTGGGCCTTCGATGCGGCGCCGCAGAACATGCGCCCTTACACGGAGGTGGCCGATCTCATCCGCCGGCTGCCATTGGCTGAGGCCCGCGATGCCTTTGCGTCCTCTGCGACATCGGCCCGTTTTCGCGCTGAAGCGCCGGATAATCTTGCCTCGCTGCTCGGCTTTTTCGCGCGCGAGAACGCAGCCATCTTTGCCGAGGTCATGCAGGCGATCGCCAATGACGGGCCTGGCGTGACGCAGACCGAGGCTGCCAAGCTCGCAATCCCCGCGCTGGTCGTCGGCAGCGGCATCGATCTCGTCCACCCCCTGGCGATCGCCCGCGAACTCGCCGGGACCATCCCCAATGCGGCTTTCGCCGAGGTGACGCCGAAAGCCACCGACAAGGATCGCCATTTCGCTGAAATCCGCGCCGCCATCGGTGGCTTTCTCGACAGAAATTTCAACAACCAGGACCCATCATGACGTCAAAACCCCTGTCAGGCCCGGCCGCCATCGCTGCATTGCCGCGCGATCGCTTGATCGCCGAATTCTCGCTCTGGTCGGCCAATCTCGCCAATTTCGAGAGCGACCTCAGGCGTATCGAGCCCCATGTCGATCTG
This sequence comes from Mesorhizobium sp. 01N446, assembly GCF_056399285.1. Lineage (NCBI taxonomy): Bacteria > Pseudomonadati > Pseudomonadota > Alphaproteobacteria > Hyphomicrobiales > Phyllobacteriaceae > Mesorhizobium > Mesorhizobium sp. 01N446. The sequence continues at coordinate 315,515 of NZ_JBFTRA010000003.1, read as the reverse complement.
CATCATATCGATGTGGCGGATGGCCATTTCGCTCCGTCCTTCCTGTTCTTTCCCGATCTCGTCGCCCGCATCGCCGGGCTGACGGCCAAGCCCATCCATGTCCATCTGATGGTCGATGCCGGAATCGTCGAGGCGCAGACTCGCCAGTTCATAGAGGCCGGCGCCGACATGATCAGCGTCCATGCCGAGAACGGTGAAGCGGGGTTGCGCGCCGTGCGGCTGGCACGTGAACTCGGCGCCGAGGCCGGCGTGGTGCTGCGACTTGAGACGCCGGTCGAGGCGGTAAAACCTTTCGTCTCCGAGGTCGCCTTCGTCACGCTGCTGGGCACCGCGATCGGCGTCAAGGGCCAGGGCCTGTCGGAGAAAGCCTGCGACAGGCTGGGCGCGGCCCGCGCCATCCTACGGGAGGCCGGCCGCGAGCAGGCCGTCGTGCTTGCCGCCGACGGCGGCATCCGCCACGAGACCGTGCCGCTGCTGCGTGCCGCCGGCGCCGAAACCGTGGTTCTGGGTTCGCTCGCCTTCGGCGACAAGGATCTCGCCGGCCGCATCGGCTGGCTGCATGGGCTGAAGGTCGCGGCATGAGCACGGAAGCCGCCCTCGCGATCGATCTTGGCGGCACCGAGCTTCGTGCCGCGCTGGTCGACCGCGACGGCAAGATCCTGGCCTTCGCCGCCGTGCCGACACAGGCGCAGGCCGGACCCGACGTGGTGATCGGCCAGATCGAGGCGCTGGCCGCGACCGTTCATGCCGAGGCGCCGGGCCTCGCCATTGTCGGCGTCGGCGTCGGCGCGCCAGGCCCGCTCGATCCGTTGGCCGGCATCGCCGTCGGACCGCCGACGCTGGCCGGCTGGCAGGACGTGCCGTTGGCCGACATTCTCGAGCGCCGGCTCGGCCTGCCGGTGCGGCTGGAGAACGACGCCAATGCGGCCGCACTTGGCGAGTGGCGCTTTGGTGCCGGCCATGGCGCTCGCTCGCTGGTCTTCGTCACGGTTTCCACTGGTATTGGCGGCGGTGTCGTTGCCGATGGACGCATCCTGCATGGCCGCCGCGGCCTCGCCGCCGAGATCGGCCATATGACCATCACCAACGAAGGCGAGCGTTGCGTATGCGGCGTCGTCGGCTGCTTCGAGGCCATCGCCTCGGGAACCGCGCTTGGCCGCCGCGCCAATGCTGCGACGTCAGCCTTCGACGGCTCGACACTGCGCCGCCTCTCGGCCAACGCCGAGGTCACCGGGCGCCACGTGGTTGAGGCAGCAAGGCTGCAGGACGACCTCGCCATGGCTCTGCTCGAGGAGGAGGCGCGCTGGCTGGGCGTCGGCTTCACCAATTTGCTGCATCTCTATTCGCCCGACGTGCTGGTCGTCGGCGGCGGCATCGCCAATGGTCTCGACCTGATGCATCCGGTCATCGAGGCGACCATCCGCCAGCGCGCCATGCGCGCCTATCGCGACGTGCCGGTCGTCCAGGCGCAGCTCGGCCGCCATGCCGGCCTGGTCGGCGCCGCCAGCCTTGTCCTGTTCGACGACGGCAGCCTGGCCGCCCGCATGCCTGTCGGTCCAAGCACGTTTCCGGAAGTGAGGCGGGACTTCAATGGCTGACACGCCATCATGAAAATGGCCGGAGGCAGCGATGCCTCCGGCCATTTGGTGTGCGGCTGCGCGACCTATTCGGCGGGAACGATGTCCGCCGGCAGGCTGTCGTCGGCCGTGCCCGCCAGGGCTCTCGCCAGCTTTGCCTCGTCGAGTTCGCCTTCCCAGCGCGCGACGACCAGCGTGGCGACGGCATTGCCGACGAAGTTGGTCAGCGCCCGGCATTCCGACATGAAGCGGTCGACGCCGAGGGTCAGTGCCATGCCGGCGACCGGCACCGAAGGCACCACCGAAAGCGTCGCGGCCAGCGTGATGAAGCCGGCGCCGGTGATGCCGGCGGCGCCCTTGGACGAAAGCATCGCCACCAGCAGCAGCAGGATCTGGTCGCCCATCGACAGGTGGATGTTCGTCGCCTGGGCGATGAACAGCGCGGCCAGCGTCATGTAGATGTTGGTGCCGTCGAGGTTGAAGGAATAGCCGGTCGGGATGACCAGACCGACCACCGAGCGCTTGGCGCCGGCCTTCTCCATCTTCTCCATCAGCGAGGGGAGCGCCGCTTCCGACGAGGAGGTGCCCAGCACCAGAAGCAGCTCTTCCTTGATGTAGCGTAGCAGCGCCAGGATGGAGAACCCATTGTAGCGGCAGACCGCGCCCAGCACGACGAACACGAACAGCAGCGACGTCGCGTAGAAGGTGCCGACCAGCATGGCGAGGTTGATGACCGAGCCGATGCCGTATTTGCCGATGGTGAAGGCCATGGCCCCGAACGCGCCTATGGGGGCGGCCTTCATCAGCACGCTGACCAGCTTGAACATCGGCGCCATCAGCGCCTGCAGGAAGTTGAACACCGGCGCGCCCTTGTCGCCGACCAGCGCCAGCGCGACGCCGAACAGCACCGAGAAGAACAGCACCTGCAAGATGTCGCCATCGGCGAAGGCGCCGACGATCGTGCCGGGGATGATGTTCATCAGGAAGCCGGTGACCGACTGGTCATGCGCCTTGGCGGCATAGGTGTTGACCGTCGAGGCATCGAGCGTTGCCGGGTCGATGTTGAAGCCGGCGCCTGGCTGCACGACATTGGCCACGACAAGGCCGATGATCAGCGCCAGCGTCGAGAAGGTGAGGAAGTAGAGCATCGCCTTGCCGGCGACGCGGCCGACCTTCTGCAGGTCGCTCATGCCGGCGATGCCGGTCGCCACCGTCAGGAAGATGACCGGGGCGATGATCATCTTGACCAGCTTGATGAAGGCGTCGCCGAGCGGCTTCATGCTTTCGCCGATCGACGGGTAGTAGTGGCCGAGCAGGATGCCGACGGTGATCGCCACCAGCACCTGCACGTAGAGTTGGGCATAGAGGGGCTTGCGCTGCGCGGCGGCCGCGCCTGATTGGTCTGCGATGTGCATCGAACTCTCCCTGGCCGGATGGACGGACTGCGTGACTTCTCCCATCGCGGCGCTCCGGTCGCCCGCCGCTGGAAAGAGTTTTGCAAGCGCTGTGCCAGTTCGGGGAAAGCCCGGAATCCGCGCATTTCGGCCATTCTGCCAGGGCCGGCGGTAAATGCCTGTGCGGATTTCCGCACAGGCAACGTTTGCCTGGGCGGAATTTCGCATTAGAGTGGCGGCGAGGCCGCGAGAAAAAAGGGAGAGGGCAGACGCCGCAAGCAAGCGCCGATAGCGGTCCCGCAGGGTTTGCCGATCGCGACTTGCTGCGCGAGGCGGCGGCGCGGCTGCGCGATGGCCGATGGCTTGTCGTTGTTATCGCGCTTGCGATCCTTGCGGGTGCGATCGCCATTGCCGGGCGCATCGCCTCAAGTCAGGCGGCCGACGATCTGCGCGACGCAGCGCTTGCCGCTTTGCCGCTGGCGGCGGGAACGCTCACCGGCGAAATCGAGAAGCAGCGCCTTGTGCCATTGGTGCTGGCCCGCGACGATGCCGTGCGCGGGGCGCTGCGGCGGGCCGGAAAAATGCAGGAAGCGGCCCTCAACGACAAGCTCAAGGCGATCGCTGGAGATGCCTCGGCGTCCGCCATCTATGTCATTGACACGGCAGGCATAGCCATATCGGCCAGCAATGCCGGAGAGCCGACGAGCTTTGTCGGCATCGACTATAATTTCCGCCACTATTTCAACGAGGCGATGGTGAAGGGTTCGGCCAGCCAATATGGCCTCGGCACGATCAGCGGCCGGCCGGGACTCTATCTTTCGAGCCGCGTCGACGACAACGGCAAGCCGCTGGGCGTCGCTGTGTTGAAGGTTGAGCTTGACGGCGTCGAGGCCAATTGGCGCTCCAGCGGCTTCCTCGTTTTCGTCACCGACGAACGCGGCGTGGTGCTGGCCACCAGTGAGCCCAAATGGCGGTTTCATGCGCTGGCGCCGCTCTCGGCTGAAGATGCCGCCGCTGCCCATGAGCAACTGCAATTGACCGACGCCGCCTTCGAACCCTTGCCGATACGGCGCGGCGCCGGCGACGGCCTGGCGACGATCGACAGCTCGGGAAAACCGCGCCAGTTCGTCGAGGTGGTGCAGGACCTGCCCGGTGCGGTCCCCGGCTGGCGCCTCTGGCTGCTGACGCCCGCCGACGCCGCCCTCTCGTCCGCCGCCAACACGGCGCGGCTGACGACGCTGCTCGGGCTGCTGCTGACCGGCCTGCTGGCCTACGTGTTCACCAGGCGGCGCCGCACCCGACGTCTGCGCCAGGAGGCGCTGGCGCGCATGAATGCCGAGCTGGAAAGCCGGGTCAGCACACGGACGGCGGAACTGACGCGTTCCAACGCCGCGCTTGCCGGTGAGATCGCCGAGCGCGAGAATGCCGAGGCCAAGGTCCGCCGGCTGCGCGACGATCTCGCCCAGGCCAACCGGCTCTCCATCCTCGGCCAGATCGCCGCCGGCGTGGCGCATGAGATCAACCAGCCGGTCGCCGCGATCCGCACCTATGCCGAAAATGCCGGCCGCTTCCTCGAAACCGGCAAGACCGAACCGGCAAGCGGCAATCTGACCTCGATCGTCTCGATGACCGAGCGCATCGGTGCCATCACCAATACGCTGCGAACCTTCGCGCGCCGGCCCGGTGTCGCCGCTTCGCCGCTGCCGGTGCGCGAGGCGATCGATGGCGCGCTGTCGCTGCTGTCCGGCCGCATCCGCGATTCCGGCGTCACCATCGTCAAGCCGCGCGGCACCGCCTCGCCGGTGGTGATGGCAAGCCGCATCCGGCTGGAGCAGATCCTCGTCAACCTGTTGCAGAACGCGCTGGACGCCATGAAGGACCAGCCCGATCCCCACATTGAGATCGACCTCGCGGAGCGCGACGACAGGGTGCTGATTTCGGTGCGCGACAACGGTCCCGGCCTCGGGCCGGAAGCGGCCGGCAATCTGTTCATGCCATTCCAGACCACCAAGGAGAAAGGGCTCGGCCTCGGGCTGGTGATCTCGCAGGAGATCGCCCAGGAATTGGGCGGCACCTTGCGGCTCGACCCCGACAGCGCCAAGGGCGCGTCCTTCACTATCGATTTGAGGCGAATTGAATGAATGAGGGATCAGGGCGGGTCGCGCTTGTTGACGACGACGCCGACCTGCTGCACGCCACCACGCAATTGCTCGAGCTTGCTGGCTTCACCGTGGTCGCGCGCGACGCCGCCGAGGCAGTACTTGCCGTCGTCGACAGGGATTTCGACGGCGTGGTCGTCAGCGACATCCGCATGCCCGGCATGAACGGGCTGCAGCTGTTCGACCGCATCAAGGCGATCGACGCCGACATACCGGTGATCCTGGTCACCGGACATGGCGATGTCGATCTTGCTGTGGCCGCGCTGAAGGACGGCGTCTACGATTTCATTCCAAAACCCTATGCCGGTGACCGCCTTGTCGAGGCGCTCAAACGGGCGAGCGAGAAACGGCGGCTGGTCATGGAGAACCGGCGGCTGCGCGAAGCCGCGGCACTGGCCGCCGACGGCCTGCCGCTGATCGGCGAGGCGCCTGCCATCCGCCGCCTGCGCGAGACCTTGCGGCAGATCGCCGACATGGATGTCGACGTGCTGGTGGAAGGCGAGACCGGAACCGGCAAGGAAGTGGTGGCCGATCTCCTGCATCGATGGGGCCGGCGCCGGGCCAAGCCCTTCGTGGCGCTGAACTGCGGCGCTCTGCCGGAAACCGTCATCGAGAGCGAGCTGTTCGGCCACGAGGCCGGCGCGTTCACCGGTGCGCAGCGGCGGCGGATCGGCCGCGTCGAGCATTCCAGTGGCGGCACGCTGTTCCTCGATGAGATCGAATCCATGCCGCCGGCCCTGCAGGTCAAGCTGCTGCGGGTGCTGGAGACACGCAGCCTCACGCCGCTTGGCTCGAACGAGATCCGGCGCATCGATTTGCGGGTCGTGGCGGCAACCAAGGTCGATCTCGGCCGGCCGGACCAGCGCGGCGATTTCCGCGAGGATCTGTATTTCCGCCTCAACGTGGTGACGTTGCGCATTCCGCCGCTGCGCGAGCGGCGCGGCGACATCCCGATGCTGTTCGGGCATTTCCTCGGCAAGGCGGCGGAACGCTTCGGCCGGCCCGTGGCCAAGGTGAATGCCGCGGTCAGCGACCATCTCCAGTCGCATGCCTGGCCGGGCAATGTGCGCGAGCTCGCGCATTTCGCCGATCGCGTCGCACTCGGCCTCGGCCCGGACGACGAGACGAAGGCGGTTTCCCCGCCATCATCGGACCCAGCGGCCGCCTCGCTGCCCGAACGCGTCGGCCATTACGAGGCACAGCTCATCCGCGATGCGCTGCGCGAGCATGGCGGCGATGTGCGCGGCGCCATCGACGCGCTCGGCGTGCCGCGCAAGACGTTTTACGACAAGCTCAAGCGCTACGGCATTGCCGCATCCGAATTCCGCAACGGCGGCGATCCGCACCCTGTTCGCGAGCAGACATAGACATTGCGCCAGGGCGTTGCGCTTCGTAACGCTTCATCCCATCCAGCCGAGCATTCCGGAAAGAGCCATGCACACGACCCTCGAAACGACGGCCAACCCCTTGCCTGATGAACTCGCCTTTCTCGCCGAACGGCTGACGGCATTCAACGACGGCGATGTCGGTGCGTCCGAAAGAAAGGCCTTGGCTGTGTTCGTACGCGACGAGAACGGTGCGGTCGCTGCAGGGATTTCGGGCTACACCGCCTGGGGCTGGCTCTACGTGCAATGGCTGTGGGTCGATGAAGGGCTGCGCGGCCAGCACATGGCAGGCAAGATGCTGGACGCGGCCGAGCAGGAAGCGATGGCGCGCGGCTGCAACAACGCCTGGATCGACACCTTCAATCCAAACGCCGCCAAGGTCTACCAGCGCCAGGGCTATCAGCCCTTCGGCACGCTGGCCGATTTCCCCGTCGGCCGCAGCCGCATCTTCCTGCAGAAGAGGCTGGCCTAACCCGCCAGCTTTCCGCCGCGCATCGGCTGCGGCGCGCCGGTGGTGCTTGGAAAACTGATCGGCAGGCCGCGCAGGACGCGCACGGCGAGGAAGGCGAAACACTCGGCCTCCACCGCATCGCCGCTCCAGCCGAGGCTTTCGGCTTGCACCACCTCGACACCGGCGCGGCTGGCCAGCATGGCCATCATCGTCGGGTTGTGACGACCGCCGCCGCTGACAACCAATTTCTTCGGCCGGTGCGGCAAGAGGTCGAGCGCCTTGCCGACGGCGCCGGCGGTGAAGGCGGTGAGCAGGGCGGCACCATTCTCGGCGTTGAGGCCGTCAGCCATGGCTGCGCCGAAGTCGAAACGGTCCAGCGACTTGGGGTAGGGCTTGCTGAGATAAGGATGCTGCAACAGCTTGGCGAGCCTTGCCTCGTCGACCGTTCCGGCACGGCCAAGCGCGCCGTCGCGGTCCATGTCGCCGAGGCCCTTCGACTTGATGAAATCGTTGAGCGGCGCGTTGGCCGGGCCGGTGTCGAAGGCAACGACATTGTCGGCGCCGTCCCACCAGGTGACGTTGGCGACACCGCCAAGATTGAGCACGGCCACTTCGCCACTGGCGCCAGCACTGCGCATCAGCGCGGTGTGATAGGCGGCGGCCAGGGGCGCGCCTTGCCCGCCGGCGCGCATGTCGGCCGAGCGGAAATCATAGGCGACCTTGGTGCCCAGTATGCTGTGCATCAGCTCGCCGTCGCCCAATTGCCGCGTCTGGCCGAGCCGTCCGACCTGCGGCGCGCGATGCAGCACCGTCTGGCCGTGAAAGCCGACGACGCCGATATCGGCCATCGTCATGCCATAGCCTTCGACGAGTTCCTTGACCGCCGCCGACTGGGCGCGCGTCAGCGCCTCCTCGGCCTTGCGGAAGATCGCCGGTTCCGGCCCGACAAAATTCCAGGCTCTCGCCGCCGTCAGCGTCTCTTCCAGCAGCGAGCGGATCGATTGGGGATAGGGCATCAGCCGGTAGGTGCCGAAATCGTCGATGCGCTCGCCATCGGTCTTGATCAGCGCGACGTCGATATTGCCGTCCAGCACGGTGCCGGTCATCAGGCCAACGGCCCAGATTGGTTCCATCATGTAGCTCCTAAAGTCCATTGACGAGATCGCCGACCGCTTGCCGAAGCTGAACGATTCCGCTGTCGAAATGACGTGTCGGATGGATCCGGTTGGTGAGCAAGGTCCAGGCCTGGCCCCTGTCGAAGTCGATCCACAGGCCGGTGCCGGTAAAGCCGGTATGGCCGATGGTTGCGGGGCTGCACCGTGCGCCGCCGGACCAGCCCTCGTATGGCCGTTCCCAGCCATGGGTGCGGGTGGCGGACAAGGGGGCGCGCATGAGAGCGATCGACCGTTCGGAAGCACCGCTGCCGTCCAGAAGCCCCTGCGCGAAATCCAGCACCGAAGCGGCTGTCCCGAACAGACCGGCATGACCGGCGCCGTGCAGTGCCGAGCAATTGTCGTCATGGACCTCGCCGGAGAGCACGCGATGACGCCAGGTGCAGTCCTCGGTCGCCGCGGCGGCATCCGGCTCCGTGGACCAGGCAAATCCGGGGCCGGGATCCTTGTCGCGGATGGTCTTGCCCGACAGCCGCTCGAGCGCAAAGCCGAGCAGGATGAAATTGATGTCGGAGTAGACCGGCTCCCGCGCTCGCCATTCGCGCTGCAGGATGAAGGCGCGCAGCAGGTCGGGGTCACGGCCGTAAGAGTAGATTGGTTCGACGGCGGGGAAGGGCGTTTGGTGGCCGAGGCACTGGCGGAACGTCACCTTCCGCTCCCAGGCCTGTTGATCGTACTGGCGAAGGTCCGGCAGCACCGAGATCAGCGGCGCGTCGAGATCGATGATTCCGTCCTCCGCCAGCGCCAGGATGCGCGGCGTGGTGAAGATGATTTTGGTCAGCGACGCCAGGTCGAACCAGGTTTCGGCGGTCATCGGGCGCTGCTCCGGCACGAGTTGCGCCGAGCCGATTGCCTTGATGAAGCGCTGGCCACTGCTGTCGACAATGCCGAGCACGCCGCCGGGAATGCGCTTGGTGGATACAGCGGCTTCGAGCGGTTGGAACGCTCGGTCGAAGAGCGGGGCGAGGTTGGTCAAGGGCAGCCTCCACTCGAAAATTGGCGCTTGGCGCCCACCTCTGCCCTGCCGGCCATCTCCCCCACGAGGGGGGAGATTGGATGCCGCCGCCGCTTTCGCCAACCTTCTGCGTTAGAAGGCGGGCGGAAGGTCAAAGCTGCCGATCTCCCCCCTCGTGGGGGAGATGCCCGGCAGGGCAGAGGTGGGCGCTGTCCCGCCAACCTCGGATATCCCAGGGCCATCACCCTTCCACCCTCACCATATGATCCCCGCCAAACTGCTCCCACCGCGCCGGCGCCGGCTCGAACCCCTGCGGGCGCACAAGCGAGGGCACCTGGCGTGTGTCGATCTCGAAATGCTCGCGCCGACGGTCGATGGTCGGAACCGCGGCGATCAGTTTCTTCGTATAGGAATGCTTCGGTTTCGACAGCACCGAGGCCGCGTCGCCGATTTCGACGATCTGGCCGGCATAGATGACGGCGATGCGATGCGCGATCCGCTCGACCACCGCCATGTCGTGCGAGATGAAGAGATAGGCCAGCCCGAATTCGCGCTGCAGGTCGACCAGCAGCTCCAGCACCTTGGCCTGCACCGAAACGTCGAGCGCCGACACCGCCTCATCGAGCACGACCACGGAAGGGTTGAGCATTAGCGCGCGGGCAATGCACAGCCTTTGCCGCTGGCCGCCGGAAAATTCATGCGGATAGCGCTCCAGGCTATTGCTGGGCAGGCCGACGCGTTCCAGCAGGCTCGCCATCCTGGCGCGTGTTTCTGCATTCACCCGGCCGCCGTTGGCGATCACCGGCTCGGCCAGGATGCTCTCGATGGTCAGCCTGGGATTGAGCGAGGCATAGGGGTTCTGGAACACCATCTGCACGGGCTTGGCGCTGCGCTCGGTGGAAGCCTTTCGAGCGCCGACCGAGAAGCTGCCGCGTGTCGAGCGCACCAACCCGAGAACCGCCTTCGCGGTGGTCGATTTGCCAGAACCGCTCTCACCGACGATGGCCAAGGTCTCGCCCGGCATCAGGTCGAAATCGACGCCATCGACGGCATGCACCGCGCCGGTGGCGCGGCTGAAGAAATTGCTCTTGAGAGGAAAGCGCACCACCAGTCCGTCGACTTTCAAGGCCGGCTCTTTGCTTTCCCCCTTGTCGCGCTGGCCGTCCACACGCGCCGCGCTTCCCCTGGCGAAATGCGGCACGGCGTGCAGCAAATGCTGCGTGTAGGGGTGCTGCGGCCTGTCGAGGATCTGGTTCAGTTCGCCTTGCTCCACGGCCTGGCCGTTCTGCATCACCATCACCTTGTCGGCGATGCCGGCAACCAGGCCGATATCGTGGGTGATGAAGATCATTGACATGCCGGTCTCGCGCTTCAATTCCGCCAGCAGCGCCATGATCTGCGCCTGCACAGTGACGTCGAGCGCCGTCGTCGGTTCGTCGGCGATGAGCAGGCGTGGGTTGCAGGCCAGCGCAATGGCGATCATCACCCGTTGCAGCATGCCGCCCGACAATTGGTTGGGTGTGTATTTCAGCCGCCGCGCGGCATCGGGAATACGCACGCGGTCGAGCGCGTCCCTGGCTGCCGCCGTGGCCTGCCTGCCGGTCAGGCCGCGATGCAGCCGGAAGGATTCCTCGATCTGCGAACCGATGGTCAGCACCGGATTGAGCGAGGTCATCGGCTCCTGGAAGATCATGCCGATTTCGGCGCCGCGAATGCCGCGCAGCTGAGGTTCGGTGGCGCCCATCAGGTCGAAGATGGTCCCATCGGCCCGTTTCAACCGCATCGAACCGCCGGTGATGCGGCCGCCGCCGAAATCGATGAGGCGGTTGATCGACAGCGCGGTCACGGATTTGCCCGAGCCGCTTTCGCCGACAATGGCCAGTGTTTCGCCATCGGCGAGATCGAAGCTGACGCCGCGCACCACCTCATTGGCTTGAGGGTTGCGGCCGAAGCCTACGCGCAGATCTTGCACGGACAGCAGGGGGCTCATGCCGGCGCCCTCCGCATCCTGGGGTCGAGGATATCGCGCAACGCGTCCCCCAGCAGGTTGAAGCCGAGGATGCTGATCATGATGGTCAGGCCCGGAAAGATCATCAGCCAGGGCGCGGTTTCCATCAAATTGCGGCTGTCACTCAGCATCAAGCCGAGCGAGGCGGCGGGCGGCTGCGTTCCGAGGCCGAGGAAGCTGAGGCCAGCTTCCGTCAGCAGCGCCCAGGCCAGCGCCAGCGTCACCTGCACGGTCAGCGGCGCCACCAGATTGAGCAGCAAATGGCGCGTGACGATATAGCTTGAGCTGCTGCCGAAGGTGCGCGCTGCATCGACGAATTCGCGGGCCTTCAGTGAAAGGGCAGGGCCGCGCACCACCCGCGTGAAGATCGGCGTGTAGACGATGCCGATGGCGATAACGCTGGTCCATTTGCCCGGCCCGGCGACGGTGACGATGAGTAGCGCCAGAAGGATCGCGGGGAAGGCCAGCAGAACATCCATGATGCGCATCACCACGCCGTCCCAGCGGCGTCCGAGCCAGGCCGCCGCCAGCCCGAGCACGGTACCGGCAAGGGTGGCGAAGGCGACCGAGAAGAAGGCGACCGTGAAGGATTGCCCAATCCCCGCCATCAGCCGGCTGGCCACGTCGCGGCCGAACAGATCGGTGCCCATCCAGTAGGCGCCGTTGGGCGCGTGCAGCCGGTCGACGCGGAACTGCGTGATCGGGTTGTGCGGCGTCAGCCCGACCAGGCCGAGGATGGCGATCACGAGATAGACTCCGACGATGACGCCGCCGATGCGGCCGCTGCCATGTCCGAAGATGGCGCGCAGGATGCGCATCACTGCTCCCCCAGCCGAATGCGCGGATCGAGCGCGACATAGGCGAGGTCGACCAGGAGATTGACGATCATGAAGTTGAAGGCGATGAACAGCACGGCGCCCTGCACCAGCGCGTAGTCGCGCTGCAGGATGGCGTCCAACACCATGCGTCCGAGGCCGGGCAAGGCATAGATCTGCTCGACGATGACGGCGCCGCCCAGGAGATAGCCGAACTCGATGCCGCTCAGCGTCACCACCGGGATCAGCGCGTTGGGCAAGGCATGCCGCCAGATGACGCTGCGCGCCGACGCGCCCTTGCTGCGCGCGGTGCGTACATAATCGTCGCTCAAAACGTCGAGCATGGCCGAGCGCGATATGCGCGTGACCGAGGCGGCGAAGGCAAAGCCGAGCGTGATGGCGGGCAGGATCAACTGGCTGAGATTGCGCAAGGGATCCTGCCAGAGCGGGGCGAATTCACCCATCGCCGGCAGCACGCCGAAGCCGGCCGACAGCGTGTAGATGATCAACAGGCCGAGCACGAAGCTCGGCGTCGATTGGCCGATCATGGCGACGATGCGCACGACGAGATCGGACGGTTTTTCGTTGTGCGTGGCGGCATAGATGCCGGCCGGCATGCCGACCGCAAGCGCGATGATCATCGACAGCAGAGCCAGCTCGAGCGTCAGCGGGAAACGTTCGAGAATGACGTCGAGCACCGGCCTGCCATAGGTAACCGAGATACCGAAATTGCCGTGCAGGATGCCGCCGATCCAGCGCCAGTACTGGACGAACCAGGGCTGGTCGATGCCGAAATAGGCGGCGAGCGAATCCCGCTGTGCCGGCGTCAGCAGGCCGGCCTCGGTGCCGAGCATTGCCGTGATCGAATCGCCCGGCACCATCCGGATCGCGACGAAGACCAGGATGGATACGCCAAGCAGGACGAGAGGAAACGTCGCCAGTCGTCGCATCAGATAGTTCACGCGAAGAAGTCCTCTCGCCCAATGCCCGAAGCGCTACTGCTGGATGGTAACCTTGCTCAGGCTGAATAGCGTGCCGGTCGGCGTCGGCACGAAGCCGGCGATGTTCTTCTGCTGGGCCGTGTAGCTGTAGGACGTGTAGAGCCAGATCCACGGCGACATCTCGGCGAGATGCTTTTCGAATTCGGCGAAGATCGCCTTGCGTTTGGTCGGGTCGGTCTCGGCGCGGCCCTGCTGCATCTGGCTGTCCAGCGTGTCGTCGATGTAGTTCGCCACCTTCTGCAGATTGCCTGCCTTGGTCCAGTAGCGGTTGTACATGGTGTAGGGGTCGGCGCGGCCGCCATTGAGCGCGATCGCCATATCGAAATCGCCCTTCAGCCAGGCATCGACATAGACGTTGAGCTCCATCATCTTGATGTCGAGTTTGACGCCGATTTCGGCCAACTGCGACTGGATGACCTGCGCCTCCGCCGCCGCCGTCGGCGGCTCGCCGGTGGCGCCGATCACGGTCGCCGAAAAGCCGTCGGCAAAGCCGGCCTCGGCCATCAGCTTCTTGGCCTTGTCGAGATCGCGCTTGTAGCAGAACAGCTGGCTCGGATCGGTCGCCAGCGCCGGTATGGTCAGCGGTCCGGTGACCTTGCCTTCGCCGAGCGAGGCGGTGTCCAGCACTTCCTGCCGGTCGATGGCGCAGGAGATCGCCTGGCGCACCTTGAGCTCGGTCATCGGCTTGCGCGATGGGTTGAGCTGCAGCACGTGATAGGCGAGCACCGGCACGCGGTTCAGCTGCAGGCTGGCCTCCTTCGGCACCAGCGTGGCGACCAGCGGATCGTTGAGCAGCGCGAAATCAATCTGCTTGGTGCGCATGGCGGCCAGGATCGCCGCCTCGTCCGGCAGCACACTGATCTCGATGCCGTCGACGCCGGTCGCGCCGCCGGCCCAGTCCTTGTTGGCGCTCAGCACCTCCTTGGCGTTGGGATCCCATTTGTCGAGCTTGAACGGGCCGGAGCCGAGCGCCTTGGTGCCGATCGAGCCGGCCTTGATTTCGCCGGCCGGGACGATCGCCGCGTTGACGTCGCTCATCGCCGTCAGGATCGGCACGTCGGGCTGCGACAGATGGAACACGACGGTCGCCGCATCCGGCGTGTCGATGCTGGCGATCGACAGGAAGTTGGCGCGGGCGGCGGCACCCGTCTTCTCGTCGAGAATGCGCTCGAACGACGCCTTGACGTCGGCGGAGGTGACGGCCGTGCCGTCCTGGAATTTCGCCTTGGGATCGAGCTTGAAGGTCAGTTCCTTGCCATCCTTGGAAAACTCCCAGGAGGTGGCGATTGCCGGAATGATCTGCAGGCTGGCATCGACCCGCACCAGCGGTTCATAGATCAATTCCAGGAGCCGCAGCGACGAAAAGGCCGTCTGCTTGTGCGGGTCAAGCCCGGTGGCGTCCTGCGACCAGGCCATGTGCAGTGTTGCCGCCTGCGTCGAAACCGTGGCGATGCCGAGCATCGCGGCAACCGTGATGCCCGACAGCAATGTTCTTGTGAGATGCCTTGTCATTTTCGTCTCCCATTATGATTTGACTTGATGCCTTGCAGTTTCCGCCGACCGCTTCCAAGGCACACATGCTTCGGAGTATCGGCCCAGTCTATGCGGCTTCGCGCCGTCTTGTCTAAAGCGGCCTCTTGCCGTCTTGTCTCACGCGGCTTCATGCCATCCGGTCGCTGATTGCCTTTCGCAGGAAACCGCCGGCCTTGCCGAGGGCGGCTCGTGCCGTCTCGGTATCGAGGCCCGTGATCGTCACCAGGATCGCCAGCTTCACGTCGTTGCTTGTCTGGTGGAGTGCCTGCCTGGCCTGCTGCGCGGAACAGCCGGTGGTCTGCATGACGATCCTGGTTGCCCTCGCCACCAGCTTCTTGTTGGACGGGTTGAGGTCGACCATCAGATTCTGAAAACTCTTGCCGATGCGGATCATCGAAGCCGTGGTCAGCATGTTGAGCACCAGCTTCTGCGCGGTTCCGGACTTGAGCCTCGTCGAGCCGGTGAGTACTTCCGGGCCGACGACCGGCGAGATGGCGATGTCGGCGATGCCGGCAATTGTCGATGCCGGATTGCACGACAGGGCGACTGTTGTGGCGCCGACCTGCTTGGCATATTTCAGTCCGCCGATGACGTAAGGCGTGCGCCCGCTGACCGCGATGCCGACCACGACGTCGTCTGGTGTTAGCCCGATCTCCTGCAACGCCTTGGCGCCCATTTTCGGGTCGTCCTCGGCGCCTTCCGTCGACCGCACCAAGGCGTCCGGGCCGCCGGCGATCAGGCCGATCACCATGTCCTCGGGCACGCCGAAGGTGGGCGGACATTCCGAGGCGTCGAGTACGCCGAGCCGGCCGCTGGTGCCGGCGCCGATGTAGATCAGGCGCGCGCCTTTCTGGAAGGCAAGCACGATGCGGTCGACCGCAGCCGCGATTTCCGGCAGCACCTTTTCGACGGCAGCCGGGACAAGCCTGTCCTCGTCATTGATCTTGCGCAGCACATCGATGGTCGGCAGCAGGTCGATATCCATCGTCCGCGGGTTGCGGCCTTCGGAAACCAGCAGGTCCAGTTCGGACATCAACCCTTGCTCGGTCATTCCAGTGCTTTCAAAAATTCTTCTGCCTGCGTCCGACATGGCCCGACGCGCCAGGGCGCACGGACGTTGGATACGTCATCGCAGTCTTTCTTTGTTAACTTTTTAGAATTGGATATTCGTATCGTCAACAGGATATTGGAATATTTTATTCCTAGTTTCGCTAGGCCTGCCGTACGCAGAGCGATCTCTTGGCGAGGATGATCGCGCCGGACACGGCGTCGCCGTCCGCGGGCTTCAGCCGGCGCCGGACATCGGGCGAAAGCCAGGGTTCGAGCGGGCTGGCGAGGCCGCCAAGCAAGGTCACGCGCGGCGCGCCTTTTTCGAACAGCACCCGCACCAGCGTGTCGATCTGCTCGGCGGCACTTTGCACAATGCGTCGCCCGGCCGGATCGCCCTGGTCGGCATGGCGCATCACCATCGGCGCCAGCGCGGCGTAATCCGTGGCGCTGGCGCGGTCCATCCAGGCGACCGCTTCCATCGGATCACCCTCGAAGCGCTGCATCACCTCGGCCAGCAGCGCCGTCCGCTCGTGCCGGTCGTCATGGGCGCGCAGCGCCAGTTGCATGGCTTTCAGGCCAAGATCGGCGCCGCTGCCTTCGTCCGAGATCGGAAAACCGTAGCCGCCAACGCGCAGGTCGCGGCCTTCGGCGAAGCCGAGGCCGATCGAGCCCGTGCCGGCTATGACGATGGCGCCGTCCTGGCCGGAATGCGCGCCCAGACAGGCGCCGACGCCATCGCTGACGAAATCGATGCTGGCGAAGGGATGTGCGATCGCACGCAACGCCTCCAGCGCGCCCTTGCGGCCGATACCCGCAAGACCGATGCCGGCGCGTATCCGAGCGGCCTCGGCCGGCCCGAACCCGGTCTCGTCGATCGCCGCGCCAAAGGCTTTGGCAATCGAGGCCCAGGCCGCGTCGATGCCGAGCCGGGTCGTCGCTGGGCCGGACAGGCCTTGTCCCAGCACGTTGCCTTCAGCATCCTCGATGCGAGCCCGGCAGCCGGTGCCGCCGCCGTCGACACCGAGAAAATAGTCCCGGCCGCTCATGGGCTCAGCCGTTCGATGTCGGCGCCGCAAAGACGCAGCTTGCGGTCCAGCTGCTCATAGCCGCGATCGAGGTGATAGACGCGGTTGATGATCGTCTCGCCCTCGCTGACCAATGCCGCCAGCACCAGCGACACCGAAGCGCGCAGGTCGGTGGCCATCACCTGCGCGCCATGCAGTTTCTCGCCGCCGCGCACCAAGGCCATGGTGCCCTGCAGCTTGATGTTGGCGCCGAGCCGCATCAGTTCGGGCACATGCATGAAGCGGTTCTCGAAGATGGTTTCACGCAGCAGCGACGCACCCTCGGCGCAACACATCAGCGCCATGAACTGCGCCTGCAGATCGGTCGGAAAACCCGGATAGGGTTCGGTGGTGAGGTCGGCGGCTTTCAGCGGACGGTCGCGCGACACGATCAGCCCGCGGTCGCCGGGCCAGACGCTGACGCCGGTGGCCTCCAACAATTGCACCACCGAGGCCATGTGCTCCAGCCGGGCATGGGTGAGCTCAAGCTGGCCGCCGGTGATCGCCGCGGCAATCGCATAGGTGCCGGCCTCGATGCGGTCCGGAATGATGTCGTGCCGGGCCGCATGCCAGCCGGTATCGCCGGCGATCAGGATGCGGTGCGTGCCGGCGCCCTCGATGCGCGCGCCCATGGCATTGAGGCAAGCGGCGAGATCGGCCACTTCCGGCTCGCGCGCCGCGTTGAGGATCTCGGTTTCGCCCCTGGCCGTGGTCGCTGCCATCATGGCGGTTTCCGTTGCCCCGACCGATGGCGAACTGAGCACGATGCGCGTCCCGGTCAGCCCGTTCGGCGCCGAGGCGACGATCAAACCATTCTCGATGGCGATCCTGGCGCCAAGTGCGGCGAGGGCGGCGACATGCATGTCGACCGGCCGCGCGCCGATGGCGCAGCCGCCCGGCAGTGAAACCCGGGCGTGACCGAAACGCGCGAGCAACGGCGCCAGGACCAGCACCGTCGCGCGCATTTTGCGCACCGTGTCATAAGACGTTTCCTTGGACACGGCGGCACTGGTATCGACCGTCGCGGCATGCGCCGACCGCGTCACCTCGGCGCCGTGAAGCCGCACCACACCCAACATATTCTCGACGTCCGTCACGGCGGGCAGATTGCTCAACTCGAGCGGGTAGGGGCTGAGCAGGGCTGCCGCGATCTGCGGCAAGGCAGCGTTCTTGGCGCCGGATATGGTGACCGCGCCTTCCAGTCTTCGACCGCCGACGATCCGCAATCTGTCCATGGCTGAACCCTTGTGTGGCGAAAGACGGGCGGCGGTCCGGTCTCTCCGGGAGAGCCATTCGATTCCCGAACCGGGCCAGTTCGAGAATTAATTCTGCGTTCTTGGCTGTCAATCGAAATTGGAATATTTTATTCCTCCAAGCATCGAAGCGCTCCAGAGGGTTCATGTCCGTTCTCAAGCAGATCCATGCGAAGCTCGACGGCATGGCGCCCGGCGATCGCGAGATCGGGCAGTACATCGTCGACAATCCAGACCAGATGCTGCGCCTGTCGACGGCAGCCCTTGCCGCCGAGATCGGCCGCAGTCAGTCGAGTGTCGTCAAGTTCAGCCAGAAACTCGGTTATGCCAGCTACCAGGAGCTCAAGCTCGCCGTCAGCGAGGCCAAGGCGCAGGACTGGCAGGTGCCGGCGGGCGTCATCCACGGTTCGATCGAGGTCGGCGACACCTATCCGGTCATCCTGAAGAAGCTGATCGGCAGCAAGCTTCTGTCGATGCAGCAGACCGTCGCCGCCAACACCGAGCGCATCATCGGCCGCACGCTGGAGCTGCTGGACGGCGCGCGCCGCATTCATCTGGTCGGCGTCGGCGCCTCCTCGCTGGTGGCGCGCGATTTCTCCTACAAGCTGATGAAGCTCGGCCGCAACGTGCTGCACGACAGCGACAGCCACATCCAGATGGCCAACGCCGCGACGCTCGGGCCCGGCGACGTGCTGTTCGCGCTGTCCTATTCCGGCGCCAGCATCGAAACCTTGCGCATCGCCGAGCTCGCCGCCAAGCGCGGCGCGATGGTGATCGCCGTCACCGGCCTGCACGACAATCCATTGAGCCGGGTCGCCGACATCCGCCTCTACACCATCGCCGACGAGGAGCGCGCGCGCTCCTCATCCATCACCGCGCGCGACGCACAGCTGACGCTGACCGATCTGTTGTTCATCCTTTTGCTGCAGAAGCAGCCGGACGCCAACGACTATGTCCACAACAGCGAGGCCGCGGTCTCGGTGCTGAAGGCCGAGCGATCCTCGTAGGCAGCTCAGACGCTTTCGAGGTAGGTCTCGATCTCGAAGTCGCTGACGTTCAGCGCGAAGGTGTTCAACTCCTGGCGTTTGCAGGCGATGAAGGAGTCGCGCAGGATCGCGGGGAAAATCTCCGCCACATGCGTGCCGCTTTCGAAGGTGGCGATGGCGGAGGCCCAGTCCGGCGGCAGCTTGGCTGGTACCGCGCCTTGCCCGTCGCTCCCGGTCGGCTCGCCCGGCGACATCTGTCTTTCGATACCGATCAGTGCGGCGCCCAGTATGGCGGCGAGCACCAGATAGGGATTGGCGTCCGCGCCCGACACGCGATGCTCGATGCGGCGCGCGGCCGTCGGGCCGCCGGGAATGCGGATCGCGACCATGCGGTTCTCGTAGCCCCAGGCGACCGCGGTCGGCGCATAGGAGCGCGGGCGAAGCCTGCGGTAGGAATTGAAGTGCGGCGCGAACACCAGCGTGCTCTCGGCCATCGCCGCCAGCAGCCCGCCGACCGCGTGGCGCATGGTTTGCGAGCCCTGGTCGGTGCCGTCGTCGAACACGTTGCGGCCTTCGGCGTCGACCAGGCTGAAATGGACGTGGAAGCCGTTGCCGGCCCGGTCGCCATAGGGTTTTGCCATGAAGCAGGCGGCAAAGCCGTGCTTGCGGGCAATGCCCTTAACCGTGCGCTTGAACAGCACCGCATCGTCGGCCGCCCGCAGCGCGTCGGCGACATGGTTCAGATTGATCTCGAACTGGCCGACGCCGTTTTCGGCGATCGCCGTGTCGACGGGAATGCCTTGCGCCCGGCAGGCTTCGTAGACGTCATGGATGAAGGCCTCGAAATCGTCGATCTCGTCGATCGACAGCGCCGCGTCGGAATCGAGACGCCGCCCGGTGACCGGTGACACCGGCCCAACCGGCCGCTGCGATTGCGGATCGACCAGATAGAATTCGAGTTCCGTCGCCGCGACCGGGGTCAGGCCGAGCGCCTTGTAGCGGTCGAGGATGCGGGCCAGCGCCCGCCGGGGATCACCGAGATAGGGCGCGCCGCTTTCGTCGGCCAGCCAGAGCGGGACGAGTGCTGTCGGATGCGCCGTCCAGTCCACCGGTAGGATGCCGCGTCCCGTCCATTGGCAAAGCCCGTCGGCATCGCCGGTCGAGAAAACCAGGGTGTTGCCTTCGATGTCCTCGCCCCAGATGTCGAGCCCGATCAGCGAATAAGGCATGCGCAGCTTGCCCTCCAGCGCCTTGCGGGCCTGCTCCACGGGAATGCGTTTTCCCCGCATGACGCCGTTGAGGTCGCACACCGCCGCCCTCAGGCTCTGTATGTCGCTTCTGCTTTCAAGCCAGCTCAGAACGTCCGCAATTGCATCGCTCAATTTGAAACCTCTGGTTTTCGAAGGTGCCCGACCCCTGCCGGCTGCACCATCCCTGATTAAAATGCTTGTGAGTTTTCGGAAAGCTTATCCGGTTGACGCCGGATATTTTTCCTTATTTTTTCAAGTCACTAGCTGGGATGTCGGGAGGCATTTCAAAACCAATTGCGCGATCTGCGATCGCAACATAGAGGCAAGGAGGCGGAAAGCCAAGGGGCATTGTGGTCGTGTGGTCGGTTTGAAAAGCTTTGAGAGATCGCGGACATCGTTGGGCTGATCGAGGCTAAGGAAGCTGAAAGCCGGCTGTGTGCCGCCCATACCAAAAGGGCGTTGCCGAAGTCGGAAGACGCGTTACGGCCTGCAGCGAAATGATCTTAACTAGCCTTGTGCCATATCAACCGATGATAGGTCGGAGTGGATGGCTTAATTGGCGGCGTTTAAGATTACAGTTCTCATTGTTGGATGGCTCGGCCTCCTGTTCGTCGGGTTGTTTGTCCTTGGAATGTTCCTGGGAGGAGGTCATGGGGAGGGCTCCCCATGGGCGGCGATCATTGGCATCACTTGGGTGATTGCCTACTGGCCTGTTACGTTGGTTGTGCTCGGCCTAGGATTTTGGGCTTCGAACTGGTGGACGAAGCAGGGGTAGCGACCACCCGATTCAATCTGATCCACTGACGGCATTCGGCATGCCGGCTTCGCCGCCGGGCAGGCACGATCGGTCTTTGGGTCGAGCGACGATCGCCCGGCGATCCTAGCGCCCGGCGCCCGGAAATCTGGCCTGCCGCAGGATGTGCGCGGCGCCTTCTTCGATGTCGCGCACGATGGCTGAGCGGGCGCGCGCCGCGTCCTGCGCCTCGATCGCGGCGACGACTTCCTCGTGATAATCGATGTCGAGGATGGGGGAGAGATCGTCCTCGAACCCCATGGCAAGGTTCCGGAGGAAGGGGCCGACCTGCATCCAGACGGTTTCGATCAGGAAGATCATCTGCTCGTTGCCGCAATGGCGATAGATCGAGAATTTGAAGGCGTAGTTCTTCCTGAGATAATCGTCGATGTCGCCCTCGCGCGCCGCCAGGGTCAATTCGCTGCTGTGGCGCCGGATCGTGCGCAGATTGTTGCCGTTGATGCGCTTTGTCGCGAGTTCGGTCGCCGAGCCTTCCAGGATCGTGCGCACGGCGGTCAATTGCGAAAATCGTTCGGCCGAAATGACCGGCACCTCGACACTGCCGTTCGGCATCGGGCTCAGCGCCCGCAGCGCCTGCAGCCGCATGAAGGCGCTGCGCACCGGCATGTCGCTGGTGCCGAGTTCCTTGGCAAGCTTGCGTGACGTCAGCTTCTGGCCGGGCGTGAACTGGCCCGACATCAGCGCCCGGACGAGCTCCAGATAGACCTTTTCATGCAGGGGCACGCTGTCGATGGCGCTCAACCCGAATTGTGTTCTGTCGGCCATTGGCGGGGGCGCTACTTCATTCGTTCTGAGATATGGCCTGACGACAACAGCCGCGGTTGATCCTGATCGGCCGAGGACGGCGGGACACCGAAGTCGATATATCGGCACATGATAGACGCCTCAATCGTTATGCGGCAAGCTGTTAACAATGCGGCCAAGGGCAGGTCGCGTGGCAAAGATGCAGGCGCGCGGCACCTCCGTTGCCGTCTGCAATATCGCGATCACAAATCTTGACCTTCCACGCACTTGCACGTCCGGCCGCTCTCTGGCTTTTTGGGACACCCATCCGAACGGACTGATTCGCGTCATGCCGCTCGATTGCAATGTCCTGGAGGCAGTCTGCTTGTGGGTCGTGAAGCGCGCGAATTTGACGAAGGAGAAGCAGGCATGGCCGAGTTCAAGAAGCCGGAAATCTCCGAGATGAGGCCCAAGATCACCGTTATCGGCGTCGGTGGCGGTGGCGGCAACGCCATCAACAACATGATCGCGGAACAGCTTCAGGGAACCGAATTCATCGCCGCCAACACCGATGCCCAGGCGCTGACCATGTCGAAGGCGACACGGCTGATCCAGCTTGGCGCGCATGTCACGGAAGGCCTTGGCGCCGGCTCGCTGCCCGAGATCGGCCGGGCCGCGGCCGAGGAATCGCTCGACGAGATCATGGACCATCTGGCCGGCACGCATATGTGTTTCGTCACCGCCGGCATGGGCGGCGGCACGGGAACCGGCGCTGCCCCGGTCATCGCGCAGGCGGCGCGCAAGGCCGGCATACTGACGGTGGGTGTCGTCACCAAGCCCTTCACCTTCGAGGGCCGGCGCCGCATGCAGATGGCCGAGGAGGGCATCGAGCGGCTGCGCGAAGCCGCCGACACGGTGATCGTCATCCCCAACCAGAACCTGTTCCGCATCGCCGATGCCAAGACCACCTTCGCCGATGCGTTCGTGATCGCCGACCGGGTGCTTTATTCCGGCGTCAGTTGCATCACCGATCTTATCGTCAAGGAAGGCCTGATCAATCTCGACTTCGCCGACGTCAAATCGGTCATGCGCGGCATGGGCCGCGCCATGATGGGAACCGGCGAGGCCTCGGGCGAAAGCCGGGCGATGAAGGCGGCGGAAGCCGCGATCGCCAATCCGCTGCTCGACGAAGTGTCGATGAAGGGCGCCAAGGGCGTTCTGGTCTCGATATCGGGCGGCCGCGACATGACCCTGTTCGAGGTCGACGAGGCCGCCACCCGTATCCGCGAGGAGGTCTACGAGGATGCCGACATCATCGTCGGCGCCATCTTCGACAAGAGCATGGAAGGCCGTTTCAGGGTCTCGGTGGTGGCGACCGGCCTCGATAGGGCGATCGCCGATGCCGATGCCGGCATCGCCCATGACCGCGCTGTTCAGTCACCGTTGCGGACGCTGCAGTAAGGCCTATCCGTCGCACAAGCATTCTCCCGGGAGACAGCGCTGAAAAGCAGCTGGCTGCCTGCGGGCCAGATCGGCCGGCGCAACTATTGCAGTTGGCTGTATCGACCTCTATCCCTCTGCTGCTACAAGAATCCGTCACATCGGGCCATCTATACTGGCAACCGGAATTCGTTCGAGCGACGGGAAGCGCGGCTTGGAATTTGACTTGAAGACCATCGAAGCGCTCGCGCCCGACCAGGCGTCGTTGAGCGCGGCCTCCAAGTTGACCAGGCAATCGAACTGGCCCCGGCTCGAAAAGAACGAAGAACTGGCGCTTATCTGGGGCGAATGCCAGGGATCCGGCTCCAACCCCTATCGCGTCGTCGTCGACACCGGCGACCACGGCTACAAATGCACCTGTCCGTCGCGGAAATTCCCCTGCAAGCACACATTGGCGCTGATGTGGATCGCCGCCACCGCGCCGGCGAGTTTCACCGCCGCCGGCTCGACGCCGGAATGGGTGAACGACTGGCTAGGTCGTCGCCGCAAGACCACGTCACCGCCGGCCGCACCGGCGCCCGGCGTGGCCGGCAAGAGCATCGGCGAGGCCTCGCGCGAGGAAGATAGCACCGTTGTCGAGGACGCAGCCGCGATCGAGCGCCGCGAGGCCGCGCAGCGCAAACGCGCCGAGGATAGGCGGTCCTCGGTCTCGGCGGCTTTGGACGAACTCGATCAATGGATATCGGATCAGTTGCGGCTTGGTCTCGCCGGTTTTGTCGACAACAGCAGCGATCGGTGCCGCCGCATCGCGGCACGGCTGGTCGACATGAAGGCGACGGCGCTCGCCGGCCGCATCGACGAGATTCCGTCACGGCTGATGGGGCTGCGCAACGAGGAGCGGCCGGACGCGGCGATCCGCGAACTCGGCAAGCTCGTGCTGCTGGCCAAGGCCTGGCGCTCGACGCCTGACGATGCCGAACTGAGACGGCTGGTGTCAACCTCGGAAAGCCGCGAGCAGGTTCTGGCTAATCCCGAGGCGATCCAGGTCGAAAGCGTCTGGGAGGTGCTTGGCGAGAAGATCGAGACGCGCCGCGACGGCCTTGTCAGCCATTCGACCTGGCTGCTCGATCTGAACAGCGCCGCCCCGCAATTTGCTCTCCTGCTCGACTATTTCCCCGCCTCTGCCGGCCGCCGGTCGAACGCCTTCACGTCGGGTGATCGCTTCGATGCAAGGCTGGTCTTTTATCCGGCGCGTCAGCCGCTAAGGGCGCTGGTAGTGGAGCGCAAGGGCGATGTGTCGTCAGCGCAATGGCCGGATTTCGGCTTTGACGTAGCCGATCCGCTGGCGGCCCATGTCGCCCACCAGGACACAGCCCCCTGGCTCACCGATAGTCCGGTCATGCTGCCGCCCGGCGCGATCCTGCTCGACGATCGCGGCGATGCCTGGTGGCAATCCGCCGATGATCCGCACGGCATCGCCCTGCCGATCGCCGATGCCGTCAGTCCAACATTGCTTGGTCTCGACCTCGCGGCAACGGCAGCGCTCTGGAGCGGCAGCCGGCTTCATCTTCTGGCGGCGCAAAGCGGCTTCGGGAGGCTTGACCTGTCGTGAACGAGATCGAGCAGACGGGTCTGGCGACCATGCGCGATTGCTGGATCACCGGCGGAACCAGCTTTGACCTGGCTCCGGCCGCCTGGAAGGACATTGCCGCCGGTGCCAACCCCGACGAGCGTGAGCGCCGATTGCTGGCGATCGCCGCGCAAGCCCTCGAAATCGCCTTGCGGCCGGCAGCGCCGAAGACGCTGAAGCGTCGCCCGCCGCTGCCTGAACTTGCCCTGCCGATGCTGCCCGAGCGGTTGCGGCCGCTTTTGCGGGCGGCGCTGAAACAGGCTGCCGACGCAAGGAGCAAGTCGCGCGTGGTGGCCCTCGTCGCCAGCCGCGGCTTCGTGCTGCATCCGATGGACTGGATGCCCGCCGCGTCGGATCAGACCAGCCCGGATGTCTACGCGCCCTGGATCGATTGGCAGGCTGGCGTGGATGGCGAAAAACACACGAGCCGGGAGCAACTGACGTCGCAGAATTGGGACGAATTCTATCCCGCCGCGCGCCGCACTGCGCTGGCCGATATGCGCCGCACCGCGCCGGCTGTCGCCCGGCAGTTGATCGAGACCAGGGGATCAACCGAGCCGGCGGAGGTCAGGCTTGCGCTCATCGCACTCATGCATTTCGGCCTGGGACCCGATGACGTGCCCTTCCTGAAAAGCCTGTCTACCGATCGCTCGGGCAAGGTCCGCGAACTCGCCGGCCGGCTGCTGGCGCGGTTGGGGCAGCATGGCCAGCCAGGCGATGGCGGGCCGGAAGATCCGATATCCGAACTCGCCGCCTTCATCGCGGAAGGCAAATCCGGCTTCATCCGCCGCCGCACCACCTACACGCCGGCAAAGCTGAAATCCCCGGCGCAGGAACGGCGCCGCGCTGAACTGTTCGAAACCTGCAATTTGGTCGACCTTGCCGCGCGTTTCGGCGTCACCGAATCCGACTTCATCGGCGCATGGCAGTTCGGCGCCGACAACAATGTCGATATCCTTGTAGCCCGCATGGTCGCAGCGTCGGGCAGCGATGCGGCGGTCACGCACATGGCCGACACGCTTGTCGCCGAGGGTGGCAAGCCGGCGCTTTTCGTCCTGCATTTGATGCCGCGTCTGGACAGTCGCAGGCAACGCGTCCTGATCAGGCTGATCCTGAAGGACACGCAATATCTTGGCGCGCTCAGTCTGGCCGAGGGCGTCGAAGCAGGCTGGCTGGACTGGGCCGACCTGACCAACGGCAAGACGCTGCCGGCACTGCGCACCGCTGTCGCGGGCAACGATGACGCCGTGAAGCGCGGCGTCGACCAGCTTCTGGAAACGCTGGGCTTTCTCGCCACCGCGGAGGCGGCGGAAAAATTGATCGGCGATGTCGTCGCGGCCGGCATGGCGCCGGCAGCGCCTTCGCTCGCTCTTCTGCGCCTCAACGCATCCCTGACCGGCCCTTGAGCCAACACATGATCAATCCGGAGAACAGCAAATGAACGCAGCCATCCGTCTTCCGGTCGAGCAGGCCTACGCCGGCGAATTGCAGGCGCTCGCGCGCAATGACGACCGGCAAAGGCCCGCCGGCTGGAGCCTGTCGCCAAAGGCGGTGCTGACCTATCTCCTCGGCGGAAAGGCTGACGACGGCACGCTGATCACGCCCAAATATGTCGGCCGCCGCCGGTTGATGGAGACCGCCGTGGCGACGCTTGCCACCGACCGCGCGCTGTTGCTGCTCGGTGTTCCCGGCACCGCCAAATCCTGGGTGTCGGAGCATCTCGCCGCCGCCATCATGGGCGACTCGACGCTGATCGTGCAGTGCACGGCCGGCACCGACGAGAACCAGATCCGCTATGGCTGGAACTACGCGCAGCTTCTGGCCAAAGGCCCGAGCCAGGAGGCGCTGGTGCCGACGCCGCTCTACCGCGCCATGCAGGACGGCAAGCTCTGCCGCCTCGAGGAGCTGACGCGCATGGGGTCGGATGTGCAGGACACGCTGATCACCGTGCTGTCGGAAAAGATGATGCCGATCCCGGAACTCAACACCTCGATCTACGCGCAGCGCGGCTTCAACATCATCGCCACCGCCAACAACCGCGACAAGGGCGTCAACGAATTGTCCTCGGCGCTGAAGCGCCGCTTCAATGTCGTCGTGCTGCCCTTGCCCGAAGACATGGCGGAGGAGGTGGCGATCGTCTCCAAGCGCGTCGGCGAGATGGCCGGCGGTCTCGACCTGCCGGTGCCGAAGAATGTCGGCGAGGAGATCGCCCGCGTGCTGACCATTTTCCGCGAGTTGCGTTCAGGTGCAACGGCGGACGGCAAGGTGACACTGAAGACGCCCTCCGGGTCGCTGTCCACGGCCGAAGCCATCGCCACCATGGTCGGCGGGCTCAGCCAGACGGCCTGGTTCGACAGCGGCAAGCTCGGCGCTGAAGGCCTGGCCGCCAGCCTCGTCGGAGCGATCGTCAAGGATCCCGTGCAGGACAAGCTGGTGCTGGAGGAATATCTGGAAACCGTGCTCAAGAAGCGGCCGGACTACGCCGGCTATTACGCTGCCTTGAACGCCGCGATCTGACGCCATGGCGCTTAGCGACGTTTCCTATTTCGGCATACGCCATCACGGGCCCGGCTCCGCCGACAGCCTGATGCAGGCCTTGCAGGAGTTGAAACCGGTCGCTGTGCTGATCGAGGGACCGGCCGACGCGTCGGCGCTGCTGCCATTGCTCGCCCGTCCCGAAATGCGGCCGCCTGTGGCACTGCTGTGCTATCCTGAGGACGATCCGGCCTCGACCAGCTTCTGGCCCTTTGCCGAGTTCTCGCCGGAGTATCAGGCCACGCTCTGGGCCGTCGCCAACAAGGCGGCAGTGCGCTTCATCGACCTGCCGTCTTCGGCGCGGGTAGCCCCGGTTGAAGCCGCGGAAAAAACCGATGGAACGGAAGTCCCTGTCGAGGCTGAGACGGCGCCGCATCTGCGCGACCCGATCGGCACGCTGGCGCAGGCCGCCGGCTATGAGGATGGCGAGAGCTGGTGGGCCGACATCATCGAGCAGAACCCTGAGCCCGGCCCGATCTTCGCGGCAATAGCCGACGCGATGACGACGCTGCGCGAAGGCGAAGGACCGCTTGCCGAATTCGAGGCAAAGCGCGAAGCCCATATGCGGCTTGAAATCGCGGCCGCGTGTAAGGAATTCGACGGACCGATCGCCGTCGTCTGTGGCGCCTTCCATGTGCCGGCACTGCAGGCGACACGTCCGCTCAAAGAGGACCAGGCCATCCTGAAAGGGCTTGCCCGGCGCAAGGCCACGATGACCTGGGCGCCATGGACCGGCCCGCGCCTGGCGCTCGGTTTTGGTTATGGCGCCGGTGTCGTCGCCCCCGGTTGGTGCAAGCATCTGTGGCGCACGCGAGGCCGGCATGACGCGGCGACGATGTGGCTCGCCATGATCGCTGCGGTGCTGCGGGCAAAGGGACACATGGTCTCGACCGCCTCGCTGATCGAGGCCGAAAGGCTGGCGCGCGCGCTGGCTGCGATCCGCGAGCGGCCAAAGCCCGGCTTCGAGGAATTGCGCGATGCCGCGATCGCCGCTTTGTTCAACGGCGAAGCGGTGCTGTGGGCACTCGTCGAAGCCGAACTGCTGCTGGGTGCGGATGTCGGTGAAATTCCGCCCGATACGCCGCTGGCGCCGCTGATCGAGGATCTGCAACGCAACCAGAAGGCGGCGCGGCTGAAGCCCGAGGCGCTGGAGCGCGAATTGTCGGTCGACCTGCGCAGCGAAAGCGGTCTCTTCCGCTCGACCTTGCTGCATCGCTTGAACGTGCTTGGCGTGCACTGGGGCAAGCTGACCGACAGCGGCCGCAGCCGCGGCACGTTTCGCGAGCGCTGGACCCTGTCGTGGGAGCCGGAATATGCCGTTCGCCTGGTCGAGAACCTGGTCCATGGGCCGACCATCGAAAAGGCCGCCAACGGCCGGCTGATCCAGATGATTGGTGCCACGACATCGCTCGATGCGCTGGCGGCACTGGTCCAGGGCGCCATCACGGCCAATTTGTCGGAGGCCTCGACGGCCGGCCTGGCGGCACTGGAGGAACGCGCGGCGCGCAGCAGCGAATGCCTGGAAATCCTGGCATCGGTGCCGCCGCTCGCCGACATCATCCGCTATGGCGAAGCCCGCAAGACCGAAACGGCCCGGCTGTCCGGCCTGCTGGAGCGGCTGATCGTCGAAGGCGGCATCGCGCTCGTCTACGCCGCACGCGACCTCGATGCCCAAGCTTCCTCGGCGCTGGTCGGCGCTATGAGGAAAGCCGACGAGGCGATCAGGCTGGTCGAGCCCGAACAGGACGTTCTGGACGCCTGGCGCAATGGATTGGCGGCGGTGCTGGACGGATCGCGATCGACCGCACTCGTGGCGGGCTGTGCCGCGCATCTGCTTTACGAAGCCGGGCACCTGTCCGCCGAAGCCGCTGCGGGCCTGATCGAGCGGCGCCTGTCGCCGGGCACGCCAGTCGCCGAAGCGGCTGGGTTCTTCGAGGGTTTCTTCAGCACCGCCGGTCAAAGGCTGATCTATGATGAAAGCCTGCGCGGCGCGGTCGATGCCTGGCTCAAATCGCTCGACGAGGACGCCTTCATCGCGCATCTGCCGCTGCTGCGCCGGGTGTTTTCGCATCTGGATTCGATGGAGCGGCGGCGGCTGATCGAAGCCGTACTTGGCCGTGTCAGGCGCCTGCCTGCCGGGCTGACGCCGACGCCAAATGGCGATGAGGCCTGGCGCCGGCATCTTGAGCGGCTTGGACCGTTGCTGATGGGTGGGAACGGCAATGGATGACGACGTCGACATCGGCGAAACGGCGCCAGCCGGCGACGACCGGGAGCGTCGCTGGCGCCTGGCGATCGGCGCGGATGACGAATCTTCGTCGGCGTTGTCCGACAATGACAAGCGGCTGTCGGCGGCGCTAGATGCACTCTACGGCGATGGGGCCGGCGATGCGGCGGCCGATCCGCGCAAGCGGCGCGGCGGGCTCGGCCGCTCGGCGCCGAAAGTGGCGCAGTGGATGGGCGATATCAGGTCGTTCTTTCCCGCGCAGGTCGTGCAGATCGTCCAGAAGGATGCCTTCGAGCGGCTCAATCTGAAGCAGATGCTGATGGAGCCGGAATTCCTCAAGGCGATCGAGGCCGACGTCAATCTCGTCGCCGACCTGATCTCGCTGCGCTCGGTCATGCCGGCCAAGACCAAGGATATTGCGCGCACGATCATTGCCGATATCGTCGCCAAGCTGATGCAGCGGCTGGAGCAGAAGACCGCCGAGGCGATGCGTGGCGCGCTCGACCGGTCGCAGCGCACCAACCGCCCGCGCCAGCGCGACATCGACTGGCCGCGCACCATCACGGCCAACCTTCGCCACTACCAGGCCGAGCACAAGACGATCGTGCCGGAAAAGCTGGTCGGCTTCATGCGCAAGCAGCGCAGGCTGGTCGATCTGGATGAGGTGGTGCTGTGCGTCGACCAGTCGGGGTCGATGGCAAGTTCGGTGATCTACGCCTCGATCTTCGCCGCCGTGATGGCGTCCTTGCCGGTGGTGCGGACCAAGCTCGTCTGCTTCGATACGGCGATCGTCGACCTGACCGAGGAACTCAGCGATCCGGTCGAGGTCCTGTTCGGCGTGCAGCTTGGCGGCGGCACCGACATCAACCAGGCCGTCGCCTATTGCGCCGACCGTATCGAACGGCCGACCAAGTCGCATATGGTGTTGATCACCGACCTCTATGAGGGCGGCAACGGCCAGGAATTGCTGCAGCGGCTGGCGGCGCTTGTCCGCTTGGGCGTCAATGTCGTGGTGCTGCTGGCGCTGACCGACCAGGGCAGGCCGGGCTATGACCCGAAGATGGCGGGCTCCGTGGCAGCACTAGGCATCCCGGTCTTCGCCTGCACGCCGGACCTGTTTCCCGACATGATGGCTGCGGCCTTGCGACGCGAAGACGTCGGCGCATGGGCGGCAAGCGCCGATATCAAGCTGGTTCGCGCCGAGGACGCCAACCCGGCGGCTGACGCCTAAGTCGCGCTCAACTCGGCGTCATCGAGCGGCAATCCCAGACATACTCGAACAGCCGGCGGTGCTGATCTGCACGCCGGATGGGGGGCCGCTCGTATCGCCATTCACGGACATCGCCAGACGGTCGGCCGAAGCTTGCTTCGGTCGCCATGTCGCGATTTGCACAGGGGTTGCTTGACTCCGATCGCTCGTTGTGAAAAATTTTGCAGTAACTGATAAAAATATCAAAGGGTGGAAATGGTAGGGTTCGGCAACGGTCTCCTGCGCGACGACGAAACCAGCATGGCGACGCGTGCCGCCTGGCTTCATTATGCCGGCGGCCTGACCCAGTCCGAGGTCGCCAAGCGGCTGGGGCTGACCAGCCTCAAGGCCCACCGCCTCATCACCAAGGCCAATCAGGAAGGGCTGGTGAAGGTCTATATCGACGGCGAAGTCTCCGAATGCGTCGAGCTCGAGGACGAACTGTCCCGCCGCTATGGCCTCGACTATTGCGAGGTGGTTCCGGACTTCGATTCCGAGGATCTGCCGCTCAAGGCGCTCGGCATTGCCGGCGCGCAGTTCCTCAAGCGCGAGATCGAGCGCGGCGAGGAGGCGCTGATCGGTGTCGGCCATGGCCGCACGCTTGCCGCTTGCGTCGAATATCTGCCGCGCACCTCGACCGACAAGATCCGCTTCGTCTCGCTGCTTGGCGGCCTGACGCGCAAATTCTCGGCCAACCCGCACGATGTCATTCACCGGCTCGCCGAACGCACCGGCGCCGAAGCCTATGTCATGCCGGTGCCGATGTTCGCCAACACGGCGGAGGACCGCACCGTCCTGCTCGGCCAGAAGGGCATCAGCGAGGTTTTCGATCTCGCGCGCTCCGCAGACCTGTTGTTTGCCGGTATCGGCACCGCCGAACGCGAGGCGTCGCTGGTTGCCACCGGCATGATCGAAAAGGGCGAGATGGAGGAGATCCGCCGCAACGGAGGCGTCGGCGAATTGCTCGGCCATTTCTTCGACGAGGCCGGCAAGGCGGTGGCGACGACCGTTTCCGACCGGGCGCTGGCCTTGACGCGTGAGGACATTGCCAGCCGCCGGATCGTCGCCGTCGCCGGCGGCAAGATCAAGGTTCGCGCCATCAAGTCGGTGCTGGAGGGCCGCTATCTCAAGGGCCTGATAACAGACGAGCGGACGGCGCGATCGCTCGTGGAAGAGACGCCGGTCGGGTAGCCGGCAACGTTTTAGTTGAAACTACCCTGTGGAGGAGAAGACGAAATGCATGAGAAAGAGAAAGACCTCATTGACGCCTTCCTGCGCGGACAAGTTGACCGTCGCGGGCTGATCAAGGGCCTCGGTGCCATGGGCCTTGCCGCCGGCACAGCCGGCACGCTGCTCAATCTGGGGCAGACCCGCGCGCTCGCCGCGGACTTCGACTGGCAGGCGCACAAGGGCAAGACCATCAAGCTCCTGCTCAACAAGCATCCCTATGCCGATGCGATGATCGCCGATCTGGAAAACTTCAAGAAGCTGACGGGCATGAATGTCGTCTATGACGTGTTCCCGGAAGACGTCTATTTCGACAAGGTCACGGCGGCCCTTTCGGCAAGCTCGCCAGAATACGACGCGTTCATGACCGGCGCCTACATGACCTGGACCTATGGTCCCGCCGGCTGGATCACCGACCTCAACGAATGGATCAAGGATCCGGCCAAGACCAACCCGAACTATGCCTGGGACGACTTCCTGCCGGGCGTGAAGAATTCCTGTGCCTGGAATGGCAAGCCGGGCGGCGCGCTGGGTTCGGAAGATGCCAAGCAGTGGTGCATTCCGTGGGGCTTCGAACAGAACAACATCACCTACAACAAGGCGATGTTCGACAAGGCCGGCGTCACCATTCCTGGCAACATGGATGAGATGGTTGCTGCCGCGGCCAAGCTCACCAAGGATGTCGGTGGCGGCGTCTACGGCATTGGCGTGCGTGGCTCGCGCTCCTGGGCGACGATCCATCCCGGCTTCCTGTCGGCCTACGCCAATTTCGACCAGAAGGACCTCAACGTGTCGGCCGACGGTAAATTGTCGGCCGCCATGAACACCGCCGAATCCAAGGCCTTCCACAAGCAGTGGGTGCAGATGATCCAGGAGAGCGGCCCCAAGGACTGGTCGACCTATACCTGGTATCAGGTTGGTACCGATCTCGGCGCCGGCGCCTCGGCGATGATCTTCGACGCCGATATCCTCGGCTACTTCATGAATGGCGGCGACAACAAGATGGCCGGCAAGCTCGCCTTCGCGAGCTTCAAGGCCAACCCCGCTGCCAAGGCGGCGACACCCAACATCTGGATCTGGTCGCTGGCGATGTCCAATTTCTCCAAGGACAAGGACGCCACCTGGTACTTCATGCAATGGGCCTCCGGGCCGGAGCATGGGCTGTTCGGTGCGACCAAGATGGACTTCGTCAATCCGGTCCGCCAGTCGGTCTGGAAGGACGAGATGTTCCGCGAAAAGCTGAACAAGAGCTATCCCGGTTATGTCGAGATGTTCGACGCCTCGGCGCCCGGCGCCTCGATCAAGTTCACGGCGCAGCCGCTGTTCTTCGACCTCACCACCGAATGGGCGGCGACGCTGCAGAAGATGGTGGCCAAGGAAGTGCCGGTCGACGAAGGCCTCGACAAGCTTGCCGAGAGCATCAACGGACAGCTCAAGGAAGCCGGTCTCGGTTAAGTCGCAACGGGGCCGGCCTGCCTGGCGGGCCGGCCCTCGTCACACCTTTCACGTTTGCGATGCGGGTGCCGGAAGGCGACCGCTATTTCGCCCGACCGGTCGCCTTGCTCCCTTGGGCGGCCGGCAGGGCGAAGCGACAGCGACAACGGAGCAACTCGATGACTGCGGTGGTATCGCAAAGGCCCAAGCCATCCGGCTTCAGGATCAGCAAGAGGGTGCTGCCCTATGTGCTCAGCCTGCCGGCCTTGCTCGTCTGCATCGGCATCCTGATCCCGTTCCTGACCTCGGTCGTCTATTCCTTCCAGCGCTACCGGCTGAGCCAACCCTGGGCGCGGCAGTTCAACTGGGGCGACAACTACATCTCCTTCTTCACCGACCCGAAATTCTGGAATACGCTCAAGGTGTCGCTGCTTTATGCCGGCACCACCGTCGTGCTGGAACTGCTTCTCGGCCTCGCCATCGCCTTGCTGCTGCAGAAGCGCTCGACGCTGAACAATTTCATCTCGATCATGCTGTTGATGCCGTTGATGACGGCGCCCGCGCTTGCGGCGCTCATGTGGAAACTGATGACCAATCCCGGCTTCGGCGTGCTGAGCTATCTTGCCAGCCTGATCGGGCTCCAGGATTTCCGCTGGGCGTCGTCGCCCTCGACGGCGCTGTTCACCGTCGTGCTCGTCGACATCTGGGTCTACACGCCCTTCATCATGATCTTGCTGCTCGCCGGACTGCGCAGCCTGCCGACGCAGCCCTTCGAGGCGGCCGCACTCGATGGCGTGCCGCGAAGCTTCGTCTTCTTCCGCATCACGCTGCCGATGCTGACGCCCTACATCCTGACGGCGACTTTGTTCCGCCTGCTGGATTCCATCCAGCAGTTCGACATCATCTATGCGATGACCCAAGGCGGGCCGGGCGATACGCTGACCGTCTTCCAGGTCGAGGCCTATCTCAACTTCTTCCAGTCGACCAATGTCGGCCGCTCGGCGGCGCTGATGATCATCCTGTGGGCGATCACCTATTTTCTCTCCAACATCTTCATCAAGAACTGGCTCAGGCTGCGCGAACGCGCCCGTGGCCAGGCATAGGAGGCCGGGATGGAACACACATCCTTGCTCGAACGCATCCTGCGCGGCGCAGCCCTGACGCTGGTCGTGATCTTCTTCATGTTCCCGATCGTCTGGATCTTCATGATGTCGTTCCAGACCAATGAGACCATCCTGCGCATTCCGCCGCAGCTGATCTTCGAGCCGACGCTTGCCAACTACACGGCGCTGATCACCGGCAAGCTGATGACCGCCGCCGGCACGCTCGACATCGCCTTCATGCGCAATCTCGGGAATTCGGTGTTCCTGTCGGTGACTTCGGTGGCGGTCTCGCTGCTGCTCGGCGTCCCGGCGGCCTATGCCTTCGCGCGGCACAAATTCCGCGGCTCCGAGGACATCGCCTTCACGCTGCTGTCCTTCAAGTTCGCGCCGGCGCTGCTGGTGCTGCTGCCGCTCACCCTCTATTTCCAGAAGCTCGGGCTCGCCAACACCTATATCGGCCTGATCTGGGTCTACCAGCTGATCTGCCTGCCGCTGATCCTGTGGATCGTGCGCGGCTATTTCGAGGATATCCCGGCCGACATCGAATATGCCTACCGCATTGGCGGCCATTCCTGGTTCGCGACCTTCCGCAAGATCGCGCTGCCGCTCGCCGGCCCCGGCATCGCCGCCGCCGGCCTGCTCGCCTTCATCTTCGCCTGGAACAATTTCGTTTTCGCCCTGGTGCTGGCCTCGGCCGACAAGCAGCCGGTGACGGTCGGCGCGCTCGCCTTCATTACCTCCTCGGGCATCCAGTACGGCCAGATCTCGGCGGCCATCGTGCTCTCGATCACGCCGACGCTGGCGCTCGCCCTCTATGCGCAGCGCTATCTCGTCGAAGGCCTCTCGCTTGGCGCGGTGAAAGGATAGACATGGCCAGCCTCGAACTCAAAAACATCGTCAAGCGCTACAAGAGCCAGACCGTCCTCGACAATCTGTCCTTGACGGTCGCCGATGGCGAAACCCTCGTTCTGTTCGGTCCGTCCGGCGCCGGCAAGACGGTGCTGCTCAGGCTGGTCGCCGGCGTCATCGATCCGGATGAAGGCAAGATCTTCATCGGCGGCGACGACATGACCGATGTCGATGCGGAGTTCCGTGGCGTCGGCATGGCCTTCCAGAATTTCGCGCTGTTTCCGCATATGACCGCCTTCGACAATATCGCCACGCCGCTGGAGGCCAAGCGTTCCTCGCCGGGCGCGATCAAGGCCGGCGTAGAGAGCGTCGCCAAGCTGCTGAAGATCGCCCATGTGCTCTCGCACAAGCCGCGCGCGCTCTCCAACGGCCAGAAGCAGCGTACAGCACTTGCGCGCGCGCTGGTCGGCTCGCCGCCGCTTCTGCTGCTCGACGATCCCTTGCGCAATGTCGACGCCAAGCTGCGCTTCGAGATGCGGCTCGAACTGCCGCGTCTGCTCGCCGATCGCGGCGCCACCGTCGTCTACGTCACCCAGGACTACAAGGAAGCTATGGCGCTCGGCGATCGCATCGCCGTCATGTCGCAAGGCGTCATAAGACAGCTCGGCACGCCAGAGCAGATCTATCGCGAGCCGGCCAATATCGAGATCGCAAGGCTGTTCGGCGACCCCACCATCAACCTGCTCGACGTCAAGCCTGCGCGGGATAGCAGGGGGATTTATGTCGGCCTGTCGAATGTCCAGGTCCATCTCGCCGGTGCCCATGAGACGGCCGTCGGCCGCGATTGCGTGATCGGCCTGCGGCCCGAAGCGTTGAGCTTCGTCGAGGAAGGCGTGCCCGGCGCCATTCCGGTGACGGTCGAGGCCGAAACGCCGCTCAACGAAAAGATCGTCACGCTGGTGCGCACCGTGCGCGGCCGCGAAATCCTGGTCTCGCGCCCGGCCGGAACACCGGGCCGCAGCGAGGGCAAGGCCCATATCGCCGTCGACGGCAAGAGCGCCTTGCTGTTCGATCACGCCAGCGGCGACCGCATCGGTTCGAAGAACGTCGTCGCCTTGCGCAATGGAGAAGCGGCATGAGCCAAAGCGCACTCACCATATCCGGTGTCGACAAGTTCTATGGCCCGATCGATCGCGGCGTCCACGCGGTCAAGAACCTGACCATGGAAATCACCAAGGGCGAGATCGTCGCCCTGCTTGGTTCGTCCGGCTGCGGCAAGACCTCGACGCTGCGCATGATTGCTGGTTTCGAAGAGGTCTCGCGCGGCGCTATCTCGGTCGGCGGCCGCCAGGTTCACACGCTGCCGCCGGTCAGGCGCAATGTGGCGATGGCCTTCGAGGGCTATTCGCTTTACCCGCCGCTGACCGTGCGTGAGAACATGGCCTTCGCGCTCAAGGCGGCAAGGCTGCCGAAGAGCGAGGTCGACGCCAAGGTCGCCAGCATCGCCAAGTTGCTCGAGATCGAAGATATATTGGAGCGTTATCCCAGCTCCATCTCGGGCGGCCAGCAGCAGCGCGCCAGCCTTGGCCGGGCGCTGATCCGCGAGGCCGATTTGCATCTGCTGGACGAGCCGATGGGGCAGCTCGAACCGCAGCTGCGCGCCGTGCTGCGCGGCCGCATCAAGCATTTCATCAAGGAGCGCGGCCTGACCGCGATCCTGGTCACCCACGACCAGACCGAGGCCAACGCGCTTGCGGACCGCATCGCGGTGATGGAAGGCGGCGTGCTGCAGCAGTTCGACACGCCGGACCGGATCAAGGAGCGCCCGGCGAACCTGTTCACCGGCACCTTCGTCGGCGAGCCGCCGATGAATGTCTTCGAGGCCTATGTCGGCGCGAACGCAGGCCGCATCAATCTCAAGCTGCCCGACGGCCTGTCGCTTGATTACGACAAGGGCGCCTTCAGCGCGCCGGTTCGTGACCAACTGCTCAGCCGCGAGCGGGTCGTCATCGGTATCAGGCCCTATGCGGTCCGGCGATCGAAGGAGGGTGTTCCCGCCAGGGTTTCGGCCAACCAATGGCTCGGCGACCAGACCCATATCGCTGCGGACTTCGCCGGCGGTTCGCTGGTCCTGGTCGAACATGACCGCACCCGCCTCGATCTCGGTGCGCCGATCAATGTCAGCATCGATCCGAAAAACCTGCATGTCTTCGACCAGGCCAGCGGCAAGGCGATCTCGCACGGCATGGAGCTCGCCTGATGCGTGACATACTGATCGGCATCGATGCCGGA
The DNA here is from genome assembly GCF_056399285.1 of Mesorhizobium sp. 01N446. NCBI lineage: Bacteria > Pseudomonadati > Pseudomonadota > Alphaproteobacteria > Hyphomicrobiales > Phyllobacteriaceae > Mesorhizobium > Mesorhizobium sp. 01N446. The sequence continues at coordinate 277,939 of NZ_JBFTRA010000003.1, read as the reverse complement.
ACCTCCGTCATCAAATCCATCGCCTTCGACATAAAGGGCCGGCAGATTGCCGCCGCGGCTCTCCCGAACCATTATGAGACGCTGCCGGGCGGCGGCGCCGAACAGGATCTGGCGCGCACATGGAGCGATGCCGCCACGACCCTGCGCCAGCTTGCCGACAAGGTGCCCGATCTCGCCAGCCGGACGGTGGCGATCGCGGTCACCGGGCAAGGAGACGGCACCTGGCTGATCGACGCCAAGGGTGAGCCGGTGGCCAAGGGCTGGCTCTGGCTCGACGCGCGCGCGGCCGGCGTCGTCGAGGAGATCCGTGCGCGGCCCGAGGACCGGCTCCGCTTCGAAAAGACCGGCAGCGGCCTCGCCGCCTGCCAGCAGGGTTCGCAATTCGTCTTCATGAAGCGCGCCATGCCCGCAATGCTCGGCAAGGCGGCAACCGCCTTCCACTGCAAGGACTGGCTCTATTTCAAGCTCACCGGTGAACGCGCCACCGATCCGTCCGAGGGCACCTTCACCTTCGGCGATTTCCACACCCGCGACTATAGCGACGAGGTGCTCGACGTGCTCGGCGTCACCGATCTCCGGCACTTGCTGCCGCCGATCGTCGACGGCACCAGACACAGCACCGGTCTGTCGCAGGCGGCGGCCGACGCCACCGGCATGCTGGCCGGCACGCCGGTCGTACTCGGTTATGTCGACGTCGTCTGCACCGCGCTCGGCGCCGGCCTGCTCGATCGCCAGCGCAAGCCCGGCTGCTCGATCATCGGCTCCACCGGGATGCACATGCGGCTCGCTGAGACTCCCGACGACGTGCAGCTCAACGAAGCGGCGACCGGTTATACGATGGCCATGCCGGCGCCCGGCGTGTTCGCGCAGATGCAGTCCAACATGGCGGCGACGCTCAACATCGACTGGGTGCTGGGGCTCGCGTCAGGTATCCTCGCCTCGCAAGGCATCACACGCAGCAATGGCGAGATGATCGCGCTGGTCGATGCCTGGATCGCGGCCGCGCAGCCCGCCTCGCTGCTCTATCAGCCCTATGTGTCGGAAGCGGGTGAGCGGGGGCCGTTCGTCGATGCCAATGCCAGGGCCGGCTTCGTCGGCATTTCCTCGCGGCACGGCTATGCTGACCTTGTCCGCGCCGTCTTCGAGGGCCTGGCGTTCGCCGCGCGCGATTGCTACGCGGCGATGGGACCGTTGCCGCGCGAAGTCCGCCTGACCGGCGGCGCCGCCAGAAGCCCGGCGCTGCGCAAGATCCTGGGTGCGGCGCTGGGTGCTGACATTCGCACCAGCGCGCGCGAGGAGGCAGGCGCGGCGGGCGCGGCGATGATCGCCGCGGTCAGCGTCGGCCTTTACAAATCAATGGACGAATGCGTCGGCGAATGGGTGACGCCGTTGCTCGGCGAGGCCGAGCCGAGCGACCGCAGCCTCGCCGCGATATACGACAAGATGACCCCGTCCTACATGCTGGCACACCAGGCGCTGCGGCCGGTCTGGCGCGCAATGGCGGCATCGCAGGCAAGTTGAGAAGTTGAGTATGGGTAGGAAAATAGCGATCATTGGCGACAACTTCATGCTCCCGCAGGTGTTCCGCGCCGAAATCGAGAAGGTTGCCACTGGCGACTTCGACATCAGGACATTGCAGACGGCATGGCCCGACGAGCCGATGGAATTCGGCAATCCGGCGTTGGGGCTCGACAAGGTCAAGGAGTATTTCGGCCATCCCGACGAAGTCGTCGATTTCATCGGCGACGCCGAAATCCTTGTCACCCAGTTGGCGCCCCTGTCGGAGGCCATGATGCGGCGCCTGCCTGATCTCAAGCTGGTCGCGGTTTCGCGTGGCGGCCCGATCAACATCGATATGCCCGCCGCCAGGGCGCACGGCATCACCGTGGTCAACGTGCCCGGCCGCAACGCCACCGCCGTCGCCGAATTCACCATCGGCGCCATCCTGGCCGAGACGCGGCTGATCCGTGTCGGCCACGAGGCCTTGCGCAAGGGCGAATGGCGCGGCGACCTCTACCGTGCCGACCGCACCGGCCGCGAGCTCAGTGAAATGACCGTCGGCGTTATCGGCTATGGCAATATCGGCACGAAGGTGGTGCGCCTGCTGCGCGCCTTCGGCTGCCGCGTCCTCGTTTGCGACCCCTATGTGCAGTTGAGCGCCGAGGACCGCAATGCCGGCGTCGAACTCGTCTCGCTGGACAATCTCCTCGTCCGCTCCGACGTCGTCACGCTGCATCCCCGGGTGACCGAGGAGACGCGCGGCCTGATCGGCAAGGACACCATCGCGCGGATGAAACCGGGCGTCATTCTCATCAACACGGCGCGCGGGCCACTGGTCGACTATGACGCTCTTTACGAGGCGCTGGTTTCAGGCCAGATCGCCAGCGCCATGCTGGAGACGTTCGCGATCGAGCCGGTGCCGTCGGACTGGCCCTTGCTGCTGCTTCCCAACGTGACGCTGACGCCGCACATCGCCGGCGCTTCGGTGCGCACCGTCACCTATGCGGCCGAACAGGCCGCCGAAGAGGTGCGCCGCTACCTCGCCGGCCTCCCTCCGGTCAATCCGTGCTGAGGTGGTCGCCATGACGCATCAAACCGGCATCGAGGCCATGGCGAGATGAACGGCGGCCTTGAAATCGTCGACCTCTTCGTCATAGGCGGCGGCGTCAATGGCGCCGGCATCGCGCGCGACGCGGCGGGCCGCGGCCTTTCCGTGATCCTGTGCGAAAAGGACGATCTCGCCGAAGGCACCAGCTCTCGCTCCGGCAAGCTCGTCCATGGCGGCTTGCGCTACCTCGAATATTACGAATTCCGCCTGGTGCGCGAGGCGCTGATCGAACGCGAGGTGCTGTTGGAATCAGCACCCCACATCATCTGGCCGATGCGCTTCGTGCTGCCGCACAGCCCGGACGACCGGCCGGCCTGGCTGGTGCGGCTCGGCCTGTTCCTCTACGACCATCTCGGCGGACGCAAGCGGCTGCCGGCGACACGCACGCTCGACCTGCGCACCGCGCCGGAGGGCGCGCCGATCAAGGACGCCTTCCGGCGCGGCTTCGAATACTCCGACTGCTGGGTCGACGATGCCCGCCTCGTCGTCATCAACGCGCTCGACGCCGCCGAGCGGGGAGCAAGGGTTTTCACCCGCACCGCCTGCACCGCCGCCCGCCGCGAGAACGGCCTGTGGGTTGTCGAGATGCAGGACGGCAGGACGAGCATCAGGACGGTGGTTCGGGCGCGGGCGCTGATCAATGCCGCCGGCCCCTGGGTCAACGACATCGTCAACCGCGTTGCCGGCCAGAACTCCAGCCGCAATGTGCGCCTGGTCAAGGGTAGCCACATCGTCGTGCCGAAATTCTGGGAAGGGCGCCAAGCCTATCTCATCCAGAACAGCGACAAGCGCGTGATCTTCATCAATCCCTATCAGAACGATCTGGCGCTGATCGGCACCACCGACATTCCTTATGACGGCCGGCCCGAGGACGTGGCGGCGGATGAGAGCGAGATCGATTACCTGATCAGGGTGGTGAACCGCTATTTCAAGCACGGTTTGGCGCGCGGCGATGTCGTCTATTCCTTCTCCGGCGTCAGGCCGCTCTATGACGACAATGCCGACAACCCAAGCGCTGTGACCCGCGACTATATTTTCGAGCTCGACGCGCCGGACGCGCAGGCCCCGCTGCTCTCCGTCTTCGGCGGCAAGATCACCACTTTCCGCAAGCTGGCCGAGCATGCGCTGGACAGGATCGCGCCGTTCTTTCCCCATATGGGCAAGCCCTGGACCGCGAAGGCGCATCTGCCCGGCGGCGACATCGCCAATGCCGATTTCGAGCAATTTCTCGGCGATCTCGCAGGCGAATATCCCTGGATGCCGGCATCCCTGCTGAAGCACTACGGCCGGCTCTACGGCACCAGGACACGGGCTTTGGTTGGTGGGGCCCGTTCGCTTGATGAGCTCGGCCGCTGCTTCGGCAAGGATTTCTTCGAGCGCGAGGCCAGCTATCTCTTCGACCGGGAATGGGCGGTTACATCGGCCGACATTCTCGAGCGGCGCACCAAGCATGGCCTGCATCTGTCCGCCGAGGAGAGGGCGGCCTTCGAGCATTGGTGCGCGAACCGGCTGGCGAGGGCAGGCTGATGGCGCATTCGGGCGACAACCATCACAGCGAATTCTGCATGCTGCGTTCCTTGTCCGCCAGCATCGGCGCCGATCCGCTGCTGGTCCAGGGCGCCGGCGGCAACACCTCCATCAAGCAGGCCGGCGTGCTGTGGATAAAGGCCTCCGGCACCTGGCTGAAGAATGCGCGCGACGACGAGATCATGGTGCCGGTCGCGCTGGCGCCGTTGCTGGATGCCGTGGCGCATCGCAGCCCGGCGGCCGAGACGGCCGGGCAGTTCACGTTGGCCGACCTCAACCCCCGCCAGTTGCGGCCCTCCATCGAGACGACGGTGCACGCACTGCTGCCGCAGAAGATCGTGGTCCACGTCCATTGTGTCGAGACGATCTCGATCGCCGTGCAGGCCAATGCCGAAGCCTTGCTGGAGGAGCGCCTGCGCGGCCTCGACTGGGCCTTCGTGCCCTATCGCCGGCCTGGCCTGCCGCTGGCGCAGGCGATCGCCGAGCGGCTGAGGCCCGCGACCAATGTGCTCGTGCTTGGCAATCACGGGCTGGTGGTCGCCGCCGACACGGTCGGCGAAGCAGCCTTGCTGCTGCAACGGGTGACCGGGCTGCTCGCGCGGCCGCCGCGCCCGGCTCCAGAACCCGATCTCGACGCGCTGCTGAGGCTGGCCGCCGGCAGCGATTACCGGCTGCCGGCATCGGCGGCCGCGCATGCTGTCGCGACCGATCTCGCCAGTTGCCGCATCGCCGCCTCTGGCAGCCTCTACCCGGATCATGTGATCTTCCTTGGCGTCGGCTCGGTGATCGCCGGTCCCGGCGAGGACGCGGCGGCGGTCGTTGCCCGCACTGGAGCCACACCGACGTCCATTCTCTTTCCCGGCAAGGGCGTGGTGATGCGCCGGGACGCCAATGCCGGCGCCGAAGCGATGGCGCGCTGCCTGGCTGATGTCATCGCGCGCGTCGATGGAACGGCGCGCGTCAACTATCTCAGCCCGAATGAGAATGCCGAGCTCTTGAACTGGGACGCCGAGAAATACCGGCAGCAGCTCAACCGCGAGGGGGCGACGCTGCAATGACGGCATTCCGCTCCATCGAGCCGTGGTCACGGGAGGGATAGCGGCCTTGGCTTTCACGCTTTCCCTCAACACCAATCCGCTGGTCAATCGCTTTGCCGATCCGGACGACCTCATCGACACGATTGCTTACGACATCGGCATAAGGGACGTGCAGCTCACGCATGAGTTCGTCAATCCCGGCTGGCCCGCCGCGACGATCGTCAAATTCGTCCGCCTGTTTCGCGGCGCGCTCGCCCGCACCGGCGTGCGTGTCACCTCCGGCATGACCGGCCCCTATGGCCGGCTCAATCATTTCGGCCACCCCGATGCCGACGTGCGCCGCTACTATGTCGACTGGTTCAAGACCTTTGCCGACATTGCGGCACAGCTTGGCGCCGGCGGCATGGGCACGCAATTCGCCATCTTCACCCATCGTGACTTTGACGACCTCGAGCGCCGCGAGCGGCTGTTCGATATCGCGCTGGACTGCTGGCGCGAGGTCGCAGAGCACGCCAGGGCGGCCGGCCTGACCTACCTGTTCTGGGAGCCGATGTCGGTCGGCCGCGAATTCGGCCACACAATCGAGAACTGCCGGCTGCTGCAAGGCGCGATCGACGCCGCCGGCATGGCCATTCCGCTGGAGATGATGGTCGACATCGACCATGGCGACGTCACCTCGAGCAATCCCGCTGACATCGATCCCTATGCCTGGGCCGAGGCCTTTCCCAGGAAATCGCCGATCATCCACATCAAGCAATCGTCGATGAACAAGGGCGGCCACTGGCCGTTCACGTCGGCCTACAACAAGGACGGCCGCATCACCCCGGAAAAGCTGCTGGAGACGGTGCGGCGCGGCGGCGGCACAGACAACGAAATCTGCCTCGAGCTATCGTTCCGTGAGCGCGAACCGGTCGACCATCAGGTCGTCGCGATGATCCGCGAGTCCGTCGACTACTGGGCGCCGTTCATCGAGACCGGCAGGTCCGGTCTTCTGCCAAAGGCCTGATAAAAACGGGCAGGGGCCGATGCGGCTCCTGCCCGTTGAACTTTTCAGATTGAAGTCGCCAGAACTCAGCCGAACTTCGGGTCGAGGCTGCCCGACTTGTAGCGCTTGGCCATTTCCGAGACCGGCAGCGGCTTGATCTTCGGCGCGTTGCCAGCGGTGCCGAACTGTTCGAAGCGCTCCTTGCAGAGCTTGCGCATCGCCGCCATGGCCGGCGTCAGATATTTGCGCGGGTCGAACTCGCTGGGGTTCTCGGTCAGCACCTTGCGGATCGCGCCGGTCAGCGCCATGCGGTTGTCGGTGTCGATGTTGATCTTGCGCACGCCATGCTTGATGCCGCGCTGGATCTCTTCCACCGGCACGCCCCAGGTCGGCTTCATCTGGCCGCCATATTTGTTGATGATCTCCTGCAATTCCTCCGGCACCGAGGACGAGCCGTGCATGACCAGATGCATGTTCGGCAGGCGGCGATGGATATCCTCGATGACGTTCATCGCCAGCACCGCGCCGTCGGGCTTGCGCGAGAATTTATAGGCGCCGTGGCTGGTGCCCATGGCCACCGCAAGCGCGTCGACATGGGTGTCCTTGACGAACTGCACCGCCTGTTCCGGATCGGTCAGAAGCTGGTCGTGGCTGATCGCGCCTTCGACGCCGTGGCCGTCTTCCTGCTCGCCGCCGCCGCTCTCCAGCGAACCGAGCACGCCGATCTCGCCTTCGACTGACACGCCGCCCCAATGCGCCATGTCGACGACGCGCTTGGTGATGCCGGAATTATAGGCGTAGTCGGCCGGCGACTTGCCGTCTTCCTTGAGCGAGCCGTCCATCATCACCGAGGTGAAGCCGTACTGGATCGCGGTGACGCAGGTGGCTTCGTTGTTGCCATGGTCGAGATGCATGCAGACCGGGATGTCGGGGTGGATCTCGACCAGCGCGTCGATCAGCTTGGCCAGCACCACGTCATTGGCATAGGCGCGCGCACCGCGGCTTGCCTGCAGGATGACTGGCGATTTGGTCTCTTCCGCCGCCTCCATGATGGCGAGGCCCTGTTCCATGTTGTTCATGTTGAAGGCCGGCACGCCATAGCCGTATTCGGCGGCGTGATCGAGCAATTGTCTCAGTGTGATGCGAGCCAACGAATAGTCTCCCGTATCTGGTTTCAAACCTGGTGGTTGCGGACTGTCCGCGCATCGTCCAGCCCACCGATGCTTCTGGCCGGATTTCCGCGCAACCGCAACCGTGACAGACCGTCCCGGCCGCAATTCTTGTTACAGCGCTGCGATCGAGGTCGACGGAATATCCCAGAGAATTATCCCATTATCACAAAATTTATGATACTTTTGCGATAGAAGCTGTTACATTCAGAAGTTGGATCAAGGAGCCACGCTTCGGCGTTTGGCGGTCAGCGGCAATGAAGAGCGACGTCAGGCGTCAAGGCATCATGGAGTTTCTGATGGACGCCGGTCAGGCCGGCGTCGACGACCTCGCCTTGCGCTTTGGCGTCTCGAAGATGACCGTGCACCGCGACCTCGACGATCTCGAGGAAAGCGGTTTCCTGCGCAAGGTGCGCGGTGGCGCCTCGATCCAGCCGAGCAGCCTGTTCGAAAGCGATTTTCGCTACCGGCAGAAGCAGGCGACGGAGGAAAAGCAGCGTCTGGCCGCGGCCGCCGTGGCCATGATCGAACCCGGCCAGACGGTGATCATCGACGACGGCTCGACGGCGGGCGGTATCGCGCGCCATCTCGCCGACCTGCGGCCGCTGACGGTGATCTCCAACAATCTGGCCGTCATCCAGGAGCTCGCCGGCGCCGGTGGCATCAACCTGATCGCGCTCGGCGGCCAATACAGCAAGAAGTTCCACGGCTTCTTCGGCCTGCTGGCCGAGGCTTCGCTCAAATCGCTGCGCGCCGACGTCGCCTTCCTGTCGTCCTCGGCCATCCATGGCGCTTCCGCCTTCCACCAGGACCAGGAGGTCGTGCAGGCCAAGCGGCTGATGATGGCGGCGGCGACCCGCAAATATCTGCTGGTCGATCATGGCAAGTTCGGCCGCACGGCGCTGCATTTTCTCACCGATCTCAGCGCATTCGACACGGTCTTCACCGGCCGCACGCCCGAGCCGGGCGTGCGCGCGGCGCTGGATGCCGCCGGCGTTTCGCTGACGGTGGTCGACAAGGGATCATGATGCCTGAAATCGGCGGACCGTGGTCAACAAAGTTAGGGAGCAGTACGCGTGGTCTACTGGGTCGGTACAAGCTGGAAGATGAACAAGACGCTCGCCGAGGCGCTGGATTTCGCGGAGCGCCTGGCCGGCTTCATTCCCGGTTTCGATGACCGCATCCAGCCCTTCGTCATCCCGCCCTTCACGGCGGTGCGCGAGGTCAAGCAGGTGCTGTCGTCGACGCGCGTCAAGGTCGGTGCCCAGAACATGCATTGGGCAGATGCCGGCGCCTGGACCGGCGAAATCTCTCCGCCAATGCTGAGGGATTGCGGGCTCGATCTGGTCGAACTCGGCCACAGCGAACGGCGCGAGCATTTTGGCGAGAACGATCGAACGGTTGGTCTGAAGACGGCGGCCGCCGTGAAGCACGGTCTGATCCCGTTGATCTGTGTCGGCGAGACGCTGGCCGAGCGCGAAAGCGGCAAGGCCGATGCCGTGCTGAGTGCCCAGGTCGAGGGCGCGCTGCAATTCCTCGAAGGCGAGGCGAGGGGCGCAAGAATCCTGTTCGCCTACGAGCCGGTCTGGGCGATCGGCGACAAGGGCGTTCCGGCCAGCGCCGATTATGCCGACAAACAGCAGGCGTTGATCAAGATGGTGGCTGGCGGCCTTCTGCCGTCGGTGCCGCCGGTGCTCTATGGCGGCAGCGTCAATCCTGGCAATGCCGCCGAACTGATTGGCCAGGCCAATATAGACGGCCTCTTCATCGGCCGCTCCGCCTGGCAGGCGGACGGTTACATCGACATTCTCAGCCGCACCTCGGCGGCGATCTGAATCATCCGAACACGAAAGGGTCAGAAGCATGAAAATAGCCATTGGAGCCGACAGCGCCGGCAAGCCGCTGCTCGATGTCATCGCCGCGCATCTCGCCACCAAATCCGGCCTGACGGTCAGCGATCTCAGCCAGGCCGGCTACTATGCCGACCTGTCGCAGAAACTCGCCCAGACCATCATCGATGGCGAGAACGATCGCGGCATCCTGTTCTGCGGCACGGGCATCGGCGTCTCGATCTCGGCCAACAAGGTGCCGGGCATCCGCGCCGCGCTCACCCATGACACCTATTCGGCCGAACGCGCGGCGAAATCCAACAACGCGCAGATCATCACCATGGGCGCCCGCGTCATCGGCCCGGAACTGGCCAAGGCGATCGTCGATACGTGGCTCGCCTCCGAGTTCGACGAACAAGGCCCCTCGGCCGGCAATGTCCAGGCGATCAACAGGCTAGACGCGGCCAAGGGCTAAGCGAGACTGTCTCGTATCGCGCCGATCACTGTGACGGCCGATGCTGCGCCCGGGTCCATGTGCCCGAGTGATCGCTCGCCGAGCCGCGAGGAGCGGCCCTTGGCGGCGATCATGTCCTTGGTCGCTTCCGCACCAGACTGGGCGGCGGCAAGGGCTGCCCCGAGGCTCTCGGCCAGGGTCTTGCCGGCGACACTGGCCGCGGCGGCCGCTTCGGCCGCCGGTTGCCAGGCATCGACCATCGTCTTTTCGCCCGGTTCCGCCTTGCCGCGATCCTTGATGCCTTGTGCCATGGCCTGGAACAGGGCGGTGAAGTCCGCGTCCGCCAGCGTCGCCTTGCCCTTGACGGCGGCGGCGGCGCGCATGAAGGCCGTGGCGTAGAGCGGGCCCGAGGACGCGCCGACGGCATTGAGGAACGATTTCGCCGCCGTGTTGAGCAGCGCCGTCGGCTCGGTCGCCGCGAGGTCGAGCGAGGCCAGCGCATCGCGCACGGCATTGAAGCCGAGCGCCATGGCAATGCCATGGTCGGCGTCGCCAATGACGCCGTCGAGCTGGCAGAGCCGGTCCTTGTCGGCCTCGACCGCTCCCGCGATCGTATCGAACATTCTTTTCAGGTCAGCGGTGTCGATGGTCACGGGAACGCTCTTTCGTCAGCCGGCACGGAACATGGCGCAGTCGCAGGGGTGGTCGAGCATGGTCTGCAATTCCGCGTCGAGATGGAAAAGCGTCACCGAGGCGCCGGCCATTTCCAGCGACGTGCAGTAATTGCCGACCCAGGTCGCGTGGATGGAAACGCCGATGTCGTCGAGCCGCTGCTTGACCCGCCGATTCATGATGTAGAGCTCCATCAGCGGCGTCGAGCCGAGCGAGTTGACCAGCACCGCGACCTTGTCGCCGCGCTTCGGCGCCATCTCGGCGAAAATCTTGTCCAGCATCTCGTCGGTGATCGCGTCGGCGGTGCCAAGCTTGCCGCGGGCGATGCCGGGCTCGCCATGGATGCCCATGCCGATCTCCATTTCGTCCGCGCCGATCTCGAAATTCGGCCGCCTCGTCTGCGGCAGCGAGCAGGGCGACAGCGCCACGCCCATGGTGAAGGTGTGGTCGTTGGCCTTGCGCGCGATGCGTTCGACCTCGTCCAGTGAGAGCATCCGGTCGCAGGCCGCACCAGCCGCCTTGAAGATGAAGAAATTGCCGGCGACGCCACGGCGCTTCTGCCGCTGGTCGCGCGGCGCCGAGGCGACGTCGTCGGTGGTCAGCACGGTGCGCACGTCGATGTCGTCCATCGCTGCCATCTCGGCCGCCATGTCGAAATTCATCACGTCGCCGGCATAGTTGCCGTACATGAACAAGACACCGGCACCGCCGCTGACCGCCTTGGCGCATTCGAGGATCGGATCGGGCGGCGGCGAGGCAAAGACGTTGCCGATGGTCGCCGCGTCCGCCAGCCCCTTGCCGACAAAGCCGAGAAAGGTCGGCTCATGGCCGGAGCCGCCGCCGATCACCAGCCCGACCTTGCCGGGCCGCGGCCCGTCGCGGGCGATGATCGAGCGCGGGCTGCCGTCCACGCTCCTGAGATGGCGAGGATGCGCGGCCAGGATCCCTTCGAGCATTTCGTCGACGGCGCGGTTGCCGTCATTGATGATCTTCTTGGTCTGCACCGGCATCCTCCCCGAACTCGGTATTTCGCAAATACTACCGGGTGTTATCGCGATTTCCACCCGGCCGGGAAGATTTCATGCCGCGATCTTTTCCCGCGCGGCGAGAATCTCCACGCAAGCCTTGGCCGCTTCCTTGCCCTTGACGGTGAAGTGCTCGAAGAAGAAGCGATGGTGCTCGGCGCTGTCGTGATAATTGTGCGGCGTCAGCACCGCCGAAAGCACCGGCACGCCGGTCGACAGCTGGACGTTCATCATGCCGTCGATAACGGCGCTGGCGACGAACTCATGCCGGTAGATGCCGCCATTGACGACGAAGGCCGTGCCGAGGATCGCGGCATAGCGGCCGGTCTCGGCCAGGGCCTTGGCGTGCAGCGGGATCTCGTAGGCGCCGGGCACGTCGAAGACATCGACGGCGAAGCGGCCGCCTCCGATCTCGGCCATCTCCGCCTCGAACGCGTTGACGCACTGATCGACGATATCCGCATGCCAGCGCGCGCGGATAACGGCGATGCGAACAGTTTCATAGTCTTTGTGGGAATGCTGATTCATGGGTCCATCCTTCCGTTTCGAACCAGAATCAGGACGCACGATACGGAAATCCGGCCCGCCGGAGCGGTCGGTTTTCCGTTTCGTTCTCTTTTATCCGGACTGTAACCGTCGGCCCCGGAATCACACCGGATCTGCTGACCTTTCCAATTGGAAAGCGCTCGCGGGCTTGGGTCGAGACCCTTACCGCCGGTGGGGACTTTCACCCCGCCCTGAGAACATTAACGCCGTTTGTATGGAGGGATGGGAGCGCTGATGTCAACCTCGCGGCGGCCAGTGGCTGGTCACGTTCCGTCGACTGGAGCAATTCCGTGGAAGAACCGCTCTACCGCGTGCGCCAGGCCGCAGCCGCTGCGGCAACCAGCATCAGCAGAGCCGCAACCATCGCGCAGATGGCGAAGCCGAAGCTGGAATAGATCGGCCCGAAGCCGGTGGTGCCGATAAAGACCGCCAGATAAGTCACCGCGCTGTTCAGGCCCATGATCGTGCCGCGCCGTGAGGGATCGAGTGCGGAGAGGCGCATCACCAAGACGTTCAATCCGAAATGATTGGCAAGTCCCCACACCGCGACCATGGCCAGCGTCAGGCCGAAACTGTCGCTGGTCGCGGCAATGGCGACATAGACGGCGGCGACGAGGAGAAAGGCGAACGGCATGACGCGACGCGCGCCCAGGCGATCGATCACGCCGTCGAGGAGTGCGGCCGTGCCGAAGCCGATGCCATAGGCAAGTGCTGCCCAGCCATTGGCGCTCACCGGTTTGCCCAGTCCGCTGTGCAGGTGGTCGCCGAGATAGCCGTAGACCCCGTAGAAGGCGGTCATGAAGGCCGCACAGGCGATGAGAAGCGGCACAATGCCGGGAATGCCGAGCGCCGCCAGCGGTGTTGGTGCCGGACCGCTCTTCCTGACATCGCTCAGCGACGTCATGGTGAGGCTGGCCAGCGCCAGCATTGCCAGCACCGCGACGGCGGCGAGGACGGCGCGCCAATGCACGAGATCGGCAAGCACGGCCGAGAGCGAAACGCCGGCCACCATGCTGAGCGTCCATCCGGTCAGTACGACGCCGATGGTGCCGCTTTCGCGGCCGGGCGGCGCGATCGCCGCCGAACTGGCATAGATCGCCGGCATGGCGACGCCGGCGGCGATGCCGGCGACGAGCTGGGCCGCGACCAGCATGATCAGGATCGGTGCGGCCGCGCTTGCGGCGAGAGCAATGGCCAGCAACAGCAATGCCCCTTGCAGCATCCGGCGGGCGCCGAGCCGGTCGATATAGCGGGCCAGGAACAGGGCGCTCGCCGAGGTGCCGAGGCCAAAGGCGGCCGCCGCGATCATGACGGTCGGGACGCTGCTTTCGAAGGACGAGGCCACGGCCGGGGCTATCGGGCCCAGGACCAGCGAATTCGAGCCGATCACGGCGATACATCCGGTCAACAGATAGGCGATTGCCGGGATCGGCGGCCTGGCATCGGCTGGCAGGGCGGTGGCTTGATTGCTGTTCGACATATCACCATAATGGCCGTATTAAATTCCGTCGCAATCGGGATTGTCGATATGGATGAAGAAACAGATGGCATTCTGCGGAACACGCCAGCGCCTCGCGACGTCGATGCAATTGACCGAAAAATATTAGGCGTTCTCGTCGACGATGCCACGGTCAGCTATGCCGAACTCGGTGATCGCGTCGGCCTTTCGCCGCCCGCGGCGCATGAACGGGTCAAGCGCCTAAGGCGCAGCGGCGCCATTCGCGCGACCTCGGCGATCATCGATCCCAAGGCGGTGAAGAAGCCGCTGCTCGCCTTCGTGCATATCGACACCAGGGGCTGGGGCAAGACCCCGGAGCTGATGGCGGTTTCGCAATATCCGGAAGTCGAGGAGATCCACACCGTCGCCGGCGACACCTGCGTGTTGCTGAAGGTCCGCACGGAAGATACGCGGGCGCTGGAAGGCCTGCTCTCGCGCCTCTACGAAACGGCTGGTGTCACCTCGACGCGCAGCTATGTGGTGCTGTCGACCTATCTCGAGCGTCCGGTGCAGCCCGGCGTTACCGACAAATGGCCGACGCCGGGTCACATGAGCAAGCCGCTCTATTAGCCGGCTCCGGCACTATCCCCTCTCGGGGAACATCGCCTTCAGGCCCTCGCGCGAGGCCTTGGCGATGCCGCGTTCGGTGATCAGTCCGGTCACCAGTCGTGCAGGGGTCACATCGAAGGCCGGGTTCGCGGCCGGCGTCGCTTCGGGCGAGATGCGCACCTGTGCGATCTCGCCGCTGGCGGTCTTGCCCCACACCAGCGAGACCTCGTCGGCCGAGCGCTGCTCGATCGGGATCTCCTGGAGCCCGTCATGCACCGTCCAGTCGATGGTCGGCGAGGGCAGCGCGACATAGAACGGCACGTCATTGTCGGCGGCGGCGAGCGCCTTCAGATAGGTGCCGATCTTGTTGCAGACATCGCCGTCGGCGGTGGTGCGGTCGGTGCCGACGATGACCATGTCGATCGCGCCGCGCTGCATCAGATGGCCGCCGGCATTGTCGACGATCAGCGTGTGCGGCACGCCGTGGCCGGCCATCTCCCAGGCGGTGAGCTGGGCGCCCTGGTTGCGCGGCCGCGTCTCGTCGACATAGACGTGGACCGGGATGCCGGCTTCGGTCGCCAGATAGATCGGCGCGGTGGCGGTGCCGTAGTCGACGGTCGCCAGCCAGCCGGCATTGCAATGGGTGAGGATATTGACCGTCTCGCCCGGTTCTTTACGCGCCGCGATCGCCTTGATGATGGCAAGGCCGTTCTCGCCGATGGCGCGGTTCAGCCCGACATCCTCGTCGGCGATCTCCCCGGCGCGCCGATAGGCGGCAGTGGCGCGCTGTTGCGGTGCAAGCGGCTTGAGGAAGCGCCGCATCTCGTCGAGCGCCCAGCGCAGGTTGATCGCCGTCGGGCGCGTCTCGTGCAGCGTTTCCCAAACGGCATCGAGCGCTGCGTCGGACGGATCGTCCGCCATCTGCATCGCGACGCCGTAGGCCGCGGTGACGCCGATCAGCGGCGCACCGCGCACCCACATGTCGCGGATGGCGGTGGCGATGCCGGCCACCGTGCGAACCGTCTCGATGCGGAAATCATGCGGCAGCCAGCGCTGGTCGATGATCTCGACCGAACGCCCGTCGTCGCTCAGCCAGATGGTGCGGTAGTGGCGGTCGCCGACGTTCAAATGCTGCTCTCCTGTTCGATCAGCGCGGCCAGGGTGTTGACCTCGTCGATGCTGTGTATCTGGCGCCGGTTGACGGCGATGTGACGGCCGAATTTGAGCGCCTTCGCCTCACAACTGGCGCGAAGCTCTTCATCGGCGATGGTCTCGAAATCGGCATTGTGGGCGAGGCCGAGGATGCGCCTGTGCACCTCGATGCCGGCAAAGCCGAGCAGATCGGTCCAGATCTGGTGCAGCACATGGTCAAGTGCCTGTTCCGCGCCCAGCCTGTCGCCCTGATCCTCGAACAGGCTTTTTTGGTACAGCATGCCGGTGCGCTCGCTGCGCCACAGATGCGAGAATTCGGCGCGGAACACCGCCCACGTCTCAGCGGTGACCCCAAGCAGATAGGTGCGCATGGCGTCGCGCTTGCCCTTCTCCTCATGTCCGCGCTGCGAGAAGAACGACATCCAGAAATTGGCCAGCAGCATGCCGACATCGAAGGCCATCGGGCCGTAGAAGGCGAACTCCGGATCGATCATCCGGGTTTCCTGGTCGGTGACCATGATCGAGCCGGAATGCAGATCGCCATGCAGCAGCGTCTCGGCATTGGCCGCGAAAATGTGCTTCAGCCGTTGCGCCTCGACCTTGAGGTCGCGGTCGGCGCGCAGTTCGGCAACGACGCTGTCGAGCTGCGGCGTATGCCGGTTCATCTTGGCGTCGAAATAGGGATCGGAAAACACCAGGTTCTCGGTGATGTCGCAAAGCTCGACATTGTCGGCGAACAGCGCCAGATCGGCCTTGCGCTCCTTGGTCACCATCGACAGGTCGGAACCGCGAAACAGGGTGCGGGCCATGAACAGGCCGATGTCCCTGGCGATGTTGGGCAACTGGCGCCCCTCGATCAGGGCGCGCCTGAGAATGACGTGCGGCGGCGCCAGATACTCCATGATGATCAGCGCCTGGCCCTCATCGAAATGATAGATCGCCGGCACGGAGCCCGGCGCGCGCGCCTCTTGCCGCGTCAGCGCGTGGTACTCGAAGAAGGAGCGTTTCAGCGGCAGCGGCCAGCTGTCGCCGACCAGGCGGACATAGGGCAGGGCCTGCTTGACCACGGCCGCGCCGCTGGCGCCTTCGACGATGAACACCAGGTTCAGATTGCCGTCGCCGACCTCGCGGACTCTCCAGTGTGTCGTGTCCCTGCCGATCTTGGCGCACAGCGCCTCATTCGTGCCGAGGCGCGTTGCAAGCGTCTCCACCGACAGTGCTTCGAACGGCAATTTCCCGGTCATTCGTGTCCCTCCCGCCTGTGCGCTCCGATCATAAGGGAGCCTTGACGGCGGGGCCAAGCTAGGAAGCGATCTGGCAATTGTCAATCGTGTTGACAATTGCCGATGTAGCCCATAGCGTCATGGTCAGGGAGGAACGCATGGTCGGCAATGCCGTGTTCCGTGTAGAGGGACTGAGGAAATCCTTTGGCCGCAACGAGGTGCTTGGCGGCATCTCGCTCGAGCTGCATTCCGGCGAAGTCACCGTGCTGATGGGCGCCAATGGCGCCGGCAAATCCACCCTCGTCAAGATCATCAGCGGCGTCTACGAGCGCGGCGGCGGCACGATGAGTCTCGCGGACCAGGACTTTGCGCCGAGCACGCCGGCGGAAGCGATCCGCGCCGGTGTCGTCACCGTGCATCAGAACATCAATGACGGTGTCGTCGCCGATCTCGACGTCGCCACCAACCTCACGCTCGACCGGCTGAGCGGCCGGGGCGTGCCGACCCTGTTCAATCCGGCCCGCGTGCGCCGCGAGGCCAAGGCCGTCGCCGACCGCATGGGCTTGGCCATCGATCTCAAGGCCCGCGTCAACGACCTTTCGCTGGCCGATCGCCAGATGGTGGCGATCGCGCGTGCACTGGCGCATCAGCCGAAAGTGCTGATCCTCGACGAGCCGACCTCCTCGCTCTCCAGCGCCGAGGCCGACCGGCTGTTCGCACTGGTCGACAGGCTGCGCGAGCAGGGCGTGGCGATCCTCTACATCTCGCATCGCATGTCGGACATCAGGCGGCTCGCCGATCGCATCGTCTCGATGCGTGACGGCGTCATTTCCGGTGTCTTCGACACCAAACCGCTCGACTATGAAGGCGCGGTCAACGCCATGCTCGGCCGCAAGATCCATCTCGACCAGATCGTTGCCAGGAGTTCCGCCAAACCGGTCCTGACCGTCGAAGGCCTGCGCATCGGGCAGGGCGCCAGGCCGATTTCGCTGACGCTTGGCGATGGCGAGGTCGTCGCCATCACCGGCCTCGTCGGCGTCGGCAAGACGGCACTTGCCGAAACGCTGTTCGGCGTGCGCAAGCCGCTCGCCGGCACCATGACGATGAACGGCAAGCCCTATGCGCCGCGCTCGGCGGGCGATGCGATCGGCGCCGGCGTGTTCCTCGTCGCCAAGGACCGCGCCACCAGCGGCATCGTCGGTGGCTTCAACATCGAGCGCAATGTCAGCCTGCCATTCCTCAAGCGCATGTCTAGTCTGAGCGTGCTCAAGCGCCGGCTCGAACGCGCCACCGCGCGCCGGCAGATCGAGGAACTCAGCATCGTCTGCCGTTCCGAGAAGGACGAGATGTCGGCCCTGTCCGGCGGCAACCAGCAGAAGGTCATGGTCGCCCGCTGGATGGCGCAGAATGCCGCGCTGTTCGTCCTCGACGAGCCGTTTCAGGGCGTCGACATTTCGGCCAGGCGCGACATCGCCGCCAAGCTGAGGGCAAGCGCCAATGGCCGCGCGACGCTTTTGTTCGTCACCGAACTCGACGAGGCGCTGGAGACGGCCGACCGCATCCTGGTGATGTCGGAACACACAATCGTCGGTGAACATCGCAACGCCGAAGTCGATCTCGATCGCCTGTTGGCGGAGGTTGCCGGTGGACCGCTGCACAGCGCTGCCTGAGCGTGGCGATCGACAGAATTGGAATGGAGAGACTATGGGTTTGAGTTGGGCAAGAATGGTCGCGTCGCGCGGGTGCGCTGAATGACGCTGCGCGACTACGCCATCCGCTATGGCTTTATTGTCCTGTTGTTCGGGCTGGTCGCCTATTTCGCGATCGCCGCGGACGGTTTCGTCTCGCCGCAAAGCGCCGTCTTCATCTTCCAGTCGGTCGCCATCACCGGCGTGCTGGCGCTGGGCGTCACAGCCACGCTGGTTGTCGGCGGCTTCGACCTGTCGATCGGCTCGGTGGCCACATCCGCCATGATGGCGGCGGCCTATGTCATGGTGGTGCTGGAGCAGAATGCCGTCGTCGCCGTCGTCGTCTGCCTGCTCATCGGTGCCGTGGTCGGTCTGATCAATGGCTGGCTGATCGTCTATATGCGCGTGCCCGACCTCCTGGCGACGCTCGGCATGATGTTCCTGCTCGTCGGCCTGCAGCGCATCCCGACCGAAGGCCGCTCGATCGCCACCGGCATGACCATGCCGGACGGTTCGGTCGCCAACGGCAAGTTTGGCGACGCCTTCCTGGCGCTCGGCCGCCACCGCTTCGACTTCTTCATCCCGAACCTCATTCCGGTGTCGGTGGTCGTGCTGCTGGTGCTGGCCGTGCTGATCTGGTTCTTCCTCGAATACACCCGCTTCGGCCGCATGATGTATGCGGTCGGCTCCAATGAGCGCGCCGCCGAACTCGCCGGTGCGCCTGTCAAGGCATACAAGATCTGGGCCTACGTTATTTCAGGAGTTTTTGCCTCGATCGGCGGCATTTTGCTCGCGGCCCGGCTTGGACGCGGCGACATCGCCTCGGGTAATAATCTGCTGCTCGATGCGGTCGCCGCGGCGCTGATCGGCTACGCGGTGCTGGGGGCCGCCAAGCCGAACGCCTTCGGTACCGCTGTCGGCGCGCTGTTCGTCGGCATCCTGCTGCAAGGCCTGACGATGATGAACGCGCCTTACTACACGCAGGATTTCGTCAAGGGCGTGGTTCTGGTCGTCGCCCTTGTCTTCACCTTTGCCCTTTCGGGCAGGGGCAGGGGGTAGTCCGACCGGACAGGATTTTGGGTTCAACAAGAGTGGAGGAAAACAAGGTGAACATCACAAGACGACTTCTGGGGAAGGTGGCGCTCGGACTGGCCGGCGCAACCATGCTGATGCAGGTTCCGGCTTTTGCCGCGGACAAGCCGGCGCCGTTCGACAAGCCTGGCGTCAAGATCGCACTGGTGCGCTATCTCTCGACCGGCGACTTCTTCCAGGCCTATCTCTCGGGCGTCGAGGCACAGTCGAAGGCGCTCGGCATCGACCTGCGCGTGCTCGACAGCCGCCAGGATGCCGCCCTCCAGTCCGACATGGTCGACCAGGCGATCGCGCTTGGCGTTCAGGGCATCATCATCCAGCACGGCCTGACGGAATCGATGAAGGACGCCGCGCAGCGCGCGGTCGACGCCGGCATCAAGGTCGTGGCCTTCGACGTCAATGTCGAGAACCCGAAAATTCCGCAGATCGAACAGTCGGACAAGGACCTTGCCCGCCTCGCGCTCGAGCAGGCGGTGAAGGACAATGGCGAGAGCTGGAATGCCGGCTATGTCTATGTCGCCGGCATCGCGCCGCTCGACC
The DNA here is from genome assembly GCF_056399285.1 of Mesorhizobium sp. 01N446. NCBI lineage: Bacteria > Pseudomonadati > Pseudomonadota > Alphaproteobacteria > Hyphomicrobiales > Phyllobacteriaceae > Mesorhizobium > Mesorhizobium sp. 01N446. The sequence continues at coordinate 258,345 of NZ_JBFTRA010000003.1, read as the reverse complement.
GCCGCAATGAGACCTGGGTCGACGTGAAGAAGAAATACGCCGGCATCAAGGAAGTCGCGATGTTCGGCACGCTCGACAACCCGATCGCCAATTCCGTCGCCAACCAGGCGCGTTCGGTGCTGTCGGCGCATCCCGACATCAAGGTGATGTTCGCCCCCTATGACGAATTCGCCAAGGGCGTGAAGATCGCCGTCGACGAAGCCGGCCTGAACAAGGGCATCAAGATCTACTCGGCCGACATCTCGACATCGGACATATCAGCGATGCGCGAACCCGACAGCGCCTGGGCAGCGACTGCCGCCACCAACCCGGCCGTCGTCGGCCAGGTCTCGGTGCGCGCTCTGGCGCAGCTGCTGGCCGGCGAAGATCCCGGCCACAACGTCATCGTGCCGCCGACCCTGATCACCCAGAAGGAGCTGATCGACAAGGACATCAAGAACATGGAAGACCTGTCGGCCAAGCTGCCGCAGTTCGCCCACGCCGATGTCGCCATGCCGGCCTGGATGCCGAACCCGAACGCGAAGTAGCTTTCGGCACTTTACGGCGTGTCGAATGGCACGCATCGAGAGCCGCCCGCAGCAGATCGCTGTGGGCGGCTATTTCGTGGAGTTCACTCGTTGAACAGGTCGGAATGCGAACCGGTACGGGCAAGCTGCAATTCATCGCCGACAACGCGGTAGATCAGGAGCCAGTCCGGTTCGATATGCGCGTCTCGAAAGCCCTTCCAGTCGCCTTTCAGAGGATGATCCTTATACGTCGGCGGCAGTTCATGCCCGGCGATCAGCAGGCCTAGCAGATCGCGCAATTTCCCAAGGTTCTTGCCACGCTTTTCCATACGCTTCACATCCCGACGAAATTGCCCGGAATGAATGGGCGCTGGCATTCCTAGAGCCCCAGATCCTTGAACAATTCATCAGCCGAGGCGAAGCGCTTGCCTTTGCCTTTTTCCAATTCGGCCATGGCCTTTCGCGTGGTTGCGTTAGGCACTTTCACCGGGAAAGGAAATTCCTTGTCGGCGGCCACGCGCACCAGGAGCAGGCGAATGGCATCGGAGACCGACAAGCCCATGGCCGCCAAAGCTTCCGTTGCCTGATCCTTCGTTGCGGCGTCGATCCGAGCGCGGACCACTGCATCTGTAGCCATATCGTAACTCCCTTGCGTTGAGCCACAATGTAGCTACAGCGGACAGTTCTTACAAGCCTACCGCAGCGCCGCCGCGATGTTGCCGCCGTCGACCGTCGTCACGTCGGCGGTTGTCCGCTCGGCCAGCGCGTGATGCAGGAAGGCCTGCGCCACGTCCTGCGCCGTCACTTCCTGGCCGAGCAGGTTGCCGGACATGTATTCCTTCTCCGACACGCCGCGCGCGCCGGAGCGGCTGGCGATCATGGCGTCGGTCAAAAGCCCGGAGCGGATGCGGTCGGCGTTGACGGCGTTCGAACGGATGCCATGCGCGCCATAGTCGAGCGCGTATTGCCGGGACAGGAACAAAGTCGCCGCCTTCGGCACGCCATAGGCGCCGAACTTCGGCCCCGGATTGACCGCCTGCTTGGAGGTGTTGAACAACAGCACGCCGCCGGTGCCCTGTTCCAGCATGATGCGCACGGCGTTCTGCGCCACCGACTGATGGGCGAAGAAATTGAGCTCGAAACTCTTGCGCAGCAGCGCGTCGTCAAGCTCGCCGATGCGGCCTTCCCAGGCCGCACCCGCATTGGAGACCAGAATGTCGACGCCGCCGAAGACGGCGACCGCTTTGTCGAAGGCGGCACGCACTTGTGCGGGGTCGGTGATGTCGGCGGCAACGCCGATCGAATTGTTGCCGGCCTTCTTGGCGGCATCGGCGGCCTTGTCGCCATCGAGGTCGACGACGACGGCATGGGCGCCATTGTCGGCGAACAGCTTTGCCGTCGCAGCACCGATCGCGCCGGCGCCGCCGGTGATCAGCACCACCTGGCCGGTCAGCGGCTTTGGCTTGCTGGAGGCGAGCTTGGCCTGTTCCAGCGACCAGTATTCCAGCGGGAACAAATCGGCCTTGGACAGCGGATGGAAGCGGCCGACGGCCTCGGCGCCGCGCACAGCCTCGATCCACATTTCGCCGACATCGGAGGCGATCCTGGCATCCTTCAGCGTGCGGCCATGGCCGAACATGCCGAGCCCCGGTACCAGCGTCAGCCGCGGCATCGGATCGAGCATGGTGCGCTTGACATCGTCGAGCGCGTCATTGGTCTCGAAATAGGCGCGATACTCCTTGGCGAAGGCGTCGACATGGCTCTTGATGACGGCCTTGTAGTCGCCGGCTTTGTCGGCATCGGGCGCCGGCACCGCCATCGGCCCGGTCTTGATGCGGATCGATAGATCCGGCGTCGACACGCCGCGTCCCGCATAGTCGGCAATCGCAGCCGAATTGATGAAATCGACGATTGCGTCCGAGGTGCGGAAGTCGGAGATCATGCGGTCGAAGCGGCCTTCGCCGCGCGCCACCGCAACGGCGCCGCGGAGCATCGGCGCGATGGATGCCGGCGTCGCAAGTCTTGCCGGCAGCGTCACCTTGGCAGCCTTCGGCTTGGCATTCCTGGCGACATACTCCTCGGCGACGTTCACATAGTGGATCATCCGGTCGTAGGCCTGTTTGGCATCGTCGCCGAAGGTGAAGATGCCGTGCTTGTCTAGGATCAGGCCCTCAACGGTCGGATCGGCATCGAACACATCGGCCGCCGCCTTGGCGAGGTCGAAGCCCGGCATGATGTAGGGCACATAACCCATCTTGGTGCCGAACACCGTCTTCACCAGCGGCTTCGAATCTTCCTGATCGACGATGGCCAGGATGGCGGTCGAATGGGTGTGATCGACGAATTTGTGCGGCAGGAACGCATGTAGCAACGTCTCGACCGAGGGGTTGGGCGAGGAGGGATCGATGAGGTTCGCGCGCTGCAGCGCCACCATGTCCTCGTCGGCGAGCTTGTCCAGCGCGCGGGCCTTGAGCAGGGCGCCCATCTTCACCGCCGGCAGGCCCTGCGGCTCGATGACGGCCATGTCCCAGCCGCTGCCCTTGACGCAGAGCACATCCCATTCATCGCCGACAAGGTCGGTCGCCTTGATCTTGCAGGAGGTGTTGCCGCCGCCATGCAGGACCAGCTGCGGCACGCCGCCCAAGAGCCGCGTCGTGTAGACGCGCAGCGCGAGGTCGCGGCCGACGCCTTTCTTGGCATAGTCGGCAACGAGTTTCTCGGCCGCGTCGTCGTTCCACAAATTCTTCATGTCGCTTCGTCCAGTTGCTGTCTTGGGTGGTGAAACAGGAATGCCGCGACGCCTTGATGACAATGCGCCGGCGAAGGGTTGCTTTTCAGGATGCTTTTGGTGACGCCGCTCCGGCATGATCGAGCAGCCGCTGCGCCATATGCGCGCCGACCACCAGATGCGTGCAAAGCCCGCCGGCAAGGGCTGCGAGCACAGGATCGAACTTGCTGTCCTCCTGCACCACCATCAGGCGTTTTTCGATGGCGCGGAGCGAAGCGAGTTCAGCCGAAATGACCCGGCGGTTGTAGCTGCAGTCGAGCGCCTCGCCCTTGGCGTCGATGATCTGTCCGGCGATCACGCCGGCGGCGCCTATGCCGCGCAGCGCGGCCATTTCGTCCGGGTTCAGCGCGCCGCATTTGACGACATGGCTGTCGGCATCGACGGTGCCGACGGAAAAAAGTGCGAGATTGCAATCGCTGATGCCGGCCAGCTGCTCACGGATCACCGGCTCGGCGCGCAGCGCCCGCGCCAGCTCTTCCGTCGACAGCACCAGCGGCGCATAGAAATTAAGCCCCTTGGCATTGAGCCGGCGCGCGATCTCCATCGTGCATTGGTCGGGCCGGTAGGAGTAGGGCGCACCGAGATTGCCGCAGAGCTGCACCACAGTGACGTCCTGCAGGTCGGCATAGGACATGATGTCGGCGATCATGTAGACAGTGCGGCCCCAGGCGACGCCGATGCGATCGCCCTTCTTGACCAGTTCGAGAAAGACGCTTGCCGCCAGCACGGCGATGTCGGTCGAGGGGTCAGGGATATGGCCATTCTCCGGCGCGATCCAGACCGCGTCGAGTTTCAAGGCGTCCTCGAGCCTGCGCGCCATCACATCGTCGGTGAACAGCTGGGTCGAGGTCGAGATGTTGACGATGCCGGTCTCGCGCGCCTTACGCAGATACATGGCCACCGAAGCGCGCGAAATGTTAAGCTGGCTTGCAACCTGGTCTTGCCGCAGGCCATGCGCGTAATAGAGCCACGCGGCTTTGTGAATGATCTGTTCTGCCGGTCGGATCGCCATGCCGTCTCCTTGGCTGACAATAGTCACGGCTCTCGACAAAAGTCAAATTCGGATGCGCGAGTGCGATCGCCTCTAAACAGAACGCATCCGGGATAGTCGTTCTACAAAGCCTGGACAGCATAGCATTTTCGGCCATTCAAGGGGATGGCCTGACGAGAGTGCTAAGGTTAGAAAGTTCGAAAAGGACTTTGGGGAGGACGGGATGGGCAATCCTTACGAACAGGATCTCGACAGGAACGCGGCCAACCACCAGCCGCTGACGCCGCTCACCTATCTGGAGCGCGCGGCAAGGACCTATCCCGACCACATCGCCATCGTCCACGGGCGCCAGCGCATCAGCTACCGCGATTTCTGGCGCCGCTCGCTGAAGCTTGCCTCGGCGCTGCACAAGCGCGGCATTGGCAAGGGCGACACCGTCACTGTGATGCTGTCCAACACGCCGCCAATGCTGGAGGCGCATTTCGGCGTGCCGATGACCAAGGCGGTGCTGCACTCGCTCAACACCCGCCTCGACGCCGCGGTCATCGCCTTCCAGCTCGACCATGCCGAGACCAGGGTGCTGATCGTCGACCGCGAATTCTCCGGCGTCGTCCGGCAGGCGCTTGATCTGGCCAAGGTCAAGCCGCTGGTCATCGACTATGACGATCCCGACTACGCCGCCGACGCTCCCTATCCGAAGGGCGAGCGGATCGGCGCGCTCGACTATGAGGATTTTGTCGCAGGCGGCGATGAGGATTTCGCCTGGTCAATGCCCGACGACGAATGGGACGCCATCTCGCTCAACTACACCTCCGGCACGACGGGCAATCCCAAGGGCGTCGTCTATCACCATCGTGGTGCCGCCCTGATGGCCTACACCAACACCATCCATGCCGGCATGGCCAAGCATGCCGTCTATCTCTGGACGCTGCCGATGTTCCACTGCAATGGCTGGTGCTTTCCCTGGACGCTGGCCGTGCAGGCCGGCACCCATGTCTGCCTGCGCTGGGTGCGGCCGAAGCCGATCTACGACGCCATCGCCGATCACGGCGTCACTCATCTCTGCGGCGCGCCGGTCGTCATGTCGGTGCTGATCAATGCGCGGGATGAGGACAAGCGCGCGTTCGCGCAGACGGTGACCTTCAACACCGCGGCCGCGCCGCCGCCGGAAGCCGTGCTGTCGGGCATGGCCGATGCCGGCTTTGCCGTCACCCATCTCTACGGGCTGACCGAGACCTATGGCCCGGCGGTGGTCAACGAATGGCATAGCGAATGGGACGCTCTGGCAAAGGGCGAGCGCAGCGCCAAGAAGGCCAGGCAGGGCGTGCGCTACGCCGCGCTCGAAGGCCTGACCGTCATGGACCCCGAAACGATGCGGGCAACGCCGGCCGATGGCGAAACCATCGGTGAGGTCATGTTTCGCGGCAACATTGTCATGAAGGGCTATCTCAAGAACCGCAAGGCGAGCGACGAAGCCTTCGCCGGCGGCTGGTTCCATTCCGGCGATCTCGGCGTCATGCATCCAGACGGCTACATCCAGCTCAAGGACCGTTCCAAGGACATCATCATCTCGGGCGGCGAGAATATTTCCTCGATCGAGGTCGAGGACGCGCTCTACAAACACGCCTCGGTTGCGTCCTGTGGTGTGGTCGCCCGCGCGGACGACAAATGGGGCGAGGTGCCGGTTGCCTATGTCGAATTGAAGGCCGGCAAGGCGGCGAGCGAGGCCGAGATCATCGAGCACTGCCGCGCGCTGCTGGCCCGCTTCAAGGTGCCGAAGGCGGTGATTTTTGCTGAAATACCGAAGACGTCGACAGGCAAGATCCAAAAGTTCCGGCTGCGGGAAATGGCGAAGCGTACCTAACTTCGTCATCCTTGGGTGGAGCAGTCGCGAAGCGACGTCGCGGAAACCCTGGGATCCATGCCACGACCTCGCGGCCGTGCTCCAGCGGTCGAGAATGGTTTACCGTTAGAGGCGTAAACCATTGAGTAACCACATTCTTTGACCAGAGTGCCGGAATGGGTCCCCGGGGGCCTGCGCCGGGTCGCTTCGCTCCTTGCTTCGCCCTAGGATGACGAACTCATGAGGTTTGCCGCCAATCGCGGGCACCGCTTGTCATGCTCGACCACTGTCACCATCTGTCACCAACTATACGCGTACGTCGATTTCGCGTTGACATCCCGCCTCTTTCAATTTACGACTGACGAAAATCGAAATTCGTCACTTGTCAAACGAAAGAGCCATGTCCGAAGCCGCCAACATCGTGGCCGATGCCGCCAAACAGGAGAATGTGACGCGCATTCTCGACTGCGCGGAGCGCCTGTTCCGGCACTACGGCTACGGCAAGACCAATGTTGCCGACATTGCCCGCGAGCTCGGCATGTCGCCGGCCAATATCTACCGTTTCTTCGCCTCCAAAGTCGAAATCCACCAGGCGGTCTGCGGCCGCATGCTCGGCGCCAGCTACAAGATGGCTTACGAGATCATGCATCTGCCGATCAGCGCCGAGGAGCGGCTGCGGCGCTACATCCATGCGCAATACAAGATGACGCTGGAGACCATGCTCGACGAGCAGAAGGTCCATGAGATGGTCATTGTCGCGCTCGAGCGCGACTGGGGCGTCATCGACAAGCACGTCAACAGCATCCACGACCTGTTCGCCGAGGTGATCCGCGAGGGCGTCGAGACCGGCGAGTTCAGGCAGCAGGATCACGAAGTGGCGTCGCGCTGCTTCGGCGCCGCCACCGTCATTCTCTGCCATCCGCAGATGGTGGCGCAGTGCCTTGCCAAGACCAACCGGGCAATGCCCGACGAACTTATCGACTACGCCATCAGAGCCTTGAAATAGCCGCCGGTCGCCGGTGTCGACAGTCCGTCTCCAGTCGGGAGTACCACGATGTCTTTGTCCAACTCCATCATCCGCCGGCTGCCGGTTGCGGGCCTGATCGTTGCAGGGCTCGTGCTTGCCGGCTGCAGCCAGGAGAAGGCCGAGGTCAAGGAGATCATCCGCCCGGTCAAGGTCGTCGAGATCGCTCAGGCGCATGACACCCGCACGCTCTCCTATTCGGGGTCCGTGCGGGCTCGCACCGAAAGCGCCCTGGCTTTCCGCGTCAACGGCAAGATCACCGAGCGTCTGGTCGACATCGGTCAGCATGTGGCGCCGGGCGACGTGCTCGCCCGCATCGATCCCACCGACTATGACCTGTCGGTCAAGAGCGCGCAGGCCGCGCTCGATGCCGCCGAACGGCAGGTCGAGACGACGGAGCTCACGCGCAAGCGCGCCGAGCAACTTTTTACCAAAAACTTCGCACCGAAATCACAGCTCGAACAGGCGACGCTGGCCCATGACCAGGCGGTCGCGACGCGCGACTCCGCCCGCTCGTCGCTTGATCAGGCCAAGAACCAGGTCGGCTATACCGACCTCAGGGCCGACCGGGATGGCATCGTCACCGCGGTCAATGCCGATGTCGGCCAGGTGGTCGGCTCCGGCACGCCCGTGGTCACTGTCGCGGTCGACGGCGAAAAGGAAGTGCTGATCGCGGTGCCCGAAATGGAGATCGCCGAGTTCAAGCCGGGCAAGCCAGTCAAGGCCGGGTTCTGGTCCGACAGCACGCTGGCGCTCGACGGCAAGGTCCGCGAAGTCGCCGGCAGCGCCGATCCGCAGTCGCGCACCTTCGCCGTCCGTGTCAGCCTGCCCAACGATCCACGCGTGCTTCTCGGCATGACCGCCAATATCGAGGCCTCCGCCGCCAACGAGAAGCAGCTGGTTTCGATCCCTTTGAGCGCGTTGGCTGAGAAAGACAGCCAGTCGATCGTCTGGACCGTCGATCGGGGCGCCGACACCGTCCATGCCCGTCCGGTGACGGTTGCCAAGTTCGCCGCCGATGGTGTGCGCGTCGCCGAAGGATTGAAGCCCGGCGATATCGTGGTCGCCGCCGGCACCCAGTTCATGACCGAGAATCTCAAGGTCAAGCTCGCCGGCGGTGTGGCGCAGCAATCAGCCTCGGCCGAGGGCGACGACGCCAGCCGGCTGCGCTGAGGACAGACAGGTCGGCCGCGCGTTCCCGCGGCCGCAGGTTTCCGGGCGGCGTGCGCCCGAAGGCTGAGACGTCACGGCCGATGTACCCCCGCATCGACCTAGCGTCCCACCGCGATGAGTGTCTCTCCGCTCGGAAAGCCTCGCCGCCCGGAAGCCAGATCGAACGCAGATGATTTCGTTCCGCGCGCCGCGCTTCTTCGAGGCCCCAGGCGCCGGCAGACAAAGTGGACGAGTACCGATGACCAATTCCACTGAAGAAAAGCGGCCCTTCAACCTCTCGCGCTGGGCCATCGGCCATCCCTCCATCGCGCGCTTCCTGTTCGGGCTGATCATCATCGCCGGTGCGCTCGGCCTGATGCGCATGGGCCAGAAGGAAGACCCGGATTTCACATTCCGCGTCATGGTCGTGCAGGCGATCTGGCCAGGCTCCTCCATCCAGGAGATGGAAGACCAGGTCGTCAACAAGATCGAGCGCAAGCTGCAGGAGACGCCGCATCTCGATTTCGTGCGTTCCTTCACCCGCGCCGGCAGCGCCATCATCACCGTGCAGATCAAGGGCGATACCAACGCCGCCGAGGTCTCGGACGCCTTCTATCAGGTGCGCAAGAAAGTCGGCGACATCTCAGGCGACCTGCCGCAAGGCCTGCTCGGTCCCTATTTCAACGACGAATTCGGCGACACCTTCATCACCCTGCATTCGATCAGCGGTGATGGCTTCTCCTATCCGGAGCTGAAGAAGTTCGCCATCCAGGCGCGCGACATGCTGTTGACGACGCCCGGCGTCGAGAAGGCCGTCATCATCGGCGACCAGCCGGAAAAGCTCTATATCGACGTCTCGTCCAAGGCGCTGGCCGAGCGCGGCCTGACGCTGCCTGACCTGCAGAACGCGATCAAGGGCCAGAACAATGTCGATCCGGCCGGCGCCGTCGACACCGGCGTCAATTCGGTGCGCATCTCCGTCGAAGGCGACGTCACCAAGGCCGCCGATATCAGGGAATTGCGCCTGCGTGCCGGCGGGCAGGTGACCCGTCTCGGCGACATCGCCACCGTCACCTCCGGGCTCGAAGATCCCTTCCAGCGCAAATACCGCTTCAACGGTCATGACAGCGTGCAGCTTGGCGTCGTCATGGCCAAGGGCTTCAAGGTCACCGATGTCGGCAAGGATGTCGAGGCGACCTACAAGCGCTTCGAGGAGGCGCTGCCCTATGGCGTGTCGGTCGACCAGATTTCCGATCAGCCGGGCGTCGTCACCGATGCGGTGGCCGAGTTCATGCATGCGCTCGGCGAAGCGCTGCTGATCGTGCTTGTCGTCTCGTTCCTGTCGATCGGCTGGCGTTCGGGCCTGGTCATAGCCATCGCCATTCCGCTGGTTCTGGCCGCCACCTTCGCCATCATGTACGAGCTCGGCATCGACCTGCAGCGCATTTCGCTGGGCGCCCTGATCATCGCGCTCGGCCTGCTCGTCGACGACGCCATGATCGTTGTCGAGATGATGGAGCGCAAGCTGGAGGAGGGGCTGGTCAAGATCGAGGCCGCGAGCTTCGCCTATACGTCGACCGCCTTCCCGATGCTGACCGGCACGCTCATTACCACCGCCGGCTTCATCCCGGTCGGCTTTGCCGCCTCCACCGCGGGTGAATATGTGCGCACCCTGTTCTATGTCGTCGGCATCGCACTGATCGTCTCGTGGTTCGTCGCGGTCTATTTCACCCCGTGGCTCGGCAACATGATCCTCAAGCAGCGCAAGCATGCCGGCAGCCATCATGACGCCTTCGACACACGCTTCTACCGCCGGCTGCGCTCGACCGTCGGCTGGGCCGTGCGTCACCGCATCATCGTGCTGGTCATGACGCTGGTGACTTTCGGCACCAGCCTATGGGCGTTCCAGTTCATCCCGCAGAACTTCTTCCCGCAATCGTCGCGGCCGGAAATCCTGGTCGACCTCTGGCTGCCGGAAGGCACCAGCATCAAGGAGGTCGAAACGCAGGCCAAGGCGCTGGAAGCCAAGTTGATGGACGACAAGGACAAGCGCTTCATCGCCACCTATATCGGCGAGGGCGCGCCGCGCTTCTTCCTGCCGCTCGACCAGCAGCTGCGCAACCCGAACTTCGCCCAGATGCTGGTGATGGCCAATGACGAGCCGGCGCGCGAGCGGCTGATCGTCAAGCTGCGCACGGTTCTGGCCGAGGATTTCCCCTCGATCCGCGCCAAGGTCGATCGCCTGTTCCTCGGACCGCCGACCGGCTGGCCGGTACAGATGCGTGTCATGGGTCCCGATCGCCAGGAAGTGCGCCGCATCGCCGACCAGGTGAAGGCGAAGTTCCGCGAGGATCCGCTGCTGGGCGCCGTACATGACGACTGGCTCGAACCGGTGCCGGCAATGAAGCTGGTCATAGACCAGGATCGCGCCCGGGCGCTCGGCGTCACCTCGCAGCGCATCCGCCAAATGCTGCAGGCGACCATGGCCGGCGCGCCGCTCGACGACTTCCGCGATGGCGAGGAGACGGTCTCCATCGTCGCCCGCGAGCCGGACGCCAGCCGCAGCCTGCTGTCTTCGGTCGACTCGGTCTATATCCCGACCGATTTCGGCGGCTTCGTGCCGCTGTCGCAGGTGGCCAAGGTGGTGCCGGTGCTGGAGCAAGGCATCGAATGGCGCCGCGACCGTCTGCCGACCATCAGCGTGCGGGCAACCCTGCCCGATGGCGTGCAGTCCAACGATGTCGTCACCAAGATGTACAAGGACATGCAGGGCCTGCGTGACGGCCTGGCGCCCGGCTACAAGATCGAGATCCAGGGCGGTGCCGAGGATTCGGCCGAAAGCCAGGCGTCGATCGCCGCCAAGGCGCCGATCATGCTGGCCATCATCGTCGTGCTTCTGATGATCCAGCTGCAGAACTTCGGCAAGGCGATGCTGGTGCTGGCCACCGGCCCGCTGGGCATCATCGGGGCCGCCGCCGCGCTTTTGATCAGCGGTGCGCCGTTTGGCTTCGTCGCCATTCTCGGCGTCATCGCGCTGCTCGGCATCATCATGCGCAACTCGATCATCCTGGTCGACCAGATCGACCAGGACATCGCCAGGGGCATGGAACGCTCGGAAGCCATCATCGGCTCGGCCGTACGCCGTTTCCGGCCGATCGTGCTGACGGCCATGACGGCGGTTCTGGCGCTGATCCCGATCTCGCGCGCCGTGTTCTGGGGCCCTCTCGCCTACGCCATGATGGGCGGCATCGTGGTCGCCACCGTGCTGACCATCCTGGTTCTGCCGGCCGGCTACGCGCTGTTCTTCGGCCGCGAGCCGAAGAAGGTGGTGAACAATGAGCAGGCGCCCGAACCAGAGTTGGCGACCGAGCGGCCGCAACTGGCCCTGGCCGCGGAATAGAGTGGTTTCATTGCATCATCCGCCGTCGGCGATGGCGGATGATGCGGCGTGACGGCTTGATCCGTCACGCCGATGAAAATGCTCCCCGCTGCCGGTTTCGCAAAACAGAATTCCTTCCCAGGGCCGCAAAGCGGTTCCATGCTGAGCGACACCGGAGCGGCAACGCTCGTCTTCATCAAGGTGTCTTCCCATGACAGAAAAACGGCAATTGCGGCTTGGCGCCTTCATGCGCCCGGTCAGCTTGCACACCGGCGCCTGGCGCTATCCCGGCGCCTATCCCGACGCCAATTTCAACTTCGCGCATCTGAAGCGCTTCGCGCAGACGCTGGAGGCGGCGAAGTTCGACGCCTTCTTCATGGCCGACCATCTGGCCGTGCTCAACATGCCGGTCGAGGCGCTGCGGCGCAGCCATACGGTGACGTCGTTCGAGCCGTTCACGCTCTTATCGGCGCTGGCCGCCGTCACCGATCATATCGGCCTGGTCGCCACAGCGTCGACGACCTTCGATGCGCCTTATCACATTGCGCGGCGCTTCGCGTCGCTCGACCATATCAGCGGCGGGCGCGCCGGCTGGAACATCGTCACCACGTCCAACCCCGACGCGGCGCTGAATTTCGGGCTGGACGAACATGTCGAGCATGACGAGCGCTATCACCGGGCACGGGAATTCTACGATGTCGTGACCGGCCTGTGGGACAGTTTTGCCGACGATGCCTTCATCCGCGACGCTGAAAGCGGGCTCTATTTCGATCCGACCAAGCTGCATGTGCTGGATCATAAGGGCGAGCACCTCTCGGTGCGCGGGCCGCTCAACATTGCGCGTCCCGTGCAGGGCTGGCCGGTCATCGTCCAGGCCGGTGCCTCGGAAGCCGGGCGGCAGCTGGCCGCTGAGACGGCCGAGGTGATTTTCGCCGCCCATGGCGATCTGGCCGCCGGGCAGCGCTTCCTTGCCGACGTCAAGGGCAGGGCTCAAAAACTCGGCCGTTCGCGCGACGACATCAAGATCCTGCCCGGTGCCTTCGTCATTGTCGGCGACAGTGTCGAGGAAGCGCGGGCCAAGCGGGCCAAGCTCGACAGCCTGGTCTATTACGAGAGCGGCATTGCCTCGCTGTCGATCGCGCTTGGGCATGACGCGTCGGCCTTCGATCCCGATGCACCCTTGCCTGAAATACCGGAGAGCAATGCCTCGAAGAGCAGCCGCGAGCGCGTCATCGAGCTCGCCCGTAACGAAAATCTGACGGTGCGCCAGCTTGCCCAAAGGCTGGGCGGCTATTCCGGCCTGGCCTTCGTCGGCACGCCGCAAACCATCGCCGACGAGATGGAGGAATGGCTGGTCACCGAGGGATCGGACGGCTTCAACATCATGTTCCCCTATCTGCCCGCCGGGCTCGACGATTTCGTCGAGAAGGTGGTGCCCGAGCTGCAGCGGCGCGGCATCTTCAGGCGGCAGTATGAGGGATCGACGCTGCGCGAGAATCTCGGCCTGAAGCGGCCGCCCAACCGGTTCTTCGATGGCTCGGAAGCAGCCATTCGGAAGTCCGGTTGACGTCTCAGCGCAAAAAAGGAACGGGCGCGCCGAAGCGCGCCCGTTTTTATCGGTTGGCGGTGTCAGATGACAAAGTACCAGTTGGCGATCAGCATCACCGCCACGCCGGCGACCAGCGTCAGATAGGGCAGCATGCCCGCTTTCTTCACCGACAGGTCAGCCCCCGTCATGCCGAGATCGGCCAGCATGTGGTCAGGGAATTTGCCCTTGTCCTGGATGTAGTGGCGGAAGCAGAAGACGGGGATGATCAGCGCCGCGGTGATCAGGCCGGCCCACAGTGCCATCGGGTTCCACACCTTGGCGCCGGCGCCCATGAAGATAGCGTTGACATAGGCGAAGATCGCCCCGATCCCGAGCAGCCAGGTCGGTGCTTTCCACGGCCGCGCGATATGGCCGTTGTCGATGCGATGGATCCAGCCGGCATTGAGGTTGAGGAAGTTGAAGATGATGTAGCCGCAGTTCGACACGGCGAGGATGAAGAAGAAGCTGGTCGCGTCGGCCGAGGCGATGGCCAGCACGATCAGGTTGAAGCAGAGGTCGGTCCACATGGCCCGCGTCGGCGCGCCATGCTCGTTGACGTGGCTGAGATAGCGCGGCAGCCAGCCGTCGACCGAGCCCTGGTAGAGCGTGCGCGAGGAGCCGGCCATCGCCGTCATGATGCACAGCACCAGCGCCAGGATCATCAGCATCACCAGGAGGCTGTGGATGATCTTGCCGCCGCCGACCATGCCGGCCAGCGCGTCGGCGACGCCCGAGCCGTCGACGATCGGTGTCGCCAGCATGCCGTTGAGACCCAGCACGCCCTGGAAGGTGAAGGGCACCAGGATGAACAGAAGCATGCAAAGCAGGCCGGAATAGAAGATCGCCTTGAAGGTATCCGTGCCGGGATTCTTGAACTCGGACGTGTAGCAGACGGCGGTCTCGAAACCGTAGGTCGACCAGGCGGCGATGAACATGCCGCCGAGCACCAGCGTCCAGCCGGCGATGTTCCAGGCGCCTGGATCCGGCRCATAGGCGGCGGCCAGCGGCACCAGCGGCGAGAAATTGGCCCAATTGATCTGCCCGGTGAAGATCGGCACGACGCCGACGATCAGCATCGGGATGATGACCAGCAGGCCGATATATTTCTGCACATTGGCCGTGCCGAGGATGCCGCGATGCTGGATCGAGAAGATGATCAGCATCAGCACTGCGCCGATGAAGAAGGTGGCGTTGAGCGTGAAGGAGACCGGCCCCAGCGTGTGGCTGTAGAGCGTCCAGTTGCGGATCGCCGGTGTCGCGGCAGCGGTCACTGCCGTGATGGCGTCGGCGGGCGCCGTTCCGGCATGCGCCGCTATATAGGCGACGACATCAGGTGAGGTCTCGGTGAACAGCGGCACCGGCGCCAGCGCGTTGAGGATGTAGGCGGCGGCGATCGAGCAGCCGAGCGACAGCACCGGCGACCAGGCGAACCAGTTGCACCACACCGATAGCGGCGCGATGAACTTGGAGTAGCGTAGCCAGGCGGTGGCGCCATAGATCGAGGCGCCGCCCGACTTGTTCGGGAACAGGCCGGCGATCTCGGCATAGGTGAAGGATTGCAGGAAACCCATGATCATGGACACCGTCCAGATCAGGAAGGCCAGCGTCCCGGTCGTGCCGGCGATGCCGCCGATCGAAAACAGGACCAGCGCCGGAACGCCGCTCGCCACCCAGAAGGCGCCGCGCCAGTCGATATGCCTGAGCAGCTTGCTTTCGGCAGGCTGCTCGAGGGCCGTGCTTATGGTGCTCATGTCAGTGACTTCCCCTTTTTCTCGTGTTCCCCGCCAGCGATGCCTCGGCTTTGCGAAGCTTGCTCCCCGGCACTTGATCGTACGACTCCGGTGTTTCCACTCAGTCGTATTTTTTTCTTAGGAGTGAAGATTGATCCGGCGCGCTTTCACGTCAAGCGTTTTGTGACGCCGTACACATCACGCTTGCGCGCGCATGCAACAATACGCCTCGCGGCGCCACCGGCGCGCGGTTTGCCGGCCTGGAAAGCAGCAGTCAGGAGCGCGGTCTGGTCTTTTGCGGATCGTAATGGGCGAAGGCGACGACGCGTGCCGGCAGCCGCTTGGCGTGGCCGTCGAGCTTGCCGATCTCGACCTCCGTACCGGTGGCCGCATGGGTGACGTCGAGCCTGGCCAGCGCGATGTTCTTGCCGAGCACCGGCGAGCGCGTACCTGATGTGACCACGCCGATCTGAGCGCGGCCGACATGGACACAGTCGCCATGGCCGACATCGACATTGCTGTCGATGTCGAGCCCGACCAGTTTGTTCTGCGGGTTTTCCTTGCGCCGGATCAGCGCCTCGCGGCCGATGAAATCGTCGGTCTTGCTCTTCAGCGGCACGGTGAAGCCGATGCCGGCCTCGAACGGGTCGGTCTGGTCGGAAAATTCGTAACCGGCGAAGATCAGTCCGGCCTCGATGCGCACCATGTCGAGCGCTTGCAGCCCCATCGGTTTCAGCCCATGCGGCTGGCCGGCCTCCCAGATCGCGTCGAACACCTTTTCGGCGTCACGCGGATGGCACCAGATCTCGTAGCCGAGCTCGCCCGTATAGCCGGTGCGCGAGACGACGATCGGGATGCCATTGCCGCCGCCGATGCGGGCAACCGCGAAGCGGAACCATTCGAGCTCGTCGATCGACGGCTGCAGCGGCGAGGTCCATATCACCTCTCTCAGGATGTCGCGGCTCTTCGGGCCTTGCACGGCGACATTGTGCATCTGGTCGGTCGACGAGCGCACCAGCACGTTGAGCCCGAGCTTCTTGGCCGTCTCGCGCAGCCATTCGCCGGACAGATCGTCGCCGCCGACCCAGCGGAAATTGTCCTTGCCGAGCCTGAGCAACGTGCCGTCGTCGATCATGCCGCCATGCTCGTAGCACATGGCCGAGTAGACGACCTGGCCGACGCCGAGTTTCTTGACGTCGCGGGTCAGCGTGTATTGCAGCAGCGCTTCGGAATCCGGGCCGGTGACCTCGAATTTTCTGAGCGGCGACAGGTCCATGATCACGGCATCCTGCCGGCAGGCCCAGTATTCGGCGATCGGTCCGTCCTTGGCGAAGGAATTGGCCAGCCAGTAGCCCCTGTACTCGGCGAAGTTGCGGGTGTGCTTGGCGAAGGACGAATGGAAGGCGGTCTCGCGGGTCATTTTCGGTTCCGAATCGGGCGTCATGCGTCTGGCGATCGCTCGCGAGAATTTGTGCTGGCCGGAATAGGTCCGCACATGGATGTCGGTGAGGTCCCAGCCATTGGCCGGCGTCGTGTCGTCGGGGCAGGCGGAGGAAACGCAGACGATGTCGGTCAGCGCGCGCAACAGCACATAGTCGCCAGCTCGCGACCATGGCTCGTCGGACACCATCACGCCATGCGCATCGATCGCCGTGTTGAAGAAGAAGTTGATCGCCATCCAGCCGGCGCGGGGAGTGACGCCCTTGCCGGCCAGGGCGCCGTTGAAATTCTCCGAGCAGTTGGTGTGGCCGGGATAGCCGATATCGTCGTAATATTTGGCGGCGCAAGCCAATGCGAAAGCATCATGCCTGCCGCATGTGTCCTGCACCACCTCGACCAGCGGCTCCATGTCCTGGTCGTAATATTTCGAATGCAGGCCGGGCATCGGGTAGCTCGACCCCATCAACGTCCGCGTCGTCGTCACGTCGAGCGGATGGTCGAGGCCTCTGTCCAGCTTGCGCGCCGAAAAGCACTGGAAGTCGGTGCACTGGCGGCCGTCGACGTCGATGATCTGCAGATAGTCGCCGGCCTTGACGAAATAGGATTCCGCCGTCGCCGAATGGACGCGCAGGTCGAGCACCGGATCGGCGAGGGGATCGGCCAATTGCGACTTCGATTTCAGGCGCACCGTGGCGCGCCGCACGATGACGGTAAGCGGTGTCGCCGTGTCGTGGCCATCGACCAGCATCGGCCCGCCGGGCGCGGCGATGATCATCGAGCCATCGCGCACGACCGTGAAACTCTGTTCCGTTCCGGCCGGCGTGGTGGCGCCGAACACGCGCACGGCCTTTGCCTGGTCGAGTTGCACCTGCCGGCGCGCCAGCCCACGCCGCAGGGTCGCGAGACTGTCATCGCCCTCGGCGAGCAACGCCTTGATGCCGGCGGCATTGCTGTTGGACTTTTCGCCTAAGATGCCGGGATCGGTGGCGCCTGTGTTGTCCCAGGCCAGCAGCTCGCAGGCCTGGCCACCCTCGACATTGCGCACCGTGATCGTGTCGCCGGCATCAACCTCGATCAGCACCGCGCCATTGCCCTGGACCGTATAGCGTTCCATGCCGGGCGGCAGCGCGATCTGGCCGGGCCTCAGGATGAGGCTCGGACGCGGCGGTCCGGCTGTGACCGTGGGGTAGGGTGACTGGCTCATCTCAGCCTTGCGGTTCGAAGTTTGCCTGTGTGTGAAATTATTTTAGCAGCAAGAATAGCAGCGCGGTTGAGTTTGGCAAGGCGGGGGTGATGTAAGCTCCCTTTCTCCCCCTGTGGGAGAAGGTGTCGCAGAAGGCGACGGATGGGGGGTGCTCCAGGGAAAGTGAACGTCTCACTTCGCTGGAACACCCCTCATCGGTCTCGTCGCTGTGCGCCAATCCATCTTCTCTCACAAGGGAGGAGGAAGAGCGTTCACAAACGCTACGCCAGTTCCTCGGAATGGCTGATCGCCACGCCGTACTCCGCAGCCGAGTCGAGCATCGTATGCCAAAGGCTCTCGGCAAAAGTCGCGAACACCAGAACGTTGAACACGGCCAATCCATCTCGATCACTTCCCCGCCACAGCGTGACGCTGGTGTGATCCATCGAGGTCGCGGCAGCCGCGCCAATCGCGAACACATCGGCATACAGATCGATCGACGACAGCTTGGCCAACATCGCCCGCGCCTTGACGCCGGAAACGCTGATCAGCACCCGCGCATGCGACTGGTCGGAGAGCGAAGCCGAACCGGCAAAGGAAGGAGCAAGCGCCCCAATCAAGTGCTTGCCACCCTTCGACAGGACGAAAAATTGATCCGGTCCCGACCAGATCAGCGCGGCACCGGAAGTCTGCACCGCCTTCGGCGTTTCTGGAGGCGCAACGCCGAACCGGCCCATCGCAGCCGTGGCCAGCTCCGCCGCCTTGCCGCGCCGCGCCATCACTTGCACCAACTCAAAATTGCGGATCTCGGTCAGCGCCACGCCGGCTTCACCAGCCGCGCCATAAGACCCGGCGACAAGCGAGCGATCGAGCGGGCTGCGAACGTCCCAGAAAAACTCAGCCACGCTGGCGCCCCCCATCCGGATCGTAGAAGACGGGATTGCAGAGTTCGACGTCATAATCCTCGCCGCGTATCGGGTCATGCGCATGGACGATCTCACCGATGCGTTCGCGGCCGCGCTCGACCAGCGCCAGCCCGATCCACTGGTCCGCTGTCGGCGAGAAGCAGACCGAGGTGACATAGCCCTGGTCGTTGCCTGGCCCGGGTGTCTGCCCTTTCGGTATAATGTGCGCGCCCGAGCGCAGGCGGCGCACTCTGTCCGTCGGCTTGACGCCGACCACGACCTGCCGGTTCGGCGCCACCAGCGCCTCACGGCCGGCCATGACGCGGCCGATGAAGTCTTTCTTGGTCGACATCATCTTGCCGAGGCCGAGATCGGCGGCCGTCGTCGTGCCGCTCAATTCCGGTCCGGCGATATGGCCCTTTTCAATGCGCATCACGCCGAGCGCTTCGGTGCCGTAAGGCGTGACGCCGAACGGCGCGCCGGCCAGCATCAGATTGCGCGCCATCGCCTCGCCGTAGCGCGCCGGAACGGAAATCTCGAACGCCATTTCGCCGGAGAAGGAGATGCGGAACAGCCGCGCCTTGATGCCGCCGCGCAAAGCGACTTCCCGCGCCCCCATGAACGGAAAACCTTCGTTGGAAAGGTCCTCCGCCGGATCGACGATCTCCTTCAGCAAATCGCGGGTCTTGGGGCCGGCGATGGAGAACTGCGCCCACTGGTCGGAGACCGAGGTCAGCTGCACGTCGAGCTCGGGAAACAGCACCTGCCGGCAGAATTCGAGATGCTGCATCACCAGTCCGGCCTTGGCCGTGGTGGTGGTCAGGAAATAGTGGTCCTCGGCCAGCCGCGACGTCGTGCCGTCATCATAGACGATGCCGTCCTCGCGCAGCATCAGCCCGTAGCGGGCCTTGCCGACGGCAAGGTTGGAGAAGGTGTTGATATAGACGCGGTCGAGGAAGGCGCCGGCATCCGGGCCATGCACGTCGATCTTGCCGAGCGTCGAGACATCGCAGAAGCCGACACCGCTTCTCACGGCCTTGACTTCGCGCGTCACCGATTCCAGCCAGTCCTTCTCGCCCGCGCGGGGGTACCACTGCGCGCGTTTCCAGAGTCCGGTGTCGACGAAGATCGCGCCCTGTTCGGCGGCCCAATGATGCGAGGGCGTCAGCCGCGTCGCATGGAACGTCTCGTCGCGATGATGGCCGGCAAAGGCACCGATGGCGACGGGCACGTAAGGTGGCCGGTAGATCGTCGTGCCGGTCTCGGGAATGGATTTCCCGGTTACGGCCGCCATGATGGCGAGGCCGGCGACATTCGACGTCTTGCCCTGGTCGGTCGCCATGCCGAGCGTGGTGTAACGCTTCAGATGCTCGACCGATTCAAAACCTTCGCGCTGTGCAAGTTCGATGTCGGAGGCGGTGACATCGTGCTGGTAGTCGACGAAGGCCTTGCCCTTGCCGGCGACGTGCCAGAGCGGGTTGAGCGAGAAAGCCTCGTCATCGGCGACCGGCGCTGAGCCGACCGTGCCGTTGCGCCCGACATCCCGCGCGGCTGCCGCACCGGCTGCGAAGCCCTCGGCCAGGCAGGCGCCGAGGCCGAAGGCTCCATTCGCCGCACCCGCCGCGACCATGCCGGGAGGCGCGCCGTCGGGCACGAAGGCGGCGATGTCGTCGCGCCATTTCGGCCGGCCGCGATGATAGGAGGTGAGCCCGACCGCCGGATTCCAGCCGCCGGAAACGGCAAGCCCGTCGGCCTCCACTTCGGCGCGCGCGCCGCCGGCGAGCGACACCGCGATTTTCCTGATACCGTCCTTTCCGCCGTCGACGCCGCTGACGGAGCCATGCAGCACCGTGAAGCCGTTCTTGGACGCCAGCGAGCGATGTGCCGGCGAAACGTCCGGCCGCGCGTCGATCACCGCGGCGATCTGCAGTCCGGCGCCGAGTGCGGTTTCGACCGTGCGCCAGCCATCCTCATTGTTGGTGAACAGCGCGATGCGTTTTGCCGGAGCGGCGGCATAGCGCGCGACATAGGTCCGCATCGCGGATGCCATCATCACGCCGGGCGTGTCGTTGCCGGCAAAGACGATCGGCCGCTCGAGCGCGCCGGCCGCGACCACGCAGCGCCTGGCCACGATCCGCCACAGCCGCTGGCGCACCTGATGTTCGGGCGGCGAGGGCAGGTGGTCGTTGACGCGCTCCAGCGCGCCATAGGTACCGCTGTCATAGACGCCGAACAGCGTCGTGCGGGTCATGATGCGGACATCGGGCATCGCCGCGAGTTCAGTCAATGTCCGCGCCAGCCATTCGGCCGCCGGCAGCCCATCGACCGTGCCGCCATCCGACAGCAGGCGGCCGCCAAGCGTGAAATCTTCCTCGCAGACAATGACGCGGGCGCCCCTGCGGCCGGCGGCCAATGCTGCCGCCAGACCGGCCGGACCGGAGCCGGCGATCAGCACATCGCAATGCGCCCAGGCCTTGTCGTAGTGGTCGGGATCGGCAACGCCTGAAGCGCGGCCAAGACCTGCGGCGCGGCGGATCGCCGGTTCGTAGATCGCTTCCCAGAACTTCGCCGGCCACATGAAGGTCTTGTAGTAGAAGCCGGCGACGAAGATCGGCGCGAACAGCTGGTTCACCGACATCACGTCGAAGGCGAGCGACGGCCAGCGGTTCTGGCTGGCGGCCTCGAGCCCCTCATAAAGCTCCGCCGTCGTTGCCTTTGTGTTCGGCTCACGCCGGGCGCCGGTGCGCAGTTCGACCAGCGCGTTGGGCTCTTCCGAGCCAGCGGACAGGATGCCGCGCGGGCGATGGTACTTGAACGAACGGCCGACCAGCTTGACGCCATTGGCAACCAGCGCCGACGCCAGCGTGTCGCCCTGGAAGCCGGAAAAGCTCTTGCCGTCGAAGCGGAAGTTCAGCGGCGCCGTGCGATCGATGAGACCACCCTTGTCCAGCCGGTTCGTTTGCGCGCCGGCCATCACGCACCAACCTTTGCCGCGCCGGCGCCGGCCGCCGGTTCGACCGCCGAAATCTCATGCGTCAGCGTGTTGCGGGTGACCTTCAGCCACGCCCGGCAGCCGCCGCCATGATACCAGTTCTCACTCATCACGCCGGCTATGTTGTCGCGCAGATAGACATAGTCGTAGACGGCATCTTCACCGGCATCCGCCGCCGGCCGCACCGGTTTGGCGTCGCCGAGATAGGTGAACTCGCCGAGTTCGCGTTCGCCGCAGAAGGGACAGACAATGCGCATGGTTTTCTGGCCGCCCTCAGTGCAGGTTCGGTTGGGCGCCCTGGCCCTTTTCGTCGATCATGGCGCCGGTCCGGAAGCGGTCGAGGCGGAACCGTGCGGCCTCCTCATGCGGCGTGTCGCGGGCCAGTAGATGGGCAAAGACGAAGCCGGATCCCGGCGTTGCCTTGAAGCCGCCATAGCACCAGCCGGCATTGAGATAGAGCCCGTCGACCGGCGTCTTGTCGATGATCGGCGAACCGTCCATCGACATGTCCATGATGCCGCCCCACTGGCGCAAAAGCCGCACGCGGCCGATCATCGGCATCAGCGCCATGCCGCCCTCGCAGACATCCTCCATGACAGGCAGATTGCCGCGCTGGGCATAGGAATTGTAGCCGTCAATGTCGCCGCCGAAGACAAGGCCGCCCTTGTCCGACTGGCTGACATAGAAATGGCCGGCACCGAAGGTCATCACGCCGGGGATAAGCGGCTTGATCGCCTCGGAGACGAAGGCCTGCAGCACATGGCTTTCGATCGGCAGGCGCAGGCCGGCCATGGCAGCGACGCGCGAGGAAGAGCCGGCCACCGCCATGCCGACCTTGCCGGCGCCGATCCTGCCGCGCGAGGTCTCGACACCGGTCACCTTGCCGTTGGCGTCCCTGACAAAGCCGGTCACCTCGCAATTCTGGATGATGTCGACGCCGAGCCCGCTCGCCGCATGGGCATAGCCCCAGACAACGGCATCGTGCCGCGCCGTGCCGCCGCGCCGCTGCAACAGACCGCCTTGCACCGGAAAGCGTGCATTGTCGTAATTCAGGAACGGCATCATCTTCTTCACCGCCGCGAGGTCCAGCAGTTCGGCATCGATGCCGTTGATGCGCATGGTGTTGCCGCGCCGCGCATAGGCGTCGCGCTGCGCGTCGGAATGGTAGAGGTTGATGACGCCGCGCTGGCTGACCATCGAATTGTAATTGAGGTCCTGCTCCATCCGCTCCCACAGCTTCATCGACAATTCGTAGAAGCCGGTATTGCCGGGCAGGCCGTAATTGGAGCGGATGATGGTGGTGTTGCGGCCGGCATTGCCGGAGCCGATCCAGCCCTTTTCCAGCACGGCGACATTTTTGATGCCGTATTCGCTGGCGAGGAACCAGGCGGTGGCCAGGCCATGGCCGCCGCCGCCGATGATCACCACATCGTAGCGATCCTTCGGCGTGGCGTCGCGCCAGGTGCGCTGCCAGTTCTTGTGGCCGGAAAGGGCAGCGCGGGCGAGCGAGAAGATCGAGTATTTCATCAGTTCATTCCGAGGTCGCTCGCCCAAACTGGATAGTTAGATGTCCAGCGTGTGGTCGCGCTCCCATTGCGTGAAGTGCGAAGCATAGGAATTCCATTCCTGGTGCTTCAGCTTTAGGTAGGCCGACGAGAATTCCTCACCCAGCGCCGCCTTGAGCGATTTGTCCTTGTCGAATTCGCGCAGGGCGTCGAGCAGGTTGAGCGGCAGTTTCGGCGCGCCCTTCACTGTGTGTCCGTGCTGGTACATGTCGATGTCGTAGCGCTTGCCGGGATCGGCCTTGGATCGGATGCCGTCGAGACCGGCGGCAATGATCACGGCCTGCAAGAGATAAGGGTTTGCGGCGCCGTCGGGCAGGCGCAGTTCGAAGCGGCCGGGGCCGGGCACACGCACCATATGGGTGCGGTTGTTGCCGGTCCATGTCACCGTGTTCGGCGCCCAGGTGGCGCCCGAAATCGTGCGCGGCGCGTTGATGCGCTTGTATGAATTGACCGTCGGGTTGGTGATCGCTGCCAAGGCCGAGGCATGCTTCATGATGCCGCCGAGGAAGTTCTTGCCCTTGGCCGACAGGCCGAGTTCCATCGAATTGTCGGCGAAGACGTTGGTCTTGCCTGCCTTGTCCCATACCGAGATATGGGCATGGCAGCCATTGCCGGTCAGGCCCTGGAACGGCTTCGGCATGAAGGTGGCGCGCAGACCATGCTTTTCGGCCACCGACTTGACCATGAACTTGAAGAAGGAGTGCTTGTCGGCGGTGGCGAGCACGTCGTCGAAGGCCCAGTTCATCTCGAACTGGCCGTTGGCGTCCTCATGGTCGTTCTGGTAGGGGCCCCAGCCGAGCGCCAGCATGTGGTCGCAGATCTCGGCGATGACGTCGTAGCGGCGCATCACCGCCTGCTGGTCGTAGCAGGGCTTGGAGGCCGTGTCGTATTGGTCTGAGATGACGCTGCCGTCGGGCGAGATCAGGAAGAATTCGGCCTCGACGCCGGTCTTGACATGCATGCCATCGCCGGCGGCCTCCGCGATCAGCCGCCGCAGCGTGTTGCGCGGCGTCTGGTCGACTTCCTTGTCGTCCATGACACAGTTGGCGGCGACCCAGGCCACCTCCTTCTTCCATGGCAACTGGATGACGGAGTCCGGATCCGGCACCGCCAGCATGTCGGGATGCGCTGGCGTCAGGTCCAGCCAGGTGGCGAAACCGGCAAAGCCTGCGCCGTCCTTCTGCATATCGGCGATTGCCTGCGCCGGCACCAGCTTGGCACGCTGGCCACCGAACA
This sequence comes from Mesorhizobium sp. 01N446, assembly GCF_056399285.1. Lineage (NCBI taxonomy): Bacteria > Pseudomonadati > Pseudomonadota > Alphaproteobacteria > Hyphomicrobiales > Phyllobacteriaceae > Mesorhizobium > Mesorhizobium sp. 01N446. The sequence goes on along the minus strand of NZ_JBFTRA010000003.1, from coordinate 234,023 downwards.
GGTCGGTGTAGGAAATCATGAAATATTTGACGCCGTTCTTTTTGGCGAAAGCGGCGAGATCGTTCCCCATTATAGTTCCTCGCTTGGTATTTTGGATGCTGTCTTAGAAGCCGTTCTTCCCCGGTATCCAGTTGGTGCCGGCGAGCGGCACGCCGGCCATGGCGGCGGCTTCGATGGTGAGCGCGACGAGATCCTCGGGCTCGAGATTGTGCAGGCTGTTCTTGCCGCAGGCGCGGGCAATCGTCTGCGCCTCGAGCGTCATCACCTTGAGATAGTTGGCCAGCCGCCGTCCGGCAGCGATCGGGTCGACCCGCTTCATCAACTCCGGGTCCTGCGTGGTGATGCCGGCGGGGTCGCGGCCCTCATGCCAGTCATCATAGGCGCCGGCCGTTGTGCCGAGCTCGTTGTATTCCGCCTCCCAGCGGGGATCGTTGTCGCCGAGAGCGACGAGGGCGGCCGTGCCGATGGAAACCGCGTCGACACCGAGCGCCAGCGCCTTTGCGACATCGGCGCCGTTGCGGATGCCGCCCGAGACGATCAGCTGCACCTTGCGGTGCATGCCGAGATCCTGCAGCGCCTGCACCGCCGGGCGGATGCAGGCGAGCGTCGGTTGGCCGACATTCTCGATGAACACTTCCTGCGTTGCCGCCGTGCCGCCCTGCATGCCGTCGACGACGACGACATCGGCGCCGGCCTTCACCGCAAGCGCGGTGTCGTAATAGGGACGGGCGCCGCCGACCTTGACGTAGATCGGCTTCTCCCAGTCGGTGATTTCGCGCAGTTCGAGGATCTTGATCTCGAGATCGTCCGGGCCGGTCCAGTCGGGGTGACGCGAGGCGGAGCGCTGGTCGATGCCTTTCGGCAGCGTGCGCATCTCGGCGACACGGTCGGAAATCTTCTGGCCAAGCAGCATGCCGCCGCCGCCGGGCTTGGCGCCTTGGCCGACGACCACCTCGATGGCATCGGCGCGGCGCAGGTCGCGCAAATTCATGCCGTAGCGCGAGGGCAGATATTGGTAGACCAGTTGCTTGGAATGGCCGCGCTCTTCCTCGGTCATGCCGCCATCCCCCGTCGTGGTCGAGGTGCCCGACAGCGTCGCGCCGCGTCCGAGCGCTTCCTTGGCCGGGCCGGACAGCGAACCGAAGCTCATGCCGGCGATGGTGATCGGGATCTTCAGCTCGATCGGCTTCTTGGCATGGCGCGAGCCGAGCACCACCGATGTGTCGCAGCGCTCGCGATAGCCTTCCAGCGGATAGCGCGAGATCGAGGCGCCGAGGAACAGCAGGTCGTCGAAATGCGGCAGCTTGCGCTTGGCGCCGGCGCCCCGGATATCATAGATGCCGGTCGCCGCGGCGCGGCGGATTTCGGAAAGCGTGTAGTCGTCGAAGGTCGCGGATTTGCGCGGCGTCGTCGGCGGGTTGCGATAGGTCATGCTGCCTCAATACGCGTCGGCGTTGTCGATATTGAAATTGTAGAGCGTGCGCGCCGAACCGTAGCGCTTGAACTCCGACGGCTTGACGCCGGTGACGCCGGCGCGGTCAAGCAGGCCCTGCAGCAATTCAAGATGCTCGGGACGCATCTCCTTGGCGATGCAGTCCGCACCCAGGCTGTCGACCTTGCCGCGCACGAACAGCCGCGCTTCATAGATGGAATCGCCCAGCGCATCGCCGGCGTCGCCCAGCACCACGAGGTTGCCGGACTGCGCCATGAAGGCCGACATGTGGCCGATATTGCCGTGCACGACGATGTCGATGCCCTTCATCGAAATGCCGCAGCGCGACGAGGCGTTGCCCTCGATGACCAGCAGGCCACCCTTGCCGGTGGCGCCGGCATACTGGCTGGCGTCGCCTTTAACGATGATAGCGCCCGACATCATGTTCTCGCCGACGCCAGGGCCGGCCGAACCGTGCACGGTAATGGTGCTGCCGGAATTCATGCCGCCGCAGTAGTAGCCGACGCTGCCGCGCACATCGATGCTTACGGGCTGGTCGACGCCGACGGCGACCGAATGGCTGCCCTTCGGATGCAGCACTTCCCACGCCGTTTCGTTCGAACCGGGCGTCAGATTGTGCAGCGCCTGGTTAAGCTCACGCAGCGACGACACATCGAGATCGAAGATCCGCGAGGCTTGGTCCTGCGTCGCCGCCTTGGAAAGTTTGGTTGCCGGCATGAACTCAATGCTCCCAGAAATAGACGGTTGCGGGTTCCGGTTCCCAGACCCTCGCATTGTCTATGCCGGGCAGTTTGGTCAGCGCGCGATACTCCGAGCCGAAGGCGACATACTGGTCGGTCTCGGCCATCACGGCAGGCTTGCAGGCGATCGGGTCGCGCACCACGCCAAAACCGTTCTTGGTGCCGACGACGAAGGTGAAGAAGCCGTCGAGGTCGGAGAGCGTGCCTTCCAGCGCCTCGCCGAGGTTCTTGCCATGCGCCATCTGCGAGGAGAGGTAGGCGGCTGCGACCTCGGTGTCGTTCTCGGTTTCGAATTTCATGCCTTCGCGGATCAGCTCGCGGCGGACATTGTTGTGGTTAGACAGCGAGCCATTGTGCACCAGGCACTGGTCGGCGCCGGTCGAGAAGGGATGCGCGCCCATCGTCGTCACCGCCGATTCCGTCGCCATGCGGGTGTGGCCGATGCCATGCGTGCCGGTCATCTTGCGCACGTCGAAGCGATCGACCACCGCTTCCGGCAGGCCGACTTCCTTGTAGATCTCGACAACGTCGCCCGCGCCCATGATGCGGATGTCGGGACGCAGCGCCTGGATCGCCTCGCGGGCTTCGTCGATCTTGGCCGGCGCGGTCCTGACGACGGCATGGGTCGACTTCACCGCAATGCTCACAGGTGCGCCGATGGCCTTGGCAAGCTCGATATCGAGGTCGCGAAAATCGCGCGCGGGTTTCGCCGACTGAATGGTGATTTTGGCTTCATTCTTGGAAGGCGCGCCATAAATGGCGATGCCAGCGCTGTCGGGGCCGCGATCGCTGAGTGACACCAGCATCTCCGACAGCATCTCGCCGAGCTTCGGCTCCAGCGACTTGTCCTTCAAAAACAGTCCGACAATTCCACACATGTCAGCCTCCCGGCGTTTGTAGCTAAGAGATGATGTACCGAATGCGGTGCTCGAATTCAATCATATGAAAAAAATTTTCCTGTAGTTACGTATGCGGCGTGATGCCGCCTTGTGAATTGTCGCTGTCCCGCGCGGCATTGTGGACCCATAGCGCATGGCGGATGCGGGCCAGCTTGTAGGCGTCCAGAACAGACAGCGCATAGATCAGGAAGCCGCCGGCATGGCGGCCGATGAAGCTGGCGTCGGACGGCGCGATCTTGGCGGTCACCCAGGCCAGGATCACCATGAAGAACAGAAACTGCAAGCCCCGCACCGGCACACCCAGAATGACATGGCCGCTACCCGGCAGTACGATTGCCGAGCCCAGGACGAGATAGGGGTTCACCGGCGTCGGCTGTGGGCTCGAACTGGTCATGCGGCTTGCCGTTCGCTTTTGTTGATGGCATCGCGCAGCGCCGAAAGAGAGGTGAGCAGCCGCTCGATCAGCGCCGGATCGATCTGCGCGTCACCGAACGCGGCCTGCCGGAAAACGCCGTAGCGCGCCCGTTCGGCCTCGGCCAGCAGCCAGACGATGCGCACCCCGTTTGGCGTGATCAGCAGTTCCTTGGCGCGTCCTTCCGAAAACGGTTCCAGATGTTCGGCGATGGTGCCTTGCGGGAAACGCGTGCCGCGGCGGTCGGTCCGTAGCACCGCCTCGGCCGGAAATCCCGGAGCCTTGGGCAGCGTATGCTGGAGATGGTCGAAATTGGAGAAGGTCGTCGGCGAGCCCGGCCGCATCATCATGTCGAAGGTGGCTGGCACGGCCACCTTCTCGGTGATCGAGACGCTGAGCCAACGGGCCGGGAGCTTTCGCGTCGCCAGCGTATCGACGATGGTACGCAACTGAACACGCTGGCCGTTCCACGATCCTTCCCAGGTGACGACGCCGGCGGTGCCGTCCGAAACATCGGCGGCGTCGGCGATGACGGTGCGAATGCTGGCTTCGTCGGCGGCGAGCGCCGCCAATGCCCTGTTGCGGCTGCGGCGCGCCAGCCACGTGAGGTGAAGGGCGAGAGCCAGGACAATCGCCCCGGCGAGCAGTGCTGATGTCACTTCGGACATTTTATCATGCCTGGCCCATCCGGCATCCGGACGGGCCGTCTCCCATCAATAGCCCTGCGGTTTCGGCCACGGCATGGTGAACTGGTCGCCGCGGCGCACATAGCGGTAGCGGTAGAAATGGAACCACAGCGAGATCAGGAAGTAGAAGGCGACCATGGCAATCAGCTGCGAGCCGTAACCGAGGAAGATCGCAAAGAAGGTCACCACGCACAGGCAGAACAGCACGATCGCCGGCAGCGGATGGAAGGGGTGCGTGTAGCCGCGGCGGATCGAGCCGAGCGGCCACTTCTTGCGGAACATCATGATGTTGATGCTCATGAAGGTGTATTGCAGTACGCCCGACAGGATCGAGAAGGTGATCGCCTGGTTGAGGTCGGCGATGAAGGCGAAGGCCAGCGCGATCGGCAGCAGGAACAGGATCGAGCGGTAGGGCGTGCGGTATTTCGGATGCACCGCCGAGAACCAGCTCGGCAGATAGCGGTCGCGGCCAAGCGAGAACCACGCGCGGGCAGCATCATTGATGCAGCCATTGGCCGAGGCCAGCGCCGCCAGCAGCGTGGCGATGAACAAGAGGTTCTCGAGCAGCGGACTGCCCGTCAGCTTGCCGGCGTCCCACAGCGGATAATAGGTGATGCCGAGATATTCCCAGGGCATCAGCGAGGCGCAGACATACCAGGTCATGGCGGCAGCGATCAAAAGCGTGATCATGCCGGCCATGGTGCCATAGGGCAGCGAGCGGGCCGGCGAGCGCACTTCCTCGGCCGCCTGCGTGGTGCCTTCGATGCCGAGATAGTACCAGATGCCGAACTGGAAGGCGGCGATGACGCCGATCCAGCCATAGGGCAGCGCATTGCCGGGCGTGACCAGCTCATTGAGCTTGAGCACCGCGCCTTGCGTCCACGGGCTGACCGAGAAGAACAGGATGACGATCGAGATATAGGCGATTGCCGTGATGACGAAGTTGACGTTGAGCGTCATCAGCACGCCGCGATAATTGAGCCACGCCAGAACCACGATGGTGGCGGCGATGAAGGAATTGTGGGTGAGCCCTTCGACGCCGGCCTTGGCGACGATGGTGTCGCCGAGCAGGATGGCGTCTGAGACCTCCAGCATCGTGTAGGCAAACACCAGGAACAGCGCGACGTTGAACGCCATCAGCGGCCCGACAATGTGCTTGGCCTGTGCGTACTGGCCGCCGGCGGCGGCTACCGTCGATGTCACCTCGGAATCAATCATGGCGACTGAGGTGTAGAGCAACCCGACGACCCAGCAGACGATGAGTGCCGCCAGAGCGCCGCCCTTGTCGGCGGAAAAATTCCAGCCGGTGAATTCACCGACCAGAACGATGCCGACGCCGAGCGCCCAGACATGGGCCGGGCCGAGCACCCGCAGGAGTGAGACCCTGTCGCCGTGAATTGCCGGTTCAAGTGCGGTCGTCATTGTTCAATCCCCACTCAGATCCGGTGTTTTTCGGAAACGGCTTCAAGTTCGCCTTCACGCGACGAGGTCAGGACGTCCTCGGAATAGGTCGTATCGACCTTGAACCAGTCGTAGAGCATCCACAGCGCGAGCAAGACCGAGATGCCCCAGCATGCGTAAGAGAGTGCCATCCACATGATCGTGTCCCCCGTCCAAACTCTTACTTGTCGTCGAATTTTTCGTTGATGACGTCGCGGTATTCGCGGTCGGATGCGCGGAACAGGAAGACGAAATAGCCGATCAGCACCGCCGCCATGATGATCAGCGTCGGCCAGTCGATGACATAGTGGAAGCGGTTCTGGATGACGTCATGCGCGGTCTCGGGCGTGTAGCCGAGCTTCTCCCAGATCGCGGCCATGGTCGGGTTCTGGCCAAGCGCTTCCCAGGTCTTGGCATCGAGCGCGTCGATGGATTTGGCGGCTCCGGCAAGGCCGAGCTTCAGCGGCAGCCACAGCGCCACGAAGATGGCGACCACCACGACGACGATATCGAAAACCTGGCCGGCCTTGCTCTGCTCCGGCGGCGTATAGCGCGGCATGTTCTTGACCCCTCAGGTATTGCGATTGCGGGCCGCGTCGGCATTCTTGATGTCGAGCCCGTAGATGAAGTCCTTGTCTTCCTTGTAGTGTTTGACCATCGCCAGGATCGCGGCGGTGTTGAAGATCAGCACGGCGGCGGCGGCAATCGCGACGACGGCCTTGATGCCGCTGTCGGGAATGTACGGCCATGTCATGAAGAGGACGAAGAGGATCGTCGCCCACAGGCAGATGATCAGCAACGCGGATCCGCGCAAGTCGGAGCGATACAGCGCCTCGATGCGCTGCTGCAGGTCTGACATCGGTTTTCCCCTTTTTTCCGACGTTCGGCTCCGAATCCGCCGCGCGCCGCCCTCTTTCAAGAGAGTGAAATTTTTTTCATAAATTCAGGCCGTTTACGGCAATTGTCAAGGCGAATTTACGTAGAGTTAACCGTTTGCTTGGGGCGACCAATTTTGCCTGACAATGAAATTATTTGCTTTCAGGGGATTGCGGCTCTCGCGCGTTTGCGGTCAATATTCAACCCAAAGCTCCGGCCTCCGCGCCAAGGAGCAGGGAACAATGGATTTTTGAACGGAGGACGATCGGATGACGGCATCCTGGAGATTTTCGACCCTGGCGGATCGCCATCGCGCGCTGGGTTCGAAGCTCGAAGACTGGAGCGGCATGGGCACCGCCTGGACCTACGACAAGGACGCTGACGAAGAGTACATCGCCATCCGCACCAAGGCCGGGCTGATGGATGTGTCGGGCCTGAAGAAGGTGCACATCACAGGGCCGCACGCCTCGCACCTCATCGACCTCGCCACCACGCGCGACGTGGAAAAGATCTACCCCGGCAAGTCGGCCTATGCCTGCATGCTGAACGAGGCGGGAAAATTCACCGACGACTGCATCCTCTACCGCACCGGCCCGAACAGCTGGATGGTCGTGCATGGTTCGGGCACCGGCCATGAGGAATTGCAGCGCGCCGCGATGGGCCGCGATGTCTCGCTGCGCTTCGACGACAATCTGCATGATCTGTCGCTGCAAGGGCCGACGTCAGTCGACTATCTCGCCAAGCATGTGCCGGGGATCCGCGACCTAAACTATTTCCATCACATGCAGACCCAGCTCTTCGGGTTCCCCGTCATGATCTCGCGCACCGGCTATACCGGCGAGCGTGGCTACGAGATCTTCTGCCGTGGCCAGGATGCCGGCACGATCTGGGACAGGATCCTCGACGAGGGCAAGAGCGCCGGCATCATTCCCTGCCGCTTCACCACGCTCGACATGCTGCGCGTCGAAAGCTACCTGCTGTTCTATCCCTACGATAATTCCCAAAAGTATCCGTTCGAGAACGAAGGCCCCGGCGACACGCTGTGGGAGCTCGGCCTCGACTTCACCGTCAGTCCCGGCAAGACAGGTTTTCGCGGCGCCGAAGAGCACTACCGGCTGAAGGGCAAGGAGCGCTTCAAGATCTATGGCGTGCTGCTCGACGGCAAGGAGCCGGCCGACGAGGGTGCGCCGGTCTATCGCGACGGCAAAAAGGTCGGCGTGGTGACCTGCGCCATGTATTCGCCGCTGGTCAAGAAATCGATGGGCATCGCCCGCCTCGACGTCGACTGCGCGGTCAAGGACACCAAGCTCGAAATCCGCAACAAGAGCGGGGCGATCAAGGCGACGGCGCAGCCATTGCCGTTCGACGATCCCAAGAAGACCAAGCGCACAGCGAAAGGTTGAGGCATAATCAACAGCGAGGGGTTCGAGGCACGAAGACTTAAATGGCAGCCAAAAGCATCATCAGTCGGCCGGTCTACGGAACGCTCTCTCCGCAGCCCGGCAAACACCATCTTTTCATCGCCGATGCCGAAGGTGCGCTCGCCATTACAGACATGGCCGCAAGAGCGCCGGCCGGCTTTTTCGACGGCGCCGAAATCGTCTTCATCCCGGGCCCCGACGGCAAGCATGTCACCGCCCTCGAAGCGCTGAAGCCGGCGCAGTTCCATCAGGCGCCATCCTTCGCCAGCCTGCTGCCACGCCTCAAGCAGACGTTGAGCAACGCACATATGGGCCTGCGCCTCTACCTTGCCGGCACCGAGGGCCTGATCGGCCAGGCCATGCAGGTGGCGCTTGAAGCCGGCATCGACCACACCTCCATGCAGACCGAGCATCGCGGCTCACTGGCGCGGCGCATGCAATGCGTGCACTGCAAGGGCATCACTGAGAACGTGACGACGCAGCCGGCCACCTGTTCGCATTGCGGCCTGCTGCTTCTGGTGCGCGATCACTATTCGCGGCGGCTGGCGGCTTTCCAGGGTGTCTGCATCAACGCCGAGGATCGCTCGGAGATTCCTCCAATCGAGGAGGCCTTCCCATGAGCACCGGCACCACAAAACTCGATGTCGTGGTCAGCGATGTCGTCCCGGTCAACGAACTGGTCACCCGCTTCCATTTCCGCCGGCGCGACGGTGAGCTGTTGCCGACCTTTTCCGGCGGCGCCCATGTCGTGGTCGAGATGCGCGACGGCGACCGCACAAGGCTCAATCCCTATTCGCTGATGGGCTCGCCGCTCGACACGCGCGAATACACCATCTCGGTGCGTCGCGACGATGTCGGACGCGGCGGCTCGCTGTTCATGCACAGGTCCGTCAAGCCGGGCCTGGAGATGGTGATCAGCTACCCCGTCAATCTGTTCTCGCTCGATCTCAGGGCGAAGAAGCATCTGATGCTGGCCGGCGGCATCGGCATCACGCCGTTCATGGCGCAGACCGCGCAACTGGCGGGGGAGGGCGGCAATTTCGAACTGCATTACACCTGCCGCACCGCCTCGCTCGGCACCTATGCCGACGTGCTGCGGGAGCGTTACGACAGGCGCATCAGGCTCTATCATGACGACCTGGACGAGCGCATCGATCTCGACCGCTTGCTGTCGACGCAGCCGCTCGGTACGCATCTCTACGTCTGCGGCCCCGCCGGCATGATCAACTGGGTGCGCGACCGCGCGGCCGCCTTGGGCTGGCCGTCGGAGGCCGTGCATTTCGAGCATTTCGCGGCACCCCAACCCGGCCTGCCTTTCGATGTGACGCTTGCCGTCAGCGGCAAGACGATCCGGGTCGACGAGCAGCAGAGCCTGCTGGAAGCCATCGAGGCGGCCGGCGTCGATCCGCCCTATCTCTGCCGCGGCGGCGTCTGCGGCCAGTGCGAGACCAACGTCATCTCCTACGATGGCAAGTTCATCCACAACGACCACTGGCTGAGCGAGGAAGACCATCGCTCCGGCTGCAAGATCATGCCGTGCGTATCGCGCTTCGAGGGCAAATCGTTGGTCTTGGAAAGATAGGAGGCGAGCTTGGGCATCACCTTTCGCAAGGAAACGTTTCGCGACGATTTCACCTTCAGGAACAGCCCGGAGCACATCAGGCGGTTCCCGTTCCCGTTCCATGAAGACGCCTACATGTATGCGGTCAACATCGAGCCGCATGTCGTCGGGCCCAAGGGCAGCGTGCTGGAAAACCTGATCGACGTCGACGAGCACTATGTCGCCGAGATGCAGGATCGCGCTTTGGTGTTGGCCGAGGATCCGTTGCGCTGCCAGTCGCTGCCGCACATGACGCTGGCCGGCTGGGACCTGCTCGAGCTTTTGATGGAGCAGCAGGCGCTGGGCTATCCCGAGCATTTCACGCTTGAGCGTAACGGCCATCGCTGGCGCTGGATCAACCGGCCGCTCGGCATCGACGACACCTTCACTTTCGGCGACACCTCGACACTGCCTTACGGGCCGATGGAATACATCACCCGCCAGAGCCAGGGCGATTTCTGTATCCTCGACCAGCGCGACGGCAATCTGTGGATGGATGCCGGCATGGTCACCACCCAGGCCGACTGGTCGCTCGATTTCGACATCGGCATGAATTTCTTTGAGTGGCACGCGCCGGTGCCGCTGGCGCATGAGAAGGGCATTTTCACCAGGGCGCTGAAATTCCTCACCAACATCCAGCAAGGCAAGCCGGCGCGGCGCCTGAACTGGACGATGACCATCAATCCGCGCCTCGACACCAGCCCGGAAAATTACCACAAATGGGGACCGGACCGCACCACGGTGACGCCGGAGAATGTCGGCGACAAGGTGCATCTGCGCGTCGAATTGCAAAGCTTCTGGCGGCTGCCGCGCTCGAACGGCATCGTCTTCCCGATCCGCTGCTATCTGATCAAGATGGACGAGCTGGTGACGCAGCCGAAATGGGCACGCCGCCTGCACCGCGTCATCCGCGATTTGCCGGAGGAACTCGCCACCTACAAGGGCCTGACACGGTACCGGCCCACCTTAGTGGAGTGGCTGTCGAAGCTGGACGACGGCAGCCCAACTTCACCCGGTTTCGGGCCGGACTAAGGTGTCCAGACTAAGGTGTATTGATATTCAGGTCAGGCCGAGTCGAAAATGGTGGCTTCCGAGAACCGGAGCGGAGCGTACTTTTCGTACGTGAGCACCGGAAGCGCAGGAAGCCGCCATTTGCAGGCCGGCCTCACCTGAATTGCAATACACCTTACCCAGCGCTGTTCTGCGGATAGCAAATAATCGACAGATACCGCATCGGCAGTTTCGTCAGTTGCTCCGGTCCGTGCGGCGCGTCGGCGTCGAAGAACAGGCTGTCGCCAGGCTTCATTGGGTAGAGATTGCTGCCGTGCCGGTAAACGACTTCGCCCTCCAGCATGTAGAGGAACTCCATGCCCTCATGCTGGAAGGTCGGAAACACATCGGAGTCTTCGGTCAGCGTGATCAGATAGGGTTCGACGACGACGCCGCTGGTGTTCGAGCCGATATGGCCGAGCAGATTGTACTGATGGCCGGCGCGCGTGCCGCGGCGCTCGACATCGAGGCCTTCGCCGGCCTTGACGAAGACAGCGCTGCGTTCCTCCTCGAAGCGGCGGAAGAAGGCGGTGACGGGAACGCCGAGCGCCCGCGACAGCGCCTGCAGCGTGGTCAGCGACGGCGAGGTGATGCCGTTCTCGATCTTCGACAGCATGCCGAGCGAAATGTCGGTGGCGACGGCGAGATCGGCGACGGTGATGCCGAGCTTCTTGCGGAATGCCCGCACCTCGCGGCCGATCGCCACCTCCAGCACTTTCTCGCGTGTGTCGCGAATGGCGTGTGGATTCTGCGTCAGCGGCGCCCGGATGGTTTTTCCATCGGCCGAAACCTTTGGCTGGGGCTTCGGCTTGGCGCCGGCAAGCCCGGCCTTGGAACTGTCTTTCGCCATGTCGCCCCCGGACCTCGCGGATTTATTTCACTCAAGGTGAACATGTCAGCTGGCGATACATCAGCGCGGCGGTGTCGGCAAGCCGTCTTAAGTTCGATCCGCCGATCCGATGAATTCCGCGAGCGAAGGTTTTTCACTGGGAATCCGTTGCGGGCAAACGCCGTTCCCGCAGATGTCTGTTGACAGCACCGAAGGGCCAATTAGTGTCACTGTCAGTGAAATTTGTTTCGCTGGGGAAATCAAAAATGAGGAGGCCCTGCAAATGAAAACTCGTGTTGCCGTCATCGGCGCCGGACCGTCCGGCCTGGCACAGCTCAGGGCCTTCAAGTCGGCTGAAGACAAGGGCGAGGACATTCCCGAGATCGTCTGCTTCGAAAAGCAGTCGGATTGGGGCGGCCTGTGGAACTACACCTGGCGCACCGGCCTCGACGAGCATGGCGATCCGGTGCACGGCTCGATGTATCGCTACCTCTGGTCGAACGGCCCTAAGGAATGCCTGGAATTCGCCGATTACACGTTCGAGGAGCATTTCGGCCGGCCGATCGGCTCCTACCCGCCGCGCGCCGTGCTGTGGGATTACATCAAGGGCCGCGTCGAGAAATCGGGCCTGCGCAAATGGGTGCGCTTCAACAGCCCGGTGCGTATGGTGACCTTCTCGGACGAGACCCAGAAATTCACCGTCACCGCGCATGACCGCACCAACGACGTCACCTATTCCGAAGAGTTCGACAACGTCGTCGTCGCCTCCGGGCATTTCTCGGTCCCCAACGTGCCCTATTTCGAGGGCTTTTCGACCTTCAACGGCCGCATCCTGCACAGCCATGATTTCCGCGACGCGATGGAGTTCAAGGGCAAGGACATCCTGATCATCGGCCGCTCCTATTCGGCCGAGGATATCGGCTCGCAATGCTACAAATACGGCGCCAAATCCATCACCTCCAGCTATCGCTCCAAGCCGATGGGCTTCAAATGGCCGGAGAACTGGAAAGAAGTGCCGCTGCTGCAGAAGGTCGTCGGCAAGACAGCTCACTTCAAGGACGGCACATCAAAGGATGTCGACGCCATCATCCTGTGCACCGGCTATCTGCATTCCTTCCCCTTCCTCACCGACGACCTCAAGCTCAAGACGGCCAACCGCATGTGGCCGCTGGACCTTTATGAAGGCGTGGTGTGGGAGAAGAACCCGAAGCTCTCCTATATCGGCATGCAGGACCAGTTCTACACCTTCAACATGTTTGACGCGCAGGCCTGGTTTGCCCGCGATGTCATCATGGGCCGCATCAAGCTGCCCTCCGCCGAGGCGATGGCCGAGCACGGCGCCAAGTGGCGGGCGCGTGAGGAAACGCTGGAAGACGCCGAGCAGATGATCTGGTTCCAGGGCGACTACACCAAGGAATTGATGGACCAGACCGACTATCCCGGCTTCGACGTCGAGGCGGTCAACCAGACCTTCATGGAGTGGGAACACCACAAGGCGGAAGACATTATGAGCTTCCGCGACCACGCCTACCGTTCACTGATGACCGGCACCATGGCGCCGCTGCACCAAACGCCCTGGCTGCAGGCGCTGGACGATTCCATGGAGAGCTATCTCGAGGTGAAGGGCGTCGCGGCGGAATAGCCGCGGCGCATCGTCCTGCCTATCCCAGCCTTGCCCGAGCCTTCGCCGTCCAGGCGTTGAACAGCCGGTCGGCGACGATGCCGATGAAGGCGATGGCCAGGCCCGCGACGATGCCGCGGCCGGAATCGGCCTTGGACAGCGCGATGAACACCTCCTGGCCGAGGTCGCGCGTGCCGACCATGGCGCAGATGATGATCATCGCCAGCGCCATCAGGATGGTCTGGTTGACGCCGAGCATGATTTCGGGGAGCGCCAGCGGCAATTGCACCCGGAAGAAGGTCTGGCGCGGCGTGCAGCCCGACACCTTGGCCGCCTCGATCAGCGCCGGCGGCACCTGCCTGATGCCGTGATTGGTGTAGCGGATCGCCGGCACCACGGCGAAGGCGATCGTCGCGATCATGGCGGTGACATCGCCGACGCGGAACAGCATCACCACCGGAATGATGAAGCAGAAGGACGGCAGCACCTGCAGCGTGTCGATGATCGGCGTGACGATCTTCTCGAAACGGTCGCTGCGCGCCGCCATCAGTCCGATCGGGATGCCGATCAGGCAGGCGATGAAGGCCGAGATGCCGCAGAGATAGACCGTCGCCATGGTCTTTTCCCAGAGCCCGGTGACGGCGCAGAAAGCGGTCAGCGCGGCGACCAGGGCCGCCAGCCGCAGGCCCGAGAGCTGATAGCCGGCAAGACCGAGCAGGAACACCGCACCCAGCCAAGGGAAGCCTTCGCAGAAGGCGCGTACCGGGTTCAGCACATTGAGGATCAGCGCCACGCGAAAGGCTTCGATCGCATCGAAGAAGTTGATCGTCACCCAGTTCACTGCTGCCTTCCACAGCGGCGCGGTGGTGAAGGTGATGACCTTCGGCACCGCCGCGAAGGCCGGCACGAACAGCCCGAGCAGCGTGGTGACGGCAAGGATGGCGATGGCCAACGTCAGATTGGGGTAGCGCCGCCAGAAGCCGGAGCGCACTGCCTGATGAACGTGGCCCTTTGCCTGTTTGTGCGCGATGGCCTGGCTCAGCCGGTCGAGCGCGATGGCCAGCGCGACGATGGCGAGACCGGCTTCCATGGCTTCGCCGACCTTCAGCGCGCGCAGTGCCAGGAGCACGTCATAGCCGAGGCCGCCGGCGCCGATCATCGAGGCGATGATGACCATGTTCAACGCCAGCATGATCACCTGGTTGACGCCGACCATCAGCGTCGGCCGCGCAGAGGGCAGCAGCACCCGCCACAGTTTCTGCCGCGCCGTGCAGCCGGCCATGTCGCTGAACTCGCCGATCTCCAGCGGCACCCGCGTCAGGCCCAGCATCGTCGCCCGCACCATCGGCGGCGTGGCGAAGATGGCGGTGGCGATCATTGCGGACACCGGGCTGTTGCCGAACAGGAGCAGCATCGGGATCAGATAGGCGAAGGTCGGGATCGTCTGCATCAGGTCGAGGGCAGGGGAGACGATCAGCCTTTCCGCCCACGGCTTGCGCCAGGCCCAGATGCCGGCGAACAGCCCGGTGACGATGCAGAACGGCACGGCGATTGAGATCAGCGCCAGCGTCAGCATGGCGCTGGTCCATTGGCCGAACAGAGCGATGTAGAGGAAACAGCCGCCGACCAGCAGGCTGAGTTTGCGACCGCCCACGGCATGGCCGGCGAGGAAGGCGACAGCGCACACCCCGACCCAGGACAGGCGCGGCAGGACGTAGGCGTCCGCGCCGTGGCCGATCTTGAAATTCTTGGCCAAGAGATTGAGCGCGAAATCGAGCGGCACGCCGAGCACCGCGGTGATCGAGCGCGTCAACCACGACAGGTTCGATTTGATCCAGCCCATCAGCGCACTGACCCAGTCGGCGACCGGCACGACGGCGCTCTCCGGATAGTCGACAGCCCAGGGGACCATGTCCTGCAGCAGGAACATGACGAGCACGGCGGCAAGGGCAAGCGCCCAGACAAGCAGCCAACGCTGAAGCGGTGGCCTTGGCTCGCCGGCGCTTGCCGTCACCGTCATGCGCCGGCCCTCGCGCGTTCGATGCCGGCCAGCAGATCGATCACCGCTTGCGGCGTCACTTCACCGATCGGCTTGCCGGTTCCGTTGACCACCGCGAACGGCTTGCCGACGGAGACGATGCTGGCCGAGAAGCTGGCGATCTTGGCATCCGGCGAAACCGTGCCGCCATGCTCGGTGCCGTCGCAGGCGCGCATCAGGCTGCGTGCGGAAATCACCTTGGCGCGGTCGACGTCGCGGGTGAACTCGGCGACATAGTCGGTCGCCGGATTGACCACCAGTTCCTCCGGCGTACCGATCTGGATGACCTCGCCATCCTTCATGATGGCGATGCGGTCGGCGAGCTGGATGGCCTCGTCGAAATCATGGGTAATGAAGACGATGGTCTTGTGCAGCATCGTCTGCAGCCGCATCAGCTCATCCTGCATCTCGCGGCGGATCAGCGGATCGAGTGCGGAGAACGGCTCGTCGAGGAACCAGATCTCCGGCTTGGTCGCGAGACTGCGGGCGATGCCGACGCGCTGCTGCTGGCCACCGGACAATTCGCGTGGGTAGAAATGCTCGCGGCCGCGCAAGCCGACAAGTTCGATGACCTCGCGGGCGCGCGCCTCGCGTGTCGGGCGGTCCTGACCCTGGATGCTGAGCGGAAAGGCGATGTTGTCCAGCACATTGAGATGCGGCAGCAGTGCGAAATTCTGGAACACCATGCCCATGCGGTGGCGCCGGAGTTCAATCAGCGCAGCATCGGAAATCTTGAGCAGATCCTTGCCTTCGAACTCGACCTTGCCATGGCTCGGCTCGACCAGCCGCGACATGCAGCGCACCAGCGTCGATTTGCCGGAGCCCGACAGGCCCATGATGATGAAGATCTCGCCCTGGCGGATTTCCAGATCGACGGCGCGCACGGCGCCGACCAGTCCGGCAGCGGTGACATCGGCCATGCTGGCCTTGCCGTCGCGCTCGCGGATGAAATTGGCCGCGTTCGCCCCGAACAGCTTCCACACATTGCGGCAGGCAAGTTTGACCGGACGGCTACCCGTGCCCGGCTGGGCCGATCCCTGTTCAGTCGTCATCCAATCGTCCTTCTGGAACATCAAGACTTGAGACCCGGCCGATCAACGGCCGGGCCCCGTTTTTCCAGTCGGAACGATCACTGCGCCCAGGCTTTCCAGTCGGCCTCGTGCGCGGCGATCCAGGCGGCGGCGACCTCTTCCGGCGTCTTGCCGTTGAGGTCGACATCGCCGCTCATCTTGTTGAGTTCGTCGGTGTCGATCGTGTAGGCCTTGGCCACCTTGTAGGCGACCGGCCATTTGTCCTTCATGCCGTTCCAGGCATATTTCCAGATCTCGCCATGCGGCTTGCCGCAATCATATTTGGCGTCGGGGTTGGTGCCCCATTTCGGGTCGTTGTAGCACTCGGGCGTGTATTCGGGAAATTGCACCCATTCGCCCTTGTACTTGGCTGGCGCCCAGTGCGGCGAATAGATCCACAGCATGATCGGCGCCTTGCGCTGGTAGGCTGAGTCCAGCTCGGCGAACATCGCCGCATCGGTGCCGGCATGGATGACGGTGAAGGGCAGTTTCAGCGCCGCGACGCGCTCGTCGTCAAAGCCTTCCCAGGTCACCGGGCCGCCGAGATAGCGTCCCTTCGGTGCGGTCTCCGCCGTCGAAAAAGCCTCCGCGCATTTCGGATCCTTCAGCGCTTCCCAATTGGGCAGGCCAGGGCATTTCTCCTTCATGTATTCGGGAAACCACCATTCCTCCTTGGCCTTCGGGCCGAGCTTGCCCAGCCGTTCGGTCTGGCCGGTGGCGTCGGAGGCTTTCATCGCTTCGCCGGCAGTGGTGTCCCAGAATTCCAGCCCGACATCGAGGTCGCCATTGGTGAGGCCGGTGGTCAGGCTGGAGAGGTAATCGGCGGTCGGATATTCGACGGTATAGCCGAGCTTTTCCAGGATGCCGCCAAGGATCTTGGCGTTGAGATTGACGCTGGTCCAGTCGAACAGCGCGATCTTGATCGGGTCGTTGGATTCCGGCGCGGCGGCTTGGGCGGAAGGTGTCAGCAGGCTTAATGTCGCGAGCGCGACGGCGCCCATCGATAGTTTCGAAACTCGACTGCGAAGTGACATGCTTGTTCTCCTTCAAGCTGTGACGGTTATCGGTCGTTCCCTTCTTGCGGCTTTTCTTGATTGTGTTGGATAGGTTGTTCGCTGCGCAAGGCCGTCGGCGCCGAAATTGTCGCGCTGGCGTTGGCCGGCGCAGGCAAGATGGTGCTCAATTCTCGTGAGGAGGGAATATGCCGCCCGCGTCATGGCTGCCGACAGACCGCTGATGGAGCGATCGTCTGCGGATCAATTGTCAGTCTTGCGGCGCCCTGCAAGGTGCGAGCCATCAAGGTCCCATGATCTCGGCTGTCGGCATGGCAAGCCCCTTCTCGCCAAGCCGTTTCATAGGGTGAAATTATATATACCAACGTTCATCTCGCGCAACGACTAACGCTTCGCGGATGCACAAATTCAGACTGCAGGCAAAGTTCCGCGCGATGCGGTCCTACCAGCAGACGTAGCCGCCATCGACGATCAGGTCGAGGCCGGTGACGAAGCTCGATGCGCGGCTGGCCAGGAACACCGTCGGCCCGACCATTTCCTCCGGCGCGGCCATGCGCCCCATCGGCGTGTCGCGCTTGAAGATCTTGATCTCCTCCGCCACTTCGGGCCGCTTGTTCATCGGCGTCAGCGTGTAGCCGGGACTGACGACATTGACGCGCAGCCCGCGATCAGCCCACTCCATGGCAAGGCTCTTCGACATGTGGATGACGGCGGCTTTCGAGGAGTTGTAGTGCGCTTGCGTCAATCCGCGATTGACGATGGTGCCGGACATCGAGGCGATGTTGATGATCGAGCCTTTGCGACGCGTCAGCATCTTGCGGGCCTCGGCCTGACAGGACAGAAACACGCCGGCGACGTTGACCTCGTGCACCTTCTGCCATGTCTCGAGCGACAAGGTCTCGGCCGGTTCCGAACCGGCGATGCCGGCATTGTTGACGGCGACGGTCAACGCACCGAGTTCGGCCTCGACGCGGTCGATTGCCGCCGCCAGATCGCTCTGCGAGGTGACTGTTCCGGTCAGCACCAAAGCCTTGCGGCCAAGCGCCGCGATTTGGTGCGCGGTTTCTTCCAGCCCGCCTTTCGATGCATGACCGAAACAGGCGACGTCGGCTCCCGCCTCGGCCAATCCGATTGCGATCGCCTGGCCAATGCCGCTGCCGGCACCAGTGACCAGTGCGACATTGCCGTCCAGCTTGAAAAGATCCATCGATAGCCCTCCCTGAAGCAGGGAGGGTATGCGCTACGCTATGGTTCGATCAAGCGCTCAGCGCGCGAGCCGATCAAGGGAGCTGCGATGCTCAGAAGTAACCGCTCGAGGCGGCCGTGAATTCCTTCGGGATTTCAACGCCATCGACCAAGATCTTGTCGACCAGTTCGTGATGGAAGCAGACCAGGCCCTTGATGCGCTCGGCCTCGTGCACCGGCTCGGGATAGTACCAGACGAGGTTCTCGTGCCGCTTCTTGGGCGTGGTCACGTGATAGTAGTTGGAGATGCCCTTGTAGGGGCAGCGCGAAATGTATCGGCTGGGTGCGAACATATCGAGGCGCGTGTCGGAGATCGGCAGATAGTGGCGCACCGGATGGCCGGTCTCGAACAGGAAGACGCCACGGCGTGAATCGGCGACCTGCTCGCCGTCGAGGATGACCTGCACCCGCCGCGAGGAGGGCAGGCAGTCGACCCGGCGGAAAGGGTCGCGGGCGTGGACGAAAATCTCTTCGTCCTCCTCATACCAGTGCGTCATCTTGGGCCAATAGAAGGACATGTAGTCCGACAGGTCAGGCGATCCCTTGATCGGATCGACATAGCGCCATGCGGCATCCTCGACCAGCGTGATGCCGGTGTTCAGCGAATAGTGCGTGGCGACGCCCTTGAACGGGCTTTCGGTCGTCGTCGTGCTCGGCAGCAGGAATTCTTCGCGCACATCGCTGATCGGGAAGTAGTAGACCGGCAGATGGTCGCTCTCGTAGAGCACCAGCGCCCTGGTCGTGTCGGCGACGATCATCGATCCCACCTGCACGCGCAGCCGCTTCTGCATCGGCATGGTGAAGGCGACATAGCCCGGCTCGAACTCGTATTGCACGATGGTGTCGAGCAGGGGGAAATGCGGTCCGCGACCGCGCAAATGAGGCTTGCGAATGGTAGTCTCCCGTTTCTTTTGTTTTGTCATCGAGCGTCGGCGCACAGCGAGATGAACCTGGATTGAACTGTGGTGCCGGAGAGGGTTTTCGGGCGGCGGGTTTCCCTTGCATCGAGCGGCTCGAACGATGGCCCCCCATCGCTCTTCGCAGCCCGGCAAGTGGATCGCCCCACCGCCCGAAAAGTGGAATCGTCCAATCCAGCCCCTATCCCAGCGACACGCGGTCGAGCAGCAGGCCGGCGGCGATCGGCGGCAGGCCGCTGACATTCTTGCGCACCGGCACCAGCAGGTCCGGGAAATAGCTGAAAATGACCGGCGTCTCGTCGAGCAGCAGCTTCTGGATGTCGGAGGCCGCCGCGCGCTGCGCACCGATGTCGAGCGCCTTGAGGTAGGAGGTGACCATGCCGTCATAGGCGGGGTTCTTGAAATGCGCCGCGTTCCACGGGCCGTCGCTGACCAGCGGGCTTTTCAGGAAGACATTCGGCACGCTGCGGTGCGCGTAGTCGGTGATCCCCAACGGGCTGTCCAGCCAGTCCGACTGGCCGAACACCGCGTTGCCGTAATATTTGTCCTGGTCCTCGATGTTGAGCGCGATACGGGCGCCGATCTCCTTGGCGAAATTCTGGAACAGTTGCGCGTAGCCCGGAATGTCGGAATAGCGCAGCGTCGTCAGGGTGATGTCGAAGCCGCTCGCAAGGCCGGCCGCCTCCATGAGTTGCTTGGCCTTGGCGATGTCCTGGACGCGCTGCGGCACCGATTTGTCGCTGGCGGGGAAGGCCGGGGCGAACGGGCTGTCATTGCCGGTCGCCGCCATGCCGCGGCACAGGCCGTCGACCAGCTTGGAGCGGTCGATGCCGAGCGCCAGCGCCTGGCGCACGCGCTTGTCGGTGAACGGGCCGGTGTCGCAGCGCATGTGCAGCTGGCGGTGCGCGGTCGAGGCGACGCGCAGCACCGTGATGTCGGGGCTGTTCAGCACCACCTGGCTGACGTCGAGCGGCACGGCGTCGAGGACGTCGACCTCGCCGGACTGCAGCGCCAGGATACGCGGCTGCACATCGCCGTAGAACTTGAATTCGAGCCGGTCGGGCAGCGCCTTTTCGCCCCAATAATCGGGATTGCGCACGAAGGTCGCGCCGACCTTCGGCGTGTAGCTCTCCAGCCGGAATGGTCCGGTGCCCTCGAAGGTCTTTTCGTAGTCGCCCTTGTAGCTCGCCGGCAGGATGACGGCGTTGTAATTGTCGATCGACACCGAATAGGGAAAGCTGCCGTTCGGCGCATCGAGATGGAAGGCGACGGTGTGGTCGTCGACCTTCTGCGTGCCGCCCTTCGACAGCAGGCCCTTGAACACCGACAGCGCGTTCGAGGCACCGTTGGGATCGGCCAGCCGGTCGAAGGTCGCGACGACGTCGTCGGCTTTAAAATCCTCGCCATTGTGGAATTTCACGCCCTTGCGCAACTTGAAGGTCCAGACACTGCCGTCCGCGTTCGGCGACCAGCTTTCCGCCAGCACCGGCTTCAAGGTGAGATCCGGCTGCGTGATGCAGAGGAATTCGGCGGTCTGGAAAACCAGCTGGTAGCTGCCGCTGTCATAGTAGGTGACGGGATCGATGGCGCCGCCGGGCGTGGCCACACCCGCGCGCACCGTACCGCCGGGCTTGCCTTCGGCGCGGGTCTTTTGGGTGCCGAGGCCGGCAGCGGCGACAAGGCCGCCCAGGAACGGCAGGGAAAGGCCGAGCACGCTGCCATGCCGCAGGAAATCGCGGCGGTCGAGCCTGCCGGCCAGCAATTCGTCGACAGCGGAATTTTCGATTGCCGTCAGGTTTTTGCGAGCGGCGTCGATCGTCATGAAATGCCTTGGCATGGCTGCATTCCTCGCTTGCCCTTGGGGGATGGGCCATTTAGGTCATTGTTGACCGCGACCGGAAAGCGATATTTTTTGATTGGGGTCATCGAAATTTTCGATGCAAGGTGCAAGCCATGGATACCGAGAACCTGCGCAGCTTCCTGGAGGTCGCCGAACATGGCAGCTTCACCGTCGCAGCCGGCCGGCTCAACCTTGCGCAGTCGACCGTCAGCGCGCGGATCAGGGGGCTGGAGGAGCAGTTGGGGCGCCGGCTTTTCGTGCGCGACCGCGACGGCGTCACGCTGACGCCGGCCGGCCGGCAGTTCCTGCCGCACGCCTCCTCCATCACCCGCACCTGGGAGCAATCGAGGCAGGACATCGCCGTTCCCGATGGCTATGAGAGCCTGCTGCGGCTGACCGCTCCCGCCTACCTGTGGGACCGCATCACCTCGCCATGGGTCGAGTGGATGCGCGCCAGGCGGCCGAACGTGGCGCTGCGGCTCGAGGGCAGTTTCCCGGATCTGGCGATCGACCAACTGGCGGAAGGCCTGCTCGACATCTGCATCCTCTATCTGCCGCGCCCGCATCCCGGCATCGTCTATGAGACGCTGGCCGTCGATCAGGTGGTGCTCGTCCAGCATGCGGCGCAGGCCAGGTCGTGGACCGAAAACTACATACTGATGGACTGGGGGCTCGAATTCCGCATCGAGCACGACCGCGCCTTTGCCGGCATGGTCAAGCCGGCCATTTCAGCAGGCCTGGTTTTCATCGGCCTGCAGCATGTGCTGTCACAGCAAGCGGCTGCCTATCTGCCGCTCAGCGCCGTCAGCGGCCATATCGAGCGCGGCGAGATGCGGCGCATCGACAACGCGCCGGTGTTCCAGCGGCCGATCTATCTTGCCTATCCCTCGAATCCCGTCTCGTCTGACGTGCTCGACGTCGCGCTGACGGGCTTGCGCTCGCTGGCCAGGGACTGGACCAGCGAACAGGGTTTCTCGGAGGGCGACCGTTCCCTGGGCATGGCCGGCCTGAGGTAGCCGGACGGCGATGCCTTGCTATGCCGGCTCAATCACGGCCGCCTTCTGCAGCCTGGCCAGTTCCGGGTAGGGGATGTGGCAGCGGATCGAATGGCCGGGCTGCGCCTCGGCCAGCGGCGGCTCCTGCTGCTCGCAGATCGGGCCGATCTTGCGCGGGCAGCGTGTGTTGAAGACGCAGCCGGGGGGCGGGTTGGTGGCGCTGGGGATCTCGCCGTCGAGCCGGATGCGCACCGTCTCGGTCTGGTCGAGCTTGGGCACGGCCGACAGCAGCGCTTCGGTATAGGGATGATGCGGCCCGGAGAAGACTTCCTCCGATGGCCCGATCTCCATGATGCGGCCGAGATAAAGCACGGCGATCTTGTCGGAGAGGTACCGCACCACGCCAAGATCGTGCGAGATGAAGATGTAGCTGACGTCTTCCTTGGATTGCAGGTCGGCGAGCAGGTTGAGGATCGCCGCCTGGACCGAGACGTCGAGCGCCGAGGTCGGCTCGTCGCAGACGACGATGCGCGGATCGCCGGCGAAGGCGCGTGCAATGGCGACGCGCTGCTTCAGGCCGCCCGAGAGCTGGCGCGGCTTGACGGCCAGATGCCGGTCGGTCAGGCGCACCGAGCGGACGAGATCGTCGAGGCGCGCTTCCTGCGCCTTGCCGGAAAGGCCGGCCAGCCGCTTCAAGGCGCGCCCGAGGATGTGGCGGATCGAATGCGAGCGGTTGAGCGCGGAGTCCGGGTTCTGGAAGACGATCTGCATCGCCTTGACCTGGTCGTCGCCACGGTTCTCCAGCTTCGGCGCCAGCGCCTTGCCCTCGAGCTCGATGGTGCCGCCGTCATCGGGCGGCACAAGGCCGAGCAGCAGCCTGGCGAAGGTCGTCTTACCGCTGCCGGATTCGCCGACCAGCCCGAGCGTCTCGCCAGGCCGCAGATCAAGCGAGACATCCTTGACGGCGCGCAGGGGATGGCCATGGCTGGCATAGGTCTTGTTCAGCCCGGCGACGCGCAGCACCGGCGCGGCTGCCGGCTTGGGCGCTGTCGCAACATCGCTCGGCGTGGCGCGCGGAAGGGCTTGCGCCTTGTCGTGATGGAAGCAGCGCGAAAGGCGCTTGCCGCGCTCGTCGCTCAAATCGTAGAGCGGCGGCAATTCGGTGCGGCAGCGGTCGTCGGCGAGCGCACAGCGGTCAGCAAAGGCGCAACCCTTGATGTCGGCGCCTATGCCGGGCAGGAAGCCCGGAATCGTGTCGAGCCGACCCTGGTCCTTGCGCTGGCCGCCGCGTGGCAGGCAGCGCAGGAGTGCGACCGTATAGGGATGGCGCGGATCGTTGAACACGACATCCGTCGGCCCTTCCTCGACCAGCATGCCGGCATAGAGCACGCCGACCCGGTCGCACATGTTGGAGACGACGGCGAGGTTGTGGCTGATGAACAGGATCGAGGCCGACAACTCTTGCCTGAGCTGCGCGATGAGGTCGAGCACCTCGGCTTCCACCGTCGCATCAAGCCCGGTGGTCGGCTCGTCGAGGATGAGCATCGAGGGATCGTTGGCCAGGGCCATGGCGATCGCCACGCGCTGCTGCATGCCGCCGGAGAGCTGGTGCGGATAGCGCTGCATGACGCTTGGCGGATCGGAGATACGCACTCGGTTCAGCATGGCAATCGCCCGATCGGTCGCCGCCTGGCCCGTTATGCCGCCAAGCTCGAAGATCTCTGTCAGTTGCCGGCCGATACGGATCGACGGGTTCAGCGCCTTGCCGGGATCCTGATAGACCATCGAGACGCTCTCGGCCCGCGCGCGCCTGAGCGATTCGGCATCGAGCTTCATGACATCCTGGCCGTCGAGCGAGATGGCGCCGCCCGATATCGAGCCGTTCCTCGGTAAATAGCGCACGACGGTGAGCGCCACGGTGGATTTGCCGCAGCCGGATTCGCCGACCAGCCCATAGGCCTCGCCTTGCCTGATGTTGAGGCTGAGATTGCGCAGCACGGCGCGGTTGCGCCCGGCCACCCGGTAGGCGACCGACAGATCGCTGAGTTCGAGGGCGTTTCCAGCCTTTGCGGACTTAGTCGGGGCGAAATTAGTCATTGAGCGCTCCATGAACGCCGTCGGCCACAAGGTTGACACCGATCACCAGCGAGGCGATGGCGAGTGCATCGAACAGCACCGTCCACCAGAAGCCGCCGCCGATCATGCCGTAATTCGAGGAGATCGAAAGCCCCCAGTCGGGCGAGGGCGGCTGGATGCCGAAACCCATGAAGGAGAGGGTAGCGACCGCGAAGATGGCGTAGCCAAGCCGCACGGTGGTCTCGACCAGTATCGGCGGAATGACGTTGGGCAGGATTTCTACGAACATCGTATGGAAGGCGCTCTCGTGCCTGAGCTGCGCGGCGGCGACATAGTCGAGTTCGCGCTCGGCCAGCACCGCCGAGCGCACGGTGCGGGCGATGATCGGCGCGAAACTCAGCCCAATGACGACGATGACGGTCGCCTTGGAGGTGCCGAGCGCAACGATGGCGAGCAGCGCGACAATGACCACGGGGATGGCCATGAAGGCTTCCAGGATGCGGCTGACGACATCGTCGACAATGCCACGGAAATAGCCGGTGAGCAGGCCGAGTGCTGTGCCGGCGACCGTCGCCAGCAGCGTCGCCAGCGGCGCGACGGTGAGGATGTCGCGCGAGCCGACGATCACGCGCGAGAAGACGTCGCGGCCGATCTGGTCGGTGCCGAACCAGTGCTCGGACGAAGGCGGCGCCAGCGCGTTGATGATGTCGTCGGCAAGCGGGTCGTAAGGTGCGAAATGCTCGCCGAACAGCGCGCAGGCGACCCAGAACAGCACGATGAGGAGGCCGACAAGGAAGGTCCGCGAGCGCATGAGCGAGAAGAAGACTTCCGCCAGCGGGCTGTGCCGGCGCGTGTCGTCTTGCGGAGGAGAGGTGGTCTGGACGGCGCTCATTGGTCTGACCCCAGGCGGATGCGCGGATTGAGCACGGAATAGAGGAAGTCGGCGATCAATGTCGCCACCGCATAGACGATGCCGATGGTGAGGATGCCGGATTCCAGCATCGGAAAGTCCTTGCCGCGCGCGGCGGTGAAGATCAGCGAGCCGATGCCCTGGTAGCGGAACAGCGTCTCGATCACCACCAGGCCGCCGATGAGATAGCCGGTCTGGGTGGCGATGACGGTGATGGTCGGCAGCAGCGCATTGCGCAGCACATGGCGCCAGATCACGGTGCGCCAGGGCAGGCCCTTGAGCACCGCCGTTCGCGTATAGTCGGAGTCGAGCGCCTCGATCATGCCGGAGCGCGCCATGCGCGCGATATAGCCGAACAGCACCAGGAACAGCGGCAAGGCGGGCAGGATCAAATAGTATAGCTGGGTGAAGAAGCCGGCATCCTTCGGCCATGCCGCCGAGATCGGCAGCCAGCGCAGCCACACGCCGAAGATCAGGATCAGGATGATGCCGGTGACGAATTCCGGCAGCACCGTCACCGACAGGCCGCCCAGGCTGATGATGCGGTCGAGCGGGCGGTTGAGGTTGAGCGCGGCCACCACGCCGCCCAGAATGCCGATCGGCACCACCAGCACGAAGGCGACGGCGGCCAGCTTCATCGAATTGCCCAAGGCATCGATGACGAACGGCGCCACCGGCGAGCGGAAGATGTAGGACGTGCCCATGTCGCCCCGGATAAAATTCCAGATCCAGGTCGCATACTGGGTGAGCAGCGGGCGATCGACGCCCAACGTGTGATTGAGCGCGTCGACCGCGCGCTGGTCGGCAAACGGCCCCAGGATCGCGCGCCCGACATTGCCGGGCAGTACCTGGCCGCCCAGGAACACCATGATGCTCAGCAGGAACAGCGTCACGAGCGACAGGGAAACACGCCGGGCGAAGAAGGAGAGAATGGCTAAGACTCCTTGTGGAGCCAGCTCCCAAGTGGGAGCTGGCTATTAGAGGATTGGCTTTCCCTTTTGCTTACGCCTTCGAGGCCTTTTCGAGGAACAGCTGCGACATGGCGGTCGGCTGCACGCCGGCCACGCCTTTCGCCGTCGCCGTCAGGTAGTCGTAGAAATAGCCGAAGATGACAGGCGTTTCCTCGAGCAGCAGCTTCTGGATCTTGCCGGCGTCGGCCTTCTGCGCCTCGAGATCGAGCGCGCCGATGTAGCTCGCCGCCAGCGCGTCATAGTCCTTGTTCTTGAAGTGTGCGGCGTTCCAGGTGCCGTCGCTCTTCAGCGGCGCGGCGAGATAGACATTCGGCACGCCCCGGTGACCGTAATCGGTGATACCCATCACCGAATCCAGCCAGTTCGATTTGCCGAACACGGCGTCGCCGTAATAAGCGCCCTGGTCGAGGATGTTGAGTTCGAGCTCGACACCGATCTCCTTGACCCAGTTCTGGATGAGCTGGGCATATTCAGGGATTTCGAGATAGCGCTCGGTGGTCAGCGTCACCTTGAAGCCCTGAGCGACGCCGGCGGCTTCCATCAGCTGCTTGGCCTGGGCGATGTCCTGCTTGCGCTGTGGGATGCTCGTATCGGTCGACGGGTAGACTGCGGCGAACGGGCTGTCATTGCCGAGCGCCGAGCGTCCCTTCATCAGACCGGCGGCCAGCTTTTCGCGATCGAGGCACAGCGCAATGGCGCGGCGCACGCGCGCATCCTTCAACGGGCCGTCGTCGCAGCGCATGTGCAGTTGCTGATGCGCCGACGACTTCAGGCTGATGATGTCGACGCTCGGATCGTTGAGCAGCGCGACGCCCGACAGCACGGGCATCTGGTTGATGATGTCGACCTGCCCACCCTGCAATGCCAGGATCATCGGCTGCACATCGGTGAAGAAGGTGAACTCGGTACGATCCGGCAGCGCCTTTTCGCCCCAATAGTCGTCGTTGCGGACGAAGGACGCACCGACCTTGGCCGTGTATTTCTCGATCTTGAACGGTCCGGTGCCGTCGAAGCTCTTCTCGTAGTCGCCCTTGTAGCTCGCCGGGATGATGACCGCGTTGTAGTTGTCCGACGACACCATGTAGGGGAAGTTGCCGTTCGGCGCGTCGAGATGGAATTCCACCGTGTAGTCGTCGATCTTCTTGGTGGCGCCTTTCTGCAGGATGCCGGTGAACACCGACAGCGCGTTGGACGAGTTTGCCGGGTCGGCAAGGCGATCGATGCTGGCCACCACGTCATCGGCTTTCATTTCGCCGCCCGAGTGGAATTTCACGCCCTTGCGCAGCTTGAAGGTCCACACCGTGCCGGTGTCGTTCGGCTTCCAGCTTTCGGCCAGTGCCGGCTTGAGCACCAGGTCGGGGCCGTCGACGCAGAGGAACTCGGCAACCTGCTGCATGACCAAAAGGCCGCCGGCATCCGCAATGGTGACCGGGTCGATGGCCGCTGCCGGCACGCTGCTGGCGACGCGGATGGTGGCGCCGGCTGCGCCGGCGGCGCGCGCCAGCGACGGCATGCCGCCGAAGCCGGCGGCCGTGGTGATACCGCCCAGAAGCGGCAGCGACAGGCCGAGCAGGCTGCCGTGGCGAATGAAGTCGCGGCGGCTGACGCGGCCGTCGACGAGACCATCGATGAGATGGTTTTCGAGCGGCGAGCGGTTGCGCCGGATCAGGTCGAGAATGCGGTAGTTCTTGCTCATGGGTTTAACCCTTTCCCCTGTTTCTTATGGCTGAAGAATGCACGTCCGGTTGACGTAATTCCGAGGAGTTCTCCCGTCCCGGTCGTCAACGAAGTCGGTCGACCGGGACTGTAGCATGCTGTCTTTTCTGGTCCATCCGATCCTTGTGGCGCATGGGTCAGATTTTCTTGAGGCCATGCTTTCACCTGTCAGGTCCTGCCGTGGCGATCCACATCGGCGGACCCTTGTTGTCGGCTAGTCTCCTTTCCTTCTCGTTCTCCTAGTTCAGCGGCAGGCGGCGATATGTGCCGGGCTTTGCCGGGTCGTGATATTTGTTGCACGGGCCGTTCTCGACGAAATCGCGATGGCAGGCCGCGAGGCTTTTCCGCGACAAGGTGACGCCGAGACCGGGGCCTTCCGGCACGCGCACGACATTGTTCCTGGGCGAAAATGGGCCTTCTTCGGTGATGTCCATGGGCTGCATGCGAAACAGCGACTGGTTCGGCTCCCGGATCCAGCCGAGCGCCGCGCACAGATGCAGATAGGCCGCGCTGCCGATGCCGCTGTCGCCGCTGTAGCACCAGAAATCGACGCCGGCGTGCTCGCAGGCGCCGACGAAACGCGTGAGGCGGCCGATGCCGCCATGCGCCGTCGGATTGCCGACGAAGGCGTCCGGCACCTTGAGGTCCATGGCGCGCGCTATGTCGATGTTATGGGTCGAGAACGGGATCGAGCAATGCTGCCGCAACTGCCGCATCTCCTCGATCGTCGCCACCGGATCCTCCCAGTTGCGCACGCCGAGTTCTTCCAGCGGCCGCGCCAGCCGCCGCGCCGTCGCCAGCGAATAGGCCTGGTTGGAATCGATGCGGATCATCGCCTCGTCGCCAAGCTTTTCGCGGATCAGCTCGACCATTCTCAGCGAGACTGTCGGGTTCTCGGTCGAGAACTTGCCTTCGAAGAAGGTCGTGCCATGCGTCTCGTGCAGCTCGACGCAATAATCGGCGACTTCTTCAGGCGTCGTCTCGCCTTTCACCTTGGGCCCGTCGCCCCGCAGCGAGAAGTAATCGGTGAACGGGATGTCCTTGCGCACGGCGCCGCCGAGCAGCTGGTAGAGCGGCTGCTTCCACGCCTTGCCGCGCAGGTCCCACAGCGCCATCTCGATCGCGCCAAAGGCCATGATGCGGGTGCGGTCGTTGATCGACTGCACGCCGGTCCAGTAGGGCAGGCAGACATGTTCGGCGCCGGCGATGTCGAGGGCATCGCGCCGGACCAGACGCGGGGCCAATACATCGCTGATGATTGTGGCTGCCGCCGGCGTCGGCGCTTCGCCGAGGCCGATCAGTCCATCCTCGGTCTCGACCTCGACAATGGTCTGCGAAAACCCGTCGAGTTCGCCGAACACCCAGCCATAGGGCGCTTCGAGACGAAGATTGATCGGCGTTGCCTTGATGCTGCGGATTTTCATCTCAGCCGCCGATTTCAAAGAACGGCTTGCCGAGCAGGCTCGGATCCACGTCGATGCCGAGACCAGGCCCGTCTGGAACGCCCATATGGCTGCCAGTGACCGGCGGGGCGTTGAAGGCCGTGCGCACCGTCACCCATTCATGAAAGGCAATGGCATGCAGCCGGCGTTCTTGCGGCGTGGACAGCGATAGATGTGCCATCGCCGCCGTGTCGATCTCGGCGCCGCCCGTGTCCTCGACAGTGATCATGAAGCCAAGATCGACGGCAACGTCGCGGATCTGGCGCGTCCTGGTCACGCCGCCCAGCCGCGAGATCTTCAGCGTCAAGCCGTCGGCCGCGCCCAGGCGATGGATTTCCAGCATTGCCTCGAGCGAGATGACGGATTCGTCGAGCACCATCGGCTTGTCGAGCATGCGACGCACCGACATGTTCTCCTCGATCGTCGTGCAGGGCTGCTCGAACGTGTAGTCGATGCCACGTGTGGCATCAGCGAACTGCCGCGCCTGATAGGGTGTCCAGCCGGCGTTGGCGTCGCAGAAAATCACCGTGCCTTTCGGCACGGCCGAGGCGACGGTCGTTACCCGCTCGATGTCGTCGTGCACATTGCCGCCGACCTTGACCTGCAGACGGCGACAACCCTCTGCGATGATCCTTTTTGCCAGTGCCGCCATCTGATCGAGCGTGCCGTGGGTGACCACCCGGTAGGTCTCCGCCATATCGCTCTCGCGGCCGCCCAGCATGGTCACCAGCGGCACATCGGCGGCGCGCGCGGCGAGATCCCAGCAGGCCATGTCGAGCGCCGATTTGATGTAGGGATGGCCCTTGAACACCGTGTCCATCAGCCGGCCGATGCTGGCCAGGCCGCGCGGATCGTGGCCGATGAGATGCGGCGCGATTTCCGGCACGCCCGCGCGTGCTCCCGCCGGAAACGCGGCCGAATAGAAATTGCCGAGCGGCGCCATTTCTCCCCAGCCGGTCAGGCCGCTGTCGGCGCTGATGGCGACGATCACCGCGTCGAAGGCGTCGGCCTGGCGCCCCTTGGACATGCGGTAGGGGCCATCCACGAAGGGCTGCACCACATGGTAGGCTTTGATGGATTTGATCTGCACGCTGTCTGTCCGCTGGCTACACTGTCTGGGGAATGGGTCAGGCGCCCTTTGACGGACGCTGTTCGAGGCTGCGTGCGTAGGAAAGCAGCTGTTCGAAATCGAGGTGGATATGTTCGCGTGCATGGCGCTGGGCAGCGCGCATATCGGCGCCCTTCATCAGGTGCACGTAAGTCTCATGGACGTCTTCGGCCGGCACTGGCTCGTTGCGCGCATGCTGGTGCAGCGCGAAATACATCTGCAGCCGGCTGGTCAGCCGCTGCCAGGTTTCCAGCAGCACTGAATTGTCGGCCCATTCATAGATCAGGCCATGCAGCTGCAGCGCCGTTTCGATCTGCCTTGTGGTGTCGAGGTTGCGTGTCGCCTGCTTCACCGCTTCGTGACGCCGGTCAAGTTCATCGAAGAAGCGCTGGTCACGCTGCGGCCATGTCCGTTCGATGGCGAACTCATCCAGCACCTGGTTGAGCGAATAGGCATCGTCGATGTCCTTGGCGGTGACATTGATGACGAAGGTGCCGGCATAGGGAATGCTCGTCAGGATGCCTTCCTGCACCAGCTCGCGCATGGCCTCGCGCAATGGCGCGCGGCTGACCCGCATCTGTTCGGAGATTCTGAGCTCGTTGAGCTTCTGGCCTGGTTGCAGCTGGCCGGTCAGGATCGCGCGCCGCAGCAGCGCAACGATTTCAGCGCGACGCGTCGTATCGGCAATCGGGCTGAAATCCGTCTTCACCATCCGGCCCACTCCAGCGAGGAACAGAAGGCAAGACAATCAGATTGTCGACAATCTAACAAGATGGCTTTTTCGGATTTTTCGCAGTCACCCGCATTTCCGATCGGGATGCGATTCAGGGGCTCAGGCCGCCCGGCCGTAGAAGCCGACCCGCTCCTCGGCGCTGAACATCACACCTGGTTTCTCATAGTAGGAGAACACCGCGATCATGCGCTCGCGCTCGCCTTCGACCGTGGTGACGCGGTGCGCGGTGTTCTTGCCGCGGAAGACATTGAGCGTACCCGGCTTCATGCGCAGGATCTTTGCGTCGGGATCACGCCCTTCGAGCAACCTGGCGACGCCCTCATAATTGGGGTCGTCATCCGACCTGAGATCGGTGCGGTATTCGAGGTCACCGCCGCGCTGCGCCTGCTGCAACAGCAGCGTCGTGGTGAATTCCGAGCGGTCGAAATGCCAGTTCAGCGCCTCGCCGGCGCGATAGGCCATGACATTGGTGCGCGCCAGCGGATCCTGCATGACATGCAGTTTTGCCCTGCCCATCGTCGCCGCCAGGAAGCGTACCAGCGGTTCGTATTCGTAGATGGCAAGCACGGTGCTGCTCGGGATCTGGTCGGCACAGACGGTGTGGCTGATGGTTTCGACCTTGCGCAGGGCCGGATGGTCGGGCGCGAGTTCGGGAATGCTGGGCTTGAAGTAGATGTTGTGCATGCGCTTGTGGACATGGGACTGCGTGTCCATGACCGGCTTGATTTCCCGCACCGCCTGTTCGGCGACGCCGGGCCTCAGAAAACCTTCGAGATTGAACATGCCGTCGGCCCTGAGGGCTTCGATCGACTGTTCGACGAGGCGCTTCCATTCGGCGCTGCCTTCGCGGTCGAGCGGATAGCGGTCGAGATCGAGAATGTCTTTCATGTCGCGTGCTCCATAGGTTGGGCACAGATGACCGCAAAAAATTCTTTCTCTCAACGGGGAAAATTATTAGGATTGCTCAAGAAAAACTTATGGAGCCAGGCATGGAAAAACTGCCGCCGCTGAACGCGATCAAGGCCTTCGAGGTCGCCGCCCGCGCCGGCAGCTTCACTTTGGCCGCGAGCGAGCTTGGCGTGTCCTCGGCAGCGGTCAGCCAGCAGATCCGCAATCTCGAAACCTGGTTCGGCAAGCAGCTCTTCGTGCGCACCGGCAACCGCATCACGCTGACCGATGCCGGCCACGCCATCTATCCGCAGACCGCACGCGCCTTGGGCGACATCGCCGCCATCGGCCAGCGCATGCTGGAAGGTGGGCTGAGGACACGGCTTGTCGTCAGCGTGCCGTTCTCGCTGGCGGAGCTGTGGCTGGCGCCGCGGCTGGCCGAGCTGCTTGATGCCTACCCACAAATGGCGATCGACGTACGCGCGGAGGACGATCCGGTTGACCTGATGCGCCAAAATGTCGATCTGCGCATCTCCTATGGCGACTATCACTATCCTGGACTGCGCATGGTCCGGCTCGTCCATGACGATGTGCTGCCCGTCTGCGCGCCGGACTTCTGGCACCGGCACGGCAATGGCGATCCGGGGCTCACGGAGCTGCATGAGAGCCTGTTCATCCACACCAACTGGGGGCCGAATTATGCCTCGCACCCGAGCTGGGCCGACTGGTTCGCGGCCTGCGGCGCCAGCCGTTCCCCAGACCCGTCGCATGGGCGGCGTGTCGCCCTGTCCAGCCTGGCGATCGCCTCGGCGAGGCTGGGTCTGGGCATTGCGCTCGGCCAGCGTGTAATGGCGCAGGCCGATCTGGAGGCCGGTCGCCTGATCGCGCTGTCATCGGTCTCGGTGCGTCTCGGTCATCCCTATTGCGCCTTCATGCCGCCGGCCAAGGCCGACCGCGCCGATGTGGCCGCTCTTGTCGGCCTGCTTGTGAATACGGCGCCCTCGACCCGTGGGTAGGTCGAGGGCGCCGCGCGGAAACCGGGCCTGCGGGGGTGTCAGGTGGCCGGTTTCTGTGGCAGTGGCGAGATCGGCATTCCGGGTCCGATCTTCTGCAGATTGCCTGTGATCACCTGGTCGCCTTCCGAGACGCCGCTCAAGATAGCGACGAGGTCGCCGCTGGTCGGGCCGAGCGAGACCAGCCGCTGGTCGACCGTATTGCCCTTGCCGACCACATAGAGATATTTGCCGAGCTGGCTCGAACCCAGCGCCGTCTGCGGCACCATCAGCGCGTCGGGCTGCTGCCTGATATGCAGCCGCACGCGGACATACTGGCCAGGCATCAGCGTGAACTTCGCGTTGCCGATGGTGGCGCGTGCGGTGATTGTGCCGGTCGAATGGTCGACCGTGTTGTCGATGAAGGTGAGTTCGCCCTTCTGGCTGCTCTCAGTCTCACCCGGCAACAGCACCTCGACATCGATCGGGCCGGCCGCGCGGGCCTGCTCGATCTCGGCCAGATCCGTCTCGCTCGGATTGAAGGTGACGTAGATGGGGTCGAGCTGCACAAGCGTGTTGAGCACCGTGCCGGCAACGCTGACCAGCGTTCCGACCGAAGCCTGGTTGCGGCCCAGGCGCCCGGTGAACGGCGCATGGATCTTGGCGTAGCTCAAATTGAGCTCCGCCGTGCGCACGGCCGCCTGGTTGAGTGCCAGCGATGCCTGCGCTTCGCGCAAGGTGCTGGTGCGCTGGTCGAAGCTGTCCTTGTCCAGGTAACCGCTCTTGGCGAGCTCGGTGCCGCGGCCGAGATTGGACCGGGCATAGTCGAGCGTCGCCGTATCGCGCTGGACCTGGGCTTTCGCCTGGTCGAGCGCGGCCTGGAAGTCGTCAGGCGAGATCTTATAGAGAAGGTCGCCTTGCCGCACATCCGCGCCATCCTGCGCCGTCTGTTCCTGCAGATAGCCGGGCACGCGGGCCTGCAGTGTGATGCTGCGGATCGGCTCGATGCGGGCGGCATAGTCGAGATAGATCGGGATCGTCTTCTTGACGACATTTGCCACCGGCACCGGCATGACGAATGCCGCCGGAGCCGGTGTCGCCGCCCCGGCCGTGCCGGCGCTCAGCCTCAGGTTGCCCATGTCGAGCAGGTGGACGCTTGCCACCGAGATCGCGCCCAGCGCGACCGCCGTTCCCAACGCAATTTTCCATTTACGCATAATATTTCTCCAATCTTATTCGGCCGCTTCCGCCAGGGGAGGGAAGGCGGGTTCGGCAGTTGGTTCAGTATGCTTGGAGGCGGGTTCGCCGCTTTCGCGGCGCTCCCTCAACTGTTCGATGACCGCGTAGAAGACCGGCACGAACACCAGCGACAGGATGGTCGCGGCGACCATGCCGCCAAACACGGTGGTACCGATCGACTGGCGGCTTGCCGCGCCGGCGCCGGTTGCGAACATCAGCGGCAGCACGCCGAGGATGAAGGCGAAGGCCGTCATCAGGATCGGCCGCAGCCTCAGCCGCGCGGCTTCCATTGCCGCCTCGACGATGCTCAAGCCTTCCTCGCGCCGCCGTCTGGCGAACTCGACGATCAGGATGGCGTTCTTCGCCGCCAGGCCGATCAGCATGACGAAACCGATCTGCGAGTAGACGTCGATCTGCATGCCGCGCATCCACAGGGCCGCGAACGCGCCGAACAGGGCCAATGGCACCGCCAGCAGCACCATGAACGGCATCGCCCAGCTTTCATACTGCGCCGCCAGGATCAGGAAGACGAAGACGATGGCGAGGCCGAAGACGACGGACGCGATCGATCCTGCCTTGAGCTCCTGGAAGGTGATGCCGGTCCATTCGAAGCCGAAATCCCTGGGCAAGGCGGTGGCAGCCGCCCGTTCCATGGCAGCGACGGCCTGGCCTGAGGAGAAGCCCGGCGCGGCGCCGCCATTGATCGAGGCCGACGCGTTGTTGTTGTAGTGCGGCACGGTCTCCGGCCCGAYGAAGGGCACGAGCTTGCCCAGCGTCGAGAGCGGCACCATGCCGCCAGAGGCGTTGCGTACATAGAGCCGCGAAATGTCGGCGGCGCCGGCACGTGCATCCTTGTCGGCCTGGATGGTCACCCGGAAGGTGCGGCCGAACAGGTTGAAGTCGTTCACGTAGAGTGAGCCGAGATAGATCTGCAGAGTGTTGAAGACGTCGGGCAAATTGAGCCCGAGGAGCTTCGCCTTGCTGCGGTCGAGGTCGTAGTTGAACTGCGGCGTCGACGTCGAGAACGGCGAGAACAGCTGCTGCGGATTGATTTCCGGCTGCTTGCGCGCCTCGGCGATCACGGCTTGCGTCGCATCGTTGAGAGCCGTGCTGCCACGGCCGGTGAGGTCCTCGACGACGAATTCGAAGCCGCCCGTGGTGCCGATACCCGGGATCGAGGGCGGATCGAAGGAAAGCGCGAAAGCTTCCGGTATCTGCAACAGCTTGCCGCGCACGTCGGCCACGAGCTTCGATGCGCTCTGGTCGGGGCCGCGTTCTTCCCAGGGCTTCAGGATGGCGAACTCGACCGCCGAGTTCGATTGCGCGGCACTGGTCAGGAAGTTCAGGCCGCTGATCGAGCCGACAATGTCGACGCCGGGCGTTGCCTGCAGGATGTCGCGCGCCTTCTGGGCCACCGCGTCGGTGCGCTCGAGCGAGGCGCCGTCGGGCAACTGGATGACGACGAAGAAATAGCCCTGGTCCTCGACCGGAAGGAACGTCGAGGGCAGTTTCTGCCAGACGAAATAGGTGGCGACCAGGCCGGCCGCGAACAGGCCGAGCATGATCCAGCGCAAGCGGATGAGAATGCGCACGCCATGGGCGTAGGCATGCGACAACCTGTCGAAACCGGTATTGAACCAGCGGAACAGGATGAACTGCGTCTCGCCGCGATGGCGCAGGAAGGCGGCGCTGAGTGCGGGGCTGAGCGTCAGCGAATTGAAGGCGGAAATGCCGACTGAAATCGCCACCGTCAGTGCGAACTGGTTGTAGAGCTTGCCGGAAACGCCGGGAATGAAGGCGACTGGCACGAACACCGCCATCAGCACGGCGGTGGTGGCGATGATCGGGCCGGTGACTTCGGCCATGGCGGCCTTGGTCGCGGCCAGTGGTTTCAACCCGGCCTCGAGCTGTCGTTCGACATTCTCGACCACCACGATGGCGTCGTCGACGACAAGGCCGATCGCCAGCACCATGCCGAGCAGAGAGAGCATGTTGAGCGAGAAGCCCATCATCTCCATGACGACCAATGTCGCCACCAGCGACACCGGAATGGCGATGGTCGGAATGATCGTCGTGCGCCAGCTCTGCAGGAAGATGAACACCACGGCGACGACCAGCACCAGGGCTTCGCCGAGCGTGATCAGCACGTCATGCATCGACGCCGAGACGAAGCGCGTCGTGTCGTAGTGCATGGCATAGGAGACGCCCTTCGGGAAACGGGACGACAGCTCCTGCATCTTGTCCTTGACACGCTGCTGAAGGTCGAGCGCGTTGGAACCGGGCATCTGGTAGACGGCGAGCACGACCGTCGGGTCCTTGCCGAAGAAGGCCGAGGACGAATATTGCAGCGCGCCGAGCTCGATACGCGCAACGTCACGCAGCCGCACCAGCGAGCCGGTGTCGGTGTTGGCGCGCACGACGATGTCACCGAATTCCTTCGGGTCGCTCAGGCGGCCGACGGCGCTGACCTGCATCTCAAAAGCGGTACCGGCAGGCGCCGGCGACTGACCGATCTTGCCGGCCGCCACCTGGACGTTCTGCTCTGATATGGCGTTCTGTACGTCGACCGCGGTGATGCCCAGGTTGGCGAGCTTGTCCGGGTCGAGCCAGATGCGCATCGAATAGCGCCGCTCGCCGAAAATCTGAACGTCGCCGACGCCCTGCAGCCGCTTCAGCGGATCGACGACCTGCAGATAGGCAAGGTTCGACAGTGCCACCGGATCGACGGACTTGTCGGGCGAGGTGAGGTTGACGATCAGCACGAAGTTCGGGTTCTGCTTCTTGATCGTCACGCCGCCCTGGTTGACGATCGCCGGCAGCGACGATGCCGCTTGGCTGACGCGGTTCTGGACGTCGACGGCGGCGGTGCTCAGCGAGTAGCCGACATCGAAGGTGATGGTGATGGTCGACGAGCCGTCATTGGAGCTCGTCGACGACATGTAGGTCATGCCTTGCACGCCGTTGATCTGCTGCTCCAGCGGCGTCGTCACCGTGTCGGCCACGACCTGCGCGCTGGCGCCCGGATAGTGGGCGCTGACCACGACCTGGGGCGGCGTGATGTCGGGAAACTGCGAGACCGGCAGCAGGAAATAACAAATCGTCCCGGCGAGCACCATGATGATGGCAATCGCCGAGGCGAAGATCGGACGGTGAATGAAGAAGTTTACCACGACACACATGCCTCGCCGGCTGCTGTTGCCCGCCCGAAGGCGCTGGCAAGTCTGGACAACTGGCCGTGCCCGTCACGGGAGGCTTCCCGTGAACGCAGCAACGGCACCTCATGACGCTGCCCATCGGCAAGCGAGCGAAGCATCTTCTCGAAAGCGCGGGGGTCGACCCCATCTGCCTTCATGACCAGCCGGATCATCGGATCCCGGACGGCCTCATCTATGGTAAGATCGCGGCGCTGTGGCATTGGCCGGCTCCTTGTCTGTCGGTGCGCAGCCCATGCTCGCGAACCGTTTTTCATTTCCTCACCGGCCGGAGCCGCATGATTGGCAGTTTCTCGTCCGTCTCATCTGGCAGGACCAGTTCACGGCCTTGTTATTGACGACGGGCGACATAGGTGTTACCAGTAAGTAACATTCTGGAAGTTACAGACCGGTAACACCCTAGTCAAGAGGTGGCCGAGGGTTTTTTGGAAACGAAAGGAGATCATGATGACAGACGGCGTCGTGGAGCGCTCTCGTCCCCGGGATCGGATCCTGGAGACGGCACGCGACATGTTCCACAAGCACGGCATCAAGGGCGTCGGCGTCGACGCCATCACCGAAGCTGCCGGCACGAACAAGATGACGCTCTATCGTCACTTCGAATCCAAGGACGAACTGATCGTCGAGTGCCTGCGTGCCAATGCGGCCAAGGCCGGCGCGATGTGGGACGCTTTCGAGGCCGAGTTTCCCGGCGACAAGCTCGCGCAACTGCATGCCTGGGTTCGCAAGGCGGCTGCCATGCTCAATGCCGACGGCCGCGGCTGCGATATGGCCAATGCCGCCGCTGAGCTGACCGAGCCGGACCATCCGGCGAGGCTGGTGATCAAGGAGCTCAAGGAAGCCCAGCGCGAACGCCTCGTGGCGCTATGCCGGGGTGCGGGCATCGGTCAGGCCGAACTGCTTGCCGATACGCTGTCGCTGCTGTTCGAGGGCGCTCGTGTCAGTGTGCAGACCGTGGGCGCTGAAGGCCCAAGCACACAGTTCGTGCGCATGGCCGAAGGGCTGATCGTTTCCTTCCGGGGCGCCGCCGCCGGTTGATATCCGCCACGCTTGTTGGCGCTTTGCCGGTTGTATGACCGAGCCCATGCCCGGCGCCATTTGGCGCGGGCGGCACAGGAATTTCCGGCGGCTGAATGAAAAAAGCCCGCTGCCGGGAGGAGGTGGCAGCGGGCTCGATTTCGAATGTGGCGCGGGAGGAGGTGCACCCCATTCAGCGTCGGCATCGCATCTGGGAGGAGTAGATGGCCGACAACTAGAACCTACGAGCTGCCCAATGATTCGGCAACAATGAATTGTGCATAGCAGCTGTGCAGATTTGCCGTGTCAATTATCAGACAAATCCGGGAAACGGGCTTTTCCGAGGCGTCCCCGCCCTACTGCACCGGCACGTTTTCCCTGAAAATCAGGCGCGGCTCGATGAATTTGCGGGTCAGATAGGGCGCCGATGAGGCGATGGAGCCGAGCAGGCGGATGACCGACTGTTCGGCGATCAGCCTGGCGTTCTGGTCGATGACGACGTCGGCGAGGTCGTCGACGAGGTAGCCGCGCGTCTCCTTCGTCAGGTCGTGGCAGATGAACACCGGCTTGCGGTTGGGCCTGGCTTCCAGGATGGCTCTCGCGACGCCGGAGCGCCCGGCCCCGACGCAATAAATGCCGAGCAGTTCGGGTTCGTTGTGCAACGCCTTCATGGTCTCGGCGTAGCTGGCACCCGGCTCGTCATTGATCTCGACGGCGCTGGTCACGGTGAGGTTGGGAAACTCTTCGCCGAGCACTGACCGAAAACCCATCTCACGCTCCTCATGGCCGCGATAGGAGCGCGAGCCGACGACCATCGCCAGATGGCCTTCGCGGCCGCCGAGGAAACGACCCATCAAAAGCGCCGCCGTTCGCCCCGCCACCCGGTTGTCGATGCCGACATAGGCCGAGCGGGGAGCGGCCGGAATGTCGGACACCAGCGTCACCAGGCGGATGCCGGCCTCGACGATGTCGCGCAGGATGTTGCGGGTTCGCGGATGGTCGATGGCGATGACGCCGACGCCATTGGCCCTCAGCGACAGGTTTTCCACCGCGCTCTGCAGCGCGTTCGGTGAGATGCCGGCGAGGCTATGGATCCGGCAGGAGGCGACCAGCGGCAGTCGCGATGCATAGTCCTCGATGTGCCTTGCCAGATCCTGCATGAAGGCGTTGCTGCCGATCGGCAGGAAGAATTCGAGGTTTGCGGGTCTGGATGGAAGCGTCACCTGATCGGCGACCGGCAAATAGCCGAGCTGCTTGGCGGCCTCCATCACGCGCTGCCGGTTGGCGGCGCTGGCGCCGGGCCTGTTGTTGAGCACCCTGTCGACCGTCGCGGTCGAGAGCCCACAATTCCTGGCGATATCGGAGACGGTGGCCTTCATGCCGCAACCCTATGCGCCGATGCGACGGCGCGCCAGACAAGTGATTTGGCTCGCGATGCGATCCGAGGGACAGGCGATCGACACCCATCATCGCGACGCGCATCAAGCAGCTTCGACAAGACGGCGTCCGCCCGCCCTCAGTGCGACGGCCTGCCGTCGGCGATAGCCTCGCGGATTTCCTTGTCCGACATGCCGGTGATGATCCGTTCGACTTCCGTCACGGTTGTCTTCTTCGGGTCGATGTCGTCGGCGACCACCTTGCCCCGGCGCATGACGACGATGCGGTCGACCACCTGGAAGACGTGATGGATGTTGTGCGCGATGAAGATGCAGGAATGGCCGGAATCGCGGGCGCTGCGCACGAAGCTCAGCACGCCTTGCGTCTCGGCGACGCCGAGATTGTTGGTGGGCTCGTCGAGGATGATCAGGTCGCTGTCGAAATGCATGGCGCGCGCGATCGCCACCGCCTGGCGCTCGCCGCCTGACAGCGAGCCGATTGGCGTCGTCGGCGGAATGTTCTTCGAGATGCCGACCTGTTTGAGCAGGTCGCGGGCGACATTGTTCATCGCCTCCTGGTCCATGCGGTTGAGGAAACGCGGCGGCTTGATCGGCTCGCGTCCGAGGAACAGATTGCGGGCGATCGACAGTTGCGTGACCAGCGCGGAATCCTGGTAGATCGTTTCGATGCCCTGCGCGATGGCGTCGCTGGTGCTGCGCAAGGTGACCTTCTTGCCGCGGATGAAGATGTCGCCGCTGGTCAGCGGCACCGCGCCCGACAGGACCTTGATCAGCGTCGACTTGCCGGCGCCATTGTCGCCGAGCAGACCGACGATCTCGCGCTCGTTGACATGGAAATTGGCATCCTCCAACGCCTGCACGCGGCCGTAGGATTTGCGGATGTTCTGCATGCGAATCAATGGCTCGGCCATGGTTCAAGTCCCCGCCTGATGCCGGCGTTCCAGCCATGAATGGAGCGCCATCATGCCAAGGATGATCGCGCCGATGAAGATGTTGTAGGCAAGTCCCGGCACGCCGATCAGCACGATGCCGTTGCGCATCACGCGCAGGATCAGGATGCCGAGCACGGTGCCGATGATGGTGCCGCGCCCGCCGGTCAGCGCCGTGCCGCCGATCACCACCATGGCGATGACTTCGAGCTCGTAGCCGGTGCCGCTGTTGGGGTTGGCGGCCGAGGTGCGCAGCGAGGAGATGACGCCGGCCAGCGAAGCCATGAGCGACGACAGCACGAACAGCCCGATCTTGACGCGGTTGACATTGACGCCGCGGGCGCGCGCCGCGTTGGGATTGCCGCCCGCCGCCTGGATCCAGTTGCCGGTTCGGCTTTGCGTCAGCACGTAGCCGAGCGCGATCGCCGCGGCGATGAACCAGAACAGCGACATGTAGATGCGGAACGGCCCGATGAAGAAGTCACCGACCAGCGCTTCGGCCAGCCAGCTGCCTTCCGCGCTCCAGGTGCGCTGCGGGAAACCGTCGGTGATGAAAAGGGCGCTGCCGCGTACCACGAGCAGCATGCCGAGCGTCACCAGGAAGGATGGGATCTTGAGCTGCGTGACGAACCAGCCATTGACCAGGCCGATCAAGGCGGCAACCACCAGCGCGGCGACGAAGCCCATTTCCAGCGAGGTGACGCCGCTGTTGAACAGCGTCCACATCAGCACCGGCGAGAAGCCGAACAGGGAGCCGACGGACAGGTCGAATTCGCCTGACGTCATCAGCAAGGTCATCGCCAGCGCGATCAGGCCGAGCTCGACCGTGAAGGCCAGCGTGTTGGAAATGTTCTGCGGCGATAGGAAGTCGTGATTGAAGCCCCAGAAAACGCCGATCTCGACGACGAGCAGCACGAAGGGACCGAATTCAGGCCGCGCGATCAGGCGTTGGACAAGCGAATGATTTTCCACTGGGAACCCGCGACATGGTTGGAACGGGCCGCGATCTCCACCGCCTCCGATGGACAGGTCGCGGCGCAGAAAGATATCTGGCGCCGCGCGCCAGATGCGCGCGGCGTCAGGATCGCGGTTTATTTGCCGGACAGGATCTTGTCGTAGACGGCGGCGGTGTCCTTCTCATAGAGCGCGCCGGTGATGACGTTGAAGCCCGGAGGAATGCCTGACGCCGCCATGTTGGCGAGCGACAGCGCGACATAGCTGGTCGCCTGCGGATCCTGCCACTGGCCGGCATTGACGTAGCCGTTCAGCACTTCCTGGGTGGTGTCGAGCGAATTGCCCCAGCCGACGACGGGGATTTCGCCCGGCTTGACGCCGACCTGGTCGAACACCCGCTTGATCGAGCCGGTGACCAGGTCGCCCAGCCCGATGATGGCCTTGACCTTGCCCTTGTGGGCGGTGAGGTAGTCGACCATGCGGTTGATCACCTCGGCCTGGTCGAGCGTCGCCTCGGTCACTTCATAGGTGATGCCGAGCGGTCCGAAGACGCTCTTGATGCCTTCCTCTTCCTGGACGCCATAGGTGGCGCCGGGGATCTCGACCGGCATCCAGACGAAGTCGCCCTTCTTCACCAGGCCCTTGTCGACCAGATACTGCGCCCAGTGCTTGCCGAAGGTGACGTTGTCGCCGCCGACATAGGCGTTGAAATTGGCTTTTGGATCGGGCGTGTTGAAGTTGATGATCGGGATGTTGGCGGCGCGGGCTTCCTTGACGATCTCGACGAGGCTGCCCGGATCGGGGCTGGTGGTGACGATACCGTCGGCCTTGGCCGAGAGGGCGGCGCGAACCGCTTCCTGCTGGGAGGCGACGTCGCCATTGTGGAACGAGGTGTTGACGGTGTTGCCGGTGTCCTTGGCCCATTGCTTGGCGCCGGCCAGGAAGTAGGTCCAGACCGGATCGGCGGGGCCGCCATGCGAAATCCAGTAGAAGGTCTTGGCCTGCGCGGCTGCCGGAATGACCGTCAGCGCGATCAACAGGCCGTAGAGCACAAGTCTCAGTCTTTTCAGCATTTGATTTCCTCCCGGTTGAAGATGATCCGTCCCTGTTCCGGCTTCGGCCGGATTTGCGTCTTTGCCAGCGCCGCTCGGATATCTCAGAGCATTCCCTTTTTCGACGTATGGCAAGCCTCCATCTGCAGATGTAGTTGGCGCCCGACACGGCGCCATCAACGGTCCCATCAGATTGCATCAGTCGAGGTGATTTTTTCGGGACGCCGGATGATTGGCGGCGAGGCTCAGCCGGGCGGATTGTGATGATCGTGTCGGGCGCGCTGGCTGCGCCACAGCTTGACCAGTCGGTCGACCGCCAGGGCAAGCACGACCAGGGCGCCGGCGGCAAATTTGCTCCACACGGCATCGACGCCAAGCATGCTCATGGCGCTGAGGATAAGCTGGAGGACCAGCATGCCGATCGCGGCGCCGATGACGCTGCCATGGCCGCCCGAAAGCGATGTGCCGCCGATGATGGCCGCTGCGATCGCCAGCAACGTGAAATTGCTGCCCTCGCCGGGGGCAATGGCGCCATGCGCGCCGACATGGATCACCCCGGCCAGCCCCGCCATCGCGCCCATCAGCACCAGTGTCAGCAGCCGTACCTTGGAGGTTGGAATGCCGGCATAGGCGGCAGCCTGCGGATTGCTGCCCACGGCCTGGACCCGGTAGCCGAAGCGCGTGCGGTGAAGCACGGCATGCATTACGGGCACCAGCAAGACAAAGACGATGGCCGTCGCCGGCACCATCGAGAACGCCTTGCCCGACAGTATCGTGAAGAAGCCGCTGTCCGTGCCCGGCGGCACGATTGTCTGTCCCTTGCCGGCGACCAGCGGCGACAGCCCCTGGATCATCCACCATGTGCCGAGCGTTACCAGCAGAGCCGGCAGGCGCAGTACGATCGCCAGCAGGCCGTTGATCAGCCCAAGGCAAGCGCCCGCCGCGACACCCGCCAGGCCGGCAAGCCAGGGGTCCATTCCGGCAAGCATCAGCAAGGCCGCGAAGGCCGCCGTGAGATGGAACACAGCACCCGCCGAAAGGTCGATCTCGCGGGCCGAGAGCACGAACACCATGCCGATCGCCAGAATGCCGGGCAGGGCGGCCTGGCCCAGCACCGAGAGCAGATTGGCCGGTTCGAGGAAGGAGGGGTTCAGCCAGCCAAGCAGTGCGACCAGCACGGCGAGCGCAACGACAGCACCGGTCTCGGCCGGCAGCCGGATGCTGCGTCTGGTCTTATGGTTCACCGAGCCGGCAAGCGGCGGCACGGTCTCAGTCCTGGTCATGCAGCGCTCTCCCGATTGCTCCGGCGGTTTTCGTCCGCGGGCTTGCCCGAAATGATCAGCTTCAGAAGCCTGCCCGCATCCATGTCGTCGCCGGCGATTTCGCCGGCCAGCCTGCCCTTGTGGAAGGCCAGGATGCGATCGCAGAGCCCTGTCAGCTCGGACAGTTCGTTGGAATGCAGCAGCACGATGCAGCCGCCGGCCGCCATCTGGCGGATCAGCGCGTAGATCTCCTGCTTGCTGCCGATGTCGATGCCGCGGGCGGGCTCGTCGAGCAGCACTACTTGCGGGCCGATCTCCAGCCATTTGGCGATGATCACCTTCTGCTGGCAACCGGCCGAAAGCGAGCCCGCCGGCATCTCCGGCGCGCTCCTGATGCGCAGTGCCTCGATCTGCCGCGTGGCGCGGCCGAGCGCCGCCTTGGGCGAATACCAGCGCGACCCCCAGTCGCGTGCGCCGACGACGACATTCGCCATGTTGAAGGCGATGGATTTTTCCGGCA
This sequence comes from Mesorhizobium sp. 01N446, assembly GCF_056399285.1. Lineage (NCBI taxonomy): Bacteria > Pseudomonadati > Pseudomonadota > Alphaproteobacteria > Hyphomicrobiales > Phyllobacteriaceae > Mesorhizobium > Mesorhizobium sp. 01N446. The sequence goes on along the minus strand of NZ_JBFTRA010000003.1, from coordinate 189,460 downwards.
TCAACCCGTTGCCGCGCTCACCTGAAATCATGCATATATTGCGCCGCGCCGCTTCCGTCCGGGTCCTAGGCAAGCCGTCGCCGTCGGGAAAACGCGCCTTGCCCTGGCGCGGCTTGCGCAGCCCGAACAACAAGGCAAGCAGGTCCCGCGCTCCGGAACCGGCAAGCCCGAGGATCTCGCCGGTGCGGGCCGTGAGGCTGACCTCGGACAGACTGCCGCCGCCCAGCCCGTCGATCGTGATCTGCGGCCGCAGCGTGCCGGCAAGCGTCGGCAGGACCCTGAGCGGCAGCGGGAACAGCGACTGGCGCAACTGGCCGATCATCGCTTCCTCGGACGCCGTCAGTTCCTGCCGCGCCTTCGACAGCACGTCGCGGCCGTTGCGGATCACCGTCAGCTGGTCGGCGATGGCAAGGGCGTCCCCCAGCCGGTTCGACGCGTAGAGCATGCTCATGCCCCTGGTTTTCAGCCCTCGCAGCACGGCGAACAGGCGCTCGCCCTGACGCTGGTCGAGCGCCGAATTCGGGTCGTCAAGGAGGAGCAGCCTCGGATTTTCCAGCAGCGCGCGGGCGATCGCGACCAACTGCCGTTCACCGGGTCCGAGATCGCCGAGTGGCGCATGGACATCGACATCGAGACCAAGCTGGCGAAGCAATTCACGGCTGCGTGCCTCCATTTCGCGCCGCGAGATCAGCCCGTTGTGAAGCGGCTCGCGGTTGACGAACAGATTGGCCAGCACCGGGCGCTCGGGAAATAGCCCCGGCTGTTGCAGGACCACGCCAATGCCTAGCTTGCGCGCCGCGTTGGGGCTGTCGATCGTCGCGATCTTGCTGTCGAATTCGATGGTGCCACGGTCGGGCCGGACAATGCCCGCCAGCATCTTTGTCAGTGTCGACTTGCCGGCGCCGCTTTCGCCGACCAGCGCGTGGATCGAACCGCGCTCGACCATAAGGCTCATGTCGTCGAGCACGACCGTGCCGCCAAAGCGCCTGGCGACGTTGCGCACGAACAGGATCGGCGAATCGGACATCGGAACGGCCCCCCGACCGCACCGCGATCTTGAAGCGGATTGTGTCCGCCGTCATCCGGGTTTTGCATAAAATTGTGTTGATTGCGGCCGTTCTGGACAGATTCTAGATGAGATCGGCCTTCGCCAGGTCGCGCATGAGATGGCTGGCGCCGTAGGTCCAGTGCGGGCAATCGGGCGACAGCCGCACCCGGTTGACCAGCGCGCCGAATTTTTCCGACGAGATGGTGACGATGTCGCCGACCTTGTGGGTAAACCCCCTGCCCTTTTCGCCACGGTCCTTCGATGGCACGAACATGGTGCCGAGATAGAGCGCCAGCCCGTCCGGATACTGGTGGTGCGGGCCCATGGCGGCGGCAACCAGCTCTTCCGGCGAACGGCTGATCTCGGCCATCGAGCTTGCGCCCTCCAGCGAGAAGCCATCCTCACCCTCGACCTTGAGGCGCACCACGGCCCGCTTCACGTCGTCGATCGAGAAGGTGTCGTCGAACAGGCGGATGAAGGGTCCAAGCGATGCGGAGGCATTGTTGTCCTTGGCCTTGCCGAGCAGCAGCGCGGAGCGCCCTTCGACGTCGCGCAGATTGACGTCATTGCCGATGGTGGCGCCGACGATCCTGCCGCTCGAGGCGGCGATCATGGCGATCTCCGGCTCCGGATTGTTCCAGGTCGACACCGGGTGCAGGCCGACATCGGCACCGAAGCCGACCGAGGCCATGGGCTGGCATTTGGTGAAGATCTCGGCGTCGGGGCCGATGCCCACTTCCAGATATTGCGACCAGGCACCGCGCGCGATCAGCTTGGCCTTGATCTCCATCGCCTCAGGCGAACCGGGCTTGAGCTTCGACAAATCGTGGCCGATCAGCCCGGCAATGTCGGCACGAATGGCGTCGGCCTTTTCCGCCGAGCCGCGCGCCTGTTCCTCGATCACCCGTTCGAGCAGGCTGACGACGAAGGTCACGCCCGACGCCTTGACCGCCTGCAGGTCGACCGGGGAGAGCAGATAGGGTCTTGCCGGATCGCGCCTGGCCTCGAAACCGTTGGCCGCGATGTCGTCGAGCGCGCCGATCGGCTTGCCCTTGGCCGAGCGCACATGCCCTGCCGGATCGGCCATCTCGCAGACGTCCCGCACGGTCGGCGCCACGCTTGACGTGATGTCGAGGACGGTGCCGTCGCGCACCGTGACGATCAGGGGATGGGGCGAAGCCGGTGATCGAGCGCGGCCGAGAAAGACGCCATCGTCAGGCAGAAACGTCATGTTTGTCATTGCACTCTCGTCATTACGCGGGATGGGTCGATGTTATGAGGTGCGCATGGCCTCTTCAAGCCGACACGCCCTGAAGCAGCATGTGCCAGGCGACAGGCGATCAACGGAAAAGGTCCTTGCCACCATGTCACCGCATCGCTTCGCGACTCCCGATTTGGCGCTACAGTTCGCCCCAACGTAACCGCAAATCCGCGCTTGTCGATGCGCCTTTTTCCAGCGTGGTCAGGCCGCTGCCGTGATGGGCGTCCACCACATGCGAAACGGGTTCGAAGCAGAAGAAATCAGCATCTCGTGCCGGCGAATAGAGGACGAAGACATTCAGCGAGGGCGATGCCTCGACCGTGACGGCGATAGCGTCATCCGGCTGGATGATCGTGGCGTGTCCGTTCCAACCTTCGAAGGCATTGTTGACCCAGGCGTCGGGAAGCGGCGCGGCTTGCGAAAAGTCCCAGTCCGGCCGGGAGGACAGCGGCACCACCCCCGTCGGTAGGTGTCGTTCGTCCTCCAGCCAGACACTATGCGCCGATGCTTGCAGCAACGTGCGCGGGCGGCGCGGAAACCAGGGGTGGAGACCGAGCCCGTAGGGCAGGCGTATGTCGGCTCGGTTCTCGACAGTCAGCGCTGCGGACAGCGCGCCATCCTCCAATGCATAGCGGACGCTCGCACGGTAGCGGTAAGGCCCGATCGCTCCATCCTCCAGAGCCAGCTCCATTTCTGTGCCGGTTCGCCTCGTCAACCGCCACGGCCTTTGAAATGCGTCGCCGTGGAGTGGGAACGGCTCGCCTTCGACATTGGGCTCTATCGCATGGAAGCGCCCGTCAAATTCGAAGCCGCCACCGGAAATGCGGTTTGACCAGGGGATCAGCAGTTGAGACCCGAACTTCAGCAGCCCCCTCGACGGCTCAAGGAGAGGCGTGGGTGCTCGGCCGGGTCGGATTGCGTCGTAGCGCATGATGGCGGCGCCCTCGCGGGGGCGCACCACGAGGCTTGCACGCCCATCGGCAAGTTCGATCTCATCTTCGTTGGTCATCGAAAGGCCGCCACGGCTACCATCCGCCATCGATGTTGATGTTCTGACCGCTGATCATGTCCGCGGCCGGGGAGACGAGGAATAGCACCAAATCGGCGATATGCTGCGGCTCGATTCGCCGCTTCAGGCTTTGGTTGGCGAGGATCCAGTCACTGTATTCCTCGAGCCGTTCTCCGAAGACGCGCTCCTCTGCCTCGGAAACGACAGCGCCGGGCGACACCGCGTTCACGGTGATGCCGTGTGGCCCCAATTCCCGCGCCAGCGACTTGGTCAGTCCCAGCATGGCGCCCTTCGAGGCCACATAGGGCACGTAGCCCTCCCAGCGGCCGTTCAGCGTCACCGAGCAGAAGTTGACGATCCTGCCCCAGCCCTTCTTCCTCATGCCGGGGGCGCAGGCGCGTGCCAGCGCGAAGGCAGCCGATGAATTCACACGGATCTGGTCCTCGTACTCGCCAAGCGAGAATTCCTCGAACGGACGGTTGATGATGAGCGCGGCGTTGTTGATCAGAATGTCGATCGTGCCTTCTGCGTCGGCGAGCGCCCTGACCGCTGCTTCGGTTTCAGCCAGCTGGTTCAAGTCGCAACCGACATAGACGATCGTACCCTTGTTTGCCGCCGCCAGCTCCGCAGCGATTCCAGGCCCTTCGGCATTCTCCGGCCGGTCAAGCAACAGCACGCGCGCGCCGGCGCGGGCAAGCGCGGCAGCCTGGGCGCGGCCCAGCGAACCGAGACCACCCGTCAGGAGCACAACTTTACCGGAAAGGTTCGTCATCACCGTTCCCGCTCCTCAAAGCACGTTGTGGACTTCATCGATGGAGGTCTCCTCGATGCGCTTGTCGAGCACGACCTCGCCGCGCGCCATCGCGACCACGCGATCACAGCAATCAAAGACGTGATGCATGTTGTGGCTGATGAAAACGCCGGTCACCCCTTGCGCCTTCAGTCCACGCACAAAGCCGATGACCTTGCTGGTCTCCTTGACCGAAAGGTGATTGGTCGGTTCGTCGAGGATCATCACCTTCGATTTGAAATGCATGGCGCGCGCGATGGCGACACCCTGCCGCTGGCCGCCTGACAATTCACCGACCAGCGCGTCGGGCGAGCGCAGATGCAGGTCGACATTGGCGATCGCCTTGATGCTCTCGCTGCCCATCTTCTTTTGATCCAGGATGCCGACGCCGAATAAGGAAAACAGCGTCGGTTCGCGGCCGATAAACAGGTTCCTGGCGATCGACATGGTGGGAACCATAGAATTGTACTGGTAGATGGTCTCGATGCCGAGGTTCATCGCATCGCGCGGCCTCGCGATCCGCACCGGTCTGCCTTCGACCAGGATCTCGCCTTCGTCAGCGGTATGGACGCCGGACAGGATGTTGATGAGCGTCGATTTGCCGGCACCGTTGTCGCCGACCAGCCCGAGCGCCTCGCCGCGCTTCAGGTCGAGGCTCACCCCCTTCAACGCATGGACGCCGGAATACCATTTGTGAAGATTGCGCACGGAGATGATTGCGTCTTCCATGGCTCAGCCCTCCATCTTGATCGCCTTGGCGCGTTTGCGCATCCAGGCATTGGCGACGACGGCGAAAATGGTCAGGAAGCCGATCGCGAATTTGAACCAGTTCGCGTCGACATTGGAGAGCACCAGCCCGTTGTCGATGATGCGGATGAGGATTGTGCCGATGATGCCGCCGGCGACCGTGCCGATGCCGCCTGCGAGCGAAGCGCCGCCGATCACCGCCGAGGCGACCGCCTGGAGTTCCAGACCTTCGCCGATGGAAGGCAAGGGGGAGCCCAGCCTCAGCACTTGCAGCATGCCGGCGAAACCCGACAGCATCGAGCAAAGCACGAAGCATGCGAGTTTTACCCTCGCGGTCGGGATGCCCATCGAGGCGGCAGCCGGGTGGAAGCCGCCGGTGGCCTTTATCCAGTTGCCGAAATTGGTTCTGGAAAGCATCAGGGATGTCAGCAGCGCAATTCCCGCAAACCACAGGAACGACATGCGGAACATGTTGCCGGGGCCGACGAACGAGGTGAACAGCCAGTTCGGCAGATCGGCGGGAAGCAAGGGTGGAAACCCGCCCGAGACGACGATCGTCAGGGACCGGGCGATGAAAAGCATGCCGAGCGTGGTGATAAAGCTCGGGATCTCGAACCAGATCGTCACATAGCCGTTGATAAATCCGATCACCGCGCAGACGACAAGCCCGGCCAGCAAGGCAAGGGGGAAGGGCAGCCCTTCGACCATGAGGACCGCCATGCACATCGGCATCAGCGCGAACACCGATCCAACCGACAGGTCGAACTCGCCGCTGATCATCAAGATCGTGACGCCGATGGCGACGAGGCCCGTTTCCGGCAGAATGCCGAGGATGCCGCGAAGGTTATCCTGATTGAGGAACACGCCATCCGAGCGGATCTCGAAAATCACCACCAGAAGCACCAGCAGGATCAGTCCCGCCAGTTCCGGCTTTTCCAGACAGGTCTTGAAGAGGCGTTTCAAGGCAGGCTCCAGGAATTCGAGGCAAGGGACCACCCGGCAGTGCGCGGACCGCCGGGTGAACACATGGCGGGTGTGGGCTTAACGCAGACCTTGCGAGGAAAGCGTCATGATCGCATCGGCCTGATCCGGGCGTACGATACCTTGACCCGTATCGATGTCGGAGGGGGCCAGACCGACCTTCTTGTTCAGGTAGGCTTCCATGACGGGCATGAAGCCCTGCATGTAGGGCTGTTGATCCACCAGAGCCTGGACGTAGCCCTTCTGCATCTGCTGCAGGACTTCCGGCACCAGATCGAAGCCGCCAAGCAGGACCTTGCCCGGCGCGACGCCGCGGTCCTGCAGCGAGCGCGCAACGCCCGCGCACCAGAAGCCGGTGTCGAAATAGGCCGTGGTGTCGGGATGCGCGTTGAGATAGGCGCCGACACGATCGGACGTGATCGCAAGATCCGTTCCGCTGTCGATCCGCTCCCATGAGACCTGGCGGTCGGGGTGGGCCGCCTTGTACTCTTCCAGGAACTGCATGACGCCCGCGCCGCGGCTTTCTGACCAGTTCTGGCCGGGTGCGGAAATGCCGACCAGAACCTTGATCGGCCCCTCTTTCGGGAAGCTCTCGGAAATCGCTTTGCCGAGCGAATAGCCCGCCGGCTTGAAACCTTGCCCGATGAAGGCCTGCCGTGCATTGCCCTTGGCGCCTTCGGTGTCATCGACATTGACGGCAATCACCAACACACCGGCGTCCCGCGCCTCCTTGATGACGTCGTCGAACGCCTTGTTGTCCACAATCGAGGTCAGCAGGGCATCCGGCTTGGCCGCAAGCGCGGCGCGCATGTTGGCGAGTTGCTGTTCGACCGAGCCTTCGGTCTGGGTGAAGATCATGTTGCACTTGGCCTCGACCTTGCCGCAGGCATCGTCAAAGCCCTTCTTCACCGCCTGCCAGAAGGTGTTCGAGGCCGACGAATGGTGCGTAAAGACGATGTTGAGCCCGTCGGCACTGGCGACGGAAGGCCCGGCAAGCAGGGTCGTGGCGAGCAAAAGCGTTGCAGTCAGTCGTTTCATTTCTATTCCTCCCGTTGAGTGTGCTTCAGATGTCCGTCTTGTCGGAGACCCGGCGATGGACGGTGTAGGCCCGACCGAGGTCGGGATTGAGCTCCAGCCCGAGGCCGGGACCAGGCGGCACGGTGATCATGCCGTCCTTGACTTCCGGCAGCGCGGTCACGAGGTCGCGATACCAGGTCCTGTAAAATGCCCGCACACTCTCCTGGACGAGGGCGTTGGGCGCGTTGAGCGACAAATGCGTGGACGCCGCCAGCACCACCGGCCCGGTGCAGTCGTGCGGGGCGACCGGCAGATGCCAGGCCTCCGCCATCGCTGCGATCTTGCGTGCCTCGGAAAGTCCGCCGCACCAGGAAATGTCCAGCATGACGATGCCCGCTGCGCCCGTCTCCAGAAGGTCGCGGAATGCCCAGCGACTGCCCAAGGTTTCCGACGCCGAGATCGGCGCCGGGCTCGCGGCCTCATAGCGCTTGAGATCGGCGAGGCTGTCCATGCGGATGGGATCCTCATGCCAGTAGGTGCCATAAGGTCCGAGCGCCTTGGCGATCTTGATCGCGGGCAGGAGCTGCCACATGGAGTGGAACTCGACCATGATGTCGATCTTGTCGCCAACGGCTTTGCGGATCTTCTCGAAGGGTTGCAGCGCGGCTTTGAGGTCGCCGGCGGTGATGTCTTGCCCCCGGCTTTTCTCGGCGGCATGGTCGAAAGGCCAGATCTTCATGGCCGTGATACCGTCCTCGAGCAGCTCCGCCGCCAATTCGTCGGCGCGGTGGAGAAACCCGTTCAGGTCGTCGTAGCCTTGCCCTGTGCCGAGGCCGTAATTCGCGGTGGTCTGTCCCTTGCCGTCCTTGATGTATTCGGTGCCGGCGCAGGTGTTGTAGGTGCGGATGGACTGCCGCGAAAAGCCTCCCAGGAGCTGCGCGATCGGCTGGTTCATCGCCTTGCCGAAAATGTCCCAGAGCGCGATGTCGAAGGCGGAATTGCCACGCACTTCGACCCCGCTTGAGCGGAAACCGAGATAGCCAACCAGATCCGCGGAAAGCAGATCGATCTGCAGTGGATCGCGGCCGATGACGCGTGGCGCGACATATTCGTGGATGTATTCCTCGACCGTGCGGGCCAGGAAAAAGGTTTCGCCGAGGCCGGTGATGCCCTCGTCCGTATGCACCTCGACCCAGAGCAGATTGGGCCGTTCTTCGATGCGGATGGTCTCGATCGAGCGGATTTTCATGCGATCCCCGCGTCGATCAATGCCTTGACGCTCTTGTCGAAATGCGCGGCCATATGTTCGGCGGCGAGTTGCGGGTTCCCCGCGACGATCGCCCGGGCAATATCCGCGTGCCCCTCGATCATCTTGATCTGCTCTTCCTCGGTGGCGCGCGTACGCCAGCCGATCACCCAGGTGCGTCGCGTGACACCGCTGAAGGCGTTGATGATCAACGAAAACACCGGGTTGTGAGAGGCCCGCGCGATCGCCTCATGGAATGCGATGTCGTACTCCATGACGATCTCGGGCGTACGGTAATTCTCGCGCATCAGCTGCGCGCATTTCTGTATTTCAGCCGCCTCCGCATCGGTCCGCCGGAGTGCGGCGAGCGCCACCGTGCGCATTTCGATGGTGCGGCGCACATCATAAACCTGCTGGACGCTGATCTGTTCGGTGGTGACGCCGTGCTCGATCACCATCGACATAGCGCCAATGTCGAGCTTGGCGACGCTGGCACGCCGGCCGGCGCTCATGTCGATGAGACGCATCGCCGACAACGATCGAAACGCCTCCCGCACCACTGTGCGCGAGACACTGAGCTTGCGGGTCATGTCGGCTTCACTGGGCAAGAGGTCGCCGGGGCCAAGGCCTTCGACGCGGATGTGTTGGGTGATGGCCTGAATGGCGGCACTCACCAGCCCGGGATTCGTCTCGTCAGGCTCTATGCTGCGATCGCGTACCATTTGCCCTAAACCTGTATGACATGTTTTCTTGAAATGCCTATAGCTTTGTGAAATCTTGTCTGTCAATAGCGATTGACCGCGCGACAGCTGGGAGGGGAAGGGCAGTGGATAGCGAAAAAAAACCGCCGGGCTTGGTGTTTGACGCCAGGGATATCGTCGGTGAGAGCCTGCTCTGGGACGAGAACAGGAAGGCACTGATCTGGGTGGACATCATCGGGCGGCGCATTCACCGGTTCGATCCGGCTAATCGCGATCATCAGAGCTGGCGGACACCGGACCTCGCAACCTCGATTGGCCTGCGCCGGGACGGCGGCGCGATCGTCGGGCTGCGAAAGGACGTGGCACTGTGGGATTTTGGAGAGAGCTTCAGGACGCTCGCGACGATCGAACCGGACAGCCCTGACACACGCTTGAATGAGGGCGTGGTCGCCCCGGACGGCTCGTTCTGGGTCGGCACGATGGAAAACAACATCGGCGCAGACGATCTTGCGCGCGATATTTCGCGAGATGCGGGGCGGATCTATCGTGTCGACACAGCCGGCACTGTCGAGGCGCTCAGTACCGATCGCTTCGGCATCACCAACACGATGGTCTGGGCGGCGGATGATACGTTCATCACGGCGGACACGACGAAGAACCAGATCTTTCGCTACCACTGGGACAGGGTGCGGTCGCGAATAACCGACAGGCGTCCTTTCTTTTCGGGTTTTCCTCGCGGCCTGCCGGACGGGTCGTGCATGGATGCGGAGGGCTATGTCTGGAACTGTCGCGTTGCGGGCGGCGGCTGCCTGGTTCGCATTTCACCTGACGGGGTTCTGGACAGAATGGTGGAGCTGCCCTGTAGCTGGCCGACGAGCTGTGCCTTCGGCGGCGAGAATTTCGACACCCTCTTCGTCACCTCGGCGCGGTTTACCATGAGCGAGAGTCATTTGCGGGCGAACCCGCAGGAGGGCGGGCTGTTCGCGGTGCGCGCAGACGTTCGAGGCGCCCCGACCAAACGGTTCGGATGAGACGACCCGACCAACGCGGCGGAGAACGGCAGGCTTGCCAGGCCAGCTACCGCCTTTTCGACCATTCCGGGCAAAGCCCAAACGTTCCCGCAGTCGCTGGAACGTTGATTGCGTCCAATTCAGGAAAGCCGGATTCCGCTTGACAGTTTCATGAATATGAAAAAGTCTTAGCCAATTTCAAAATCTCGGTGGGCAGGTCGATGTCGGCCTTCGTTGCAGCACAAGCGCCAGAGGCCCGGTCTTCATCGGGCTTCCGGCTCGCCATGCTGCTGCCCGGCGCGCTGGTCACCTTCCTGCTGATCCTGTTCGCGCTTGGGCTGGTGCTGTTCCTCGCCTTCCGCGGCAATGACGGCTCACTGCTCGGCATTGGGCTGACCGTCGAAAATTTCGTCACCGTGGCCACCGATCCGCTCTACTGGACGGTGACGCTGCGCTCGCTGGTCATTGCCGGCCTGGTGACGCTGGCGACCGTCGTCACCGCCTATCCCGTCGCCTACTATCTCGCCTTCCACGCCGGGCGTCGGCGCGGCCTGCTGCTCTTCCTGGTGACGCTGCCGTTCTGGACCAGCTATCTCCTGCGCGTCTTCGCCTGGAAGATCGTGCTCGCCTATAACGGCGTCCTGAACTCGGCGCTGATCGAAAGCGGCATCTGGTCTGAGCCGACGCTGGCCTTTCTCAACACGCCGGCCGCGGTGGTCGTCACGCTTGCGCATGCCTACGCGCCCTTCGCCATCCTGCCGATCTATGTCGCGCTGGACACCATCCCCAAATCGCTGCTCGAGGCCGCCTCCGACCTCGGCGCGCGCCCGTTCACCGCATTCCGTCGCGTCGTGCTGCCGAACTCCATGCCGGGGGTATTGGCCGCCGCGCTCGTCGTCTTCGTGCCGACCGTTGGCGACTATGTCACGCCGGCCATGGTCGGCGGCCCGGCCAGTACCATGATCGGCACGCTGATCCAGTCGCAGTTCGGCAAGGCCAATGACTGGCCGTTCGGCGCCGCCCTTTCGGTCTGCGTCATGCTGGTCATCCTCGCCGTGGTGCTTGTCGCGCGCGGCGCCGACCGCAGATTTGGCAGCCGCACATGAAAGCGAACCGCGCCGGCACGAACCGGGATGGCAGCTGGCTCGGCCTCTACGTGCTTGCCTATCTGGTCTTTCTCTATCTGCCGGTCCTGCTGATCCCGCTGTTTTCCTTCAACGATTCCATCCAGGCAGCGTTTCCGCTGCAGGGTTTTACGTTGCAATGGTATCAGACGCTCTACGGCAATCCGGCGTTGTCGAGCGCGCTCCTGAACAGCCTCGTCATCGGCGCCATCGCCGCTTCCGGCGCCACGCTGTGCGGCATCACCGTGTCCTACATGGACCTCTATGGCCGCTCGCCGCTGGCCGCCACGATCAGCGCCATAGCAAGGCTGCCGATCCTCATTCCCGGCGTCATCGTCGGCATTTCGCTGCTGATCCTGGTCAACCTCATCGGCCTCGGACCATCGCGCATCGCCATCGTGCTCGGCCACATACTGGTGGCGCTGCCAACGACGGTGGTCGTCATGCGCAGCCGTTTCGCCGCCATCCCGAAGACGGTTCGAGAGGCGGCGCTCGACCTCGGCGCCACCGACTGGACGACGTTCCGGCGCATCATGCTGCCGCTCAGCCTGCCCGCCGTGTTGTCGGCCTTCATGCTCGCCTTCCTGATCTCCTTCGATGAGTTCATCGTCGTCTTCTTCCTTGCGGGAACCGAGCCGACCCTGCCGCTCTATATCTGGAGCCAGCTGCGCTTTCCCCGCTCGCTGCCGACCGTCATGGCGCTGGGGACAGTGATCCTGGCGGCATCCTTCATCATCGCCGGCACCGCCGAGATCCTGCGCCATCGCGGGCTCGGCGCCGCGCGCCGCAATCCAGCCTGACCATAACAAAGAAGAGGAGAACAGAAATGACCTTCCACCTGAAATCGATAGTCGGACAAAAGGCCCGCGCCGGCCTCGCCGCATTGGCGCTCGCCTTGTCGTCGAGCGTGGCGCTGGCCGCCGAAAAGCTGCAATATTTCACCTGGTCGGGCTACGAATTGCCCGACTTCAACAAGAGCTTCCTTGCCGCGCACCCCGATGGCGTCGAGGCTTCGATCTTCGGCGACGACGACGATGCCTTCACCAAGGTCAAGGCCGGCTTCCGTCCTGACATCGCGCATCCCTGCTACGACAAGGTGGCGCGCTGGAACAAGGAAGGCCTGCTGCAGCCGATCGACACCAAGCGCATCAAGAACTGGGATTCGATCTTCCCGGTGTTCAAGAACCTGCCCGATCTGCAGGCCGGCGACGGCAAGGTGTGGATGGTGCCGTGGGACTGGGGCAACACGTCCATCCTCTACCGCACCGATCTGGTGAAGAATCCGGAAGCGAGCTGGAACCTGCTCTGGGACAAGCAATATGCCGGCCGCATGGCGACCATCGACGCCGTGCATGATACGCCGATCGTCGCCGCGCTTCTGGCTGGCGTCAATCCGTTCGACATGACGTCTGAGCAGATGGAGAAGGTCGCGGCAAAACTGCGCGAGCAGCGCCCGCTGCTGTCGAGCTACACCACCGACATGACCTCGGTCGAACAGGCACTGGCCAGCGGCCAGCTGGTCGCCGCCATGACCTGGAATGCATCGGCCACCTCGCTGAAGAAGCAGGGCGTGCCGGTCGAGTTCATGAAGCCGAAAGAAGGCATGCTGACCTGGGCCTGCGGCTTCGTCATGCTCAAGGACGCCAAGAATGTCGATCTCGCCTATGATTTCATCAACAGCCGGCTGGATGCCGATTCGGGCAAATTCCTGATCCAGTCCTATGGCTATGGCAGTTCGCTCAGCACCGCCTTCGCCGGCGTGGCGAAGGATGAACTGGAGAAGTTGCAACTGCCGTCTGATCCCGAAGTGATGCTGAAGAGCACCATCTTCACCGGACCGATGAAGCAGAACGACGATGTGGCCAAGATGTTCGAGAAGGTGAAGGCCGGCGGGTGAGCTTCAGCTGTATTGGATGACTGATTGTCGAGGTTTGCGCTGCCCCTCCCCTGCCTGCCAGCATCCTCTCCCTATATGGTGACGGGGAGAGGGGCGCTCTCATCGCCGATTTCGCCAATCATCAACGTCGTAAGAAAGGCGCCGAGGGTGCGGCCAGCCTCCTCCTCCCCGTCACTATACGGGGAGAAGGTGCCGGCAGGCGGATGAGGGGCGGCGCCGACGCCCGATAAAATGCGAATTCAATCCCGAGGCTGGCCATTGTCAGGTGCTGGCCCCAGAGACCGCAACAAGGACCGATGCATGGACATGCTTGACGAGGCCGCCGAGAAACCCAGGGACGATGCCGACATCCGTGTCGGCCGGCGCGTGCGGGCGCTGCGGCTCGAGCGCCGCCTGTCGCTGGCCGAACTGGCGGCCAGGGCAGGTGTGTCGATCGGTGCGCTGAGTCAGATCGAGCGCGGCATGTCCTCGCTGCGCGTCAAGGTGATCTGGCCGCTCGCCGCCGCCCTCGACATCGAGCCTTCGGCGCTGATCGCCGATGGCGACGAGGCCGTCAACGATCTCTACTGCGTGCGCTCCGACAAGCGGCGCTCCATCCCGGTGAAGTCCGAAGGCATCGCCAAGGCACTGCTGTCGCCGCCGGGCGCGACGCTCACCGGCATGCTGGTGACGGTGGAGGCCGACGGCGGCACGGCGGAGGCCTATGCCCATGCCGGCCATGAATTCGGCTTTGTGCTTTCGGGCGAGGTCGAACTGGTGGTAGATTCGACAAAATACGGCCTGAAGACCGGCGACAGCTTTGCCTTCAAGAGCACGCTTCTGCATGCCTTCCGCAATCCCGGCGCCGAGCAATGCCAGATCCTGTGGGTCAACACCACGAAACCCTCCGAGGTTCGCGATGGCGCCTGATCCACTCGTCCGGCTGCAGTCGGTCTCGAAGATTTTTCCAGGCGGCATCGTCGGGCTCGATGCCGTCGATCTCGACATCGTCAGCGGCGAATTCATCACGCTGCTCGGACCGTCCGGCTGTGGCAAGACCACCAGCCTGCGCGTCATCGCCGGCTTCGAAAGCCCGTCGAGCGGCAAGGTCTTGCTCGACGGCCGCGACATCACCGCGCTTCGGCCCTTCGACCGGCCGGTCAATACGGTGTTCCAGGATTACGCGCTGTTTCCGCATATGGACGTCGCCGAAAATGTCGGCTTCGGCCTGTCGCTGCGCAAACTCACCGGTGCCGAGCAGGCGAAGCGTGTCGGTGAAGCCCTCGACATGGTCGGTCTCGCCGACAAGCTTCGCGCCCGTGTCTTGGAACTCTCGGGCGGCCAGCGTCAGCGCGTGGCACTTGCCCGCGCCATCGTCTGCGAGCCGCGCGTGCTCTTGCTCGACGAACCGCTGTCGGCGCTCGACGCGCATCTGCGCGAACAGATGCAGGTCGAGCTGAAGCGGCTGCAATCGCGGCTTGGCACCACTTTCGTCATGGTCACCCACGACCAGACCGAGGCCCTGTCGATTTCCGACCGCATCGTCGTCATGAACAAGGGCCGCATCGAGCAGATCGCCCCGCCGGCGACGCTCTATGACCGGCCCGCCACGACGTTCGTGGCGAGCTTCATCGGCACCATGAATCTCCTGCAATCGCGCTTTGTGGGTCGCGATGGCGATCGTTTGCGCTTCGCTGCCGGCGCCTTGCCGCTAGAGGCCGTTTCTGAAACCGGCCAATCACCCGGCGAAGGCGAGATGCGCACCATCGGCGTGCGTCCGGAGGATCTGCTGGCGGCCACCGAGGCCGCGCCCGGCACGGCGCCAGCGCGCGTCAACAGCATCGTCTTCCACGGCCGTACCTTGCGGCTGCATGCCGAACTGGGGCAGGGGTTGCCGGTTGTCATCGATGCGCCGCGCCAGGCCGAGGGTTTTCAATTCAGCGTGGGCGACGTGGCGCATATCAGCCTGCGCCGTGGCGCCAACTGCCCCATGCTGGCGAGCTAGCCTTCACCTTCGCAAGGTGGCAGCACGGTGGCGCGCAGGCAGGTCTGATCGACTGTTAACAAACGACCATGGAGTTAAGTAGGAATTGACTAATCTAGGAAGACATTCCTAAATTAGTTGATGCCGGAAATGAGCACCCGACCGCGCCGAAATGTGCAAACCCTATGCCTCGCGCACGAGGTGGGGCAACTTATTCGCGTCCGATGCCGGCACTGCAATATCACCCGGCACTATCTGCCCGGCGATCTAGCCAAGCTTGTCGGCGACATTCCCTTTTGGGATGTCGAGCGGCATATGCGGTGCGAGCGCTGCAAGCTTCGCGAGCTTGATGCCGACATAATTTTGCCGAGTGCCGCTGAGCGTTTGAAAATTCGTGTCAGACGCCTTGTCGAAATCCGCATGGTTCGCCGTGTGATATGGCGAGACGAAGAGTGAGGAACGCGGCTATCCCCTCAGCCTAGAAAAGAGACCCTTGGGCCGGTGCCTGCTGCGGAAACTTGATTTGCGTGGCTGGCTTCTCAACGATCACCAACGCGTCGTCTGGCGCTGTTCGCTGCAAATGCCGTGCTTCTGCCCAGGGTGCTGTCAGCCAGGCCTCCGTCTCCTCCGACGTGGTCAGGATTACCGGCATGGCCTTCTCATGGATCGGAGCGATGAGGGCGTTAGGCTTGGTTGTCATGAAGGCGAACAACTCGAAGTCCCCAAGTCCATCCTTGACCTTTCGAACACCCTGCCAAAGGGTCCAGAAGCCGGCGAAGAAGAACAGCGGCCGGCTTTCGTCACGGGCAAACCAGTAATTGCGCTGGATGCCTGTTTCCGGGTCCTTGTCGCCCGGTGTCGGGCTGGGTTCGGCAAAACTGGTGACCGGCACGACGCATCTGTTCTCGACACCGACAAATTGTTGCCAGTGCGAGTATTGCGGATTGCGAACGTTGGTTGTGCCGTAGTCGGCCTTGCCTTTCATACGCTCTTGAGGCGTCGGCAATCCCCAAAGCAGTTTCGCCAGCTCACGCTTCCCGTCTGCCGTGTTGCGAACGACCGGGCCAGGCTGATTGGGATAGATGTCAACGGAAGGTTCAAGGTTGCCGCTGATATCGCGCAAGGCGCGCGTCCATTGGCGGATCGCCTCTTGCGTCGTGGTGATGTTGTAGAGGTTGCACATGCACCTAGCATTGCGGAATTGGCCTGTGTCCGCAACCGAGGCCGCTGCCCGTGCCCCCGCATTTCGACGTCACAGAGCCACGCTATATCGATCGTCCTGACACGCCTTGTCAGCTGTCATGTGGGCACCGGTGGCAGACAGGCAGGCTATTCCCTAATTGCAGTGCGTCAGAACAGGAGGAACACATGACCATCACGGACATTGCCAAGGACTTCACCGAGCTCCTCAAGCAGGGCGATCACAACGGTGCCGCCGAGAAATACAATGCCGACGATATTGCCAGTTACGAAGCCATGGAGGGGCCGATGGCCGTCAGCCATGGCAAGGAGGCCCTCAGGCAGAAAAGCCAATGGTGGCAAGAGAACCACGAAGTCCATGGTGGCTCGGTCGAGGGCCCCTATGTCAATGGCGATCAGTTCGCCGTGCGCTTCACGTTCGACATCACGCCCAAGGCCACCGGCCAGCGTGTCACCATGGACGAGGTCGGCCTGTACACCGTCAAGAACGGCAGGATTACCGAAGAGCGCTTTTACTATTGAGGCTGGAGATACCTCCGGCTTCGCAGGCGGCTCTTCGCCACGGCATCGAGAAACAAGCATGACGGCCGGGACGGTGTCCTGGCCGCCATGCGAGAGATTAAATCGTCTTCACATACGCGGCTAGCTGATCGGCCACCGTACCCCAGCCGTCGAAGAAACCCATCTCTTCGTGATTGTTGCGGGTCGCTTCGTCGCGGTGGATGGCGGTGGCGGTGTAGCGCGTGCCGCGCCCATCCGGGTGGAGGGAAATGACGGCGGTAATGAAGGGCTCGCCTGACGGCCGGTAGCCCGGCAGCAGCGCATCCGTCCACACCAGCCGCTCGTTCGGCACGATGTCGAGATAGCAGCAATGGCGGTCGTTCACCTCCTTGCCGTCGGGCGACTGCATGCGTGTGCGGAACAGCCCGCCCGGCTTGAGATCGATCTCGCAATCGGTGATCAGCCACGGCTTGGGGGTGAACCATTGCTTGACATGCTCCGGCTTCGTCCAGGCTCGCCACAGCAATTCGCGCGGCGCATCGACGACGCGCTCCAGCACAAGGTCCAGCCTGGGATCCGGCTTGAAGGGATAGCTCATTTTTCCTGCTCCTTGAGGGTCATCACATAGGCGTCGAACTGGTCGAGGCGGCGCTCCCACAGTGTCCGCTGTTCGGCCAGCCAGTTCTCGGCGAGCTGCAGCGGCTCGGGCGCCAGTTGGTAGGTCCGGGTTCGGCCGATCTTTTCCGATCGCACCAGCCCGCAGCCTTCCAGCACCTTGAGATGCTCGATGAAGGAGGGCAGCGCCATCCCGAAAGGCTGCGCCAGTTCGCTGACCGAGGCAGGGCTCCTGTTCAGCCGCTCGACGACGCGCCGCCGCGTCGGGTCGGCAAGCGCGCGGAAAATGCCGTCGATCGGTGGAGGACTCGAATTGGCGTTCTGGAGGCTTGTCATTGGTCGGTCCTGAGGCGTTGCCAAAAGTGGCTTGGAAAATACTTAGGAAAATTCCTTAGTATTGGCAAGCCCGAAAATTCCGCGGTTGCGGGCTTGGGCGCTGGCAAAGCAGGAAGGGCGGTTTTAGGCTGTGGGAGGATTCGACGGTCAGCCCAAGGAAAGCGCGCTTTGACGATTACGATCTACGGCATCACCACTTGCGACACGGTCAAGAAGGCGCGCGTCTGGCTGGAGAGCCATGATGTGCCCTATCGGTTTCACGATTTCCGCGCGGAGGGGCTGGACGCAAAGCGGCTGGATGGCTGGGTCGGCAAGGTCGGCTGGGAAAGGTTGCTCAACAAGGCGAGCACGACGTTTCGCGAACTGGCGGACAAGGACAAGCAGGGCCTCGACGAAAAGAAGGCCAAGGCGTTGATGCTGGTCAAGCCGACGATGGTCAAGCGGCCGGTGCTCGAAGTCGGCGATCGGGTTCTGGTTGGTTTCAAGCCGGAGGCTTATGAGCAGGCGGTAGGGAAGTAGGCGGAAAGCGTCGTGACGTCCGATCTGCCCCCTCGTGGGAGAGATGTCCGGCACGACAGAGGGGGGGTGCTGTCCCGCCTGCTTGCCAAAGTTCCGAGCGCCTCAACCCGCGCGCAAATACCCCGCCAGCGCCACCGCATTGTTGTGCGCCTCATCATGGGCTCCGTAGAGTAGCGTCACCTTGCCGTGGTGGAGAAAGCCGCGCAGTTGCGCCACCGCCTCGCCATTCCCGTCCAACTCCGCGCGGTACCGCTTCTGAAACTCCGTCCAGCGCGCAGCCTCGTGCCCGAACCATTTTCGCAACTCGTCGCTCGGAGCGATCTCTTTTAGCCACAGTGCCAGTGCGGCCTCTTCCTTGCTGACGCCGCGCGGCCAGATGCGATCGACCAGTACCCGCTGCCCGTCATCGGGTGCGGGCGGCTCGTAAATCCGCTTGACCATCAGGTCGAAAGCCATTCGACCTCCCTTTGCCGAAACCCTCAGGCCCACTCGCCCTTGCGCATCACCGGCACGCGGCTGCCGTCCTTGTTTACGCCGTCAATGTCGATCTTGTCCGAGCCGATCATCCAGTCGATGTGGATGAAACTTTTGTTGCCGCCGCGCGCGGCGATCTCGTCCTGGCTGAGCGAGGCGCCGTCGACGAAGCATTTCGAATAGCACTGGCCGAGCGCGATATGGCAGGCGGCATTTTCGTCGAACAGCGTGTTGAAGAACAATAGGCCGCTGGCCGAGATCGGCGAGGAATGCGGCACCAGCGCCACTTCGCCAAGACGGCGCGCGCCCTCGTCGGTGTCGAGCACTTTCTTTAGCACATCCTCGCCCTTCGACGCCTTGGCCTCGACGATCCTGCCTTCCTCGAACCGCACCGAAATCTCGTCGATCAGCGTGCCCTGGTAGGACAGCGGCTTGGTCGAGGAGACATGACCCTCGACGCGCCTGGAGTGCGGCGTGGTGAAGACCTCCTCGGTCGGGATGTTGGGATTGCAGGTGATGCCGTTCTTGGCGGTCGAGGCGCCGCCCATCCATTCATGGCCGTCGGCCAGCCCGACCGTCAGGTCGGTGCCCGGTCCGGTGAAGTGCAGTGCGTGGAAATTGTGGCCGTTCAGCCATTCGGTGCGGCCGCGCAGCGCGGCATTGTGCGCGGTCCAGTTGCCGATCGGGTCTTCCACGTCGACCCGCGAGGCGGCGAAAATGGCATCGGCGAGCTTGGCCACCGCGACATCGTCGGCGTCGTCCGGGAAGACCTGCTTGGCCCAGGCCAGATCGGGATAGGCGACAATGTTCCAATTGATGTCGAAGCCGGTGATCTTTTCCAGCGCCGGCTGGTAGGCCATCGAGTTCGCCTTGTTGGCGCGCGCCACTTTCGCGGGATCCTGCGCCGACAACAGTGACGGGTCCTCGCCGCGCACGGCAAGCCGCGCCGCATTGTTGGAAAAGGCCTTCGCCATGCCTTCATAGAGCCAGCCGGCGGCGCGGTCGAAGCTGGCGTCGACGCCGAAGCGGTAGCGCGCCAGCGTCATCTCGTCATCGTTGAAGATCGGCGTCACCAGCCCGGCGCCGGCCTTGTAGGCGTGCTCGACGATGCGCCTGGTCAGCGGCAGGGCGGCGATCGACGAGGTCAGCACCAGATCCTGTCCGGGCTGCAATTGCAGTCCAACCTTGATGGCGACCTCCGCCAGCCTGTCGAGCTTCACCGGGTCGATCGTTGCGGAGACGCCGCGTGAATGTGTGGTCATGATCCTGCCTGCCATGATGTGGGGGTCTGACCCATACATAGACCGCTGCCGCGATCCTTTCCACCAGCTTTGCGGTGGGCCAGGCCTAGGCCGCGCTTTCGAGCGATCCGAACTGCGCCATCGTCGCCGCGATCTCTTCCTTGATCCAGGCCTTGAAGTCCCGGACCTTGCGACTTTCGGCCTTGGCAGACGCGGTCACCAGCCAGTAGCCGAGCCCGCTTTGCGCGCGGATTCCGAACGGTGCCACCAGCCGCCCGTCGGCCAGCGCATCCGCCGTCAGCAATTGCCAGCCCAGCATCACGCCATGGCCGGCAATCGCCGACTCCAGGCACAGCATCGGATCGGTGAAGCGCGCGCCTTTCTGGAAGGTGACGGGCGCAATACCGGCGGCCGCGAACCAGCTCTCCCAGTTGATCATCGCCCGCTCGTCGGTGATGGCGCAGGTCTGGGCAAGGTCCTCGACCGTTTTCAGTTTTCCGGCGATGTCAGGCGCGCAGACCGGGAAGATTTCCTGTGCCAGGAGCAGTTCCGCTTGCCCGCCTGGCCATTTGCCGTCGCCAAGGCGGATGGCGATATCGATGTCGGAACGATCGAGATTGGCCAGCCGCACCGACGCGTCGATGCGCAGCAGCACATTGGGGTGCCGGTCGAAGTGACGCGATAGCCTGGGCAACAGCCATTTCGAAGCGAAGGCCGGTGCCGCCGAGACAACCAATGTGCATTGGGTCGCTTCGTCGGCCAGCGCCACGGCCTGGGCAAGCTCGCGAAATCCGGCCCCAAGACGGGTCGCGAAGACAGAGCCGAATTCGGTCAGCACCAGACCGCTCGCCGTGCGCTCGAACAGTGCCTGGCCGAGCTGCTTTTCAGTGCGGCTTATCTGCTGGCTGACGGCACTGACGGAAACGTTGAGCTCGGCCGCCGCCGCCGCAAGCGAGCCGAGACGGGCAACGGTTTCGACGGCGCGAAGGCCGTTGAGATGGACGCGGTTGAGCATGGCCATTTGAGATTTTCTAAACCGATCCGGCTGAAATCTCAATTGAAAGACGCAAGGGAACGGCACTTTATCGACGTGAGCCAAGCTCAAGGAGCCGTAAATGTTAAGGCTGTTGTCATCGCTGAAGGTTCTGTTTGCCATCGACGCGCCGTTCGGGCCGCGCGCGCAGGGCGATACGCAGACATGGCTGACCGATCCGCTGTCGCATCCCGTGCTGAACACCATGTCGGAACGTGAGCTTGGCGACGTGCCGTTCAGGCTGACGGCGCGGCGAACGGTGTACGAGACGGCTTCATTGCATGCCGGTTTCGGCGGGCGCTGCTGAGCCGAGCAGGCGCCTTCGGTTCCAGTATAAGTCGAACCTGTCGCGGGTCTCTGCGCTCCGCTGGCCCAACAGATAGCGGATTGTTTCAGCGACCCCCGCATTTATTGTGCGCTGCAATGAGATCCGCCACCTCAACAGCGCTGCGCTTCACCGTCGCCGGCATGATTGCGATGGCGGTGGCCATGGGCATCGGCCGCTTCGTCTACACGCCGATCCTGCCCGGCATGATGGAAGAACTGCATCTGTCGCCGGCCAATGCCGGATGGATCGCGTCGGCCAATTATCTCGGCTACCTCGTCGGCGCGTTTGCGGCGGCGGGCGGCTGGGCGCAGGGCCGCGAGCGTCTGCTGATGCTCACTGGACTTGGCGCCAGCACCATCCTTGCGGCGTTGATGGGGTTGACCGACGCCATGGTCGCCTTTCTCGTCATCCGCTTTCTGGCCGGCCTGGCCAGCGCTTTCGTCATGGTGTTCATGGCCAGCATCGTTTTCAGCCATATCAATGCCGCTGGTCGTGGCGACCTGCAGGCATGGCATTTCGGCGGTGTTGGTCTCGGTATCGCGATCTCCGCGGCGATGATGGCGGTGCTGGTGACCGAGCACGCCGGCTGGGCCGCGGGCTGGTTGTGGTCGGCGGCGATTTCGGCTTGTGGTTTCGCGGCTGTGGCGCTTCTGGCGAACGAAGGCCCGCTCGCCAATGGTCAAGCCGTCCGTGAGCCGGCCCTGCCGAAAGACCGGTCGCTGATGAAGATCATCATCGCCTACGGCCTGTTCGGCTTTGGCTATGTGGTGACGGCGACGTTCCTGGTCGCCATCGTTCGCCAGGGCGGCGGCAGCCGCGTTTTCGAGGCCATGGTCTGGTTGGTCGCTGGTCTTGCCGGTTTTCCCTCGACCTGGCTCTGGCAGAAGATCGCTGGGCGGATCGGGCTCCATGCCGCCTATGCGCTGGCATGTTTCATAGAGGTGATCGGCGTCACCGCCAGCGTGGCCCTTGGCGGATATCCGGGACCACTGCTTGGCGGTCTGCTGCTTGGCGGCACCTTCATCGCCATCACCGCGCTTGGCCTGCAGGCCGCCCGCCAGCAGGCGCCACAGGCGCCCCGGCGCATCTTTGCCTCGATGACGGCGTCGTTCGGCCTTGGCCAGATCATCGGCCCGATCGCCGCCGGCCTTCTGGCGCAGATGTCGGGCGATTTCTTCCTCGCTTCGATCGTCGCCGCGGCCATGCTGGTGGTCTCCGGCGTCATCACATGGTCGGCCGCGCCAAAATCGCCATGATTTGTGGTCTTGCTCTGCGCCGGGTGTCGGGCAGGCATTTTCTTTCCCCCTAATGTGTGACTTTATGCCCGCCGAAGTCAGCTGATTTGCCCATCGAGCAAGGAATTCGCCACAGTGTTCGTATCCTTCTTTCCGCAGCCGAAGCTCTTTTTCTCTTCGGCCGCCATCTGGAGCCTTGCGGCAATCCTGTTCTGGTTTTTCGGTGGCGAGCAACTGGGCGCCTTTTTCGGCCTGCCGGCCGCCGCCGCCGACGCGCCGCCGATCATCGGCATCGCCGTGCTGGTGTCGAAGCCGTTTCTCTGGTTCTACATCTACTTCGTGGCCTGCGTGGCCATCTTCTACGCATTCTGGAGTTGGTATTCGCCGCACCCGTGGCAGCGCTGGTCGATCCTGATGACGGCGGTGATCCTGTTCTTCATCTATTTCAATGTGCAGGTCAGCGTCGCCGTAAACGCCTGGTACGGGCCTTTCTTCGACTACGTGCAAGGCCTGATGTCAGGCACCGGAAAATCGACCAACGGCGAATTTTATACCGGGCTGGCCGACTTTTCCTGGCTGGCGCTGGTCGGCATGAATGTGCAGGTGGTCAATGCCTTCATCGTCAGCCACTGGATATTCCGCTGGCGCACGGCGATGAACAACTACTTCATCGAAAACTGGTCCAGGCTGCGCCATATCGAGGGCGCCTCGCAGCGTATCCAGGAAGACACGATGCGGTTCTCGCAGATCATGGAAGATCTCGGCTCCAGCTTCGTCCAGTCGATCATGACCCTGATCGCCTTCCTGCCGGTGATGATCCAACTGCAGGCTCATATCAGCGAGTTGCCGATCATCGGCGCGATCCCGCAGCCTCTGGTGGTCGCGGCACTCGCTTGGTGTCTGTTCGGAACGATCTCGGTGATGATTGCCGGCCTGAAGCTTCCGGGGCTGCAGTTCCGCAACCAGCGCGTCGAAGCCGCTTATCGCAAGGAGCTGGTTTACGGCGAAGACCATGCGGACAGGGCGCAACCCGCCACCACCGCCGAGTTGTTCGCCAATGTCCGCCACAATTATTTCAGGCTCTATTTCCACTACATCTATTTCAACGTCGTCCGGTACACCTACCTTCAGGCCGACAACATCTTCTCGCTGCTGATCCTGGGTCCGTCGCTGGTCGCGCACAAGATAACGTTCGGCGCGCTGAACCAGATCTCGAATGCCTTCGGCAAGGTGACGGGTTCGCTGCAGTTCCTGCTGACCTCGTGGTCGACCATTGTCGAACTGCAATCGGTCCACAAGCGCCTGCGCGCCTTCGAGGCGACGCTGCTGGGCGAGCCGCTGCCCGATATCGACCAGCGCTATCTGGCAAGGCAGGGCGCCGAAGATCCGGCATAGTAAGGGTTTGATGCGAAGCGCGTTGGCGGCTCAGCCGCCAACCGAGGCCTGTTTCTGAGCCTGTCGCGAAACATAATCGCGAAAACTGATGCATTCGACATCGGATTTGACGCAGACCTCGCCGGCGAAGCGCTCCAGCGCGTTCCAGTACGCGCCGTCATTCATCAGCGTGAAGTGGAAGCCGAGTTCCAGCGGAATGCGCTTGCCCCGATACTGCGCGTCGAAAGCGGCGCGGAACGCCTGATAGGTCCGGTCGGCGAATTCGCTGGCCTTGCTCGGCCGTTCGAAGCCGCCGGAATGCCTGACATAGAGATTGTAGTCCATGGCGATCACCGGCCGCGATTTCGGTCCTTCCGGGATCTGCGGCAGTGAAAAGCGGGTGATGCCGCCGACGAGCGGCGGCAGGGCGGGGCCTTGCGAAACGCCGCTGGCGTCGAACTGGTAGCCGGCGGCGGACAGTGCCTCGTAGAGCGCCTTGCCGGCCGACAGATAGGGCGCGCGGAAACCGATCACGGCATGCCGGGCGAAATCGCGCCAGCCGGCGGGTTCGGGCGCAATGCCGTTGATCGCATAGGCATTCTCGAGAATGTGCTCGAACGAGGCGAATTCGGTCAGCCAGTCGGCCTTGCTCCAGTCCTTGCCGTCGAAATGGCCGCAGGCGTGGCTGGCGATGTCGTGGCCTTCATGCGCGGCAAGGCCGATCTGCTCCAGCCGTTCGGCCACTTCCTGTTTGGAAGCGGCAAAGCCGATGTTGGATTTGCCTGATGTTTTGCCGGGCGCGGTGTATTCCTTGCGCGTCTCCGGCGACAGCAGGAAGACGCAGGAGAGAAAATAGGTGAAATGCGCGCCGGTGCGCTGCGCCAGCGCCCGGCTGCGCTTCCACTGCGAAATGTCGCGGGCGCTGTCGAACGAGATGATCACCACCTGCTTCGGCTTTGCCTGGATTGGCGGCGCGGGCGGATCGGCCACGGCCGCGCCGGCAGAGGCGAGGGAGGCAAGCGCGAACGCGGCAACGCGGGACAAACTAGGCATCGGCAAACTTACAGGCTCCGGGCGGTCACAAAGCCGGCTATCCCCGAAATGTGGCGTGGGTGCGATTGGGTTTTTTGCCGGTCTGCCCCGGGGGCAAACATCGGCTTGCCCCGGACAAACATCCGTTTGACCCGGGGGGAATGGGCGATTTTCCGGCCGAACCCCTTCCATGCCGACAAAATTTCGCTAAAACGCGGGCTCATGAACCGCCCCGGCCCGGGGCAAAAGTGGTTTTGATTGATGTCCGACGACAGTTTTATCCGTGAAGTCAACGACGAGATGCGTCGCGAGCAGGCGCAGAAGCTGTGGGACCGTTTCGGCCCGGCCTTGCTCGGCATCGCGATCCTCGTGGTGCTCGGCACCGCTGCCTTCGTCGGCTATCGCTATTGGGACGAGACGCGTGCCAACCGCTCCGGCGATGCCTTCTCGCAGGCGCTGAAGCTTGCCAATGACGGCAAGAATGACGAAGCGCTGGCCGCGCTCGACCAGCTGGAGAAGGACGGCTACGGCGCCTACCCGCTGCTTGCCCGCATGCGCGCCGCCACCGTCAAGGCGAGCAAGGGCGACACCAATGCCGCCGTCAAGGATTTCGACGATGTCGCAGCCGACACCGCCATCCCCCAGGGCATTCGCGACATGGCGCGGCTCAGGGCAGCGCTGCTGCTCGTCGATCACGGTTCCTTCGCCGACGTCTCCAGCCGCGTCGAGGCGTTGACATCGGACACCAACACGCTGCGCCACACGGCGCGCGAGGCGCTCGGCCTTGCCGCGTGGAAGGAAGGCAAGACGCAGGACGCGTTGAAGCTGTTCGACCAGATCGCCGCCGATGACGGTGCCCCGCGCAACACCCGCGAGCGGGCAACGCTGATGTCCGAGCTGATCCGCGGCTCGGGCAATGCCTCGTAAATGCATGTCGCCCAAAAGTGTGCAGCGGTTTTGGGACAACGACATGCATGATTGTAGGACCGTATGACCTTCAAAGTCGCCATTATCGGCAGACCTAACGTCGGCAAATCGACCCTTTTCAATCGGCTGGTGGGAAGGAAGCTGGCGCTTGTCGACGACACGCCGGGCGTCACCCGCGACCGTCGCGTTCATGCCGCCAAGCTTTACGACCTGCATTTCGACGTCATCGACACAGCCGGTTTCGAGGACGCGGGTGCCTCGACCTTGCCCGGCCGCATGCGGGCGCAGACCGAGATCGCCATCCGCGAAGCCGACCTGATCTTCTTTACCATCGACGCCAAGTCCGGTCTGCTGCCGGACGACAGGACCTTCGCCGAAATCGTGCGCAGGTCCGGCAAGCCGGTCGTGCTGGTCGCCAACAAGGCCGAGGCCAAGGGCGCGCAGGGCGGCATGCTGGAAGCCTGGGAACTGGGCCTTGGCGAGCCGATCCCGGTTTCCGCCGAACATGGCCAGGGCATGCCCGATCTGCGCGATGCGGTGATCGCGGCCCTTGGCGAGGCGCGCGCCTTCGGCGAGGACGAAGACGGCGAAGACGACGAGATCGCCACCACCGAGGTGCTGATCGGCGAGGATATCGCCGACCCTGACGCCGAGGATGCGCATAGCTACGACGATACCAAGCCGATGCGCATTGCCGTCGTCGGCCGCCCGAACGCCGGCAAGTCGACGCTGATCAACGCGTTGATCGGCGAGGAGCGGCTGCTGACCGGGCCGGAAGCCGGCATCACACGCGATTCGATCTCGGTCGACTGGGATTGGCATGGCCGTCGGCTGAAACTGTTCGACACGGCCGGCATGCGCCGCAAGGCCAGGATCCACGAGAAGCTGGAAGTGATGTCGGTGCAGGACGGCTTGCGCGCCATCCGTTTCGCCGAGATCGTCATTATCGTGCTCGACGCCACCATTCCTTTCGAGAAGCAGGACCTGCAGATCGCCGATTTGATCATCCGCGAGGGCAGGGCGCCGGTGATCGCTTTCAACAAATGGGACCTGATCGATCATCCGCAAGAGCTTCTGGCGGAACTGCGCGAGAAGACCGAGCGGCTGCTGCCGCAGGTGCGCGGCATCCAGGCCGTGCCGGTCTCGGCCGAGACCGGGCGCGGCCTCGACAAGTTGATGGATGCGGTGCTCAAGACCCACAAGGTGTGGAACAGCCGCGTCTCGACCGGCAAGCTCAACCGCTGGCTGGAAGCCATCCTCGCGCATCATCCGCCGCCCGCCGTCGCCGGGCGCCGTCTGAAGGTCAAATACGTCACGCAGGCCAAGACCCGACCGCCGGGTTTCGTGGTCCAGTGCTCGCGTCCGGATGCGATGCCGCAATCCTATGTGCGCTATCTCTCCAACAGCCTGCGCGAAGCCTTCGACATGCCGGGCGTGCCGATCCGCATCGCGCTGCGCACCTCGGACAATCCGTTCGCCGGCCGGGCCAAGAAGCGCGGCTGAGCGTTAGCGCTCGTCTGATCAGGCGACCGCACGCAAGCCGGCAGTCCGGGCATTGCCTGGCAAGGCCTGTCGTGCCGCTTCCAGCAATATGTCTCCCAGGCGGGCCGCCACCGGCTCGGGTTCGGCATCCCGGCGATGCAGAAAGAGCGCCATCTTGGGCAGCGCCGGCAAGCCGGCGATCTCCGGCGTCATCGCGCTGACGCTCGCCGGCAGACCGATATCGGTGCGGATCGTCAGCCCAAGTCCCGCAGCCACGGCCGCCCAGATGCCGCCAAGGCTCGGGCTGGAGAAGGCCATGCGCCAGGACAGGCCGGCGCGGTCGAGTGTTTCCGTCGCCACCGTGCGCAAAAGGCATGGCGCTTCGAGCGCCACCAGCGGCAGCGGTTCGCCGTCGCGCAGGCTGGTCTCGATCCGCTTTGCCGGGCCGATCCAGCGCATGGGAACATCCGCGACATGCTCGCTGTAGGGCAGCGTCTGGCCGCTGTGCCAGGCGAGCGCGATGTCGAGGCTGCCTGACATCACCCTTTCGGCAAGGTCGTGGCTGCGCGCGATCCTGGCCTCGATCTTGACCTTGGGGTGGGCGCGGGCGAAACGGCCGAGCACGTCGGGCAGCACCGCCTCGCCAAAATCCTCCTGCAGGCCAAGCCGCACCCAGCCTTCCAGTTCGACATCATGGATCGCCGCCGCGGCCTCGTCGTTCAGTTCGAGCAATCGCCGCGCATAGCCGAGCATGGTCTCGCCGGCCTCCGTCAAGGCCAGCCCGCGCCCCGATTTGCGGAAGATCGGCGTCGCTGCCTGGTCTTCCAGCTTCTTCAATTGCGCGCTGACCGCCGAGGTCGAGCGGCCCAACCGGTCGGCGGCCTTGGCAAAGCTGCCGAGCTCCATACCGGTGACGAAACTGCGCAGAACATCGAGGTCGAAGTTTACGCGTTGCATCAGAATGTCCTGTTTTTCAGGAGTGACAGTCAAAAAATTCCTGATTTTAAGGATGAAGTTATGGCGCTAGGGAGATGCCGTCAAGGTCCAGGCGACTGGACCACCACGGGAATGAAACGATGTCCGCCATTGTCGACTGCACCGACCCACAGCCAACACAAATCCTGAAGGACAGGGCTGGCGGTCCTGCCGAGAGGGTATTCAGTCCCGGCCACCGCTGGAAGGTCCTTGGCATCGGTGTTGCCGCCAACGCCAGTTTCTCGGCCACCTTCTCCGGCATACCGGCTACGGCGGTGGTGCTTCGCCAGGGCTATCATCTGAGCAATGCCGAGCTTGGCGTCGCGCTCGGCGTCCTCGGCCTGGGCGTTGCGCTCAGCGAATTGCCCTGGGGCCTGCTTACCGATCGCTGGGGCGATCGCCGCGTGCTGCTGATCGGGCTTGGTGCGACGGCCGCCTGGCTTCTTGCCATGGCCATGCTCGTCGTGCCGACAAGGTCGGGCATTCCCGATGTCGCGCTCCTGTCGGCAAGCCTGCTCGTCACCGGTCTGCTTGGCGGCAGCGTCAACGGCTCGAGCGGCCGCGCCATCATGGGCTGGTTTCGGGAAAACGAGCGCGGCTTTGCCATGAGCATAAGGCAAACGGCGGTGCCGCTCGGCGGCGGCCTCGGCGCGCTGGTCCTACCTTCGCTCGCCTTGGCTTTCGGCTTTTCCGCGGTGTTCGGGCTGCTGGCGGGCGCCTCCGCACTCTCCGCGCTGTTCGCCTGGCGTTGGCTGCACGAACCGCCGACGGCGGGCCACGTCGCTGCGTCCGCCGTGGCCGGACCGGCGCCGCTGCGCAACATCGAGGTCTGGCGCATCGCGACCGCCATCGGCCTGCTCTGCTTCCCGCAGGTGGCGGTGCTCACCTTCGCGTCGGTGTTCCTGCACGACTTCGCCGGGCTGGGGACGGCGGCGATCAGCGCGAGCCTTGCCGCGGTGCAGACCGGCGCCATGGTCATGCGTGTCTGGAGCGGCCGCTTCACCGACCGCCATGGCAATCGCCGCCAGTTTCTGCGCTGGTGCAGTGCGCTCAGCGGGTCGGCCTTTGTGGTGCTTTGGCTGTTGGTCCTGGCCAGTCCCGCAATGCCGGGCGACCAGTCCTTCCCGATCGCTGTGCTTCCCCTGGTGCTGATTGTCGCGGGCATCTCGGTGTCCGCCTGGCACGGCGTCGCCTATACCGAGCTTGCCACGCTTGCCGGCGCCGACCATGTCGGAACCGCGCTCAGCCTGGCCAACACCTTTGTCTTCGTAGGCTTCTTCCTTGTGCCGGTGGCCATTCCCGGGCTGCTGCATCTCTGGTCCTGGCCCGCCGTATGGCTGTCGGCCGCCATCTGCGCGCTGATCGCCTGGCCGATCTTCCTGCGACCGGCCTGAACGCCCGGCCGCAAAACCGCCCGACTTCCAAACCACGACCTTGAGCCGACTGAGAAAACCCGATCGATCCCGTTAACGTCCCATCAAGGTTAATGCATCATTTTGCTCTCCAGTGGGGTCAGTAGCGTTCCTGGAGAGAGTTCCGTGCATCGACGCGTGTTGAAGCGGCTTGCTGCCGCCGCCGGTGAGAAGAAACGCAGTTTTGTGTCTCCTTTCATCATCGGCCTCGGCATCTGGATCGGCTTCCCGACCGTTGCCGCCTACCAGGACATGACCAGCCTTGTGTCCGGCCTCGAATCGCCGACCGCGCGCTGGAATTCCTATGTCGAGAGATCCGTCGCCGGTTCGACCCATGCCGCCGAGATGCCCTTCGTCGATTCCGACGTCACCGGCTCGATCTCCGGATCGGGTATTCACCTGGCCGGCGTCGGCAACGTCTCGTTTCGCGGCAAGGGTGGCAAGGTCAGCGGCTCACCCGACGAGGATCGCGTGGTGCGCGCCGACAAGAAGGGCCGCATCGTCCAGGTGTCTCCCGTCGCGCCGCCAAAGAACTTCAACGCCGGTTCGATCTTCCAGCGCACCTCCTCCCTGATGCGGCCGAGCATGGACGGCGACCTCAAGATGGCTTTCGCCAAGCCGCAGATCAAAGGCAAGGAAATCCAGATCGCCGCGGAATTCCATGCGCGTGAGGAAAAGAAGCCGGATCCCGGCGTGCCGGCCATGCTTGCCGCTTTGGTCAACAACGATCATCCCGATGTGCTGGCGACGGCCTATGCGCAATCCGAGCCGGACTACGCCAAGGCCTCGCCCTTCGAGGCTCTGCTGCAGGACGAGCAGCCCAACAGCGGCCGCTTCATTCCACCGATGRCCAAGGGTGACCATTGGTGGATCCAGAACCCGCTGCCGGCCAGCGTCTTCTCCAAGCCCGAGCAAAAGTGCCTGGCCAATGGCATCTATTTCGAGGCGCGGAGCGAATCCGTGCGCGGCCAGGCGGCCGTTGCCCAGGTCATCCTCAACCGCGTCCGCAACCCCGCCTATCCCAATTCGATCTGCGGTGTCGTCTACCAGAACGACAGCTGGTTCAACCGTTGCCAATTCTCCTTCGCTTGCGACGGCAGGAAGAAACGCATCGACAGCCCGGCGGCCTACAAGACCGCGCAGGACATTGCCATGGCCGTCACCGCCGGCAAGATCTTCATCCCCGAGGTCGGATCGTCGACCCACTACTACGCCCAATATGTCCATCCGGGCTGGGCGCGCACGATGCAGAAGATGACCAAGATCGGCCTGCATATCTTCTACCGCACCTATGGCGGCGGCTGGAGCTGAGAGCTCGCCAGCCGCGGGTCTTTTCCACCAGCCACGGGCTCGATCAGGGAGCCATTGCCGGGGGGATTCGCGCAGCGCATCCCCATCATGGCGGCGGGCACGATGTCGCACCTCTCTAATTATTTGATTTTATTGCCTAAAATACATGGCAATGATCTTCCGCCCGTGGCTTGACGGGCGCAAACCCTCTAACTATGTTGCCGGCGACTTTAGAAGCGGACGGACGGTGACGGTCTGACCGGGCAGGGGGGTTGCGATGGCCGACAAGAATGGGCCAGACGGAACCGGAGAAACCGGCCGCGGCAAGCAGCATGAATCCGGCATCCGTGACGACGATCTTGAGCGACGTCGGCGTGAACTTGAAGCATCGCTTGCGACAAGGCTGCCGAACCGGCTCGAGGGGAAAGACGACGCGAAAGCGGGCAGTGCGGCCGGTTATGGCCAGGCGGTCAAACTCTCCAGTGAATTTATCGCTGGCGTGGTGGTGGGCGCCGGCATCGGCTGGATCATCGATCGTATGGCGGGGACATCGCCGTGGGGTCTGATCGTTTTCCTGCTGCTTGGTTTTGGCGCCGGCGTGCTCAATGTCATGCGTTCGGCAGGCGTTGTGGCAGAATTCGGACAGGGCGATAAATCGCGCTCTGGCCGGGATGACAGGAAATGACCGCCTTTCAGGCGGCATTTGGAAATAGCCGCCCTTACGCGGCAATGGTAATTTGGCCGTACGCGGCATTGACGGGGTTAGAACGTGGCAGCTGACAAGGTCGATCCGATCCACCAGTTCCATATCATCAAGCTGGTTCCGATTAACATCGGCGGCTACGACCTGTCCTTCACGAATTCGGCACTGTTCATGGTCGCGACCGTTGTTGTCGCCGCCGCGTTCCTGTTCCTGACGACGTCGAGCCGCAGCCTGGTTCCCGGCCGGCTGCAGTCGATCTCCGAAATGGCCTATGAATTCGTCGGCAACATGTTGCGCGATGCAGCCGGCACGCAGGGCATGAAGTTCTTCCCCTTCGTGTTCTCGCTGTTCATGTTCGTGCTTGTCGCCAACCTGCTCGGCCTGTTCCCCTATTTCTTTACTGTCACCAGCCACATCATCGTCACCTTCGGCCTCGCCGCCCTGGTGATCGGAACCGTGGTGGTCTACGGCTTCATGAAGCATGGTCTTGGTTTCCTGAAACTGTTCGTGCCGCATGGTGTGCCGGTGTTCCTGCTGCCGCTGGTGGTGCTGATCGAAGTCATCTCCTTCGTCTCGCGCCCGGTCAGCCTCTCGGTTCGTCTGTTCGCCAACATGCTCGCCGGCCACATCACGCTGAAGGTGTTTTCTGGCTTCGTCGTCAGCCTCTCGGCGCTGGGCGCGGTCGGCGTCGCGGGCTCGGTCCTGCCGCTGGCCATGGCGGTGGCGCTGACGGCGCTTGAATTGCTGGTCGCCTTCCTGCAGGCCTACGTCTTCGCGGTGTTGACCTGCATGTATCTCAACGACGCCCTGCATCCCGGGCACTAGGTCTAAGAGTTTTCGGCCCAAGGTTTCCAACATTGGCGCCGGATGGAATACCAACGGAATTTCAGATCCAAAGGAGTTGAACAAATGGACGCAGAAGCAGCAAAGTACATCGGCGCCGGCATCGCTTGCCTGGGCATGGGTGGCGCGGGCATTGGCCTGGGCAACATCTTCGGCAGCTACCTCTCGGGCGCGCTGCGCAACCCGTCGGCTGCTGATGGCCAGTTCGGCCGCCTGATCTTCGGCTTCGCCGTGACCGAAGCTCTGGGCATCTTCTCGCTTCTCATCGCGCTGCTGGCCCTGTTCGGCTGAGCCAGGCTTTGGGAAGATTGGACAGGCCGGCCGCGCGAGCGGCGGGCCTGATATCTGGGGATAGTCCATGTTCGTGACATCTGCCTTCGCGCAAGAGTCCGCGCCAGCAGCCGATACCAGCCATGCCGCGACCGGAGGCGACACGCACTCCGCCACCGGCGTGCCTGAGGCGCATGGCGCATTTCCGCCGTTCGATCCTGCGACCTTCCCGTCGCAGCTTCTGTGGCTGGCGATCACTTTCGGGCTGTTCTACCTCTTCCTGAAGCGGGTCGTGGTGCCGCGCGTCGGCGGCATCATCGATGTTCGCAACGATCGCATCAGCCAGGATCTCGATCAGGCGTCGAAGTTGAAGGGCGAGGCCGACGCCGCCGTTGCTGCTTACGAGCAGGAACTGGCCGAAGCCAAGAAGAACGCCAACTCGATCGGCCAGCAGGCCGCCGAAGCGGCCAAGGCGGAAGCCGAGACCGCACGCAAGAAGATCGAATCCGCTCTCGACGAGAAGCTTGGCGAGGCCGAGGCGCGCATTTCTTCCATCAAGGCCAACGCCATGAAGGAAGTCGGCAGCATTGCCGAGGACACCGCTTCGGCGATCGTCGAGGCCCTGGTCGGCGGCAAGGCCAGCAAGGCCGAGATCGCGGCCGCGGTCAAATCCGTGGCCCGGTGAGGAGCGCATCATGGACGCTACATCTCTCGCAACGCTCTGGGCCACGATTGCCCTGATCATCTTCCTGGGCGTCGCCATCTACATCAAGGTGCCCGGCCTGATCGCCAAGGCGCTCGACGCCCGCGCCGCCAGGATCAGCAGCGAGCTCGACGAGGCACGCAAGCTGCGTGACGAGGCCCAGCAGTTGCTTGGCCAGTACAAGAAGAAGCGCAAGGAAGCCGAGCAGGAGGCTGCCGACATCGTCGCGGCCGCCAAGCGCGAAGCCGAAATGCTCGCCACCGAAGCGCACAAGAAGACCGAGGACTACGTCGCCAGGCGCACCGCGCTTGCCGAGCAGAAGATCGGTCAGGCCGAGCGTGATGCGGTCGCCGAGGTGCGCGCCAGCGCCGTCGACATCGCCGTCGAAGCCGCCCGCGCGCTGCTCGCCGCCAAGGTCGACGTCAAGGCTGGAGCCGACCTGTTCAAGGCTTCGCTCGCTGATGTGAAGGCCAAGCTGAACTGAGCCCGCAACATTTGGAAATCAAAAAGCCGCCCGGGCAACCTGGCGGCTTTTTTGTTGGCGGTGCGCTGAAGCTGCCAACTTCCCCCCCCGTTGGGGGTTGAGGAGCGGACCGCGCAGCGGACGGAAAGCCAACTGCTTGGCTTTCCGAGCGACGAACGCCCGGCAGGGCAGAGGGGGCGTGAAGGAATGCCGGCCTTGGTTGCCTCTGGCTGGGCATGTTCAGAAAGTCGAGGCATCGATCGATACGCCGGCGGGACAGCGCCCCCCCCCCCCCTCTGGCGTGCCGGACATCTCCCCCACTGGGTTCCCACAAGGGGGAGAGCAGCTGTCATTGCTTGCCAATCTCAATCCAGGCCGTCGAAGCTCTCTTCCTCAGCCACTTCCGCACCGCCCAGCCTGAATGGCGCGAACGACACGCGGTGCAGTCTTGCGACCGGGCCATGCGTCTCGATCGCCGTGCGGTGGCGTGCGGTAGCGTAGCCCATATGGACTTCGAAGCCGTAGCGGTCGTGGTGGCTGCCGCAGCCGCACATCATGCGGTCGCGCATCACCTTGGCGACGATCGAGGCGGCGGCGATGGACTGCGAGCGCTGGTCGCCCTTGATCAGCGCGCGGCCGTCGCACGGCAACCCTGGCGGCACGTCGCGGCCGTCGGCAAGCGCGAGCTTTGGCCGAACCGACAGCCCGACCAGAGCGCGGCGCATTGCCTCGAGGCTGGCCTTCAGGATGTTGCTGCCGTCGATGCCTTCGGCGCTGATCGAGGCCATCGAAACCGCCTGCGCCGAGCCGAGAATGCGCAGGAACAACGCTTCGCGCTGCAAATGGCTGAGCCGTTTGGAATCATCTAGGCCTTCGGGGATGTTGGCGGGGTCGAGCACGACCGCCGCGGCGACCACAGGTCCGGCCAGCGGTCCGCGGCCGGCCTCGTCCATCCCGGCCACCGGCCACAGGCCGTCAGCCATCGCCTTCGTCTCGAAGGAGAAATCGGGTTTCTCGACGATTTCGAAGAGAAGCGGAGAATCGGAACGCGCGCGAGCCATGTTGCGGCGAGGTTCGCATCGGCTCCGATTCTCCGCAAGTCCCTCCGGGTCGGGTGGGGCGCCGGACCGGGAGGGCACCGTCTGCAGGCCGGGGCGGGCCGGACGGGATTTTGTGCGCCGTGGCAGGTCAAACCGCCGCGGCGAATTGCAATTCAGAGCAGCATCAGCTGCTCCTGGTCTTTTCCGGCAGCGACGAACTGGTCGGTGCGCAGCGTGCGCCGTTCGGCATTGAGGCCGAGCCGTTTGGCGGTGATCTCGAAGCGCCGGCCGATCTGCCAGGCGTAGGGACCGGCGCCCCTCATGCGCTTGCCCCATTCCGAATCGTAGTCCTTGCCGTCGCGCATCGACCGGATCAGCGACATCACGTGGCGGTAGCGGTCGGGATAGTGGCGCAGCAGCCAGTCCTTGAAGATCGGACTGACCTCCAGCGGCAGGCGCAGCACGACGTAGCCCGCCTCGCGCGCACCGGCGGCGTATGCCGAATCGAGGATCCGCTCCATCTTCTGGTCGGTGAGGCCGGGGATGATCGGCGCCACCATGACAGAAGCCGGAATGCCGGCATCCGATAGCTGCCGGATCGCCTCCAGCCGCTTGGTCGGCGTCGACGCGCGGGGCTCCATCGTCCTGGCCAGCATGCGGTCCATCGTCGTCACCGACAGCGCCACCTTGGCCAGTCCGCGTTCGGCCATGCGAGACAGGATGTCGATGTCGCGCGTCACCAGAGCCGATTTGGTGACGATGCCGACCGGATGGCCGCGCGCTTCCAGCACTTCGAGGATCTCGCGCATGATGCGGTACTGTTTTTCGATCGGCTGGTAGGGATCGGTGTTGGTGCCGATGGCGATGGTGCGCGGCTGGTAGCCGTCCTTCGACAGTTCCTTGTCGAGCAACCGCGCCGCATCCGGCTTGGCAAACAGCTTGGATTCGAAATCCAGCCCCGGCGACAGGCCCATGAATGCGTGTGTCGGCCGCGCGAAGCAATAGACGCAGCCATGTTCGCAGCCGCGGTACGGGTTGATCGAGCGGTCGAAGGAAATGTCGGGCGATTCGTTGCGGGTGATGATGGTGCGCGGCTTTTCCACCTGCACCTCGGTCTTGAACGGCGGCAGCTCCTCCAGCGAACTCCAGCCATCGTCGAAGACATGCCGGCTGATCGGCTCGAAGCGGCCGGACGGATTGATGCCCGCCGATCGGCCGCGGTTGCGGTCCGGACGGATGCGCATGCCGCTCTGCTCGATCATCGCATTGGCCATTTCGGCTCGTCCTGCTCCGAAAGCTGCAATGTCGGCTCGCACGATCGGTTCCATCTTGGCCCGCTCCCAGGGACTGTCCATGTTGTGTCGAATCGCTCTGTTCATGAAATTATTCCTATTTGGCGAATGAGAACAAAGCAAGAACTTTTTATGTTGCGCTGCAAAAACTGGCGCTGTGCGCGGCTTTCCGCTATTCGGCTAAACATGCTCAGTGTTCTTATCGAAACGCGCAATGACGAGGAGGCTCTCGCCCGCACGCTCGCCTCGCTGATTGGTGGCGCGGTGGAGGGCGTGGTGCGCGAGGTCGTCGTGTGCGACGCCGGCTCCACCGACCAGACGCATCATGTCGCCGAGCATGCCGGCTGCCACTATGTGGCGAGCGGCGGCATTGCCGCCGGGATCAGGCAGGCCAAGGGTGACTGGCTGCTGCTGCTGGAGCCGGGCGCGCGGCTGGTGGAAGGCTGGATCGAAGCGGTCGTCGCCCACACGGCTAGGCAAACCATGGCGGCGCGGTTTTCGCGCGCGCGCGGCAGCCGCACGCCGTTCCTGGCCCGGGTCTTTTCGGGAAATCGTGCGCTCGCCGACGGGCTGGTGATCAGCAAGCGCCAGGCCGCATCGCTGTCAAAGAGCGCCGGCAGCGCCGAGGCGCTGGCGCGCGGCCTGGCGACAAAGAAGCTCGAGGCCGAGATCTGGGTGGCGCCGCCGAAGCAGCAGCACCGCGCGCCGAAGTGATTTTTGCATCCGCTCTGCTTATTGTGCATTGCACAAGATCTGACGTGAGATTAGCTTTCGTTCGAAGCGGGTGAATTGGGTTGGGTCATGCGAGTGGTGGGCACCGATGCGGCATCGGTGTCACCCTCATGGACGAGGACCCGATGACCCTTTCAACGTCAGATAAATCCGGTGCCGCCAGTCTCGAGGCCATTGCGCGCAATGGCAGCCTGCTGCGGCGCATCGCCGTGCGCATTCCGACCTACCTCAAGGACTTGCGCGAAAACCCCGCCTGGTTACCTATGTTCATGCTGGCGCGCACTATGGCTGGGCGCCGGATGCATTGGCTGGGCGCAAAACGCGCCCGCCCCGCCGACAATGTCGGCGACACGATGTTTTCCGGTGTCGAGCGGGCGTCGGTTGTCGATGCACTGCGTTCCGACGGCCTGTTCTCAGGCCTGGTCCTGCCATCGGACATCCATGAAGAGATCGCGAATTTTACGTGGCGCACACCTTGCTTCGGCAATTTCGACCGGCGTCTCGAATTCATGCCGGGCGAGCATGCGCAGGCCGAGAAACGCCTGGGCCGCTCGCTGCTCAGCGGACACTATTTCGAACGCATCCTCGACTGCCCGGCCGCACTCGCCATACAGCGCGATCCGCTGCTTCTCGACATTGCCGCGCACTATCTCGGCGGCCAGGCCAAACTGATCACGACACGCGTCTGGTGGAGCTTTCCGACCGGCGACGCCTCGGACGCTGACAAGAACCTTGCCTCGCTCGGCAAGTATCATTTCGACCTCGACGACTGGCGCATGTTGAAATTCTTCTTCTACCTCAAGCCTGTCGACGCCGACACCGGTCCGCATGTCTATGTCAGGGGCAGCCACAAGCGCCGCGCCATCAAGCATCAGCTCACCCTGTTGGTCGGCCATCCCGCCCAGGAGGTGCTGGACGTCTATGGCGAGCAAAGCCCGGTGACGCTGACCGGCGAAGCCGGCCTCGGCTTCGTCGAGGACCCGTTCGGCTTCCACATGGGCACCGTGCCGGCGCGCACCCCGCGCCTCATGATGGAAGTCGGCTTCGGCGTCTCACGCCCCTCGCGCCGACGTTTTCATGGCGAGCCGGTCATCCGGTAAAGGCGGGCCGGATCTCCACCGGCATCCAGCGCGCCTGTCGCCGGGCAATGCGGCTTTCCCTGCACTCGGCATCATAGTCCACGGCGACGGGTTCGCGGCTGAACTGCAACCGGTCGTCCAGGGCATTGACGATGATGATCGCCCTTGGATCCCCGTCATCGGTGGTGACCGCCGCGACGTAGACACCGCAGCCCCGGCAGATCAAATACTCGGCTGTACGCAGGCCGAACCGGTATCTGTGCAATCGGGCTTCGTCCCCGACCGAGACGGTCAGCCTGCCGTCGGGATCGGCGACGGCGCGCGAGCCATGCTTGATGCAGAACGAACATTGGCAGGCGCGGACTTCGATCTGCGAAGGATCGAGCTTGGTTGAAAATCGAAGGCGTATGTTGCCGCAATGGCATCCGCCGGCATGCTCGTTCATCGCATCGTCCCCGTCGTGGTCGGCCATGGCCCTCCCACGAGAAGGTACTTTCTCCGGCATCCGGTTTGGAATGGCGTTTCGAAGGCGCAGACGCCGTTCCACCTGCCAAACACGGCGTGAAACCGGGGCTTGCCCTCGGCTTTTACGGAGCCGACTTCCCGCGCCGCAGATGTTCGTCCAGGCGCGGCATGATCTCGACGAAGTTGCAGGGCATGTGCCGGTAGTCGAGCTGCGCCTTGAGGATGCCGTCCCATGCGTCCTTGCAGGCGCCGGGCGAGCCCGGCAGCACGAAGACGAAGGTGGCGTTGACGACACCGCCGGTCGCCCGGCTCTGGATCGTCGATGTGCCGATCTTGTCATAGGAAATGCGGTGGAACACTTCGGAAAAGCCGTCCATGCGCTTTTCGAAGATCGGCTCCAGCGCCTCCGGCGTCACGTCGCGCCCGGTGAAGCCGGTGCCGCCGGTGGTGATGACGACATCGATGTTCTTGTCCCGCGACCACGCCAGAACCGTGTCGCGGATCTTGTCACGGTCATCGGTGACGATATCGCGGGCGGCCAGGATGTGGCCGGCCTCGGTGATGCGGTCGGCCAGCGTCTGGCCGGATTTGTCGTCGGCAAGGCCGCGCGTGTCGGAAACCGTCAGCACCGCGATGCGCACCGGAACGAACGAACGGCTCTCGTTGATCCCAGCCATCTCACTCAGCCTCCGAGGACATGCTGCGCGTCGCCGCGACGAACCAGTCGGGCTGGCGGCCGCGGATCTCGGCCGCCGCGCGCTTGGCGACATTGCCGGTCTCGAACAGGCCGAAACAGGTCGCGCCCGATCCCGACATGCGTGAAAACCCCGACCCGGCCTTATCGAGCCACGAAAGCGCCCGGCCTATGGCGGGCTGCAGCGCGAGTGCGGCCGGTTCGAGATCGTTGCGGGTGACCTCCAGCCAGTTGCGCAGGCTGTGAAAATCGATGCTGCGCGGCAGCGGCGGCAGGGGCTCGTTGTCGCGGCTGGACAGGGCCGCGAAGACATCCGCCGTCAAGACCGGCGTGCCAGGATTGACCAGCACCAGTCCCAGCGCCGAAAAGTCCGGCACCATCGACAGCTCGTCACCAATGCCGCGCGCCACCAGAGGCTTTGCCGCCAGGCACATCGGCACGTCGGCGCCAAGCGAGAGACCGATCCGCGCCAGCTCGGCGTCATCCATGTCCAAGGCCCATGTCCGCGCCAGTCCGCGCAGCACGGCCGCCGCGTCGCTCGACCCGCCGCCGACGCCGGAGGCGACCGGCAGGTTCTTTTCCAACTTTATCGAGACAGGCGGGGTCCGCGAAGGGCCGGCCTCCCGCCGCAAAGCATCGCGCGCCTTGAGCACAAGATTGCCGGCGTCGAGGGGAACCGCCGCCGCGTAGCGGCCGGACACGGTGAAGTCGTCACCGTCGGCGGGCGCGATCTCGACCCGGTCGCCAAAGCGCGTGAACACCGCCAGGCTTTCGATGAGGTGATAGCCGTCAGGGCGCCTGCCGGTGACATGCAGCGCCAGATTGATCTTGGCATGCGCGTGCCAGGTGCGCGAACCGATCTCGGTGTCCACGGCGTCAGTCGTAAGGGGGATGATGCTCAGTCCTTGGCCAGCCGATATTCGCCGGTCTTCGGATCCTTGACCAGCGTGCCCATCGCGCCATTGGCCGCCTGCTTTTCGGTGCGCCGCACCTTGGCGGTCACGCGCTCGGCCTCGCGCACGAAGGTGCGATAGCCGAAATAGGCGGCGACGCCAACGACGGTGAAGAAAATGATCTGCGGCATGTCACAACTCCTACCACGCTGGGCCGGCGAAGGCGGCCGGTCGGGTCGGTCAATGCGTGTCGCCCAAAACTGTGTCCGGTTTTGGGAAAACGGCATGCATAGGACTTCAAACCCTCATGCTAAACGGTTTTGCGCGGTTTTCAAAGCCCGAAGCGAGCCCACAGCGCGCGCTCTTCCGCCGCATCCATGACGCCGCTGGCGGCAGCGGCGGCGATATCGGGCGCTGAAAAGCCCTTGCTGGAGCCGAACAGGCCAAAGCGGCTGAGGAAACCGCGTGGCGCCGTGACCAATCTCAGCTGGGTCTTCGCCCCGAACCGGGTCTTCAGCACCGTGCGCATGTCGCCGAGCGCATCGACGAGGCCGAGCTCCAGCCCCTTTTTGCCCGTCCAGAACAGGCCCGTGAACAGATCCGGATCGTCCTTAAGCTTGCTGCCGCGCCGCTCCTTGACGAGATCGATGAAGGTGTCGTGCACCTCGAGTTGCAAAGCCTTCAGCCGCTCGACATCTTCCTTCTTCTCGGGCTTGAACGGATCGAGCACAGCCTTGTTCTGGCCGGCGGTGTGGACACGGCGCTCGACCCCGATCTTCTTCATCAGTTCCGGGAAACCGAACGAAGCCGAGACCACGCCGATCGAACCGACGATGGAGGACGGATCGGCAAAAATCTCGTCGCCGGCAACCGCGATCATGTAGCCGCCCGAGGCGGCGACATCCTCGACAAAGACCAGCACCTTTTTGTTCTTTTCAACCGCCAGGTCGCGGATGCGCTTGAAGATCAGCCGCGACTGTACTGGCGACCCGCCGGGCGAATTGATCGAAATGGCAACCGCCGGCGCGTCGAAGGAAAATGCCTTCTCGATGAGGCCTGCGGTGGAGGCCAGCGACAGGTTCTGCCGGAACTGGCCGCCCGACATGATCGTGCCGTGCAGCCGGATGACCGGAATGGTGACGACGGTGGAGCGCCAGGATTTCGGCAGCAGGCGGTTGAAAAGGCGTTTCACGAGGGCGCGGTCTCCGGTCGATTGCGTTGCAGGCATGTAGGGATTTCCCGGCCAACGGCAATGCGGCGGCCAGGAATAGCTCAATCTCCAAACAGCGAGGCGAGACCGTTGGCAATCATTTCGCTGCGCTCGTCGGGGCCGTTGCCCGATTGCGCGTGAAGCATCAAAGGCGGGCGGATGGCAAGTTTTCCGCGCGCACCGAGCGCTGCCCGCACGACAATGCGGATCGCCGCCGCGTCGGGGCGAGGGTGCACGGCCAGCATCTCGGCATCACCGAAACGGCCTGACATCGCATCGAGAATAGCGCCGAGCTGTTCGGGCCGCGCGATGACGGCAAGCCCGCCACGCGGCCTGACCACCGCCGCCGCGCTGCGGATCCAGCTTTCAAACAGCCCGTCCTCCATGACATGGGCTTCCTTTCGCAGCCTGTCCGGCGTGGCGCGGTCCCTGGCTGCGTTGAAGGGCGGATTCATGATGACATAGTCGAAGTCGTTGTCGGCCAGACCTGTCGCCACCCGGGCCTGGCCTGAGGCCGTGACGTCGGCGACGAGCACGGAGGCACGATCGCTGAGATGCGCATTGCCGGGGTGAGCAAGGGTGGCCGATGCGAAGGCGGCCATTTCGGGCGCGCGTTCGACCAGAACGGCCCTGGCGGCCGGGCAGCGCGACAGCACCGCCAGGCCGGCAGCACCGGCGCCGGCGCCGAAGTCGGTGAGACGTCCGGAAAAGACGGACGGCACCGACGCCGCCAGCATCATCGCATCCATGCCGGCGCGATGGCCGCCATGCTTGGGCTGCACGAGCCAGAACCGGCCGCGATGGAAGGCATCGACCGTATGGGCCGGCGTGTCCGGGCCAAGGGTGTCGAGGGCAGGGGCGGCTGGCGCGGCCGACATTATTCTGTGCGGATCTCGTTGGCGATGCCGGCATCCCTGAGGATGCGACGAGCGGCATCGGCCTGGTCGGCGTCGACCATGACGCGCTTCTGCAAAAGACCGATCGACCCTTCGAGAATGCTCATATTCTGATCGGCGACAAAGCAGGCGATGCCGGCGTCGCGCATCAGCGATTCGACGAAGGAGATGATCACGGCATCGTTGGTGCGGACAAGCTCTATCATCGCATGAAACTCGCAGTTTGCGCCATTGATGTAAACGGGCAGGGATTTCCGTGGCGGAGCCTCGGCCCCCGCGCTGGTTAACAGCCTGTCACCAACGCCGCGCCAATTCGCCACTTGCCGTGGCCGTGTCCGCCGCCCTAGAGTCCGTATCGGGATTAAGGGTGCCGTCGCACGCGTTATAACAAGACGGGAGTGATTGTCGTGGGTGTCGTTCTCAACATCGAAAACGGGAAGCGGGAACCCGCCTCCATCAAGGATCTGATCGATCTGACGGCGGCCGATATGGGACGCGTCAACGAATTGATCCTGTCCAAGGCCGGCTCCGACGTCGAGATGATCCCGGAAGTCGCCAACCATTTGATCTCGTCAGGCGGCAAACGGCTCAGGCCGATGCTGACGCTCGCCGCCGCGCAGATGTTCGGCTATGCCGGCGAAGGTCACGTCAAGCTCGCCACCTCGGTCGAGTTCATGCACACCGCGACTTTGCTGCACGACGACGTCGTCGACGAGAGCGGCATGCGCCGCGGCAAGAAGACCGCCCGCATGATCTGGGGCAACCAGGCGAGCGTGCTGGTCGGCGATTTCCTGCTCGGCCAGGCCTTCCGCATGATGGTCGATGTCGGCTCGCTCGAAGCGCTCGACATCCTGTCGAGCGCCGCCTCGATCATCGCCGAGGGCGAGGTCATGCAGCTTGCCGCCGCCAAGAACCTCGAAACCACCGAGGACGAGCACTTTGCGGTCATCAAGGCCAAGACCGCGGCCCTTTTTTCGGCGGCCGCCGAGGTCGGGCCCGTCATCGCCCAGGCGACGCGCAACGATCGCGCCGCACTGCGCTCCTACGGCATGAACCTCGGCCTTGCCTTCCAGCTTATCGACGATGCGCTGGACTATGGCGGCACCAGCAAGGATCTGGGCAAGAATGTCGGCGACGATTTCCGTGAGGGCAAGGTGACCTTGCCGGTCATCCTCGCCTACCGGCGCGGCACCAAGGCCGAGCGCACCTTCTGGAAGCGCGCCATCGAGGATAATGTCGTCGACGATGCCGGCCTGGAAAAGGCGATCGGCCTGATGACCCGCCACGGCGCCATCGCCGACACGATCGGCCGCGCCCGGCATTTCGGCGAGATCGCCCGCGACGCGCTGGCGCCGCTGGAAGAAACGCCGCAGAAATCGGCGCTGATCGACGTCATCGATTTCTGCATCAGCCGGGTGAACTGAGCAGGCCGACCTTTGTCGGAGTTTTCCCTCGCTTTGTACTGGGGAGAACGTTGGCGAACACCACCCGCCGTCTCGACAAGCTGCCTTGCCGCAAATTATCTATAAAACATGGCAAAGGGCACGGACGACACCATCGCGGTGCGCATCAGCAAGGCGCTGGCGGACCGCATCATCTCGGGCGCGATCGAGCCTGGTGCCCGGTTGCGCCAGGATCACGTCGCCGAGGAATTCAACACCAGTCATGTTCCGGTGCGCGAGGCCTTCCGCCGCCTGGAGGCGCAAGGCCTGGCCGTCAGCGAGCCGCGCCGTGGCGTGCGCGTCGCGGCTTTTGATCTCGGCGAGGTCAAGGAAGTCGCCGAAATGCGGGCCGCGCTCGAAG
The DNA here is from genome assembly GCF_056399285.1 of Mesorhizobium sp. 01N446. NCBI lineage: Bacteria > Pseudomonadati > Pseudomonadota > Alphaproteobacteria > Hyphomicrobiales > Phyllobacteriaceae > Mesorhizobium > Mesorhizobium sp. 01N446. The sequence goes on along the minus strand of NZ_JBFTRA010000003.1, from coordinate 145,606 downwards.
TGCTGGCGCTGCGCCATGCCGCGCCGCATCTGACGTCAGCCATTCTCGATCTCGCCGAGGAGGCGACCAAGGCCGGTGACAAATCCCGCGATGTCCGGTCCTGGGAGGAAGCCAACCGCGCCTTTCACCGGTTGATCCTGGCGCCGTGCGGCATGCCGCGCCTGCTCGCCACCATCGACGATCTGCACGCCGCCAGCGCCCGCTTCCTGTTCGCGGCGTGGCGCTCGGAGTGGGAAACGCGCACCGACCAGGATCATCGGGCAATCCTGACCGCCTTGCGGCAGGGAAACACCGAATCGGCCGCGGCAACGCTCGGGCGGCATGTCCAATGGATCGGCCGCAAGCCGGTCAAGACCGCGTCCGGCGCGACGCGTGAAGCCTTCGCGATCGTTGGCTGATATCTGTCGCCCGGAAGTGGCCCTCCGATTTTGGGCGCACGACATGCATGAAGCAACGATCTGAAGCACGTCGCGACGCAGTTCGGACGGCCTTTGACGTGGGAGGGCTTGCTATGTCGCGAGAAATATGGATTCGATAATAGATCGAAAGCAGAAATTATCTATAATTTTAAATCGACCGAAGGGATCCCTATGACCGATATCGCATTCACGTCCAGCAAGCCGTCCTTCAGCCCGCTCCGGCTGCAGGATCGCTCGCTCGCCTGGCAGGTCGGCGCCGTCGTGCTCGGCACGCTGTTCCTGGCGCTGTCCTCCTACATCGAAGTGCCGATGGTGCCGGTTCCCATCACCATGCAGACCTTTGCCGTGACGCTGATCGGCGCGCTCTATGGCTGGCGCCTTGGCGCGGTCACCATCGCCGCATGGCTGGTCGAAGGTGCGGTCGGCTTTCCGGTTCTGGCCGGCGGCGCGGCCGGTGCGTCCTATTTCGTCGGGCCGACCGGCGGTTATCTCTTCGCCTTCCCGGTTGTCGGCGCGCTCGTCGGCTGGCTGGCCGAACGCGGCTGGAACGGCAACAGGGTGGTGCTTGCCTTTGGCGCCATGCTGCTCGGCAATCTTGCCTGCCTGGTGCTCGGCACGGCATGGCTTGCCGTCATGATCGGCGCCGAACAAGCCATTACCTACGGCTTCCTGCCATTCATCGTCGGCGGCTTGCTGAAGTCGGCGCTTGGTGCCGCGACACTGATGGCGCTCCCCCGCGGCAAGGCAAAGCCGGCCAATCCGTGACGATCAGGCTGCGCGCCCATCACCTCCTTTGCCTGCTCACCTATGTGGGCAAGGGATACAGCCCCGCTTTCACCGCCAATTATGATGCGATCGCGGAGCGCCTGAGCCGGGGCGAGGACATCCTCCTCGTCTCCGGTCCGGACGATGTGTGCGCGCCGTTGCTCGACGGGCCGGAGCCGCATTGTCTGGGCGAGAGCGTCGCCGAACGGGACCGGCTTGCCGCGCGCGATGTCGCGGATCTGCTGGCCCTGCCAATCCAGCCCGGCGTCCGCGTCGATCTCGACGCGGCAATCCTGGCGCGGCTGCGGCAGGCGTTTTCCGTTGGTGGCGTACGGAAGGCTTGCGGCGGCTGCGAATGGAACGAGTTGTGCGGCGCGATAGCGGCCGGCGGCTTTGCCGAGACGAAGGTGCAGCGATCCGTCGTGCCGCGCTGACCTTGACGCCGGCCTTTCCTCGGTCGAAAATCCACTCCAGCCATGGTTTGTTAATCGGCTGACCCGATTGTGAATTTCAGGCGGATTGAAGCGCGACCCCAAAAAGGCCATGCTTTGCCCGGAAAGATCGAGTCTACGTCGATCCCGCTGACGCGGAGATGGCGCCTGGCTGAAAGGGATACGATGCAGCAAGGACGTGCGCGCTGGCTGACAAGGCTGGCAATTGTGACGGGCATGGCGATTTCGGCTCTGCCGGCCTATGCCAAGCAATCCACCGAACCGGTCAAGATCTCGTCGTTCTCTGGCGCCTATCTGGCAGCCCGGATCGCCGAAGGCGACAACGACCTCGACAGCGCCATCGCCTACTACAAGCAGGCCCTGGCCTTCGATCCGAGCGACACCGGCCTGCAGCAGAGCCTGATGCTGTCGCTGATCGCGCAGGGCCGATTCGACGAATCCCTGGTCTATGCCGACAAACTCAAGGAAGTGCCCGATGTCGAGCGCTTCTCGCGCCTGGCGCTGGCGGTCGATTCCTTCCACAAGAAGGATTTCACCAAGGCGCAGTACTGGCTCAAGCTGTCGCTGGAATCCGACCTCGACAGGCTGATCTCCGGCGTGATGTCGGGCTGGGCTGAACAGGGGGCTGGCCACGCAAGCGATGCAATGGCTTCGATCGACAAGCTGCAAGGACCGGACTGGTTCGGCCTGTTCAAATCCTTCCACCGCGCCCTGGTCGCCGATGCCTCCAACATGCCCGACAAGGCCGAGGCGATCTACGCCGCGACCATGCAGGATACCGCCGCCGGCGGTGCCGCGCCCGAAACCTGGATGCGCAATGCGCAGGCCTATGCCTCGTTCCTGGCCCGCAAGGGCGACAAGGCCAAGGCGATCTCGGTGCTCGACCAGGCCGAGGCGTTTTCGCCGGGTAAGCTCGAAATCGTCGCTTTGCGCGACAGGATCGCCAAGGGCGACAAGATCGCGCCCTTCGTTTCCGGTCCCTCCGACGGCGCATCCGAAATCCTGCTCGACCTCGCCACCGCGCTCAATCGGGGCGGCGGCGAGCCGTTCGTTCGCCTTTACCTGCAATATGCGCTGGCACTGCGGCCCGACAGCGACGCGGCCCTGGTGCAGCTCGCCGCCGTCGCCGAACAGCTGAAGGACGGCGAGGGCGCCATCGCGCTCTATCGGCGCATCCCCGATTCGTCGCCGCTGAAGGAGCTTTCGGACCTGCAGCTTGGCCTCAACCTTGCCGATCTCGACCGCCATGAAGAGGCGATCACGCATCTGAAGGCTTTCGTCGAGGCGCATCCCAACGACATGCGCGCCTATCTTGCGCTTGGCGGGGTCTATTCCTCCAAGGAGGATTTCCGCTCGGCCGCCAATCTCTACGACAAGGCCGTCGAAGTGCTGAAGACGCCGACCGCGGCCAACTGGAACATCTTCTACCAGCGCGGCATCGCCTATGAGCGGCTGAAGGAATGGCCGAAGGCCGAGCCGAATTTCCGCAAGGCGCTGGAACTGCAGCCGGACCAGCCGCAGGTGCTGAACTATCTCGGCTATTCCTGGGTCGACATGAACACCAACCTGAAGGAAGGCCTGGCGATGATCCAGAAGGCCGTCGATCTCAGGCCGAGCGATGGTTACATCGTCGATTCCCTGGGCTGGGCCTATTTCCGCCTCGGCCGCTTCGATGACGCGGTGCGCGAGATGGAGCGCGCCGTATCGCTGAAGCCGGAAGATCCGGTTCTCAACGACCATCTCGGCGACGCCTACTGGCGCGTCGGCCGCAAGCTGGAAGCCACCTTCCAGTGGAACCAGGCCCGCGACCTGAAGCCCGATCCCGATGTGCTGGCCACCTTGCAGCAGAAGCTGATGAAGGGCCTGCCGCCGATCGAGTCCAACACGGCGCAGGAGACCCCCAAGGTCAAGCCGGAGCCGGTCCCCGCCCCGAAGGGGTGAGATCTGCTATGTGAATACGAACGGGGCTCTTTTCAGGGCCCCGTTTTTGTTTGAAGTGGCGTCCTCAGAACAGTTTGCGATAGACGACGAAGCCGGAGCGCTCGCCGATCTTATCATAGAGCTTCATGGCGGTTTGGTTGGTTTCGTGCGTCAGCCAGTACACCCGGCCTGAGCCGGCGGCTTGGGCGCGCTCGTAGACGCCTTCGATCAGCGCCCGGCCGATGCCTTTTCCACGCGAAGCCTGGGTGGTGAAAAGATCCTGCAAATAGCAGTTCGGCGCGATCGCCGTCGTGCTGCGATGAAAGAGATAGTGCACGAGGCCGAGGAGCTGTCCCTCGCTTTCGGCCACCAGCGCATGGACCGGTTCGTAGGCGTCGAAGAAGCGCGACCATGTCATCGCGGTGATCTCGCTTGCCAGCGCCGTCTCGCCCGAGCGGCCATAAAACGCGTTGTAGCCATCCCAGAGCGGCAGCCACCGGTCGAAATCCTGCCGCGTGACCGGGCGGACGATGATGGAACTGGGCATGGCTGGACCTGTCGTCGTTGCTGTGGGCTATAGGGGACGAAACAGAACCCAGGCTCCCGAGGCCGGCAATAGGCCAGTCCTCGGCAAAGCCTTCAACACCGCGCGGCATACTCATGGCGATCCGCATCCGGCTCGCCCCTTGCTTGACGCTTCGCCGCCGTGTCTCTAGGACGTGCCGGCAAGAGCATGATCCCGAAAAGCGGATACCGGTTTTCGGAGAAGATCATGCTCAAGGACAGGCTCTAGCCTTTGCTGTCGAGGCCACCCGTGACGATTGAAATTCCCGCCCATATGCATCCCAGCCGCTCGTTCCAGGGGCTGATCCTGACCTTGCACAATTACTGGGCGGCCTATGGTTGCGTCATCCTCCAGCCCTACGACATGGAGGTCGGCGCCGGCACGTTTCATCCGGCAACGACGCTGCGCGCGCTTGGGCCGAAGCGCTGGAACGCCGCCTATGTCCAGCCCTCGCGCCGTCCCAAGGATGGCCGCTATGGCGAGAACCCGAACCGGCTGCAGCATTATTACCAGTACCAGGTGATCCTGAAGCCGAACCCGCCGAACCTGCAGGAGCTCTATCTCGGCTCGCTTCAGGCGATCGGCGTCGACCCGCTGCTGCATGACATCCGCTTCGTCGAGGACGACTGGGAAAGCCCGACGCTCGGCGCCTGGGGGCTTGGCTGGGAATGCTGGTGCGACGGCATGGAAGTCTCGCAATTCACCTATTTCCAGCAGGTCTGCGGCATCGAATGCGCGCCGGTGGCGGGCGAACTGACCTACGGGCTGGAGCGGCTAGCCATGTATGTGCAGGGCGTCGACAATGTCTACGACCTCAACTTCAACGGCCGCGAGGGCGCCGACAAGGTGACCTATGGCGATGTCTTCCTGCAGGCCGAGCAGGAATATTCGCGCCACAATTTCGAATACGCCAACACGGCGATGCTGCTCAGGCACTTCGAAGATGCCGAGGCCGAATGCAAGGCGCTGCTCGAGGCCGGCGCGCCGGCTTCGAACGACAATCTGCCGATGCACAAGATGGTCTTCCCGGCCTACGACCAGTGCATCAAGGCCAGCCATGTCTTCAACCTGCTCGACGCGCGCGGCGTGATCTCGGTGACCGAGCGGCAAAGCTACATCCTGCGCGTGCGTAATCTGGCGAAAGCCTGCGGCGAGGCGTTTTTGAAGACGCAGGCCGGTGGTTTGGCGGCCTAACCTGCTGCTTTCGAGAGGGCGGCGGACGCGCTGATCGGCGGAACGTGCTGACCGGTGGCACCGTCGATCGTCCTTAACGCCTGCCGCACGCCCGGCATTGAGAAGGCGCCATGGACCTGCGCGGTGAAGCAGGCGCTGAGCGCGAGGATCTGCAGAAGTCTGGATGCCGTTTCCATGGTCGTTCAGCCAATAGTTTCCTGCCTGAGCGTGGGTCGCTTCAGCGCCGCGTTCGGTTCATGGGAATCTTTGATCCAAGGACGGGCCGGATCGCCTTGTCCCGACAGGGCGGTCAAAATTTCTGGAAAGGGTGACAGCGGCCAGCCGAGTTGCTATGCCGCGCTCACCATTGCTGCGTGAGCCTCCATATGCCTGACCTGCTTCTAGAACTTCGCTCCGAGGAAATCCCCGCGCGCATGCAGCGCAAGGCGGCGGGTGATCTCAAGAAGATGCTGACCGACGGTCTGGTCGAGGCGGGTCTGACCTATGAGGCGGCGCGCGAATACTGGACGCCGCGGCGCCTGACGCTCGACATCAGGGGCCTGACGGCGCGCTCGAAGGATATACGCGAAGAGATCAAGGGGCCGTCGACGACGGCGCCCGAGCAAGCGGTCCAGGGGTTCCTGCGCAAGGCAGGGCTGTCCTCGGTCGCCGAGGCGCACGTCCATTCCGACCCGAAGAAGGGCGACTTCTATGTTGCCCATATTTCGAAGCCGGGCAGGGCGGCCGAAGAGATCATCGCCGACCTTGTGCCGGGCATCATCCGCAATTTCCCCTGGCCGAAATCGATGCGCTGGGGGCCGGCCTCGGCCAAGCCGGGCTCGCTGCGATGGGTGCGACCGCTGCAATCGATCCTGTGCACCTTCGGCCCGGAGACCGAGGAGCCTGTCGTGGTCGATTTCGCGATCGACGGCATTCGCTCCGGCAACACCACTTACGGCCACCGTTTCATGGCGCCGGGCGAAATCACCGTGCGCCGCTTCGACGACTATGTGAGCAAGCTGGAGGCGGCCAAGGTCGTGCTCGACGCCGACCGGCGCAAGGAGATCATCCTTGCCGATGCCCGCAACCTCGCTTTCGCCAACGGGCTCGATCTGGTCGAGGACGAAGGCTTGCTTGAAGAGGTATCAGGCCTGGTCGAATGGCCTGTCGTGCTGATGGGCGAGTTCGAGCAGGATTTCCTGGCCATTCCGGCCGAAGTGATCCGCCTGACCATCCGCGCCAACCAGAAGTGCTTTGTCACGCGCCCGCAAGGGGAAGGCGAGGCGCTTTACAACCGCTTCATCCTCACCTCCAACATCGAGGCCAGGGACGGCGGCAGGGAGATCGCGCACGGCAACGGCAAGGTGGTGCGCGCCCGTCTGTCCGACGCGCTCTATTTCTGGACGACTGACCAGGGCGATCTGCCCGATCTCGGCGAACTTGACGCATCGACGAAGAAGTTCGGGCTCGATCTGAAAAAGCCGCTCGACCAGCGCATGGCCCGCCTCGACCATCTCGGCGTCACCTTCCACGCCAAGCTAGGCACGCAGGGCGAGCGGGTGGGGCGGATCAGGCGGCTCGCAGAGGAACTGGCGCCGACCGTCGGTGCTGACCCGACGCTCGCCGCTCGCGCCGCCGTTCTCGCCAAGGCCGATCTCACCACTGAAGTCGTCGGCGAGTTTCCGGAACTGCAGGGCGCCATGGGCCGCAAATATGCGTTGCTCCAGGGCGAACACCCATCCGTGGCCGCGGCCATCGAGGAACATTACAAGCCGCAAGGCCCGTCCGATTATGTGCCGAGCGATCCGGTTTCGGTCGCGGTCGCGCTTGCCGACAAGCTGGATACGCTGGTCGGCTTCTGGGCCATCGATGAAAAGCCGACGGGGTCGAAGGATCCGTATGCGCTGCGTCGCGCTGCGCTCGGTGTAGTCAGAATCCTGGTTGAAGACCGAATTCAATTGCGGCTGTCTTCGCTCTTCGCGAGCGCCGGCGCGCGCTACGCAGGCAGTGGCGCGGACCAGATACGAGACCTCCTGGCGTTCTTCCACGACCGCCTGAAGGTCTACCTTCGCGACCAGGGCGCCCGCCACGATCTCATCGACGCCGTCATCACGCCGCAGTCCGACGACCTGCTGCAGATCGTGCGCCGCGTGGAAGCGCTCGGCTCCTTCCTTGACACCGAGGACGGCAAGAACCTGCTTGCCGGCACCAAGCGTGCGGCCAACATCCTGGCTGCCGAGGAGAAGAAGAAAACGGCGGTCGCCGAAACCGTTGAGCCGGCTTTGTTCAAGGAGAATGCCGAGAAATCGCTGTTTGCAGCGGTGAATCAGGCCGAGAAGCAAGCCGGCGAAGCGATTCAAAACGAAGACTTTTCCGCCGCCATGCTGGCGCTTAGCGCGTTGCGCGAACCCGTTGATTCATTCTTTGAAGGTGTTCTCGTGAATGATGAGGACTTGTCCGTACGTGCCAACCGTCTGGCGCTGCTCACGCGCATCCGCGCGGCCACGGGTCAGGTCGCGGATTTCTCGAAAATCGCCGGTTGAGCAGCATGATCCCGAAAAGTGGGCACCGGTTTTCGGATAAGATCATGCTCAGACAAAAGAGGCCGCAGGCCCAGGAAAAATATCTTCCAGCCGGCCGTTCGAGCCGGCTTACAGTCATATGACGATGATCTCTCCGTGGCAAAAGGGACATGTTCCCCAACCCAACGGAGGCTTCCATGAATTCCGATCACGACATCGAAGTGACTGAAGAAACCTCGGCCGCCGCCGAGGCGCTTGAATCCGCTTCCGAAACCGCCCTCGATCATGCCGCTGCCACGGCTGTCGAAGCCGCTGATCTGTCTGATGACGAAGAAGAAGGCGACGACGAAGACGGCGAAGAGTCCGACGAAGACGGCGCTGAAGCCGCCACGCTCTCGGGCGATGACGATGAAGACGAAGATGAGGACGAGGACGACGCCGATGAAGCCGTGAAGGCCGAAGGCGATGAGGGCGAAGAAGAATCCGAAGACGACGAGTCCGAGGAAAACGACGACGACAAGGAAGAAGCGGCCTGAGATTTTCGGTTCTGTCGAGAAGAGGGGGCGGCGCATCGGCGCCGCCCTTTTTGTTCATCTTCCCGGACGCTTGTCAGTTCTCCAGGATGCTGACGCGCACGCTGTTTTCGTAGACGTCGACCTGGATCAGCGGTTCGCCATTGACGATGGCGCGCTTGGTCGACGAACTCATCGCGCCGGGGCGCTCCAACATGCGCTGCAGGTCAGCGCGCTGGTCGTTGGTCCTGAACCAGGCATCACCCTCATCGTCGCTGTCGCGGCGATGGAATTTGTGCCAGTTGGCGCGGTCCTGCCGCACCATCTGCGCGGCGCTGTCCAACGCATAGCCGTCGCTCGCCTGATGATCCCGATCGGAAATGCGCGCGACATAGGATCCCAGCATGTCATCGGCTTGCGCTGCGCCGGCGCCCAGCAGCGACGCCAGCAGAAGCCCTGCCACGGTAACGGTCTTGGATAGTCTCATGATCAACCCCCTTTGAAACGACGAAGCTCGTCTGCCGTCTTTTGCCTCGATCGCTTGACCAAATTCAGGCGGCGGCATCCAGCGACCAGATACGCCAGGACGAACTCGCTCGGCAATGGTGCGCAGGGCGCCGTCAAGCTGTCAACGATCCGGCCAGCCCAGCAATTCGTGGCCGCTACTTGACCTTGCCGACCCCGGGAACGGGCGGCGATGCGGCTGCCGGTGCGGCAGGCTTCTTCTGCGTGCCCGACGCCGGAGCCGCCGAGGCGGTTGCCTGGGCCGGAGCGGGAGCGGGAGCGGGAGCGGCGGCGGTGGTCGCGGCTGGCGCCTTGGCTTGCGCCGGTGTCGAGAAGTCGCCGCCGACGACGCCGCCGCGAATGATCATCGGGCTTGACATGAAGCCGTGCCGCGCCTCGGACGCGTCGGGGATAGCCGCCACCTTCTCATAGGTGACGTCGGGCTCGCCGAGCGCGACGACGGACACCACATCGCTTGCCTTGATGTCGGCTGTCTTCAGGGTCAGGATGGAGGGCGTCGCGGCCGGCGCGCCGGGAAAGACCAGCGACGAGGCCTGAGCTCCGCTGGCCATCGTGGCCAGAGTTATTCCCAGCAATACGCGCACAGACACTGATATAGCTCCCCTTCGCCCAGAAGCTGCTCAATAGCAGGCCGGAATTGATGCCGGCTTTCCCACAAACATAGCATTTTAGGGATTGATAAATCGCCAAGACCCTCTCTTGCCGAACTGCCGCTTGCCCAACAGCCGCCATCGTACTACGCAGCCGGCATCTGCGAGGTGACGAGAGTGGCTGAGATACTTGCCGTCGGCGAGGCGTTGGAGCGGGCGCTGGCTTTGCTCGAGGGCGGCGATGTCGTCGCCATCCCGACCGAGACCGTCTACGGGCTTGCCGGCGACGCCACCAACGGGATTGGCGTGGCGCGCATCTTCGAAGCCAAGGGGCGGCCGCGCTTCAACCCGCTGATCGCCCATGTCGCCGACATGGCGATGGCCGAGCGCATCGCCGTGTTCGATCCGCTGTCGAAGAAACTCGCACAGGCGTTCTGGCCGGGTCCGCTGACCCTGGTGCTGCCGCAGCGGCCTGGCAACGGCATCCATCCGCTGGTCACGGCCGGGCTCGACACCATCGCCTTGCGCATGCCGAGGGGCTTTGGCGGCGACCTCATCGCAAAACTTGGCCGCCCGCTTGCCGCGCCCAGCGCCAATTCCTCCGGCAGGATCAGCGCGACGACGGCGGCAGCGGTGGCGGCCGATCTTGGCGCGCGCATCAAGCTGGTGGTCGATGGCGGCGCGACGCCCGTCGGGCTGGAATCGACCATCGTCAAGGCCGAAGGGGAAAGGCTGCGCCTGCTCCGGCCCGGTGGCATTGCCGCCGAGGAGATCGAGGCGGCGATCGGTATGGAGCTGTTGCGCGGTGGAGGGGCGGGCGTCGAGGCGCCGGGCATGCTTGCCTCGCACTATGCGCCGGGTGCCGCCATGCGGCTCAATGCCGGAAGGGTCGGCGAGGGCGAAGCGTTGCTCGGCTTCGGCGGCCAGCGGGCCGAAGGCTGGCGCCATGCGGCAGCCTTCCTGAACCTGTCCGCGTCTGGTGACCTGCGCGAAGCGGCGAGCAATCTTTTCGCCTACATGCAGGAACTCGATCGCAGCGGCGCGCGCACCATCGCCGTGGAGACCATTCCGTTCGTTGGGCTGGGGGAAGCCATCAACGACCGGCTCTCGCGTGCAGCCGCCCCCCGTGACAACGCACAGCCCACACCGTAGTTTTCCCGCATGACCGAAATCGCAACGACACTCGACCCCGCTATCATCGACCGCTTCGCGGCCATAGTCGGCGACAAATACGCGCTGCGCGACGAGCAGGACATCGCGCCTTACCTCGTCGAGCGGCGCGGGCTCTGGCACGGCGCGACGTCGCTGGTGCTGCGGCCGGGCAGTGTCGACGAGGTCAGCCGCATCATGCGGCTGGCGACCGAGACGGGAACGCCGGTCGTGCCGCAAAGCGGCAACACCGGGCTGGTCGGCGCCCAGGTGCCGGACAAGTCCGGCCGCGAGATCATCCTGTCGCTGTCGCGGCTGAACCGCGTCCGCGAAATCGACGTCCTGTCTAATACGGTAACGGCGGAGGCCGGCGTCATCCTGCAGACGCTGCAGGAAGCGGCCGATGCCGCCGACCGGCTGTTTCCGCTGTCGCTCGCAGCACAAGGCTCCTGCCAGATCGGCGGCAACCTGTCTTCCAACGCTGGCGGCACCGGCGTGCTGGCCTACGGCAATGCGCGTGAACTCTGTCTCGGCGTCGAGGTGGTGCTGCCGACGGGCGAGGTGTTCGACGACCTGCGCAAGCTGAAGAAGGACAACACCGGCTACGATCTGAAGGACCTGTTCGTCGGTGCCGAAGGCACGCTCGGGGTCATCACCGCCGCCGTGCTGAAACTGTTCCCGAAGCCGAAGGGGCGCGAGGTCGCGTTCGTCGGCCTGTCGTCTGCCGAAGCGGCACTGTCGCTGTTCAGCCTCGCGATGGACCGCGCCGGCGCTTCGCTCACCGCCTTCGAACTGATYGGCAAGAGACCCTACGATTTCACGCTGAGCCATGGTCAAGGTGTCGTGCGGCCGCTGGCCGATGACTGGCCCTGGTATGTCTTGATGCAGGTTTCCTCCGGCCGCTCGGAAGACGACGGCCGGGCGCTGATCGAAGAGGTGCTGGCGGATGGTCTCGAGCAAGGCATCGTTGGCGATGCGGTGGTCGCGGCAAGCCTTGCCCAGGGCGACGCTTTCTGGAATTTCCGCGAGACGCTGCCCGAATGCCAGAAGCCGGAGGGCGCTTCGATCAAGCACGACATTTCGGTGCCGATCGCATCGATCCCGCGCTTCATCGAAGAGGCGGCCGGCGCGGTGGCGTCGGTCAGTGCCGGTGCCCGCGTGGTCTGCTTCGGCCATATGGGCGACGGCAACCTCCACTATAACATCTCGCGGCCCGTCGATGGCGACGACGAGGCGTTTCTCGCCCTCTACCATCCCATGAACAAGGCCGTGCACGATGTCGTGCGCTCCTTCCACGGCTCGATCTCGGCCGAGCATGGCATCGGCCAGCTGAAGCGCGACGAACTGATCGCCACCGCGCCGCCGATGGCCATCGATCTGATGCGCCGGGTGAAAGCTGCCTTCGACCCCGCCGGCATCATGAATCCCGGTAAGGTTATCTGATCCTTTCAACATCTAGTGGTCAGTGGCATTCCGATAACCATCCCCGAGATCAGCAAAATTTAACCGACTTTCTTAAGCGCGGCGGTAAGGACCCCACGCTACTGTTTCCCCATAACGAGGCCGGGAAAACTGGCCCGGAGAGAACCGGACACCGGCTCTCAGGAGACAGACAGGAAGGCACTCTATGAACACCGGACTGAAGCCAGTCTGGGCGGGACGCAACATGCGCCTCGACCCATTCCGACTGCCCCAGATGGTCAGCTACGCCACGCGCGACGATTATGGCGACGTGACGTTCACCATCGACCACCGTGGCGCCGTGATCCGCCGCATGCTCGAGATGAGCGGCGTGCCGGCGATCATCGCCCTTCCGGCCAATGCGTTCCGCGGCGTTGCCGCCCGCGCAATGGAGGATCCGGAGGGCAATGTCACGGTGACCCTGGAACTCCTGCACAATGATCCGATGCTGTCGGTGCCGCTTTTGGTGGCCGACGATCTCGACGATGTCGCCGCCGACTGGCGCGCCTGGGCCGATGCCTACCGCCTGCCGATGYTGTTGATCGAATCGGACGGCGTCGCCCGCACGCTGGAAGAATCGCTCGGCGCCGCCATCAAGACGCTGCCGCCGCAGGATCGCCGCAAGGGCCGCGTTTCCAATACGCGCCGTCCGCGCTTCCTTGCCCGCCGCAGGGCCGGCAACCTCGGTCTCAGGCTGGTCATCGACGGCCAGGAGATCATTTCGCGCGATTAGCCTTCTTCTCCCCGTCACTATACGGGGAGTTGAGGAGCGGTCCGCGAAGCGGACCAAAAGCCAACTGCTTGGCTTTTCGAGTGACGAACGCCCGGCAGGGCGATGAGGGGCGGCGCTGACCTAAGTGTTCGGCCACCATCTTAATTGAGTGTGCGCTGGTTCGCCGCTGAACCTCGCTTCACGGTTGGCGCTGCCCCTCATCCGGCTGCCGCCACCTTCTCCCCGTATAGTGACGGGGAGAAGGAAGACTACACCAGCGGCTTCAGCGCCACCCATACTGCACCGCCGATCAGGCCGAGGAAGATCAGCCAGCCGACCTGGTTGTTCGACCGGAACAGCCGCAGGCATTGGTCCGGATCGTTGATATCCAGCACGGCGATCTGCCGGGCCATATGGGCGCCGGCGGCGATCAATCCGGCGAGCGCCACGACCGGCGCCTGCGCCGAGGCGAAGGCGATCGCGAAGCAGATCAGTGTGCCGCCGTAAAGCCCGGCCAGCCACGATTTGGTGTTGTCGCCGAACAGCCGCGCCGTCGAGCGCACGCCGACAATGGCGTCGTCTTCCTTGTCCTGATGCGCATAGATCGTGTCGTAGCCGATCACCCACAGGATCGAGCCGATATAGAGCATGATGGCGGGGCCATCGAGATCGCCGAACTCGACCGCCCATCCCATCAGCGCGCCCCAGGAAAAGGCAAGGCCGAGAAACAGTTGCGGCCAGTTGGTTATCCGCTTCATGAATGGATAGATGGCCACGACCACCAGCGAGCAGATGCCGAGCAGGATGGCGAAGCTGTTGAACTGCAGGAGCACGACAAGGCCGACCAGGGCCTGCAGGACAAGAAACACCCAGGCCCGCCGGCGCGTGGTCTGGCCCGACGGCAGCGGGCGCGAGCGGGTGCGCTCCACCTGGTTGTCGATGTTCTCGTCGACGATGTCGTTGTAGGTGCAGCCGGCTCCGCGCATGGCGATGGCGCCGACCAGGAACAGCACGAGATACAATGGCGCCGGCAGCAGCGAGAGCAGCGGGTCGCCGGGACGCGGATAGGCGCTCGCGGCAAGTGCTGCCGACCACCAGCACGGCCACAAAAGCAACTGCCAGCCGATAGGCCTGTCCCATCGCGCAAGCTGCGCATAAGGCCAAACCGCGCGCGGCAGCACGTGGTAGACCCAATGGCCGTTCGGCGCATCGGCAACACGGCCTTGGGCCGCTTTCGACTGGATGGTTTCCATACCTATGGAGTGGCAGCAGCCGCGGAAACCGTCAAGCGGGAAGCGGGCGACGGGCGGCCGTCAACCTGTCACGACGCGAAGATGTCGCGCGTCGAAAACCAGACCTTCGCCGTCTCGACGAATGCCAATACCGCATTCGACACGCGCTGGTGTGTGTCATAGGTGAGGATGATGCGCTGCATCGGCAGCGGATCCGACAGCGGCTTGCAGATCAAGGGCAGGCCGTCATAGCTGCGGTCGCCTTGCGGGCGGGTGTAGCTGACGGCGACACCAAAACCATTCGCCACCATGCTGCGCTGGAGTTCGAACGAACTTGTCGCCCTGTCGGCGACCGGCGAGAGGCCGCGACTGCGGAACAGGTCGAGCATGTGCTGCCAGCTTTGCGGTTGGTCCGTCGTGATCAGCGGATAGGCGGCCAGGTCCGCCAGGCTGACCTCGGCGCGGTCCGCCAGCTTATGGCCGGCCGGCAACAGCGCATGCGGCCGCAACTCGTGCAGCAGGATGCGGGCGAAATGCGCGGGCAGGCCGAGATCGTAGCTGAGGCCGAGATCGAGGGCGGCATCCGCCAGACGCCGCCCGAGCGTCTCGAACGTCTCGTCGCGAACGATGACATCGACATTTGGATGGCGTTCGGAGAAAGCGCGGATGAGACCCGGCGCGAAATACGGCGCCAGATCCTCGAAACATCCAAGCACCAGCTCGCCGCCGACAGCTGAATTGCCCGAGCCCAGGCTCATCAACTCATCCGTCTCGGCAAGAACCTGTTTTGCCTTGGCCACGACGACGCGGCCGAAGGAGGTCAGCGAAACGCCGCTTCCGCGCTGGCGCACGAACAGTTTCTGGCCGAAATTCTTTTCGATCGCGTCGATCGCCACCGAAATCGAGGGCTGGGAGATGTTCAGAGTTTTGGCCGCGCTGGTTACGCTGCCGTGGCGGGCGACGGCGACCAGGTAGCGCAGTTGAATGAGGGTGAGGTTCATAGTTTTGTTCTATGTGTCAGATGAGAAGTTATTATTTTACTGAATGAATTGATGTTGCGATAGTCGGTTCATCCCAAGAGGAGAACGCCATGGCTTCCCTGACTGCCGCCCGCGCCATCGACACCGGCCTGATCGATGCGGACACCATTGCCGACTACCAGCGTGACGGCGCCGTCTGCATCCGCGGCGCCTTCAAGGGCTGGGTCGATACGATTGCCGCCGGCATCGAGCGCAATATGCAGAACCGCAGCGCCACCGCGTCCGACATCGCCAATGGCCGTGGCAGTTTCTTCGACGATTACTGCAACTGGGAGCGCATTCCCGAATTCGTCGAGGTGGTGCGGAAGTCGCCGGCCGCCGAACTGGCGGCGGCGGTGATGCAGTCGCGCACCGCGCAGTTCTTCCACGATCATGTGCTGGTCAAGGAGCCGGGCACGCAGAAGCCGACGCCCTGGCATCAGGACATCCCCTATTATTTCGTCGATGGCCAGCAGACGGTCAGTTTCTGGATCCCCATCGATCCGGTGAAGGAGGCGACGCTGCGCCTGATCGCCGGCTCGCACAAATGGGACAAGATGATCCTGCCGGTGCGCTGGCTCGACGACAGCAATTTTTATGCCGGTGAGGGCGACTACCTGCCGGTGCCCGATCCCGACAACGATCCGTCGATGAAGGTGCTTGAATGGGAGATGGAGCCGGGCGACGCCATCCTGTTCGATTTCCGCACCGCGCACGGCGCGCGCGGCAATCTGACAGCGGCCCGGCGCCGGGCGCTGTCGCTGCGCTGGGTCGGCGACGATGCCCATTATGTCGAGCGGCCGGGCCGCACCTCGCCGCCCTATCACGGCCATGGCATGCAGCCGGGCCAGAAACTGCGTGAGGACTGGTTCCCGGTCGTTTTTCCCGGCTGAGTCGAATTGCCAGAAAATCGGCGGCGATGGCCGCCGCCGATTTTCTGCTGGATAACGTTCCCGTGCGCAATTCGGATCAAAACACCCTGATGCCTTGACCCGTCGCCCGGAGAGCAATAGCGGGTGCTCTCCAGGGTTTGCATCAAGAGGTGGCCATGAACGTTCTTCTTCTGGGCTCCGGCGGCCGCGAACATGCGCTTGCCTGGAAGATCGCCGCCTCGCCGCTGCTGACCAAGCTCTACGCGGCTCCCGGCAATCCCGGCATCGGCGCCGAGGCTGAACTGGTAAAGCTGGACGTTGCGGATCACGCCGCCGTCGCCGCCTTCTGCCGCGAGAAAAAGATCGACCTCGTCGTGGTCGGTCCGGAAGGGCCGCTGGTCGCCGGCATCGCGGACGATCTGCGCGCTGAAAACATCCGCGTCTTCGGCCCTTCGAAGGCCGCCGCGCGGCTAGAAGGGTCGAAGGGTTTCACCAAGGACCTTTGCGCCCGATACGACATCCCCACCGCCGCCTATGGCCGTTTCAACGATCTGGCCTCGGCCAAGGCCTATGTCGAAAAGACGGGCGCGCCGATCGTCATCAAGGCCGATGGGCTCGCCGCCGGCAAGGGTGTCACCGTCGCAATGACCCTGGACGAGGCGAGGGCGGCCCTCGATGCCTGTTTCGAGGGTTCCTTCGGCGCTGCCGGCGCGGAGGTGGTGGTCGAAGAATTCATGACTGGCGAGGAGGCGAGTTTCTTCTGCCTTTGCGACGGCACCACAGCGCTGCCCTTCGGCACCGCGCAGGACCACAAGCGTGTCGGCGACGGCGACACCGGCCCCAACACCGGCGGCATGGGCGCCTATTCGCCGGCTCCGGTGATGACGCCGGAGATGGTCGAGCGCACCATGCGCGAGATCGTCGAACCGACCATGCGCGGCATGGCCGAGCTTGGCGCGCCCTTCGCCGGCATCCTGTTCGCCGGGCTGATGATCACGGACAGGGGACCGAAGCTGATCGAATACAACACCCGCTTCGGCGACCCGGAATGCCAGGTGCTGATGATGCGGCTGAAGGACGACCTGCTTGTGCTGCTCAACGCCGCCGTCGACGGTCAGCTGGCGCACACGTCGATACGCTGGCGCGACGAGGCAGCGCTCACCGTGGTGATGGCGGCGCGGGGCTATCCCGGCACGCCGGAAAAAGGCTCGGTCATCCGCGGCGTCGAGGACGCGGCTGGCGACGGCGTCCAGATCTTCCACGCCGGCACCGCCATCAATGGCGGCGCGCTGGTTGCCAATGGCGGCCGTGTCCTCAATGTGACGGCGACCGGGACCACGGTCGGCGAGGCGCAGAAGCGGGCCTATGCCGCGCTCGACCGGATCGACTGGCCGGATGGCTTCTGCCGCCGCGACATCGGCTGGCAGGCCGTGGCGCGCGAGAGGGCGAGCTGAGATTTCGGTTTACGGCTGACCGCGATCGATTTCGGTCGAACCGGTGCTGACCGGGTCGGCCGCGGCGAAGGCTGCGTTCAACTGCTCGGGTGAGCGTTGTCCGGTCCGCTTCCAGGCGACATATTGGACGATGCCGAAACCCGGCCTGCGCGGCACCGTCTTCACGACCGGCATATGGAACCCCTCGCGGAATTTCGACCAGCGCGAGCCGAGCACCGAGACCATTTCCTCGAAGGTCGGCGGCGTTGCCACATCGGCGTAAATGAGGGTGGTCTTGCCGGCGAGCGCGGCTTCGCGCGAGAGCGGCACCGGCACGCTGGCAAGATAGTCGGATGGCACGTCGATCAGCCCGCCAAAGGGCCATTGCTGGCGCAGCGTAGCGGCATCCGTCGGCACGACGTTGACGTCGATATTGTTGGGCGTGCCGGCAACCCTGTAGGGGCAACGGAAGCGGCCGCAATTGGCCTGCGCCGAAAATTGCCAGAGCGCGTAGCCCTGCCAGTTGCCCATCGGGAAATGCACGTCGATATCAGGTTTGTAGCGTGCGTACCAAAGCGGCAGCCGCGACAGGAGCCGGTATTTGTAACGATTGTCGGCGATGTACTGCGCGGTCTTGCCGTTGGTGTAGAGCACCGGGAAACGGCCGACGCGCCGGTGCACCTGGCGCACGAACTCCTCCGCATCGTCAAGCGACATCCATTGCGAGGGATCGATGCCTTCGATGTCGAGCGCCATGAGATCGTCCGGCGCGGGATCGGCGAAATCGAGGAAATTATTGGCCTGCTCGACCGGATTGCCGGGCCGGGCAAGATGATAGGCCCCCCATTTCATGCCGAGCGCCTTGGCCACGACCCGGCGCGTCTGGAACAGTTCGCGCGTCACCGCATGGCGCTTCCACAGCGCCTTGCACAGCTTCACGTCGGTGTCGCTGCCGAAACAGAAATAGGGCGGCGGCATGCCGTCGGAGGCCTTGTTGATGAAGGCGGCGATGCGCTTGTCGGTGGCAAGCTGCCCCCAGTCGATGGGATTGTACTCGTAGGCGTCGATGACTAGAGCGCGGTCGGCGTTCTTCCATGGCTCGGAGAAGTCCGAGGCCGTTGCCGCCGATATCAGCGCCATCATCGCCGCAAGAGCGATCGCTGAGCGGCGAAGAAGATGCGCCGGCGTTTTCAAACAGGGGGTCCCCGTTGATCAAACACCGATGGTGAACCGCTATGGTTAAGGAATGCTTCTCTATGCAGGGGCGTAGGGCTAGCGCCGGCTGAACGGCTGGAATTCGAACGGGTCGGGCGCGGGCTCTTGCTGGAGCGTGCCTTCGGCGACGCGCTTGCGGTGGTGGGCGAGCGAACATTGCGGCGAGCACAATATGCCGCGATCCGACCAGTAGGCCGCGCCGTGCTCCAACTGGCCGCCGTGATGCCAGAATCCCGTCGCGCGGTAGGGCAAGCCGCATTCGATGCAGCGATAGGCGTCGGGTCTGGCGAGCATGGACGGTTCCGGTCGGCTGGTTCTGGTCTGTCGGGGGTCGGCTTGATACGGCGTCCGTTGAATTTAATACAGGCCGGCGCGATTGCAAAATCCACGTGACAAAATTTGACGTTTACGTAAAAAGAAACCGGGAGACCGCCCAAAGGCGGATGGTTTTACGGCCGCACCGGCTCTAGGTTGGCGAGGCCGATGCATCAGGAGGATCGAGCGGCATGTATCGGGCACCGGTCGAGGATATCGCGTTCACGCTGAAGCATGTGGCGGGTATGAAGTCCGCTCTCGATGCCGGCACGTTCGGCGATCTCGTTGAGGATCTGGTCGATGCCGTCCTTGGCGAGGCCGGCCGTTTCGCCACCGAGGAGGTGGCGCCCCTCTACAAGATCGGCGACGAACACGGTGCCGTGCTGAAAGACGCCGCCGTCACCACGCCGCCCGGCTGGAAGGACCTTTATCGCCGCTGGATCGATGGCGGCTGGAACGCGCTGTCCGGCCCTGAAGACTATGGCGGCCAGGCGCTGCCGACCATGCTGGGCGTCGCGGCGCTCGAAATGTGGAACTCCGCCGCCATGGCCTTCGGCATTGGCCCGACGCTGACCATGGGCGCGGTGGAAGCGCTCGACAAGCATGCCTCCGAGGCGCTCAAGGCGAAATATCTGGCAAAGCTCGTCTCCGGCGAGTGGATGGGCACGATGAACCTGACCGAACCGCAGGCGGGCTCGGATCTCGCCGCCTTGCGTTCGCGCGCCGAGCCCGCCGGCGACGGCACCTATCGCATCTTCGGCCAGAAGATATTCATCACCTATGGCGAGCACGATTTCACCGACAACATCATCCATCTGGTGCTGGCGCGGCTGCCGGACGCACCGGCCGGCACGCGCGGCATCTCGCTGTTCCTGGTGCCGAAATTCTTCGTCAACGATGATGGCTCGCTCGGCGGCCGCAACGACGTGTTCTGTTCCGGCCTCGAGCACAAGCTCGGCATCCATGCCTCGCCGACCTGCACCATGATCTATGGCGACGGGTTCCAGGGCGCCAGGCCCGGCGCCGTTGGCTGGCTGATCGGCGAGGAGGACAAGGGCCTCGCCTGCATGTTCACCATGATGAACAATGCGCGGCTTTGCGTCGGCATGCAGGGCGTCGCGGTCGCGGAAGCCGCGACGCAGAAGGCGATCGCCTATGCCAATGAGCGCCGCCAGGGCAAGGCGGCGGACTATGCCGGCGCCGGCATGGCGCCGATCGTCCATCACCCCGACGTGCAGCGCAATCTCCTGACCATGAAGGCGCTGACGCAGACGGCGCGGGCGATCAGCTATTCCTGCGCCCACGCCATCGACATGGCCCGGGTCTCGGATGGCGATCAAGCGGCACACTGGCGCGACCGCGCCAACCTGCTCACCCCGCTGGCCAAGGCATTTTCGACCGATGTCGGCGTCGAAGTGGCTTCGCTCGGTGTGCAGGTGCATGGCGGCATGGGCTTCATCGAGGAAACCGGCGCGGCGGCCTTCTACCGCGACGCGCGCATCGCGCCGATCTACGAGGGCACCAACGGCATCCAGGCGATCGACCTGGTGACTCGCAAGCTGCCGCTCGGCGGTGGCGAGCATGTCCATGGCTTCATCAGCGAACTGGCCGCCGTCTTCAATGCCGTGCGCACTTCCAACCTGCAAGGTTTCGGCCGCACCGCCGATGCGCTTGATGCTGCACTCAGCGACCTGACGCAGGCGACGCGCTTCCTGCAGAAACTGTCGACCGACGGCCGGCTGGAGGAGGCGCTGGCGGGCGCGACGCCGTATCTCAGGCTGTTTTCGCTTGCCGCCGGCGGTGCCTATCTGGCGCGCGGCGCTCTTGCCGACCAGGGCCGGATCGCGCTGTGCCGCTTCTTCGCTGAAAACCTGCTCGGCGAGGCGCGCACCTTGAAGGACCGTGTCATCGACGGCGCGGAGAGCCTCGCTGCCGCCGGCAAGACGCTGATATCAGCTTGAATTCTCACAGCGCTCACCAGGGAAAAAGACCGTGACAGACCATATCCTCGTCGAGCGCCAGGGCGCGATCCAGATCATCCGCATGAACCGCCCCGACAAGAAGAACGCCCTGACGCGTGCCATGTACGCGAAGATGTCGGCCGCCCTTGCCGAGGGCGACGCCGATCCGGCAATCCGTGTCCACGTCTTCCTCGGCGTGCCCGGCGCCTTCTCCTCCGGCAATGACCTTGCCGATTTCATGGTTGTCGCCACCGGCGGTGACGGCGGCACGGAAGTCTGGGATTTCCTGATGGCTCTGGCCAGGGTCGAAAAACCCATCGTCTCCGGCGTCGACGGCATCGCGGTCGGCATCGGCACCACGATCAACCTGCATTGCGATCTGACCTTCGCCACGCCGCGCACCGTGTTCAGGACGCCTTTCGTCGATCTTGGCTTGGTGCCCGAGGCGGGATCGAGCCTGCTGGCGCCGCGCATTCTGGGGCAGCAGGGCGCTTTTGCGCTGCTCGGCCTTGGCGAAGGGTTTTCCGCCGAGCGCGCGAAGGCCGCCGGCCTGATCTACGATGTGGTCGAGGAGGGCGCGTTGGAGGCCTCGGTCCTTGCGGCCGCCGGCCAGATCGCCGCCAAGCCGCCGCAGGCGCTGAAGATCGCACGCGATCTCATGCGCGGCTCGCGCGACGACCTCGTCGCCCGCATCGGTGAGGAAAGCGAACACTTCCGCGAGCGGTTGAAGTCGGACGAGGCGCGCGCCGCGCTCACCGCGTTCATGACCAGAAAGAAATAGCTCGACCTTCTACCTCCCCTCGATGGGGAGGTCGGCCCGCAGGGCCGGGTAGGTGAAGCGCCGATCTGTCCGGCTGAAATCTATTTTCACAACCTCAGGGATAAAGCCGCGCCTTGTCCCAGCCGCCTTTCGCGTTACGGGAAAAAACCACCCGATCGTGCAGCCGGAACGGACGGTCGTGCCAGAACTCGATCGTCTTCGGCATGATCCGGAACCCCGACCAGTGTTTCGGCCGCGGGATCTCGCCGATGGCGTAGCGCGCCGTGTATTCGGCGACAGCCTTCTCCAGCGCAAAGCGGCTTTCCAGCGGCCTCGATTGTTTCGACGCCCAGGCGCCGATGCGGCTGCCGCGTGGGCGTGTCGCGTAGTAGGCGTCGGCTTCGGCGTCGCTGACGATCTCGACCGGGCCGCGAATCCGCACCTGGCGGCGTAGCGATTTCCAGTGGAAACACATCGCCGCCTTCATGCTGCCAAGAATCTCCTGGCCCTTCGCGCTCTCGAAATTCGTGTAGAAAACAAAGCCGCCTTCATCGAACCCCTTCAGCAGCACCATCCGCACATCCGGCATGCCTTCGGCGTCAACGGTCGCCAGCGCCACGCCGTTGGCATCGTTGATCTCACTCTTGGTGGCGTCATCAAGCCATGCGGCAAAAAGGCGAAACGGCTCGGCCGCTTGGGTAAAGTCACCGGTTGTTAACTCTGTGTCACTCATAGTTTTTCTCAAATTGTCACGAAATCAGGGAGGTTGCCGATTGTCGCGTATCGCGCAAGCTTTTGACAGCAGGCAATGGGGCGTTATCGCTTCGGCCAGCGCGAAAGCGGCGATCGTGGCGGCGGCCTTGCCGCTTGCCGCCTGCGGCGCGGGTGGCTTCAGCCTGGAAAAAGCCGAAGTCGACCGCTCGATCCTGACCAGCAGCACGCAGGCTTCATCGGTGCCGGCCGATTCGGATCGCGACTCCGACCAGACGACGATCGGCAACGCGGTGTCATCCGCTGACATCGAACAGCTCGGCGGCCAGGCCGTGCCGTGGGCGAATGCCGGCACCGGCTCACGCGGCTCCATCACCGAACTGGCGGAATTGAAGGACAGGGGCCAGACCTGCCGCCGCTTCAAGGCTTCGCGAGAAAGCTTTGACGGCGTTGCCATGTTCGAGGGTGAACTCTGCCTTGCCAGCGCCGGCGGCTGGCGCATGCAGGGCTTCAAGGCGCTCTAATTTCCGCCTTTGATATGACGCTCCACTACTGGAATTTCTTCCTATGCGAGCGCATATAGGGGGCAAGTATGGACTCAACTCATTTCCAGGGCAGGAAGCATGCGCGACCCGTATGAGGTCCTGGGCGTTGCAAAGAACGCATCGGCCAAGGACATAAAATCGGCGTACCGGAAACTCGCCAAGAAACATCATCCGGACCAGAATCCGAATGATCCCAAGGCGAAGGACCGTTTTGCCGCGGCCAACCAGGCCTATGAGATCGTCGGCGACGAGAAGAATCGTGCCGCTTTCGATCGCGGCGAGATCGACGCCGACGGCAAGCCGCGCTTCCAGGGTTTTGAGGGTGCCGCCGGTGGCGGCGACCCCTTTGCCGGGTTTCGCCGCCAGCAAGGGGCCGGCGGTTCGCGATTCGAATTCCGTTCGGGGCGCCCGGGCGGCGATCCGTTCGACGGCAACAGCGATATTTTCAGCCAGATTTTCGGCGACGCCTTTTCCGGCGCGCGCGGCGCTGGCGACCGCCGCCAGCCGGCGACGGCGGCCGATCTGAACGTCACGCTCGACGTCACCATCGAGGAAGCGGCCACCGCCGAAAAGGTGACGGCGATGTTCCCGGATGGCCGCAAGGTGGCGGTCAAACTGCCGGCCTTTGTCGAGGATGGCCAGACCATCCGGTTGAAGGGGCAGGGCGAGCAGGGGCCGGGCCAGCCCGGCGACGCGCTGGTCAAGATCCATATCCGCCGGCATCCGCGCTACCGCATCGAGGGCCGCGACCTGCATGCCGATCTGCCGGTGTCGCTGGCGGATGCGGTGCTGGGCGCCAAGGTGCCGGTCGAGACGCCGACCGGCAGGCTCGCGGTCAACGTTCCCGCCTGGTCGAGTTCGGACAAGGTGCTGCGGCTCAAGGGCAGGGGTCTGCCGGAAAAGGCCGGCGGCCATGGCGACCTCTACGCCCATGTCCGCATCATGCTGCCGGAGGGCGGCGACAGCGCTCTCGAAGCGTTGATGCGTGGTCAAAAAGGCTGATCCAGCGCTCTTGTCCCCCGAACTGTCCGGTTTGAGCGCTTGAAGGGGCTGTGTGCCTGTGCGATAGGCACTCCACAAAGCACAAACCTTGCGGAGAGCGCTCACATGGCGGGTGGACAGGGCCTGATGGCCGGCAAGCGCGGCCTTATTCTTGGCGTCGCGAACAACAGGTCGATTGCCTATGGCATTGCCAAGGCATGCGTCGACCATGGCGCCGAGATCGCGCTGACCTATCAGGGCGAGGCGTTCAAGAAGCGCGTCGAGCCGTTGGCGGCTGAACTGGGCGCCTTTGTCGCCGGCCATTGCGATGTCACCGATCCGGCGAGCCTCGACGAAGTCTTCGCCAATGTCGCCAGGCACTGGGGCAAGCTCGACTTCCTCGTCCACGCCATCGCTTTCTCCGACAAGGACGAGCTGACCGGCCGCTACGTCGAGACGACGCGCGACAATTTCCTGCGCACCATGGACATTTCGGTGTT
The DNA here is from genome assembly GCF_056399285.1 of Mesorhizobium sp. 01N446. NCBI lineage: Bacteria > Pseudomonadati > Pseudomonadota > Alphaproteobacteria > Hyphomicrobiales > Phyllobacteriaceae > Mesorhizobium > Mesorhizobium sp. 01N446. Next base: position 121,297 of record NZ_JBFTRA010000003.1, on the reverse strand, counting down.
TTCCTTCACCACCATCGCCAAGCGCGCCGAGGCGCTGATGACCGATGGCGGCTCGCTGCTGACGCTGACCTATTATGGCGCCGAGAAGGTGATGCCGCACTACAACGTCATGGGTGTCGCCAAGGCCGCGCTCGAAGCCAGCGTGCGTTACCTCGCCGTCGATCTCGGCGGCAAGAAGATCCGCGTCAACGCCATCTCCGCCGGCCCGATCAAGACGCTGGCCGCCTCGGGTATTGGCGACTTCCGCTACATACTGAAGTGGAACGAATACAATTCGCCGCTGAAGCAGACGGTCACGCAGGAAGAGGTCGGCGATTCCGGCGTCTATTTCCTGTCCGACCTGTCGCGTGGCGTCACCGGTGAAGTGCACCATGTCGATTCCGGCTATCACGTGGTCGGCATGAAGGCGGTCGACGCGCCTGACATTTCGACCGTCAAGGAATAGCCCCTCCGTTCATCCTCCGCCCAGGCCCTGGCCCGACCTCCGGAAGACCTGATGTACCCGCTGGTTTATATCGTGCGCCACGGCCAGACCGCGTGGAACGCCGAATTCCGGCTTCAGGGCCAAGCCGACACCGACCTCAATGCCCTTGGCCGCGAGCAGGCGACCGGAAACGGGCGTCGGCTGGCCCAACTTGTCGGTGATCCCGAGGATTTCGATTTCGTCGCCAGCCCGATGCGGCGGACGCGCGAAACGATGGAACGTATCCGCGCCGCGATGAAGCTCGATCCGCTGGCCTATCGAACCGATGTCAGGCTGATCGAGGTCAATTTCGGCGACTGGCAGAGCTTTACCTTTGCCGAGCTCGAGACGCAGTCTCCCGGGGCAAGTCGGTCCCGCGCACTGGACAAATGGAATTTTCAGCCACCCGGCGAGGGGGCGGAGAGCTACCAGATGCTGCTCGAACGGGTGAAACCCTGCTTCGACGAGATCGACCGCAAGACGATCTGCGTGACGCATGGCGGCGTCATGCGCACCCTGTTCCGCATCGTGCTTGACATGGCCGAGGACGAGGCCGCGAACCTGGAGATACCGCAGGATCGCGTGCTCAAACTCGAAGGCCAGAGCCTGGAATGGCTTTAGGCCGGCCTGGGGCGGAACAAATATTCCCTAGTTCGTGTCGCTGTCAGGCAGCTGCATATCGGTCACGACATTCTCGCCATTGGTCACGTCGTAGGCGATGACGATGTCCATGCCCGGCTTCAGCGAGTCGAGATCGGTTTCGGCGTTCAGCTTGTAGGATTTGCCGTCGTCCAGCGTCAGGGTCAGCGCGTCCTTGTCGATCTTCTTGATCAGGCCTTCGGTCTGTCCGGCAAAGGCGGCGGTGGAATAGAGCAGGGCGGCGGCAACAGCGCCAATCAGGGTACGCATGATCGTCCTCTTTGGTCATTGCGCCGGCACTGTGGCGGCGGATCCTCAACGGCGGATGGAAGAAAGCAGAAACCAGCCGAATGTGTCAAAACTTAAACGGCGGGGATGACAGTTTGACCACCGCAAAAAACGCCAATAGAAGGCAGGCTTCAACCGGCTCCGCTGCCGGGCAGGGCACTTTTCCATGTCTCACAACACGTTCGGCCACCTTTTCCGCGTCACCACCTGGGGCGAAAGCCATGGCGCAGCGCTTGGCTGCGTGGTCGACGGCTGTCCGCCCGGCATCCGCTTCACGCGCGACGAAATCCAGGCAGAACTGGACAAGCGCCGGCCGGGACAGTCGCGCTTCGTCACGCAGCGCCGCGAGCCGGACGAGGTGAAGGTGCTGTCGGGTTTCGTCCTCGACGAGGACGGCGAGACGATGATCACCACCGGCACGCCGGTCTCGATGCTGATCGAGAATGTCGACCAGCGCTCGAAGGATTATGGCGAGATCGCCCGCCAGTACCGGCCGGGCCATGCCGACTACACCTATGACGTCAAATACGGCATACGCGACTATCGCGGCGGCGGCCGTTCCTCGGCCCGCGAGACGGCGGCACGGGTAGCGGCGGGTGCCTTGGCGCGCAAAGTGGTGCCGGGCATGGTGGTGCGCGGCGCGCTGGTGTCGATGGGCGAAAAATCGATCGACCGCGCCAACTGGAACTGGAATTTCATCGGCGACGCCGAAAATCCGTTCTTCACGCCCGATCCCGCTTCCGTTCCCGTCTTCACCCAGTATCTCGACGGCATCCGCAAGTCAGGCTCCTCGGTCGGCGCTGTGATCGAGATCGTCGCCGACGGCGTTCCGCCGGGGCTTGGCGCGCCGATCTATGCCAAGCTCGACCAGGACATTGCGTCGGGGCTGATGTCGATCAACGCCGTCAAGGGCGTCGAGATCGGCAATGGCTTCGAGGCCGCGCGCATCACCGGCGAACAGAATGCCGACGAGATGCGCATCGGCAATGACGGCAAGCCGGTGTTCCTGTCCAACAATGCCGGCGGCATCCTTGGCGGCATCTCGACCGGCCAGGCGATCATTGCGCGCTTCGCCGTCAAGCCGACATCGTCGATCCTGACGGCGCGAAAGTCGATCGACAAGGATGGCAACGACGTCGAGGTGATGACCAAAGGCCGGCACGACCCCTGCGTCGGCATCCGCGCCGTGCCGATCGGCGAGGCGATGGTTGCCTGCGCGATCGCCGATCACTATCTGCGGCATAGGGGACAGACGGGCCAGGGGAGTAGGGCAGTAGGGCAGTAGGGCGGCATGCTACCCCCAGCGCCCAGACAGCCAAATTTTTGCTTTCCCCTACTGCCTTACTGCCCTATTCCCCTACTGCCCTGCGAGCAAAGCGAGCGTCCATGCCTTACGACCAGAAAAAGATTGTCGAAGCCATCCGCGCTTTCGAACGCGGCGAGATCGTCGTCGTCATGGATGATGACGGGCGCGAGAACGAGGGTGACCTGATCGTCGCCGCGGTTCACTGCACGCCGGAAAAGATGGCCTTCATCGTGCGCAACACCTCCGGCATCGTCTGCACGCCGATGCCGCGCGAGGAAGCCAAGCGGCTCAATTTGCAGCCGATGGTCGCCGACAATGATTCAGCCCACACCACCGCTTTCACCGTCAGCGTCGATTTCAAGCATGGTACGACGACAGGCATTTCGGCCGACGACCGCACGCTCACCGTGCGCAACCTTGCCAATGGCAATGTCGGCGCTTCCGATTTCGTCCGTCCCGGTCACATCTTCCCGCTGATCGCGCGCGAGGGCGGCGTCCTGATGCGTTCGGGCCATACCGAAGCGGCGGTCGATCTCTGCAAGCTCGCCGGCCTGCCGCCGATCGGGGTCATTTCCGAACTGGTCAATGACGACGGCACCGTCAAGCGCGGCCCTCAGGTGCAGGCTTTCGCCGAAGAGCATGGCCTGAAGCAGGTGTCGGTCGCCGACCTCATCGCCTACCGCCAGCGCAAGGAGACGCTGGTCGAGCGCGTCGCATGCTCCGATATCGACACGCTCGGCGGCAAGGCGCAGGTCTTCACCTACACGCTGCCCTGGGACACGATGCATCACGTCGCTGTCGTCTTCGGCGACATCCGCGATGGCGAGGAGGTGCCGGTGCGGCTGCATTCCGAGGATGTAGTGACCGATGTCTTCGGCACCAGCCATCGGCTGGACGGCATCATGAAGGCGATGGGCGAACGCAAGCGTGGCGTCATCGTCTATCTCAGGGAGGGCTCCGTCGGCGTCGCGCACCAGGAGCGCAAGCGCCCGCTGAGCGGTGACCGCGAGGATCACGAAGAGGCCCGCCGCCGCGAGAACGAATGGCGCGAAATCGGCCTCGGCGCGCAGATACTGAAGGATCTCGGCATTTCCTCGATCAACCTGATCGCCTCGCGCGAGCGCCATTATGTCGGCCTCGAAGGCTTTGGCATCCACATCGCCAAGACCGAGATTCTCTAGGATATGTCGATATTGAGATGAGGCCGGTCGGCCTCATCTCAATTGCACATCTCCTGGCCGTCACTCTGCCGGAACGGCGGCGGCTTCGCACCCGTCCAGCTCGCATCTATGGGTGGCCAGGACGCGCTGGCCGGCGAGCACGGTGGCCAGCGCGATCGTGCCTGATGCCACGGAGACCCAGAACCCGTTCTGCGCGCCGAACGCATCCACCACCGCGCCGGCGGCGAAGGAGCCCAGCGCCATGCCGATGCCGATCCCGGTGGTCACCCAGGTGATGCCTTCGGTCAGCGTCGCTTCAGGCACATGCCGCTCGATCAGGCCAAAGGCCGTGATGAAGGTCGGCGAGATCGCCACGCCGCTGAGGAAGACAGTCAGCGCCAGAAGCGGCACGCTGCCGGCGGTGAGCGGCAGCAGCGTGCCGAGCGCAACCAGGGCGACCGCGATGGCGAGTTGGCGCTGCAGCGGTGCCTTCAGGTTGAGTGCGCCGACAATGATGCCGAGCACGAACGACCCCAGCGCGTAGACACCGATGACGAGGCTGGCGGCGCCGGGCTGGCCAAGCTCCTTGGTGATGGCCACGGTGCTCACTTCGGTCGTTGCGAAGGTGGCGCCGATGAAGATCAGGGCAAAGGTGATGATCTGCACTGGCCGCAGGCGGATCGCCGAGCCGCTCGAGCCATGGTCCACCGCTCGCACTTGCGGTTCGGTCGAGCGCTGCAGGATGAAGGCCGTCGAGCCCAGGGCAAGGAACAGCGTGCTCGCCAGCATGCCCGCCTCCGGAAACAGGGCGGCGCTCAGGCCGACCGACAGCGATGCGCCGGCGATATAGACCAGCTCATCCGCCGCCGATTCGAAGGCGAAGGCGGTGTTCATCTCGGGCCGTCCCCGGAAAAGCTCGGTCCAGCGCGCGCGCACCATGGCCGGCATGCTGGGCATGGCCGCCGCCAGCAGCGAAGACACGAACAGCGTCCAGACCGGCCAGTCCTGATTGGCGGCCGCAACCAGCGTGATGAAGGCGAGCACGGAGACGATTGTCGTGGGCACGACGATCCGCGTCTGGCCAAGGCGGTCGACCAGTCTTGATATCTGCGGCGCCAGGAATGCGTTGGCCAGCGCGAATGTCGCCGAGACCGCGCCCGCCAGCCAGTATTCGCCGCGCGTCTGCGACAGCATCRCCACGATGCCGATCGGCGCCATGGCGATCGGCAGGCGCGCCATGAAGCCGGCGGTTGCAAATCCCTTGGCTCCTGGGGCGCGGAAAATTTCCGAATAGGGGTTTTGCATGATGGTTCCTCGACAAAGACCGGTTTGACAATTACATACGAAGCGTATGAGAAATAGATAGAGCATACGCGGCGTATGTCAATTGGCATACGAAACGTATGTGAATAGGACCAGGCGGAAATGCACAGACCCCGCAAGGAAATGATCGCCGAGACGCGTGCAAAGCTGATCGCCGCGGCCCGCCAGGCCTTTGGCACGATCGGTTATGCCGAGGCGTCGATGGATGATTTCACCGCATCCGCCGGGCTGACCCGCGGCGCGCTCTATCACCACTTCGGCGACAAGAAGGGCCTGCTGCAGGCGGTTATCGCCGAAATCGACGGCGAGATGGCGGCTCGGGTGAATGAGGTCGCGTCGCGAGCGCCGAACCGCTGGCAGCAATTCGTCGACGAGTGCACGACCTATATCGAAATGGCGCTCGAGCCGGAAATCCAGCGCATCATGTTCCGCGACGGTCCGGCCGTGCTGGGTGATCCAGCACTTTGGTCGAATGCCAATGCCTGCGTTGGTTCAATGACCGATCATCTGACCGCGCTGCAGGGGGAAGGGGTAGTCGTCCCGGACGTCGACCCCGAGACCGCCGCGCGGCTGATCAATGGGGCGAGCAGCCAGGCGGCGCAGCGGATCGCCAATTCGAACGACCCAGAGGCGACGTCGAAGATGGTGGTTGCAGCGTTCAAGCAACTGCTCGAGGGACTGCTCAGGAAACCGGCTTCGCAGCAGGGCTAAATCCCCTTTGCGCGCGCCGCTGTCCACCGCCCGCGATTGACAATCCCCGGGTTGAGCGCATCCTCCCCAGCCATCTCTGGAGGGGAGATTCGGGACATGTGGGATTTCGATATCGGCAGGTCGGTGTCCATCATGATGCGGACCTGGCCTTTCATTGTCTTTCGCATGATCGTCTATTTCGGCATCACGCTGGCCTACATCGTGGCGACCGGCACCGGCGCGTCGGTCGGCTATGGCGTCGGCCATATCTCCACGGATCCCGACGGGCCGATGTCCTTTGCCCTGTGGGGCGGCGTGGTCGGCTTCGGCGTGGTTTCGATCGCCGTCTACTGGATCCGCGAATACATCCTCTACGTCGTCAAGGCCGGCCATATCGCCGTCATGGTCCATCTGATCGACGGCCGGGATGTCCCCGACGGCCAGAACCAGATCGCCTATGCCAGGCAGGTCGTGACCGAACGTTTCGCCGAGGCCAACATCCTTTTCGTCGTCGACCAGCTGGTCAAGGGCGCCATCCGCGCCATCACCGGCCTGCTCGGCGGCATCGCCGCCTTCCTGCCCATACCTGGCTTGAGCGGCCTGGTCTCCTTCATCAACACGGTGATCCGCCTGTCGCTGACCTATGTCGACGAGATCATCCTCGGCTACAACATCCGCATCAATTCGTCCTCGCCCTTCGAAACCGCCAGGCAAGGCGTCGTGCTCTACGCCCAGAACGGCAAGACCATGGTGAAGAACGCTGTCTGGCTGGCGGTCATCATGTGGGGCGTGTCCTTCGTGATCTTCCTTTTGATGCTGGCCCCGGCCGGCGCCATTCTCTTCATGATGCCCGGACAACTCGCCGGCTGGGCCTTCGTGCTCGCCATCGTTTTCGCCTGGGCCTTCAAGGCGGCCTTCATCGAACCCTTCGCAATCGCCTGCCTGATGCAGGTCTATTTCAAGACCATCGCCGGCCAGATGCCCGATCCGGCCTGGGATGCCCGTCTGGCCGAGGCGTCGTCGAAGTTCAGGGAGTTGAGGGACAAGGCGCTGGCCTCCTTCGGCGGCTCGCGCTGGGGCACGGCCGGCGCAACGCGCTGATCGGCGGCACATGTGGGCGCCCAGGCGGCGGTGTTTAGGTGTGCCACCGCTGACTTGAGCGATGCCTCGCCTTGCCCGCAAAACGTCTCGCTCATGATCAGTTCGGGCAGCGGCAGCCGCCGGCCCCAGCCATGCGTTTCAAGGTCGGGTTTGGGCGCGAACTCGGAAACCCGGCCGACGCAGAGATAGGCGATCGGCGTCACGTGCTCCGGAATGGACAGCAGGCTCTTCAACGCCTGCGGCTCGATGATGCTGACCCAGCCGACGCCGACGCCTTCGGCGCGCGCCGCCAGCCAGAAATTCTGCACCGCGCAGACCGTGCTGTAGAGATCCATCTCCGGATTGTGCCAGCGCCCCAGCGGCGAACCCTGCGAGCGCCGCCGATCGCAGGTGATGCAGATGTTGAGAGCGCTTTCGCAGATGCCCTCGAGCTTGAGCTTGCGGTAGAGCCCCTGTCTTTCCGCCTCGATTTCAGGCAGTTCCTGTTCGCGCGCGGCCAGGAACAGGTCGCGCACATCAGCCCGCCGTGCGGCGTCGCGGATGACGATGAAATTCCACGGCTGCATGAAGCCGACCGACGGTGCATGATGGGCGGCAAGCAGCAGTCGTGCCAGCACCTCGTCGTCGAGCCCTGTGGGCAGGAAATGGCTGCGCACATCGCGCCGCGTGAACATGGCGCGGTAGATGGCATCGCGCGCCATCTGGTCAAATCCATCGCCCATAGGAGCGGTCATGGTTTCCGGCATCGCTTGTCCCCTTGCGATTGCAATCAATGCCAGCCGCCTGACCATGCGGATGACGATGCCTGCCAGGCCGGCCTTCTGGCTCGGGATCAACCCACGTCCGGTGCCTTCCCGTCATCGACAGTGGCATTTACCGGCGCGGTCCCCCTTACAGCGTTGGGCACGCCACGGAATTCAACCGTGTTCCCGATTCTCCCGCCAGAGCATTTGCAGCCAAGTGGAATCACTTGGCGTCGCAGAATGCGACTAAACAAACAGACCGGCGGGCACCAGGCAGTGGCTGCGACCTTACGCCGAAGCCTTGGCGGCGCCAATCCCCGTAGCGACGCCAATGGACGCAGGCGCGATTTTCCCCAGTCATCAAGCCGCAATGCATGGCCATCGCGGCGCCGGGGCACTAGATAGGGGGCATGGCCACTCGTCTCTACACCCATCCGATCTTCCTGGATCACATCACGCCGCCCGGTCACCCCGAGCGGCCGGATCGCTTGCGCGCCATCGAGCGCGTGCTCGACGACGAGGCCTTCGCCGCGCTTGATCGCGTCAAGGCGCCGGAAGGCGACGAGGCCACCATCCTCTACGCGCACCCCGCCGATTTCGTCGCCCGCGTGCGCGCCGCAATCCCCGAAGAGGGCCTTGCCCGTATCGATGCCGACACCACCGCCAGCCCGAAGAGCTGGCAGGCGGTGATCACCGCGATCGGCGCCGCCAACGCCGCCGTCGACGATGTCTTTGCAGGCCGCGCCGACAATGTCTTCGTCGCCGCCCGCCCGCCCGGTCACCATGCCGAAAAGACTACCGCGATGGGTTTCTGCTTCTTCAACACGGCGGCGATCGCGGCCCGCTATGCGCAGAAGAAGCATGGCGCCGAGCGCGTCGCGGTCGTCGACTGGGACGTCCATCACGGCAATGGCACCCAGGATATCTTCTGGGACGATCCCTCGGTGCTCTATTGCTCGACGCACCAGATGCCGCTCTATCCCGGCACCGGCGCGAAGAGCGAGACCGGCGTCGGCAACATCGTCAACGCGCCCTTGGCGCCACGGACCGGCGGCGAGGTGTTTCGCGATGCTTTCCTGTCGCGCGTGCTGCCGGCGCTCGACAATTTCGCGCCCGATCTGATCATCATTTCGGCCGGTTTCGACGCGCATCACCGCGACCCGCTGGCCGAGATCAACCTGACCGAGGACGATTTCGACTGGGCGACCGGCCAGCTGATGCAGCGCGCCGCGCGCCACAGCGGCAACCGGCTCGTCAGCCTGCTCGAGGGCGGCTACGATCTGCAGGGACTGGCATTTTCGGTCGCCGCCCATGTCGGGCGACTGATGAAAGGGTGAATGATGGCTGGTGAAACCAATGAAGACGTCAAGGCGATGAGCTTCGAACAGGCGCTCGACGCTTTGGAGAAGATCGTCGATGATCTGGAGCGCGGCGACGTGCCGCTCGACCAGTCGATCCGCATCTACGAGCGCGGCGAGGCGCTGAAGGCGCATTGCGATCGGCTGCTGAAGGCCGCCGAGGACAAGGTCGAGAAGATCAGGCTGTCGCGCGACGGCAAGCCGGTCGGAACCGAGCCGCTCGACGCGGATTGAATGGCGGTCTTGCCTTACCGGTTTTTGGACACGATCATGGCTGAGGATTAAGCTCGTCCCGATTGAAACGGCTCCAGGACAAGAGGAGATACGGAAACGATGTGCAGAAACATCAAGACCCTGTTCAATTTTGACCCGCCCGCAACCAATGACGAAGTCCGCGACGCTGCCCTTCAGTTCGTCCGCAAGCTGAGCGGAACGACACGGCCGTCGAAACAGAACCAGCATGCGTTCGATCACGCCGTCGAAGCCATCGCGGCATCGGCGCGCGAACTTCTTGATTCACTCGAAACCAACCAGCATCCGCGCAATCGTGAAGAGGTGGCGGCCAAATTGCGGGCAAAGGCGGCGATCCGCTTCGCCTGATGCCGCCAAAATGGCCATCGCGCGCTGACAAGGAGAGTTCATGAGCTTCTTCCCGGGGAAAGACCCTGAAGCCGGCGACGCCTTTGCCAGCGATCAGATCGAGCTGATGGTTATCCCGAACGCCAAGGACATTGGYGGCTTTGAGGTCCGTCGCGCTTTGCCGACCGCCAGGAGGCGTCTGGTCGGGCCGTTCATCTTCTTCGACCGCATGGGGCCGGCAATCCTGCGGGCGGGCCAGGCGCTCGACGTCCGTCCCCACCCGCATATCGGCCTGTCGACGGTGACCTATCTGTTCGACGGCAAGATCAGGCATCGCGATTCCCTGGGCACCGAAATGGTGATCCAGCCCGGCGACGTGAACCTGATGACCGCCGGCCGCGGCATCGTGCATTCCGAGCGCACGCCGGAGGAATTGCGCGGCGCGCCGATGTCGGTCTCCGGCCTGCAGACATGGCTGGCACTGCCCGATGGCAAGGAGGAAGTGGCGCCTGTGTTCGAGAACACTGCCGCCTTGCGGCTGCCCGAGATCGATGCCGAAGGCGTCCGCGGCCGCATCGTCATTGGTGATTTCCAGGGACTGCGCTCCCCGGTGCGGGCCGATACCGAGACGCTCTACGCCGACCTCAGGCTGGCGCCCGGCGCCAGCATAAAGATCCCGGCCGATGCAGAAGAACGCGCCATCTACACGCTGGAAGGCGAGGTCGCGATTTCGGGCGACGTCTTTCCGGCCGAACGGCTGCTGGTTTTCCGGCCCGGTGACGAGATCATCGTATCGTCGCAAACCGGTGCGCATTTCATGCTGTTCGGTGGCGCCTCGCTCGGCTCGCAGCGCTACATCTGGTGGAATTTCGTCTCCTCGTCGAAGGAACGCATCGAACAGGCCAAGCAGGAATGGAAGACGGGCCGCTTCGATATAGTTCCTGGGGATGAGGAAGAGTTTATTCCGCTGCCGGAAAACTAAGGAATATCGCCCAAAAGCGGCCCGGTTTCGGGACCACGATATGCATGAAAACAAGGACTTGAAAGCGCGGGCAAAAGCTGTTTCGACGCGCTGTCCTTTTGGGAGCAGACCCGCGTCACAGACACGCATTTACTTTCGCAGGCCGGCGGCCTATCCCGCCGTTGAACAGAAAGCCTGAGCACCGTGAACGCAACGCCGCATACACCGCTTCTCGACAAGGTCCGCATTCCGGCGGATTTGCGCGCGCTTGACGAGAGCGAACTGCCGCAACTGGCGTCCGAGCTTCGCCTCGAATTGGTCGACGCGGTATCTCGCACCGGTGGCCATCTCGGCGCCGGCCTTGGCGTGGTCGAACTGACGGTGGCGCTGCACTATGTCTTCAACACCCCTGACGACCGGCTGATCTGGGATGTCGGCCACCAGGCCTATCCGCACAAGATCCTGACCGGCCGCCGCGACCGCATCCGCACATTGCGCCAGGAAGGCGGTCTGTCTGGCTTCACCCGCCGCGCCGAGAGCGAATACGATCCCTTCGGCGCCGCGCACTCCTCGACATCGATCTCCGCCGGCCTCGGCATGGCCGCCGCCCGCGACCTCTCCGGCGGCCGCAACAATGTCATCGCCGTCATCGGCGACGGCGCCATGTCGGCCGGCATGGCTTATGAGGCGATGAACAATGCCGGCGCGCTCGATGCCCGGCTCATCGTCATCCTCAACGACAACGACATGTCGATCGCGCCGCCCACCGGCGCCATGAGCGCCTATCTGGCGCGTCTGGCCTCGGGCAAGGCCTATGCCGGCCTGCGCGACTTCGGCAAGAAGCTGACATCCTATCTCGGCAAGCGCGCCGACCGCGCGATTACAAGAGCGGTCGAGCATGCACGTGGCTATGTCACCGGCGGCACGCTGTTCGAGGAGCTCGGCTTCTACCACATCGGCCCGATCGACGGTCACAATCTCGAGCATCTGATCCCGGTGCTGAAGAACGTCCGCGACAATGGCGAAGGCCCGGTGCTGATCCATGTCGTCACTCAGAAGGGCAAGGGCTACGCGCCGGCGGAAGCCGCCGCCGACAAATATCACGGCGTCAACAAGTTCGACGTCATCACCGGCGCGCAGGCCAAGGCGCCGGCCAACGCACCGGCCTACACCAAGGTGTTTGCCGAAAGCCTGATCAGGGAAGCCCGCGAGGATGAGCGCATCGTCGCCGTCACCGCCGCCATGCCGAGCGGCACGGGGCTGGACCTGTTCGGCGAAGTGTTCCCGTCAAGGACCTTCGATGTCGGCATTGCCGAACAGCATGCTGTGACCTTCGCCGCCGGTCTTGCGACCGAAGGCTACAAGCCGTTCGCGGCAATCTATTCGACTTTCCTGCAGCGCGCCTACGACCAGGTCGTCCATGACGTCGCGATCCAGAAACTGCCGGTGCGTTTCCCGATCGATCGCGCCGGTTTCGTCGGCGCTGATGGCGCCACCCATTGCGGCGCGTTCGATACCACCTTCCTGGCGAGCCTGCCGGGCTTCGTCGTGATGGCGGCGGCCGACGAGGCGGAACTGCGCCACATGGTGCGCACCGCGGCAAGCTATGATGGCGGCCCGATTGCCTTCCGCTATCCGCGCGGCAATGGCGTCGGCGTCGACATGCCGGAGCGCGGTTCGGTTCTCGAACTCGGCAAGGGCCGCATCGTCAGGGAAGGCACCAAGGTGGCGCTGCTGTCCTTCGGCACGCGCCTGCAGGATTGCCTGATCGCAGCCGAGGAACTCGGCGCGGCGGGGCTTTCCACCACCGTTGCCGATGCCCGCTTCGCCAAGCCGCTCGACGAGGATCTGATCCGCCGGCTCGCCCGCTCGCACGAGGTTCTGGTCACAGTGGAGGAGGGCGCCATTGGCGGCTTCGCCAGCCACGTGCTGCAGTTCCTCGCTCATGAGGGACTGCTGGAAAGCGGCCTGAAGGTGCGCCCGCTGGTGCTGCCCGACGTGTTCGCCGACCACGCCAAGCCGGAAAAGATGTATGCCGATGCAGGGCTCGACGCCGCCGGCATCGTACGCACCGTTTTCACCGCGCTCGGTCATACGGCCCGCGCCCAGCGTGCCTGATTCAAAACCTCAAGCGCTTGAATCAGTTTGCCGTCTTGATTTTGTAACGCATTGTTAACACTGCCGTTTGGCGTTTTGCTTACCGTATCCCTTGGCCGTTTTTCAACGGCACCCTGCTAGACCGGCATCAGGCAGGGAGACAAAAACAATGAAGACGCTTCTGTGCGGCGTGGCTTTTCTGACCATGATCGCTGCACCCGCCGCCGCCGAGACGCGCTATGACCGCAATCTCGAAAAGGCGGCGCTGGGCATCGTCGCCAGCAAGATGGGTGATATCCGCGGCGGCTTTTCTTACAGGCAGGTGCCGCAGCTCGTGGTCCTGCCGGATCCCGTTACGCCGCCCGCCATCGCCACCGAGCATCCTGCCGTGCAGGCATCGGGGGATCGGGACGACGGTTTGTCTCCGGCCGTCGAGCGCCAGGTGTCGCGGACCATCTTCTAGAACCACATATCGCGCACGCAGCGGCCATCGCGCGGCAGGTCGTCGTAGGTGTCGAGGCCATCGAAATGGTCGATCGGCAGATCGGCGACGGCCTCGGGCGGCGCCAGCCTGACGTTGACGGCGATGCGCGTTCGGCCGGAGGTGCCGGCGCGCAGGCCGCGCCAAGCGAGCACGCAGGCGCAGGTCGGGCAGAATAGGATTTCGAGCGAAGGCGCATCCTTTCCGGCGCGCGTATAGCTGCCCGTCAGCCCCGAAACGCGAATGCGCTCATTGACATAGTCATAGGCCCAGAGCGTGCCATAGCGACGGCAAAGCGTGCAGTTGCAAGCTGTCACCGGCCCGGGATCGCCTTCCAGCGTCCAGTGGGCTGCGCCGCAGTGGCAGGTTCCCGTCAGCATTCGTTCTCCCCCGAGTTGCGACGATGAAGGTTCTCCTATTACCCATTTTCCGGACCCGATGCGATGCACGCAAGCCGCCACGCGGCCCGATGCTTTCGCCGCTCTTTCCTTCGTCCGCCCCAATGTCCTTGCCTTCGCTGCCGGCTTTCGCCATGAAGGCCGATGAACTTGCCTCTGCCAGCCAACACCCGCCAGCGGCTCGACGACCTGCTCGTCCAGCGCGGCCTGTTTGCCAGCCGCTCGCGTGCCCGCGACGCGGTCGAACGCGGCACGGTGACGGTTGACGGCACCGTTGCCCGCAAGCCCGGCCAGAACGTTTCACCGCAATGCCTTGTTGCCATCGACGATCCGGCGCAAGGCTATGTCTCGCGCGCGGCGCTTAAGCTCATCGGCGGGCTCGATCACTTCAGCCTCGATCCGGCTGGTCGCGAAGCGCTCGACATCGGCGCCTCGACCGGCGGGTTCACCCAGGTGCTGCTGGAGCGTGGTGCTGCCCATGTCACCGCGATCGATGTCGGGCACGGCCAGATGCATCCCGATGTCGGCAAGGACCCGCGTGTGACGGTCATCGAGGGCCTGAACGCCCGCGATCTCACCATCGCCGATCTTGCCGGCCGTGTCCCGGGGTTCATTGTCTCGGACGTCAGCTTCATCTCGCTGAGACTGGCGCTGCCTCCGGCGCTCGCGATTGCCAAGGCTGGCGCCGCCGCGATCTTCCTGGTCAAGCCGCAGTTCGAGGCGGGGCGTGAGGCGATCGGCAAAGGCGGGCTCTTGAAAGACCCCTTCGATGCCGCCCGTGTCGCCGGCCTGCTGCAGGACTGGCTGGACGCCGTTCCCGGCTGGCGCTCGCTCGGCTTGCACCTGTCGCCGATCGAAGGCGGCGACGGCAATCGCGAATTCCTGCTCGGTGGGATCAAGGATCGATGAGCGCGCGCTTCACCATCAAAAAGCTTGGCGCCCAGGGCGACGGCATCGCCGAAACCGAAAGCGGCGACCTGTTCATTCCCTTCACCCTGCCTGGCGAGATCGTCACCGCCGCACGCGAACGGGATCGCGCCACGCTGATGGCGGTGCTGGAGGCCTCGCCGCTGCGCATCGAACCCGCCTGCCGCCATTTCACCGAATGCGGCGGCTGCGCCCTCCAGCATTTCGAGGCCGAAGCCTATCACCAGTGGAAACGCGACAAGGTGGTGCACGCGCTGAAGGGCATTGATTGCGGCATCGACGCGCTGGTCGCCTGCGCGCCGCACACGCGCCGCCGTGTCGTTCTCGCCGCGCGGCGCACCGAGACAGGCATGCTGCTCGGTTTCAACCGTCATCTGTCGCCGGAAATCATTTCCATCTCCGAATGCCCGATCTCGCTGCCCGAGATCGTCGCGGCACTCGACCGGTTGCGGGCGCTGGCAGACTTGATATGCGCAACCACCAAATCGTTCCGCATGGCCGTCACCGCGACGGGCTCCGGCCTCGATGTCGCGGTGCATGAGTCCGGCAAGCTCGGCGAACACCAGCGCCGCATCGCTTCCAATTTCGTCCTGGCGCAGGGCTTTGCCAGGCTGTCCATCGATGACGAGATCATCATCGAACCGCGCAAGCCCGTGGTGATGTTCGGCAGCGTTGCGGTCGCCGTGCCGCCCGGCGCCTTCCTGCAGGCGACCGAGGCTGCCGAACGGACCATGGCCGACATTGTCGGTGGACATCTGAAGCGCGCCAAGAAGGTCGCCGATCTTTTCGCCGGTTGCGGCAGCTTTGCCTTGCGGCTGGCCGAGAAGTCGGAAGTGCACGCGGTGGAAGGCGATGCCGCGGCCCTCGCCGCGCTCGATCGGGCGGCACGTTTCGCGACCGGTTTGAAGCGGGTGACGGCCGAACGCCGCGACCTGTTCCGCCGGCCGCTGACATTCAAGGAGTTGAACGCCTTTGATGGACTAGTCTTTGATCCGCCGCGCGCGGGTGCCGAGGACCAGTCCAAGCAGATCGCCCGCTCGGATGTTCCCTTCGTCGCCGCAGTGTCCTGCAATCCGGTGACGCTGGCGCGCGACCTGCGCATCCTCATCGACGGCGGCTATAAACTGAAAGGCGTGACGCCGATCGACCAGTTCCTGTGGTCACCCCATGTCGAAGCGGTCGCCCTGCTGGAAAAGCCGAGAAAAAGGCGCGGCTGAGCCGGCTGATGATCACGTTTGGTTGAGACCGGGCACTTCAGCCTCTCTCGGCCCAAAGCGGCCGGATTGACGCCGCAAAGCCGCCTTTTTGCCCCGGCCTAGTCCGGCCGGGGCGGAAACATCGGTACTCTCACCTGACGGATGATCGTAATGCGGACGGTCTCGAAACTCCTCGCTTTTTTCCTTGCCCTCTCCATTTTCGCGTTCGGGCCGACAGCCCTGGCGCTGGCGCAGAGTCAAAAACGTCTCGCCTTCGTCATCGGCAACGCCGCCTACCCCTCGGGCGCGCTGGCGACGCCCGCCAACGACGCTGGCCTCATCGCCCAGACATTGCAGGCGGCGGGGTTCGACGTGGTCGGCGCGCGCGATGTTGACCAGGAATCGCTGCGTGGCGCCTATCGCGATTTCCTCGCCAAGGTGACGGCTGCCGGTCCCGACGCGGTAGTGTTCGTCTATCTGGCCGGCCAGGGCCTGCAGTTCGAGGGTGAGAACTATTTCGTGCCCGTCGATGCGCAGATCGCCAACGCCGCCGACGTTCCGATGGCCGCTGTGCGGGTCTCCGACCTCACCAAGCCGCTTGCAGCACTGCCGACCAAGGTCAACATCGTCGTGCTCGACGCGGCGCGGCCAAATTCCTTCGCCAGGTCGAACCAGCCGCTGGCCGGCGGCCTTGCGCTGGTCGATCCAGACCCGAACATGCTGATCGCCTTCAACGCCGCCCCCGGCACGGTCGCGCCGGAGGGCAAGGGTCCTTATGGCGCTTATGCGCAGGCGCTCGCCGAGATGATCAGGGATGGCGGCTTGCAACTGGGCGATGTGTTCGATCGCACGCGCCTGCGCGTCAACGAGGTGACGCAAGGCGCGGAACTGCCCTGGGACGAGTCGAAGATCACGCAGCCCTTCCTCTTCTTCGACCGTGGCCCGGATGCCCCGCCGCCGCAGGTTTCATCGGCCGAGATCCGCACGATGCGGACCAAGGAAATCCGCGACTTCGACGCGCATGACGCCTATATCGCCGCTCTCGATCGCGACACGATGCGCAGCTACGAGGACTTTCTGGTCGCCTATCCCCACGATCCCCTGGCCAGGCGCGTGCGCGCCATCCTGGCGGCGCGGCGCGAGGCGATCACCTGGCGCCAGACCTGGCTGAGGGACACGCCCGAAGCCTACTGGTCCTATCTCGATCGCTATCCGCATGGCCCGCACGCCTGGGATGCCCGCCGCCGGCTAGAACATTTCGATGCTGCGCTCGAACCGCCGCAGGGTTTTGCGGTCTACGCCTACGACGTGCCGCCGCCACCACCCGATGAGATCGTCTATGTCGACCGGCCCGTGCTCTATTTCGACGACCCGGAATTCGATTTCGCACCACCGCCGCCCGTGACGGTGATCTTCCTGCCGCCACGGCCGCGCGACTTCATCGAACTGCCGCCACCGCCGCCGCCTGCCGGCATCTTCCTGCTGCCGACGCCCGTCTTCGTGCCTGTGCCGGCCTGGGTGAACCCGCCGCATGACATCCTCCCGCCACCGAACGACGTCATCTTCAACAACATCCACAACACCACCATCGTCAACAACACGACGATCAACGAGAACAATAACCAGGGCGGTGGCCTCACCACCGGTCAGAAGCTGACTGCTGGCGCCGTGGGCCTGGGTGCGGCCGCGCTGGCAACGAAGGTGGCGTTGCCGGCCTTCCTGCAGAAAAAGGAAACCGTGCTGTCCAAGCAGAACCCGGGTGGCCTCCCGCTGAAGCCGGGGCAGGGTGGCCAGCAGCCGGGCGGTGTCACGCCGCCATCGAAGACATTGCCCGCCGACAAGCTGACAGGTCATGCCTTGCCCGGCGCCGACGGCAAGGTGCTGCCGCTCGTCAATGGCAAGCCGGTGCTGAATGGACAGAACCTGCCCAACACCCCGAACCTGCCTAAGCAGAACCCGGGCGGCCTCCCGCAGAAGCCCGGGCAGGGTGGCCAGCAGCCGGGCGGTGTCACGCCGCTATCGAAGACATTGCCCGCCGACAAGCTGACAGGTCATGCCTTGCCCGGTGCCGACGGCAAGGTGCTGCCGCTCGTCAATGGCAAGCCGGTGCTGAATGGACAGAACCTGCCCAACAACCCAAATCTGCCAAAGAACAACTCCACGAAGCTCCTGAACAAGCAGGCCACGGCAAGTGGAAACGCCGTGACCGGCAACCCGGCGGTGAATGGACAAAACGGCGCCAATGGCCAGGGTGACGGGCAGGCCCAGAATGGTATCGGCAAGACCGGCAAGGATGCCAAGTTGCGCAAGATCCCGGGCGCCAACGGCACGCCAGCGGCGAATGGCGTGAACAACCCATCGGCGGCCAATGGCCAGAATTCAGGCCAGAACCCGCCCAACGGCAAGCTCAAGAAACTTCACAATCAGGGCTTCGGCCAGGCCAATGGGCAAGGCAATGGGCCCCTGGGCGACGGCAACGGTCCCAAATTCCACAAGTTTGCTGCCAACGGAAGCGGTGGCGGCAATGTCCAGCAGAAATTCAAAGTCAGCAATGGCAACCCTCAGCTGAAGGTGCTGGGTCAGCCCAAGCCGCAGAGGCCGGAGTTCCATGCCCAGCCGAAGCAGCAGGTGCAGCGGCAGGCACAACCAAGGCCGCCGCAGCCGCCGGCCGGCAAGAAGCCGTCTTGCGGGCACCCCAATGAGCCCGCTTGCAAGAAATAGCGTGTGGGACCGCGAAGATGCCGCGCGACACACGATGCCATCACAACTTCGTGGTTGCCCAAGGCCAAGATTGCGCGCCGCTTTGGCGCGCTGTTACGAGTCCATATTGGGTGGGGCGCCCAAGGGAGTAACCACAATGCGGATTGCAAGCGTTCTGACATCCATCGCCGTGGCCGGGTTCATTGCGACGGGAGCTGCCACGGCAGCCACCACGGCGCCCGCCACCACCACCACAGCCCCGGTCGCCGCTCCCGCGAAAAAGGCAAAGACGACTGTCATGACGCCAGAGAAAACCGCGATTTCGAAGCAATGTTCGGCACTCGCCGATGCCCAGAAGCTGCACGGCAAGGCACGCGAGAAATTCCGGGCGGACTGCAAGAAGAACGGTGGCAAGGCCACCTGATCAGCGCCTGTTCCCGGCTATCGTTGCCAGCCTTCCCCGCCGGGGGAGGCTGGCGGCAGTTCCGGAAAACATGAATAGGGTTCTGCTCTGAAGCCGGGTTCTTTGGGCTCGGTCAAGGGCGCATGACACGGTCGCCGAATATTCCATCCCGAGCGCTGGAAAGGCACCGGCTATCCGCGGCGCCTGCACCACTGCGGCCTGAAAGGTCGCTCAGTCCACGAGCTTGGCAACGTTGGTGAGGGTCTTCGGCGTACCGCCCCGCCGGTTGATCGACACCCAGATATTCGGGTTCTGCTGCGACTGGCGTTTGACGAAGTAGTAGCCGGTCGCGTTCCAGGGCCGGATTTCGTCGACCAGATTGTCGAGGACCAGGTCGCCCTTGTCGGTCTTCACCGTCAGGATGGTGTGTCCTTCATTGTCGAGGTCGTGGACCACGGTCATCAGCAGTGCCTGCCGGGGGAATCCGGCCTCCTGAAGAAGCTTGCGCTTGTAGAGCGCGTAGATCTTGCAGTCGCCCTTGCCGTCGACCGGGTAGTCCCAGTGGTCGGCCATCGTGCCCCAGTGGTCGAAATTGCTGACGGGCTTGATGGAACTGTTCGCCTTCTGGTTTATCCGCTTCAGGGTGCGCAGGTTCTGCGCCGTCAGCTTGACACTGACGGCCGGTAGAGCGGGCACCTTGCACTCTTTTGGCCGGCGATGACAGAAATCGACCCACCCGTAGGGAATGCTGGTGGGGCCGCCAACCGCGGCAAAGCGTGAGGCATCCGAGGACGATTGCGTCTTCCCGAACAATGTCGACTGCTGGGGCAAGGTGGATTGCGCTGACGCCGAACTGACATCCAGCGACGTTGCGCCAATCAGCGAAACACAGCCAAGCAGGAACGAGGAAGTCAGGACGCCGAGGGAACGCAGCACTGGCAACACCATCGCACGAGAGGATCGATCAAAGCTAATGTGGCGATCGTGCGCGATCAATTAAACATTTAAGAAGGCGTTAACATGTTCGTGTTCGGGCCACGCAACGCGGGGTGACGCACTCCGCCAAGCCGTCATCGCGCTATGCTTCTTTCACATCCCCAAACCCAGCGGCTTGCCAGGCACCGAAAGACGACATTGGTATCAATCGCTGGCTTGCCGCCGCCGTGCCTCGGCGAGAACGCCGCCGTCCATCTCCTCAAGCGTCTTCGGCCTGCAGCTGTGGGGCAGGGAACCAAAGACGTCTTGAGGCCGGGTTGCGGCGAAGGGAGGTGCTTGCTTCAAAAGAACGCCCTCCGGCGTATCTTCGACCTCCAGGCCGGTACCAACGCCCCATTTCCTGCGCTTGCGGATCGCGCTGGGCAGGACCACTTGCCCCTCGGTCGAGACAGTGGTGATGGGTTTTTCGGGCTAGCCATCAGAGCTTACCTCTATGCAGTCTCGATCAAACCCTGGTGCCGCCCACCGTCATCTGGTTCATGCGCAAATGCGGTTGGCCGACGCCGACCGGCACGCCCTGTCCGGCCTTGCCGCACATGCCGATGCCATTGTCGAGCTTCATGTCGTTGCCGACCATCGAGACGCGGTGCATGGCGTCAGGCCCATTACCGATCAGCATGGCGCCCTTGATCGGTTGCGTCACCTTGCCGTTCTCGATCATGTAGGCCTCGGTGCAGCCGAAGACGAATTTGCCCGAGGTGATGTCCACCTGGCCCCCGCCGAAGGAGACGGCGTAAATGCCGTTCTTGACCGAGGCGATGATCTCGTCCGGCTCCATGTCGCCTGAAGTCATGTAGGTGTTGGTCATGCGCGGCATCGGCTGGTGCGCATAGCCTTCGCGCCTTCCGTTGCCGGTTGCTTTCATGCCCATCAGCCGTGCGTTCTGCCGGTCCTGCATGTAGCCGACCAGCTTGCCGTCCTCGATCAGCACGTTGCGGGCCGAAGGCGTGCCTTCATCATCAACGGTGAGCGAGCCGCGCCGCTCGGGGATGGTGCCGTCGTCGACGACAGTGACGCCCTTGGCGGCGACCTGCTGGCCCAGCAGGCCGGCGAAGGCCGAGGTCTTCTTGCGGTTGAAGTCGCCTTCCAGCCCGTGCCCGACGGCCTCGTGCAGCATGACGCCCGGCCAGCCGCTGGACAGCACGATGTCGAAGGTGCCTGCGGGGGCGGGGATGGCCTCGAGATTGACCAGCGCCTGCCTCAGCGCTTCCTTGGCGGCGTGCTTCCAGCTGTCCTCGATCAGGAAGTCGCCGAACGCCTTGCGTCCGCCCATGCCGTAGGAGCCGCTTTCCTGGCGGTCGCCGTCGCCGACCACGACGGAGACGTTAATGCGGACCAGCGGCCTGATATCGCGCACCACCTGGCCGTCGGCGCGCACGATCTCGACATGCTGCCAGGACGCCGCGAGCGAGGCCGTCACCTGGCGCACACGTGGATCCTCGGCGCGCAGCCAGGCATCGATTTCCTGCAGCAGCTTTGCCTTGGCCTCGAAGGAAGGCGAGGGGATCGGGTTCTCGTCGCCGTAGAGATGGCGGTTGGTGCGAGCGGGCGCGGCGGCAAGCGTACCGGAATAGCCGCCCTTGACGGTCGAAACGGCAGCCGCGGCGCGCAGCAGCGAGGCCTCGGACAAGTCGCTCGAATGGGCGTAGCCGCTGGCCTCACCGGCGACGGCACGCAGGCCAAAGCCCTGGTCGGTGTTGAAATTGGCGGTCTTCAGCCGGCCATTGTCGAACATCAGCGCCTCGCTCTCGCTGTATTCGAGAAACAGTTCGCCGTCGTCGGCGCCGTTGATGGTGTCGGCAACGATCTGCTTGATGCGATCGTCGGAAATATCGAATTGGCCGATCAGGCTGTTCATGGCGCATCCATTCGTCGGAAGAGAGCTTGTTTCCCCCGATGTAGGCGCGAAGCCGCGCCGAGACAATCGTCCCGACGCGCCGCAAGGGCAAATGCGCTTCGCCGACAGACCGCCGGCGTCACTTCTGGTTGATGAAATCCTTGATGTTGGTGGTCATCGAATCCCAGTTCGAGAATTGTTCCTCGAGATTGGCCTTGGTGATGCCGCCGATGAAGGAGACATCCATCTTGAAGTTGGATCCGTCGCCGGAAAACGCCTTCACCCAGCGGTACTTCTTGTTCCACGCATTGGCCTGCTCGGCCGTGAAGGCGTCGGTGTAGCCCGAGGAAAACTGGATCGATTTGCACTTCTCGTGGTTTTCGCAACCATAGAAGTAGATCACGTACTTCATGCCTTCGAGCCGGCCGGAGACCATCGGGTCGCCGCCATCGTCCTTGTCCAGCTTGGCGGAACCGTAACCCTTGGCGATTTCGAGAATTGCCGCCGGATCAGGCGCCGTGATGATTTCGGTATCTTCAGCCCAGGCAACGGAACCGGCGCCGGTAAAAATCAGACCTGCGGAGAAAAGCAAGGAAAACGAACGCATGATGACCCCCACCGCCAAACCCCATCCCATGGGAATTCTGCGTCAGGGTCAGGTTTTTCGCAAGCGCCCGGCTGTCAGGGAAGCGCGGCGAAGCCGTCGGCAAAACCCTTGAGGTCGACAGGAATGCCGATGCCTTCTTCCGGCGTCTGGAAGACGATGAATGTCGCCGACGTGCCGGTCTTCAGCGTGTCGAGCAGCGGCTTTTCGAGGATGACCTCGGCATAGCAGCCGTCCTGGAAGCAGCGCACGAAATAGGCGCGGCCGATGTCCTTGCCGTCGACATTGAGGCCGAGCCCGTTCGGCAAAAGCACGCCGAGCGGCGCCAGCACGCGCAGGATCTCGGCCTTGTTGTCGGCGGTGCGCAGCACGACCACCGACAGCCCCATCTCCGGACGATCCTCGGCGACGACATTCTGCATCATCACGCATTGTTCGGAGGTGGCGCCCGCCGGCGTGTCACAGATGATCGACCAGGCGCCATGCGTCGAGCGCACCGTGCCGCTTGGCTGGGCGGCATTGGCTTGACCGGCGACGAACAGACCGGCCGCGGATAAAGCGGCAAGAAACATGGCCCTGACCAGGATGCTCGAAAGCCCCGGTCTCGTATGCCCCAGTTCCGAAAGCCAAGAGTTCATGACGGCTCCATTGCGAATCACGGCACTTTAAGCCGCGCTTATGCCAAGTAAAGGACGAGACCGCTGCCGAACTGTCCTGAAACAGGCAATACAGCGCTTTTCCCTGCCAAATTCGCCTGAATTACGACGCTTCGCGCACGTCGCCGGTGTGAGGCGGGCTGCCTGTCGAACATAGGCGATTCGCCGCCATGGACGCTGCCCCACAAGAGCCATCTCAGCCTGCGCGCAAAAATGCCGCACAGTTTCCTCCGCTCCTTTCTTGCGGAGGGAAAAAGAGTATGGTTTGAACCACCTTGAGACTGTCGGGATTCCCGTCCCGGCATTGTTCGTTATTCTCGTTGGCACGGCCGCGAGGAACTGGGAGACGAAGAGGGCGATGAGAAATTTCCTAGCAGACGCCAAGTTTCTAGCCAGTGCTGGGGCTGCCACCGCGCTTTTCGCCGGCACGTCCGCCCATGCCGACCAGCCCGTGGCGTGGGAGACGACTTTCCAGGCGCCGGCGACCGACATGATGCGGCAGATCGAATGGTTCGGAAATTACACGATGTGGTTCATCGTCCCGATCACCATTCTGGTGCTGCTTCTCCTCGCCTACTGCATCGTCAGGTTCCGCGCGAGCGCAAACCCGGTTCCCTCCAAGACCAGCCACAACACGCTGATCGAGGTGATCTGGACCGTCGGCCCTGTCGTGATCCTGCTCTGCCTCGCCATCCCCTCGTTCCAGCTCCTGACCGCGCAGTACACGCCGCCGGAAGAAGCCAAGCTGACCGTCAAGGCGACCGGCAATCAGTGGAACTGGGACTACGAATACCAGACCGACAGCACGCTCTCCTTCAATTCGGCCATCCTCCAGGATGGTGATCGCGCCAAGGCCGGCAAGGAGGATCGCAAGGTCTATCCGCGCCTGCTCGCCGTCGACAATGAACTGGTGGTGCCGGTCAACACGATGACGCGCGTGCTCGTCACCGCGACCGACGTGATCCACTCCTTCGCCATGCCGTCCTTCGGCATCAAGATCGACGCCATTCCGGGGCGCACCAACGAGACCTGGTTCAAGGCGGAGAAGGAAGGCATCTTTTACGGCCAGTGCTCGCAGCTTTGCGGCAAGGACCACGCCTTCATGCCGATCGCCATTCGCGTCGTCTCCGACGCGCAGTTCAAGACCTGGCTGGCTGCGGCCAAGACCGATCTGCCCGGCGCCAACAAGACGCTGATGGCCGAGGTCGATGGCCAGAACAAGGTAGCGGCCGCCGGCAATTGATGCCGCGGGTTAGCAAGATTTAGGGAACGGAGCGGAACATGGCAGACGCTGCAGCTCACGACAGCCACGACCACAAGCCTTATCATGGCTGGGTGCGCTGGGTCTATTCGACCAACCACAAGGACATCGGCACGCTTTACCTGATCTTCGCGATCATGGCCGGCATCATTGGCGGCGCCCTGTCGGTTGCCATCCGCATGGAGCTGCAGGAGCCGGGCATCCAGATCTTCAGCGGTCTGGCGCAGATGGTCTACGGCATGAACGGTGACGCCGCGGTCGACGGCGGCAAGAGCATGTACAATGCCTTCGCCACCGCGCATGCGCTGATCATGATCTTCTTCATGGTCATGCCGGCCCTGATCGGCGGCTTCGCCAACTGGATGGTGCCGATCATGATCGGTGCGCCCGACATGGCGTTCCCGCGCATGAACAACATCTCCTTCTGGCTGCTGCCGCCGGCCTTCATCCTGCTGCTCACCTCGATGTTCGTGCCGAGCGCGCCGGGCGCCTACGGTGTCGGTGGTGGCTGGACGCTCTATCCGCCGTTGTCGACCTCGGGTCAGCCCGGGCCAGCCATGGATCTGGCGATCCTGTCGATCCACATCGCCGGTGCCTCGTCGATCCTCGGCGCCATCAACTTCATCACCACCATCTTCAACATGCGCGCTCCGGGCATGACGCTGCACAAGATGCCGCTGTTCGCCTGGTCGGTGCTGGTCACCGCCTTCCTGCTGCTGTTGTCCCTGCCGGTCCTGGCCGGCGGCATCACCATGCTGCTCACCGACCGCAATTTCGGCACCACTTTCTTCGCGCCCGATGGCGGTGGCGATCCCCTGCTGTTCCAGCACCTGTTCTGGTTCTTCGGCCATCCGGAAGTGTACATCCTGATCCTGCCGGGCTTCGGCATTATCAGCCATATCGTCTCGACCTTCTCGAAGAAGCCGGTGTTCGGTTATCTCGGCATGGCCTACGCCATGGTCGCGATCGGCGCCGTTGGCTTCATCGTCTGGGCGCACCACATGTACACGACCGGCCTGTCGCTCGACACGCAGCGCTACTTCGTCTTCGCCACCATGGTCATCGCGGTGCCGACGGGCGTGAAGATCTTCTCCTGGATCGCGACGATGTGGGGCGGGTCGATCTCGTTCAAGACGCCGATGCTGTGGGCGCTGGGCTTCATCTTCCTGTTCACCATCGGTGGCGTCACCGGCGTCCAGCTGGCCAATGCCGGCCTCGACCGCTCGCTGCATGACACCTATTTCGTCATCGCCCACTTCCACTATGTGCTGTCGCTGGGTGCGGTGTTCGCGATCTTCGCCGGCTGGTACTACTGGTTCCCCAAGATGACCGGCTACATGTACTCGCCCGTCATCGCCAACACCCACTTCTGGGTCACCTTCGTCGGCGTCAACCTGATCTTCTTCCCGCAGCATTTCCTTGGCCTCGCCGGCATGCCGCGCCGTACCATCGACTATCCGGACGCGTTTGCCGGCTGGAACTACGTGTCGTCGATCGGCTCCTACATCTCGGCCGTCGGTGTCCTGATCTTCCTCTACGGCGTGTTCGAAGCCTTCCAGAAGAAGCGGATCGCCGGCGCCAACCCATGGGGCGAGGGCGCCACCACGCTCGAATGGCAGCTGCCTTCGCCGCCGCCGTTCCACCAGTGGGAGCAGCTGCCGAAGATCAAGTAAGGCGGCACCCGCCCGAATACGAAACCGCCGGCCCGCCGGCGGTTTTGGCCAACGGAATGATGGACTGAGTACGCATGGCCCTAGTTGACGAAACCAGCATTGACGAAGCGGGCTTCCGCATGTCGGAAGCGACGGCGGGCGATTTCTTTGCCCTGCTGAAGCCGCGCGTCATGTCGCTGGTGGTGTTCACGGCCTTTGTCGGGCTGGTCGCCGCTCCGGTGACCATCAACCCGCTGCTGGCAGTGATCGCCATTCTGTCTATCGCCATCGGTGCAGGCGCCTCGGGCGCGCTCAACATGTGGTACGACGCCGACATCGACGCGGTGATGACCAGGACAGCAAGCCGCCCGGTGCCGTCCGGCCGCATCCAGCCGCACGAGGCGCTGAGCTTCGGCCTGGTGCTGTCGGTGCTGTCGGTGATGACGCTTGGCGTGCTGGTCAATTGGCTGTCCGCGACGCTGCTGGCATTCACCATCTTCTTCTATGCCGTCGTCTACACGATGTGGCTGAAGCGCTGGACGCCGCAGAACATCGTCATTGGCGGCGCGGCCGGCGCCATTCCTCCGGTGATCGGCTGGGCCGCGGTCACCGGCTCGGTCGGCCTCGAAAGCATCGTCCTGTTCCTGATCATCTTCCTGTGGACACCGCCGCATTTCTGGGCGCTCGCGCTGTTCAAGTCCGAGGACTATGAGCGTGCCGGCATCCCGATGATGCCCAATGTCGCCGGCCAGGCCTCGACCCGCCGCCAGATTTTCGCCTATGCGCTGGTGCTGGCCCCGGTCGGCGTGGCGCCATGGCTGCTCGGCTACACCACGCCCTTCTATGGCGTGGCCGCCATGCTGCTCGGGCTCGGTTTTGTCTGGTATGCGTGGAAAGTGCTCCGCATGGCCGACGACGACCGCGTCATGAAGCCGGCCAAGGCGCTGTTTGCCTATTCGCTGCTTTATCTCTTCGCCATCTTCGCTGCCTACCTGGCCGACAGCGTCGTCGAACGCGCGCTTGCCATGGGTGGAGCATGATCATGGTCGAGGAAAAGCTTGAGACGGTCACCTTGACCGATCGCCAGAGGAAGGCCCAGCGCAGCCGATCCATCGCCATAGGCGTGGCGCTGGCGGTGCTGGTCGTGATTTTCTACATCGCCACGATCGTCAAGTTCGGCCACAATCTGGGCACGATGTGATGAGCGTCGAGATGTCCAAGAAGCCGGTCGGCAAAAACAGCAACCGCGTCGTCGCGGCTGTCTGCCTTGCCTTCTTCACCGGCATGATCGGCATGGCCTATGCAGCCGTGCCGCTCTACAAGATGTTCTGCCAGGCGACCGGTTATGGCGGCACGACGCAACGTGTCGAGAAGCAATATGCCGGCCGCGTGCTCGACCGCGAGATCACCGTGCGCTTCGACGCCAACATCGCCGGCGTACCGTGGGAGTTCCAGCCGGTCCAGCGCTCGATGACCATGAAGATCGGCGAGACGGTGCAGGCGCATTATCAGGCGACCAACAAGTTCGATCGCCCCGTCACCGGCCGCGCCACCTTCAACGTGCAGCCGGAACTGGCGGGGCCCTACTTCAACAAAGTCGAGTGTTTCTGCTTCACCGATACGTCGCTGAAGCCTGGCGAGACGCTGGACATGCCGGTCCTGTTCTATGTGGACCCCGATATCGTGAATGTGCCGGAACTGAAGGACGTGAAGACGATCACGCTGTCCTATACGATGTTCCCGGTCGAGAAGAACAAGCCGGTTGCCTCTTCGGAGCCGGTCCAGGGCACCAGCAAGACAGTTTCAGATACCGAAGCAAATCTCGGGGGTTGATATGGCAGACGCGCACGCAAAACATCACGACTATCATCTCGTCGACCCAAGCCCGTGGCCTTTCCTGGGATCGGTAGGCGCACTCGTCATGGCCTTCGGCGGCGTCTGCCTCATGGAGTATTTGAAGGGCGGCTCCTTCCCGATCTTCGGCTACAACATCGCCAACCCGTGGCTGTTCTTCATCGGCCTGGTGATCGTCCTCTACACCATGTTCGCCTGGTGGTCGGACACGATCAAGGAAGCGCATGAGGGACATCACACGCGGGTCGTGTCGCTGCATCTGCGCTACGGCATGATCATGTTCATCGCCTCGGAGGTGATGTTCTTCGTCGCCTGGTTCTGGGCCTATTTCGACGCCAGCCTTTTTGCCGGTGAGGTTCAGAACTACGCGCGCCACACATTTACCGGTGGTGTCTGGCCGCCGAAGGGCATGGAAGTTCTCGATCCCTTCCACCTGCCGCTTTACAACACCATCATCCTGCTCCTGTCGGGCACCACGGTCACCTGGGCGCACCATTCGCTCATCCATGGCGACCGCAAGGGCCTGATCAACGGCCTGGTGCTGACCGTCGGCCTCGGCATGCTGTTCACCATGGTCCAGGCCTATGAGTACATGCACGCTCCGTTCGGCTTCAAGGATTCCATCTACGGCGCCACCTTCTTCATGGCGACCGGCTTCCATGGGTTCCATGTCATCATCGGCACCATCTTCCTGCTGGTCTGCCTGATCCGGGCGATGAAGGGCGATTTCACGCCCAAGCAGCATTTCGGCTTCGAGGCCGCCGCCTGGTACTGGCACTTCGTCGACGTGGTCTGGCTGTTCCTGTTCGCCTCGATCTATGTCTGGGGATCGGTCGGCGCGGTGATTGAAGGCCACTGATCCGGTCCTTAGCATTTCGATTTTCGTGAAGGCGGCCGCGGCGACGTGGCCGCCTTCTTCTTTTCGGCGCAATGATTGCCGATCGATTGCCAATGCGGCTGACAATTCCCTGGGCGATCTGCGCCTTCATCCTCCTGGCTTTCCCGGCTCTGGGGGCCGAGAAGGTCGATCTGGTGCGTGTCCACAAGGCGGAGCGGCGGCTGGAACTGATCGGTGACGGCAAGGTCCTGCGCAGCTATGGCATCGCGCTTGGCGGCGATCCCGTTGGCCACAAGCACCAGGAGGGCGACCAGCGCACGCCCGAGGGGCGCTATATGCTCGACTGGCGCAACCCCAACAGCATCGCGCACAGGTCGATCCACATCTCCTACCCCGATGCCGACGATCTGGCGGCGGCAAAGGCGCGCAATATCGACGCCGGTGGCATGATCATGATCCACGGCCAGCCGAATGGGTTCGGCTGGTGGGGCTGGCTGCTTCAATTGGTCGACTGGACTGATGGCTGCATTGCCGTTACGGACTCCGACATGGACGAAATCTGGGCAATGGTGGCCGATGGGACACCGATCGAGATCGAGCAATAGCGATGAGTGGCGGCCCTACCCATGAGTGAAGACAAGGCGATCTGGCCTCCGATCGAACCGATATCGGCCGGCCTGCACGGCCGCTGCCCGCGCTGCGGCGAAGGGCGGCTGTTTTCGGGCTTCCTCACCGTCGGCAAACGCTGCGTCAATTGCGGCCTCGACTATTCCTTCGCCGATGCCGGCGACGGACCGGCGGTCTTCGTCATCCTGATCATCGGCTTCATCATCGTCGGCCTGGCGCTCTGGGTCGAGGTGACGCTGAGCCCGCCGCTCTGGCTGCATCTGCTGGTCTGGATCCCGCTGGCCCTGGTGCTGTGCCTGACGGCGCTGCGGCTGATCAAGGGCGTGCTGCTCACTCTCCAATATGCCAACAAGGCGGCTGAAGGCCGGCTGGACCGCGGCGAATGAGCGAGGCATCCGTCAAAAGTACCGGCCGTTCGCGGCCTCGATCGGCATTGCTGCTTGGTCTTGGCCTTGTGCTGCTGCTGATCCTGCTGGCGCTCGGCACCTGGCAGGTCCAGCGCCTGCACTGGAAGGAAGGTCTCCTGCAGACCATCGACCAGCGCACCCATTCGGCGCCGCGGCCGCTGGCCGAGGTCGAGAAGCAATTCGCCTCGACCGGCGACGTCGACTACACGCCGGTCACCGTCTCCGGCACGTTCCTGCATTCGGGCGAACGGCATTTCTATGCGACCTGGGATGGTGACGCCGGCTTCAACGTCTACACGCCGCTTGCGCTCGACGATGGCCGCTTCGTGCTGATCAATCGTGGTTTCATACCCTATGATCTGAAAGACCCCGCCAAGCGCGCCAAGGGGCAGGTGACAGGCAAGGTTACCATCACCGGGCTTGCCCGCAATCCGCTGCCGGCAAAGCCGTCGATGATGCTTCCCGACAATGACGTGGCCAAGAACATCTTCTACTGGAAGGACCGCGACGTCATGGCAGCAAGTGCCGGCCTGCCAGCCGGGTTCACCCTGGTGCCGATCTTCATCGATGCCGACAAGACGCCCAATCCCGGCGGTCTGCCGATCGGCGGCGTCACCATCATCGACCTGCCGAACAGCCATCTGCAGTATGCGATGACCTGGTATGGACTTGCAGCGGCACTCGCCGCTGTGCTCATCCTGCGGCTTCGCCGTCCCGCGAAAGAGGAATGAACGCAAGCAGCGCTTCCCTTTCTACCGACACCCTCGACAGGGCCCGCTCTTGACAGAACAGGGGTAGGCACCTCATTTCGGCGCTGACGAACCGGCCAGGATTTAATGCTTCAGACAACCAACAAGCCTCCGCTGACGATCCGGCTCTGCCAGCCGCGAGGTTTTTGCGCCGGCGTCGACCGCGCCATCCAGATCGTCGTGCTGGCGCTGAAGAAATACGGCGCGCCGGTCTATGTCCGCCACGAGATCGTGCACAACCGTTACGTTGTCGAAGGGCTGCAAAGCCTTGGCGCCGTCTTCATAGAGGAACTCTCCGAGATCCCGGCCGAGCACCGGCAGTCGCCGGTCGTCTTCTCGGCGCATGGCGTGCCGAAATCGGTGCCGGCGGATGCCCAGGCGCGCAACCTCTTCTATCTCGACGCCACCTGTCCGCTGGTCTCCAAGGTCCACAAGCAGGCGATGCGCCATCAGCGGCTTGGCCGCCATGTGCTGTTGATCGGCCATGCCGGACACCCCGAGGTGATCGGCACGATGGGGCAATTGCCTGAGGGCGCGGTCACGCTGGTCGAGACCGAAGCAGATGCCGCGAAGCTCGTGCCTGCCGATCCGAAGGCGCTTGGCTTCGTCACCCAGACCACATTGTCGGTCGAGGACACTGCCGGCATCATCCGTGCGCTGAAGGACCGCTTTCCCGATCTGCAGGCGCCTGCGGCGGAATCGATCTGTTACGCCACCACCAACCGCCAGGAAGCGGTCAAGGACACCGCCCCGGGCGCTGATCTCTATCTGATCGTCGGCGCCCCCAACTCCTCCAATTCGCGCCGCCTTGTCGAAGTGGCGGAGCGTGCCGGCGCCACGATGTCGCTTCTCGTGCAGCGCGCCGCCGAGATTCCGTGGAATGACATCGGCAATATTTCGACGCTCGGCCTGTCGGCAGGGGCATCGGCGCCGGAGATCATCGTCGACGAGATCATCGACGCGTTCCGCCAGCGCTTTGATGTCACCATCGACCTCGCCATCACGGCCACCGAAACAGAGGATTTTCCGGTCATGCGGGTACTGCGCGATGTCGAACTGACACCGGCCGACATGGCCTTCGTCAATGGAGCCGCGTAAGGCACATGGCGGTCTACACCGACGTTGCGGAGGGCGAACTCGGCGCTTTCCTGAAGCATTATCCGGTCGGCGAACTCCTGTCCTACAAGGGCATCGCCGAAGGTACGGAGAACTCCAACTTCCTGCTGCACACCTCCAGCGGCTCCTACATCCTGACGCTCTATGAGAAGCGCGTCGACAAGGCGGATCTGCCGTTTTTTCTCGGGCTGATGGGCCATCTCGCCAACAAGGGCGTGTCCTGCCCGCTGCCGGTGACCGCGCATGACGGCAGCGTCATCGGCACGCTGGCCGGCAGGCCGGCGGTCATCATCACCTTCCTCGAAGGGCTTTCGCTGCGGCGGCCGACGGCGACGCATTGCGCCGAGGTCGGCAAGGCGCTGGCCGCCTTGCATCTGGCCGGGGCCGATTTTCCGATGAACCGTCCGAATGCGCTCGCCATCGACGGCTGGCGCAAGCTTTGGAACGCGGCCCGCGACCGCGCCGACGAGGTCGAGCCGGGTCTCGCGGCCGAGGTCGATGCCGATTTCGCCGATTTCGAGCGCAACTGGCCGAAGGGCCTTCCGGCGGGCATCATCCACGCCGATCTGTTTCCGGACAACGTCTTCTTCCTCGGCGAAAAGCTCTCCGGCCTGATCGACTTCTATTTCGCCTGCGACGACCTCTATGCCTATGATGTCGCCACCTGCCTCAACGCCTGGTGTTTCGAGAAGGATTTCTCCTTCAACCTCACCAAGGGCAAGGCCCTGCTCGCCGGCTATCAGAGCGTGCGCCCGCTGAGCGCAGAGGAAAAGGCGGCGCTGCCGATGCTGTCGCGCGGTTCGGCGTTGCGTTTCATGCTGACCCGGCTCTACGACTGGTTGACCGTTCCCGATGGCGGCCTGGTGATGAAGCGCGACCCGACCGAATATATCAGGCGGATGCGGTTTCATCGGGCAATCAAATCGGCTTCGGAATATGGATTGGCCGAACACGGGGTATCATGAGCAAACAGGTTGAAATCTTCACCGACGGTGCCTGTTCGGGCAATCCCGGCCCTGGCGGCTGGGGCGCCATCCTGCGCTTCAACGGCACCACCAGGGAGCTTTCCGGTGGCGAGGCTGAAACGACCAACAACCGCATGGAGCTGCTGGCCGCCATCTCGGCGCTGAATGCGCTGAAGGAGCCTTGCACGGTCGAGCTGCACACCGACAGCAAATATGTCATGGACGGCATTTCCAAGTGGATCCATGGCTGGAAGAAGAACGGCTGGAAGACCGCCGACAAGAAGCCGGTCAAGAACGGCGAACTGTGGCAGGCGCTGGATGAAGCCAACCGGCGCCACAAGGTCACCTGGAACTGGGTCAAGGGCCATGCCGGCCACACCGAGAACGAGCGCGCCGACGAGCTCGCGCGGGAAGGTATGGCGCCGTTCAAGAAGGGCTCTTTCAAGCCGGCGGTTTCAGCGCCGAAGCCGGATGTCCAGGCAAAGCAGCCATTGGCTACGAAGGCGCGTCGTTCGACCCAGAGCTATTGAGTTCCCGCGGCCGGTCCGCTTCAGCCAGGAATCTCGATCGTGCCGATCCTCTACTATGTCACGCATCCCCAGGTGCGGATCGATGCCGCCATTCCCGTGCCGGAATGGGGGCTGTCCGATATCGGACGGGCGAGGGCTGTCGCCATGCTCGATCAGCCATGGGTCGGATCGATCCGGCGCATCGTTTCGTCGGGTGAGCGCAAGGCGATAGAAACGGGCGAAATCCTGGCACGCCATCTCGGCCTTGCGGTCGAGGTGAGGGAACGGATGCATGAGAACGACCGGTCCGCGACCGGCTTCCTGCCGCCGCCGGAGTTCGAAGCGGTCGCCGACCAGTTCTTCGCCAGTCCGCACAAGAGCATTCGGGGGTGGGAGCGCGCCAGCGATGCGCAGCAACGCATTGTGAGCGAGGTCGAGGCCGTGCTTGATGAGGGCGGGACCGGAGACATGGCCTTTGTCGGCCATGGAGGCGTGGGAACGCTCCTGCTGCTGTCTCTCAGCGGGCAGAAAATCAGCCGCGAAGCGGACCAACCGGCAGGCGGCGGCAACTATTTTGCCTATGATATCGGCGCCCGCCGCGTCATCCATGGATGGCGGCCGATCGACAGGCTGGAGCAGGTCTAAACCCTCAACGGATCAGCAGCGCGGTGCCCCAAAGCCCGAGCGCGAAGACCGTGTGCGAGACCAGGTTGAGCGCGCGGATCTGCATCGGATTGGGCCGCTTCGAGGCTGCCCATCCCGCACCCATGCCCGGCGCCAGCAGGAACCAGCCGGCGCCGACGGTGACGATGCCGAGGATGAAGGCCGGCAGGAAGGTCGGCGCGGCGAGCCAGCCGGTTCCGGCCAGCGCGACCAGGATGATGCCGTAGACTATGCCGACGAAATAGTGAAACGCCCAGCCCAGCGCCATTTCATGCGCGTAAGGCTCCGCCTCGCCGATATCATCGTGAAAGACCTTGTCTCCAAGGTGCCAGACCCAGCGGCCGACCGGTCCCCAGTTCGGCCGTGGCTGGCCGAACGCCTTGTGAAGCACCATCGCCCAGAGATCCATCAGCACCGTGGCGCCGATGCCGATCGCGACAGCGCGCCAGAAGATGTCAAACATCGTTGGATCCCCCGAAAGCCGGCAGTTCTGGAATACAAGCGGTTATCGGGCAAGACCGGCCGTGCCGCCTCGCCCGATGCGACCGTTGAAGCTCAGAGCTGCCCGAGAATGTGAGCCGCGCCGGACTCGTCTACTCCGGGCTTGGTCTCGACATTGAGCGCGGTGACCTTGCCGTCGTCGACGATCATCGAAAACCGCTTGGAGCGCAGGCCCATGCCGGCTGCGGAGAGGTCGTTGTCGAGCCCAACCGCCTTGGCGAAATCACCACTGCCGTCGGCGAGGAACAGGATCTTGCCTTCGCCGCCGGTGAAGTGCGCCCAGGCGCCCATGACATGAACRTCGTTGACCGAAACGACGGCGATGGTGTCGACGCCGCGGGCCAGGATGGCGTCATGGTTTTCGAGATAGCCGGGCAGATGGTTGTTGCTGCAGGTCGGCGTGAAGGCGCCGGGAACACCGAACAGAACCACTTTCTTGCCCGAGAAAATCTCGGCCGAGGTGATCGCCTTGGCGCCGTCGGCGGTCATCGTCTTGAAGGTCACCTCGGGCAGCTTGTCGCCAACGGAAATGGTCATGAGTTCCTCGCTTGGGGAATGGGAAGGATGCATGCTTGCGTAGCGAACTCAGCGGCGTCCTGCAACCGTTCGGGCAGACTGGATCAAGGGAAAGGCAACAGCCCTTCGACCGCGCCCGTCGAACTCGTCAGCGTGTAGTGAAGCCCGCCATCCGTCGGCGTCGTCGAAGGGCGGTCGAGGATCGGCACGGTGAAGATCAGCTTGCCGTCCTTCTCGCTGCGGGAAGGGGCGCCGAACATGTAGTCGCGCTCGCCGGCGACGAAGAAATCCGCCGCCTCGGAGGCACCGGGAAAACTCGCCTCGACAACCAGCGTCTCGTGATCGCCCGGCAGGACGTTGATGCCGAAATCCGATCTCGCGGGCGCCGGCAACGCCGCGAAACTCGCCTTCACCAGGGCTGCATCGTCCGCATTATCGGGGTCGGAACCGGGGTCGACCGTCAACCGCGTCTGCACCGGTATGCAGATCGTTTCGCAAATGCCGAGGAAGACGTCGGCGTCAATGACGGCCGGATCCTTCGCTTCCGACAGCGTGAACACCACCGGCAGAGAGACGGGATAATTATAGCCTGCCCATTTGCCATAACCATCGTCGTGGCGTTGGGGTGCCGGAAACGAGATTGTGGCATCGGCAATATTGGTGCTGGCCGAAACACCGAGCTGCGGCGGCACACCGGCGTCGCCCGGATCACGCCAATAGGTCTTCCAGCCCGGCTTGAGCGCGATGTCGAGAACGCCCTGGATGCGGCCGGCCTCGTCGGGCTTGCCTGATGTCACCAGCCGCACCTTGCCGCCTTCGCTGTTATACCAGGCTGACGAGGAGGCGGAGGCGGGGAGAGCGCTCGCCGATCCGATGGCGGCTCCGAGCAGCAGGATTTTCAAGCTTTGCATGGCAGTGATTTGATCGTCCGTTCGTGGCCGCGCAATGTTCTCACGGCTTTGTTGATATCATATTTGCGTGACCTTCGCGGGCAAGCCATGACGGCCTGGCATCATGGGCTTTGGTCGAATCAGGCGCGGCGCATCTTTTCGGCGTCGGGGAAACACGGTACCTTCCCTGTCATGGATTTGTTGCGCCACAAGAAGACGGCTGCTGGACGCGGCTTTCTCGATGATCAGTTCCTGATTGCCATGCCCGGCATGAAGGACGATCGTTTCACGCGCTCGGTCATCTACATCTGCGCGCACAGCGACGAAGGCGCGATGGGCCTGATCATCAACCAGACACAGCAGATGCTGTTTCCCGACCTTCTGGTGCAACTCGGCATCATGAACGAGCAGGAGGCAATCCGCCTGCCGGCGCAGGCCCGCGATTTCGTCGTGCGCAATGGCGGGCCTGTCGATCGCAGCCGCGGCTTCGTCCTGCATTCGGGCGATTACCGCGTGGAATCGTCGCTGACCGTGTCCGACGACATCTGCCTGACCGCGACGGTCGACATTTTGCGCGCCATATCGTCGGGCCGCGGCCCGCGTCACGCGCTGATGGCGCTCGGATATTCCGGCTGGGGCGCCGGCCAGCTGGAAACCGAGATCGCCGAGAATGGCTGGCTCACCTGCCCGGCCAGTCCCGAGCTTCTCTTCGACGCCGACATCGAGCGCAAATACGATCGCATCCTCGCTGCGATCGRCATCGACCTGGCGCATTTGAGCCTGGCTGCCGGGCACGCCTGACCCATAACGCCGACGCAGAGGCCTCTAAGCCTGCGTCAGCGGATACTGTTCCTTCAGCGTCTTCAGCACCTGGTCGCCCGGCATCGGCGCGCCGAACATGAAGCTCTGCACATATTCGCAGCCCATCTGGCGCAGTTCCAGCGCATCGCGTTCGTCCGAGATGCCCTCGGCGACCACCGAGAGGCCGAGCTCGTGCGCCATGTTGACCATGGATTTGAGCAGCACGGCGCGCTTCGGCGTGCTGTCGTCGACAAAGCTCTTGTCGATCTTGATCGTATCGAACGGGAACCGCGTCAGATAGGCGAGCGAGGAATAGCCCGTGCCGAAATCGTCCAGCGACAGGCCGATGCCGAGCTGCTTGAGCTTGGTCAGCACGTGCGCCGTCTGCTCGGGATTGTCCATGACCAGGGACTCGGTGAGCTCGAGCCGGAAACAGCGCGGCTTCAGATTGGCCCGCGCAATGACCGAGCGGACATCGCTGACCAGGTCGCGGCGGATCAACTGGCGGCTGGACAGATTGACCGAGACCGACAGGGGCGCATCGCCGATCTGCTTTTGCCATCCGGCCAGGTCCTCGGCTGCCTGCTGCATGGCGAACAGCCCAAGCTGCACGATCAGCCCGCAGCTTTCGGCGACCGGGATGAAATCCGCCGGCGGGATCATACCGCGGCGCGGATGGTCCCAGCGCAGCAAAGCCTCGAAGCCGGCGACGCTGCCGTCCTCCAGCCGAACGATCGGCTGGTAGGCAAGGGTGAATTCGCGCCGCTCGATGGCGCGCCGCAAGTCGGATTCGAACTGCAGCCGGTCGGTGCCGACGGTGCGGAAGGCCGGGCGGAACGGCTCGATCCTGTCACCGCCGAAACGCTTGGCCTGATGCATGGCAAGCTCGGCGTCCTTGACCATGTCCTCGGCCGAGGTCTGCGCCGAGGTCCAGGTGATCAGGCCGATCGAGGCGGTCAGCACGATCTCGCGCTTGGCGAAGGTGATCGGGTTGTTGATCGCATGCTTGATGGCATCCGCCACGCCGGCGATGCGGGCAGGGTCCTGTTCGGACAACAGCATCAGCGCGAATTGGTCGCCGGCAAAGCGCGACAGCGAATCCTTCGGCTTGAGCAACCGGTGCAGGCGGCGCGCGATGGTCAGCAGGATGGTGTCGCCGGCCGAGATGCCGAGCCCGTCATTGACCTGCTTGAAGCGGTCTATGTCGATGACGAAGACGGTCGGTCGCACCTTCTCTTCGGTGCGGGCGATCGAGATGATCGCTTCCAGCCGGTTCATGAACAATTCGCGGTTCGGCAGGCCGGTCAGATTGTCGTGCACGGCGTCGTGCAGCAGCCGTTCCTCGGACTTCTTCTGCTCGGTGACGTCGACCATGGTGCCGACGCAGCGTATGACCTCGCCGTCCGATCCGATGACCGGCCGCGCCCGCAAGGCGAACCAGTGGTAGTGCCCGTCGGCGCCGCGCAGGCGGAAATTCTGCGCCACCCGGCCGCGCCGGTGCTCCAGCACCACGTCGAGCGTCGTGCGGAACGTGTCGCGGTCGTCGGCATGCAGCACCGGCAGCCAGTTGCGCGCCGCACCCCCAAGACTGTTGGGCGCCAGGCCGAGCTGGATGCTGACGTCGGGCTTGGTCACGACGCGGTCGCGCAGAACGTCCCAGTCCCACACCGTGTCGCCCGACCCGGCAACCGCCAGCGCCTGGCGTTCGAGGTCGGAGAACAGCCCCTGATGCAGCGCGCCGCCGGCAAAGGCGTGCTGCATGACGGTAAAGCCGATGAGCAGGATGATCAGGATCAGACCGCCGCCGAGCGCCGGCTGGGCGATATCATTGTCGAGCATGCCGGTGATCGCCATCCACGACCCGCACAGCCACAACAGCACCATGACCCAACTGGGCACCAGCATGATGGCGCGGTCATAGCCGCGAATGCCGAGAAAGATGATCAGGCCGAGCCCGGTCAAAGCGGTTGCCGCAAAGGAGATGCGGGCGATGCCGGCGGCTACCGCCGGATCGACGATGGCGACGCCTGCAATCAGCACCAGCCCGAGGATCCAGACCAGGGCGCCATAGCTGAAATGCCCATGCCAGCGGTTGAGGTTGAGATAGGCGAACAGGAAGACCACGAATGTCGCTGCAAGCGCCACCTCCGTTCCCGCCCGCCACATCTGCTCGTTACCGGGCGAGATCTCGATGACTTTGTTGAGGAAGCCGAAATCGACGCAGATATAGGCAAGCACCGCCCAGGCTAGGGCCGCGGTCGCCGGGAACATCKAGGTGCCCTTGACGACGAAGAGGATGGTCAGGAACAGTGCCAGAAGGCCTGCAATGCCGATGACGATGCCGCGAAACAGCGTGTAGGAGTTGACCGAGTCCTTATAGGCTTCCGGCTCCCACAGATAGACCTGCGGCAGCTTGGGCGAGGCAAGTTCGGCGATGAAGGTGATCACCGTTCCCGGGTTCAGCGTCACCCGGAACACGTCGGCGTCGGGGCTGGTCTGGCGGTCGAGCGCGAAGCCCTCGCTGGGCGTGATAGCTGCAATGCGGGTGGCGCCGAGATCGGGCCAGAAGATGCCGGAATTGACCAGCCGGAAATGCGGCGCCACGATCAGCCTGTCGAGCTGCTGGTCGGTGGTGTTGGCCAGCGCGAACACGGCCCAGTCTCCGGTCGAGCGTGCGTCATTGGCCTCGACCTCGATGCGCCGCACGATGCCGTCCGGCCCGGGCGCGGTCGACACCTGAAAGTTCTCACCCTGGTTGCGGTAGATCTCGAAGGCGCGCGACAGGTCGAGCGCGACATCGTCGCGGGCAATCTTGATCGGTTCGACGGCAAAGGCCGACGAAGCCGCGCACAGCGTCAGGATTGCCGCGAGGACAAAGGCGAACAGCGGCCCGTTTCGCAGGAAATTCGTCAAAAATCAGTCCTTCGTTCCTGCGTCCAGCGGATCGTCCGCGATCCGGGCGTAGAGATAGTGGTCCTGCCAGATGCCGTTGATCCTGAGATAGGATCGTAACAGTCCTTCGCGCCGGAATCCGGCTTTTTCAAGCACGCGGATCGACCGGATGTTGTCGGGAATACAGGCCGCCTCGATCCGGTGCAACCTCAGCGTATCGAAGGCGAAGCGGGCCACCACCTTGACCGCGTCGGTCATCAGCCCGCGGCCACCGAAGCGCTCGCCGATCCAGTAGCCGACATGGCCGCTTTGCGAGACACCGTGGCGTATGTTGCCGAGCGTGATGCCGCCCGCCAGCTTGCCGCTCGACTTCTCGAAGATGAAGAAGGCGATCGCGGTTCCCTGCGCATAATCTTCGCGGTAGCGGCTGATGCGCAGGCGCCATGCCGTGCGGTCGAGCTCGTCGGGGGTCCAGCGCGGCTCCCATGGCTCCAGGAAGGCCCGGCTTTCGCCGCGCAGCACCGACCATTCCCGATAGTCGTTGGTGTACGGCACGCGCAGCGTGACGAGATTGCCCTTCAGCGCCGGCAGGTCACGGCGAAAGAAAGGGAGCGCGAACACGACGCCTGGGGACTTAGACGGCGAGCCTGCGGGCCGTGGTCTGCGTGCCCGGAAGCGAATCGAGGATCGCCTCATATGGTGCCAGCGTACCCACGGGCCCGACAGCGGTAAGCGTCGGCTTGGTCGAGAACATCCGCGACGACAGGTCGGTCAGCCGTTCGACCGTCAGCGCCGACAGGCGCTCCATCAATTCCTCCTTGGCGATCGGCCTGCCGAACAAAAGCAATTGCCTTGCGATCTGCGAGGCGCGGCTGGCCGGGCTTTCGGCGGACATGATCAGCCCGGCGCGATACTGCGCACGCGCGCGATCGAGTTCTTCCTGCAGGATGTTCTCGCCGGCCTTCTGCAACTCGTCGATGATGACAGGTACGAGTTCGGCGATGTCGCTCTGGCCCGTCGCGGCGTGGACGCCGAAAATGCCGGTGTCTGAAAAGCCCCAGTGGAAGGCATAGACCGAGTAGCACAAGCCGCGTTTCTCGCGGACTTCCTGGAACAGGCGCGACGACATGCCGCCGCCGAGGATCATCGACAGCACCTGCGAGGCGTAGAAGTCGCGCACATGGTAGGCGCGGCCCTCGAAGCCCAGCACGATCTGCGCGTCCATCAGGTCGCGGTCCTCGCGGAAATCGCCGCCGACATATTGCGCATATTGCGGGATGGTGCTGTCGGCCTTGCTGCGGAAGCCGCCGAGCTGCTTCTCCACCTCGCGCACGAAATTGTCGTGCTTGATGTCCCCGGCAGCCACGATCACCATCCGCTCGGCGCCATATTGGCGTTCGATGAAATCGTGCAACTGCTTGGACGTGAAGGATTTGACGGTTTCCGGCGTGCCCAGGATCGAGCGGCCGATGGTCTGGTGGCGAAAGGCCGTCTCGGTGAAACGGTCGAAGACAATGTCGTCTGGCGTATCGTGCGCAGCGCCGATCTCCTGCAGGATGACGTGCTGCTCGCGCTCGAGCTCCTGCGGGTCGAATTCGGACTCCTGCAGGATGTCGGCAAGGATGTCGACGGCCAGCGGCACGTCATCGCTGAGCACCCTGGCGTAGTAGGAGGTGGTCTCGACGCTCGTGGCGGCGTTGATCTCGCCTCCGACATCCTCGATTTCCGAGGCGATTTCGAAGGCGCTTCGCCGCTTCGTGCCCTTGAACGCCATGTGCTCGAGCAGATGGGCCATGCCATGCTCGTCGTCACGTTCATTGCGGGCGCCCGATTTGACCCAGGCACCAAGAGCAACCGATTCGATACTTGGAAGGGTTTCGGTGGCGACTGTCAGGCCGTTCGACAGACGGCTTACCTCAACACCCATATGGTTCGTACTCCCTAACGCGCCGCCCGCGCGCGGCGGCTGACGTAATCTTCCACCATTTTCAGGTCGGATGGAAGTACCGTGTATTTTTCCTCAAATGTCATCAATCCGCCTAGCCATGCGGGCAGGGCGGGTGAGACACCGCTGGCGGCCTCGACGGCGCCCGGGAATTTTGCCGGATGGGCAGTGCCCAGCACCACCATCGGCACGGCGCCCGATGCCTTGCCGGCCGCGACATGCATGGCCGCGGCGGTATGCGGATCGAGCAGGTAGTTGCTGGCCGCGAGCGTCGAGCGGATGGTGGCGGCGACCTCGTCCATGGTGGCGCGGCCGGCATCGAATTCGGAGCGCATCCCATTGATTTCGCCGGCTTCTATGGTGAAGGCGCCGGACTGCTTCAGGCCGTCCATGTAACGCCGCACGGTCGCCGCGTCGCGGTTGGAGGCTTCGAACAGCAGGCGTTCGAAATTCGACGACACCTGGATGTCCATCGATGGCGAGGTGGTCGCAAAGACACCCTTGGTGCGGTATTCGCCGGTGGCGAAGGTGCGCGCCAATATGTCGTTGTCGTTGGTAGCGATGACCAGCCGTTCGATCGGCAGGCCCATCTTCTTGGCGGCATAGCCGGCGAAGATATCGCCGAAATTGCCGGTCGGCACGGTGAAGGACACCGGCCTGTCCGGCGCGCCGAGCGACAGGGCCGAGGAGAAATAATAGACGATCTGGGCCATGATGCGGGCCCAGTTGATCGAATTGACCCCTGACAGCGCCACCCTGTCACGGAAGGCGTGGTCGTTGAACATGTCCTTAAGCAGGCCCTGGCAGTCGTCGAAATTGCCTTCGATCGCCAGCGCGTGGACGTTTTCAGCCTTCGACGTCGTCATCTGTCGCTGCTGCACCGGCGAGACACGGCCATGCGGGAACAGGATGAAGATGTCGGTGCGGCTGCGCCCGGCAAAGGCGTCGATCGCAGCACCGCCTGTGTCGCCTGACGTGGCGCCGACGATGGTGGCATGCTGGTCGCGTTCGGCAAGCACATGGTCCATCAGCCGGGCGAGCAGCTGCATCGCCACGTCCTTGAACGCCAGCGTCGGCCCATGGAAGAGTTCGAGGACAAAAGTGTTGGAGCCGGTCTGCACCAGCGGGCAGACGGCCTCATGCCGGAAGGTGGCATAGGCTTCACGCACCAGGCGTTCGAAGACCGGCGCCGGGATTTCGCCGCCAAGGAACGGCGACAGCACGCGGATGGCGAGGTCGGGATAGGCAAGGCCGCGCATGGCGCGGATCTCTGAAGCCGAAAACTGCGGCCATTCGCGCGGCACGTAAAGCCCGCCATCGCGCGCCAGCCCCGCCAGCACGGCATCGGAAAATCCAAGCGCGGGTGCTTCCCCGCGCGTACTCACATATTGCATGTCTCAGTCCCGTTGCCGCTTGGCTTTTCCGTTCACCACAAGGTGGTTAATTTCTGTGCCGGCTCCAGTCGCATTTTTGCCGCGCCGTTGATATACGTCACCAGCTTTACGAGAGGGAAGTGGGAGTTTCATGGCGTTTCGTACATCAAGTGGCCGCTTTTTGGCGGGTCTTGCGCTCACTGGCTTTATGCTCGCCGCCGCCGGCTGCCAATCGGGCGACAATGGCATCCTGAACCTCGGCTTGGGCGGCAAGAAGGATCCAGCCGCGCCGCCACCTCCGCAGGATCCCAAGATTCTGGCCAGCCAGTTGAATGCCTATTGCCCGCGCGTGACGGTGCGCGACGGCACGGCCTTCTTCAACACCTACTCCAAGGACGTACAGAAGCCGAAGCCGAAGTCCAAGCCCATGCGCAAGCCGAGGAACCAGGCCGAAGCCGACCAGCAGGCGCAGGAGGCGCAGGCACAGGCCGCTGCCGACGCCGCCGCCGCTGCGGCCGCACCCGACGATTCTCAGAGGATCATCTATCAGGCCTCGATTGCCGACGTGACCCGCGATTGCAGCCGCGCCGACGGACAACTGACGATGAAGATCGCGGTCGCCGGCAAGATCGTGCCGGGACCGAAGTTCTCGCCCGGCACCATCACCATGCCGATCCGCACCGCAGTGATGCACGGCACAGACGTGCTCTACTCGCAGATCCACCAGTATCAGGTTCAGGTCACCGATCCCTCGGTCGCCACCCAGTTCGTCTTCACCGATTCCAATATCGTGGTGCCGGCGCCGACGGCGCAGGATTATCAGGCCTATGCCGGCTATGATGAAACCGCGCCGAAGGCGACGACCGACAAGACGAAGAAAAACCACAGGAAGAGGGCCGCGGCGACGAACTGAGCGGTCATCGGCATAGCGTGCGCTCAGCGCGGCGCGCGCCTCAGGCGTCGGCTGACCATTCCGACAGCGCCGCGATCACGCTTTTCAGCTCTGCCCAGCGGCGGATCACCGTTTCGGCGCCGGCCTCGGTCAGCGCGTCGGCGTGGCCGGGATAGCTGTGGCTGGCGCCGGTGAAGCCGATCACCCGCATACCGGCTGCCCTGGCGCCGGTGACGCCGTGCACGGAATCCTCGATAACGAAAGTGTTCGCTGGGTTCGCGCCGAGCTTTTCCGCCGCGAGCAGGAACACGTCCGGCGCCGGCTTGGTCTTTTTGCTCGGTATTTCCAGCGCCGAGAAGATGCGGCCGGCGAAGAACGGCAGCAGATGCACCTTCTCCAGCATGAATTCTATCCGCTCCGAGCGTGAGTTGGAGCAGATGCAGCGCTGCGTGGTGACCGAGGCGACCGCTTCGCGCACGCCGTCGATGGCGCGCACTTCGCTGCGCAGCTTGCGGTCGACGAGCTCTTCGGCGCGGTCGATCAGCGACGCCTGGAACGGGATTTTGGACTTCTCCTCGATCCGCAGAAGGATGTCCTTGAACGTCAGGCCCGCATAGCTCTCGGCAATCTCCTCGGCCGTGATTTCATATCCGGCGAGCGTTATCAACTCGGCCTCGATCCGCGCGGCGATGATTTCGGAATCGACGAGCACGCCGTCGCAATCGAAGATGACAAGGTCTGGCTGGGGCATGGCGATCCGGACAAAGTGAGGGTGAGGCGGCCTTGAGGGCCTCAGGCGGCGCGGCATACACCAATGGCCCGGCCTTCGCAAACCTGGCAGGCTTATCCGCGAGCCTTCACCGAATATTTACGCTGATCGGTAACCATAACGGGGAGTAAACAGTAACGCGTGCCTTGGGTGTAAAAATGTCTGCCGTGCGTCTTCTCCACGAGTTGTCCCACGCTCCCCAGCAATCCGAATGGCTGGACACGATCCTCAAGGGCGACTGCGTCGCGGCCCTCGACCGCCTGCCCGAAAAATCGATCGACGTCATTTTCGCCGATCCGCCCTACAATCTGCAGCTCGACGGCGACCTGCACCGGCCCGACCAGTCCAAGGTCGACGCGGTCGACGATCACTGGGRCCAGTTCGAGAATTTCGAAGCCTACGATGCCTTCACCCGCGCCTGGCTTTTGGCGGCGCGCCGCGTGCTGAAGCCCAACGGCACCATCTGGGTCATCGGCTCCTATCACAACATCTTCCGGGTCGGCGCTAAGATGCAGGATCTGGGCTTCTGGATCCTCAACGACGTGGTCTGGCGCAAGACCAATCCGATGCCGAATTTCCGCGGCCGGCGTTTCCAGAACGCGCATGAGACGATGATCTGGGCTTCCCGCGACCAGAAGGGCAAGGGTTACACCTTCAATTATGAGGCGCTGAAGGCATCGAACGACGACATCCAGATGCGTTCGGACTGGCTGTTCCCGATCTGCACCGGTGGCGAGCGGCTGAAGAACGAAAATGGCGACAAATTGCATCCGACACAGAAGCCGGAA
Source organism: Mesorhizobium sp. 01N446 (assembly GCF_056399285.1). Taxonomy (NCBI): domain Bacteria; kingdom Pseudomonadati; phylum Pseudomonadota; class Alphaproteobacteria; order Hyphomicrobiales; family Phyllobacteriaceae; genus Mesorhizobium; species Mesorhizobium sp. 01N446. The sequence continues at coordinate 76,383 of NZ_JBFTRA010000003.1, read as the reverse complement.
GCGTTGCTCGCCCGCATCATGATGGCCTCGACCAAGCCGGGCGATATCGTGCTCGACCCCTTCTTCGGCTCCGGCACGACGGGCGCCGTGGCCAAGCGTCTCGGCCGCCATTTCGTCGGCATCGAGCGCGAGCAGGCCTATATCGACGCCGCCAACGAGCGTATCGATGCGGTGCGGCCGCTGGAAGATGCCGATTTGACGGTGCTGACCGGCAAGCGCGCCGAGCCGCGCGTCGCCTTCGTCAGCCTGATCGACACCGGGCTGATGACGCCGGGCGCCACGCTCTACGACGCCAAGAAGCGCTGGGCGGCCAAGGTGCGCGCCGACGGCACGGTGGCGATCGGCGACAGCGCCGGCTCGATCCACAAGATCGGCGCCGAAGTGCAGGGACTGGACGCCTGCAATGGATGGACCTTCTGGCATTATGAGCGCAGCGGCGGGCTGACCCCGATCGACGAACTGCGCCGCATCGCCCGTCTCGGCATGGAGCGGGCAGGGGGCTGACCCCGCCCGAACTATCACGCATCGCGTTGAATCAGAATCTCAGCGGATCGCCGCAAGCGATTCAGATCGCGCCTCGATTCCGAAGCGTTCAAGATCTGCTTGAAGCGTCCTGGCATCGGTGAACAGCACGGCATGCCAGCCCGCGGCCTTGGCGCCGTCGACATTCTTCTGGCTGTCGTCGATGAACAGTGTCGCCGATGGTTCGAGCCCGAACGCAGCCACGTGGTGGTCGTAAATTTCGCGGTCCGGTTTGATCAGGCCAATCTCGCCGGAGATGGTTACACCACGTGGGCGATTGAGGAAATCGAAGCGTTTGCGTGCTTCGGCAAGCGTGTCGGAGGCAAAATTGGTCAGCATGGTCACATCGTGGCCGCTTTCGATCAGGCCGAGCATGATGGCGACGCTGTCATCATAGGCGTGCGGTACCATGTCGTGCCAGAGGCGGCGGAAATTGCGGATGTTTTCCGCATGGTCGGGGTAGTCCGCAATCAGCAGCGCCTCTGCCTCTTCCCATGTCCGGCCGCGATCCTGCTCGATGTTCCAGTCATGCGTGCAGACGTTGTCGAAGAACCACTTTCTCTCTTCGGCATCGGGGATGAGGCGGCTGAACAGAATGTTCGGGTCGTAGTGGATCAACACGCGGCCGATGTCGAAAACGATGTGGCGGATCTCGGTCATGAAGCCTCTTTCAATGCGGGCGTTGCTTTTTCGTCGCGCCGGGTATCGCAGCCTCGATTGCCTTTTTCATGACAGTGGGCAGGGCCTCCCCGGAAATCTCGTGGGCGTGCGACCAGAAATGCCCGGCCGGCGCATCACCTTTGATGTGGGCGTGAAAGACTTCGAGCTCGAGCGCGAAATGGGTGAAGACATGCGTGATTGTCCCGGCACGCCGCCAGTCGCCGGGAAAGGGCGCCGCCGCGTGCGTGGTGGCGCCGTCCACCCGCGCCGTCCAGCCAGTTGTCGGCACCTCGGTCATGCCGCCGAGCAGACCTTTTTCGGGCCGCTTGCGCAGAAGGATGGCGCCGTCCGAACGCACCGCGACGAAAGCAGCGCCGCGCCGCTGCGGCTTGTCGGCTTTGGGCAGCCGCACCGGGAAATTTTCCGGATCGCCTGAAACGACGGCGCTGCAGCCCTCGCGCAGCGGGCACAGCATGCAGCGCGGCCGGCGCGGCGTGCAGATTGTGGCGCCGAGATCCATCATCGCCTGGGCGAAATCGCCCGGCCTTGCCGCCGGCACCATGGCCTCGACATGGGCGCGGATCTCGGGCTTGGCTTCGCTGAGCGGCGTCGTGATTGAAAACAGCCGCGATATGACGCGTTCGACATTGCCGTCGACCACGGCGGCGGGGCGGTCGAAAGCGATCGCGGTGATCGCCGCCGAAGTGTAGGCGCCGATGCCGGGCAGGTCTCTCAAACCGGCCTCGGTGTCGGGAAACCGGCCGCCGCGTGCCGCCACCAGATCGGCGCAGGCCTTGAGATTGCGCGCGCGGGAATAGTAACCCAGCCCCGCCCAGGCCTTCATCACGTCCTCGGTCGGCGCTGCGGCCAGCGCTTCGACATCGGGCCATTTCTCGACAAAGGCGCGGAAATAGGATTTCACCGCCTCGACGGTGGTCTGTTGCAGCATGACTTCGGACAGCCAGATGCGGTAGGGATCGGGCCGCACGCCGCGGGCATGGTCGCGCGGGCTCACCCGCCAGGGCAGCTCGCGATGATGCACGTCGTACCAGGTGAGCAGGCGCGACGCGGTGTCGTCCGGCATTGCCCTGGGTTTTTGGGCCTCGCGTGTCTGGGCCTTGCGGGTCTGGTCTGCTGGTGCCATTGATCGTGTATTGGCCTGGCCGGTAATCTGCTGGGGTCGTGGCTGGAGAACGTACATGGCAGGGAGAACGCCCTACGGCAATCCCGTCCCGGTGAGCGATCTCGCCACCAAAATCCTCGATCCGGTGCTGCGCAAGCGCGCAGGCATCTCGATTGGTCTCGTCCAGTCTTGGGAAGAGATCGCCGGCCCGCGCCTGGCCAGCCGCTCGCGTCCCGAAAAGATCCAGTGGCCGCGCCGGCTGCATGAGGATGATCCGTTCGAGCCGGCGGTGCTGGTCATTGCCTGCGAGGGCATGGCCGCCCTTCACCTGCAGCACGAGACCGGCGAGATCATCAACCGGGTCAACGCTTTCCTCGGCTTTACGGCAATAGGCCGCATCAGGATCGTGCAAAAACCGGTGACGGCGGACAAAGGACGGCCTAAACCGACCTTCAGGCCCTTGACGGCGGCGGAGCAAACCAGATTGTCCACTACGGTCGGACGGATCGAGGATGACGGTCTGCGCGCCTCGCTGGAAAGGCTTGGCGCAACCATTTTGGGTGAAAGGAAGTCAAAAACCCCTTGAAGACAGTCATGGATTTGTCGTCAACATCTCGCATTCGTGATCGCCTCTGTCAGGTTTCACGATTGGATTGGGGATGGAGATGCCTTAATTCGCGCCAACTCTCGCCTTTTCGTGCCTTTGCATTGCACAATTCAACCCTTGTCAGGTGATTCGTATGAACCGTCCTCCGTTCGGCAAAAGTCTGTCTCGCAGAAACGTCCTGTCTTCGCTGGCCGCCATTCCGGCGGTGGCTCTGCTCGCCGCATGCAGCGACTCCGGCGAACAGGCCAAGGCGGCGGATGTGAAGCCCGCGGATCCGGCCGCTCCCGCAAAGCCGGCCACGCCGGCTGCCGCCAAGGTTCCCGAGTCCCAGGGCAATGTCGACATGGCGGAACTGCTGAAGCCCGGCGCACTGCCCGACAAGCAGCTCGGCAAGGATGACGCCAAGGTCACCATCGTCGAATACGCCTCGATGACCTGCCCGCATTGCGCGCATTTCGCCGAAACCACCTTCCCGGACCTGAAGACGAAGTACATCGACACCGGCAAGGCGCGCTATATCCTGCGCGAATTCCCGTTCGACCCGAGTGCGGAAGCCGGTTTCATGCTGGCGCGCTGCGCCAAGGATAACTATTTCCCGATGGTCGACGTTCTGTTCCGGCAGCAGGCGAACTGGGTTGGCGTGTCGAACACCAAGGATGCGCTGCTGCAAATCTCGAAGCTCGCCGGTTTTACACAGGAGTCCTTCGAGGCCTGCTTGACGGACCAGAAACTTCTGGACGATGTGAGATCGGTCCAGAAGCGCGGCGCCAATGAATTCAAGGTCGACTCGACACCGACCTTCTTCATCAACGGTAAGACCTACAAAGGGGCGATGTCGATTGAGGAAATGTCGGCCATCATCGACCCTCTGCTCTGACATCAGCTCAGCGCTGAGGCGGCAGCGCTTCGGCGTGCCCATCTCTATGGGGCGGCGTGAATGAAATTTTCGCGCCTCCGCCTCCTTGGTTTCAAGTCTTTCGTCGAGCCCGGCGAGTTCGTCATCGAACGCGGCCTGACCGGTATTGTCGGGCCGAACGGCTGCGGCAAGTCGAACCTTGTCGAGGCGTTGCGCTGGGTGATGGGCGAAAGCTCCTACAAGAACATGCGCGCGTCCGGCATGGACGACGTCATCTTTTCCGGTTCAGGCACGCGGCCCGCCCGCAACACCGCCGAAGTCACGCTTTTCCTCGATAACAGTGACCGTTCGGCGCCTGCGGCCTTCAACGACGCCGACGAGTTGCAGGTGTCGCGCCGCATCGAGCGCGAGGCTGGCTCGCTCTACCGCATCAACGGCAAGGAAGCGCGCGCCAAGGATGTGCAGCTTCTGTTCGCCGACCAGTCGACCGGCGCGCGCTCTCCCTCGATGGTCGGGCAGGGCCGTATCGGCGAACTGATCCAGGCCAAGCCGCAGGCGCGCCGCGCCCTGCTCGAAGAGGCGGCCGGCATTTCCGGCCTGCACACCCGCCGCCACGAGGCGGAACTTCGGCTGAAGGCGGCCGAACAGAATTTGGAACGCCTCGACGACGTCGTCGGCGAACTGGAAAGCCAGATCGAAAGCCTGAAGCGCCAGGCGCGCCAGGCCTCGCGCTTCAAGAACCTGTCGGCCGATATCCGCAAGGCCGAAGCGACATTGCTGCATTTGCGCTGGACATTGGCCAAGACGCAGGAAGGCGAGGCACGTTCCGCGCTGGCTGTTGCCACGGCACTGGTCGGCGATCGCGCCGCCGCGCAGATGAACGCGGCCAAGGAACAGGGCATCAGTGCTCATCGCCTGCCCGATCTGCGCGACGCGGAAGCCGCCGCCGCGGCCGCCTTCCAACGCCTGTCGATCGCCAGGTCGCAGATCGAGGAGGAGGCCGGGCGCATCCGCAACCGCCAGGCTGAAATCGAGCGCCGCTTGCAGCAGCTCGACGGCGACATCGCCCGCGAGGAGCGGATGGTGCGCGACAATGCCGATGTTCTAGAACGCCTGCGCACCGAAGAAGCCACGCTCAATTCCGAGAACGCCGGTGCGGCCGAGCGCGAGGCCACCACGCGCGCGGCGTTCGAACAGGCGGCATCGACGCTTGCGCAAAGCGAAGCCCGGCTCGCCGCGCTGACCGCCGAACGGGCCGAAGCCGCCGCGTCGCGCCACCAGATTGAACGCACCTTGCGCGAAACCGCCGAGCGCCGCGACCGCTTCGCCCGCCAGCTCGCCGAGGTCGACCGCGAACTGTCTGATATTCTCTCCAAGGTCGCCGGCCTGCCGGACCCGGCCGAGAAGCGGATACTTGTCGAACAGGCCATGGCGCTTCTGGAAGAATCCGAGGTCGCCGTGGCGCAGGCCGAGCAGTCGGTCATCGATGCCCGCGCCGCCGAAAGCGCTGCCCGTCCGCCGCTTCAGGACGCCAAGGCGGAGCTGGCGCGGATCGAGACCGAAGCGCGCACGCTGGCCAAGATCCTCAATGCCGCCAGCGGCGATCTCTTTCCTTCGGTGCTGGAGCAGATCAGCGTCGAGCGCGGTTTCGAGACGGCGCTGGGTGCGGCCCTTGGCGAAGATCTCGACGTGCCGCTTGACCGCAGCGCGCCCGCGCATTGGGGCGAGAGCCAGATCCAGCCCGGCGACGCCGCCCTGCCGGAAGGCATCAAGAGCCTTGCCAGCGTGGTGCGTGCCCCGGCGCAGCTCGCCCGCCGCCTTGCGCAGATCGGCATTGTCGAGGCCGCCGACGGCCGCCGGCTGCAGGCGCTGCTCGCACCCGGCCAGCGGCTGGTCAGCCGCGAAGGCGCGCTCTGGCGCTGGGACGGCCTGACCGCCAGCGCCGATGCACCGACGGCCGCGGCGCAAAGGCTGGCGCAGAAGAACCGGCTTGCCGAACTTGATGCCGAAGCGGTGCAGGCGACACTTGTGCTGCGTCACGCCGAGGAGGCGCTGGCGCAGGCCGAGCAGGCGCTTCGCCACGCAAGCGAGGCCGAACGCAACACGCGCCAGGCCGGGCGCGACGCCCAGCACCGGCTGGACGCGGCCCGCAATGCGCTGGCCGAGGCCGAAAAGGCCGGTGGCGAACTGGCGAGCCGGCGCGCGGCGCTCGATGAGGCCCGCGCGCGCATCGTCGACAGCCATGAGGAAACCTCGGCGGCTTTCGTCGAGGCCGAAATGCTGCTGCAGGACGCGCCGGATCTCGGCGACCTGCAATTGCAGCTCGAACAGTCCTCGGCCAATGTCTCCCGCGACCGCGCCGCGCTTGCCGATGCGCGTGCCGTCCATGAAGGGCTGCGGCGCGAGGCCGAGGCGCGTACGCGCCGGCTCGATGCCATCGGCGCCGAGCGCAGCAACTGGCTGGTCCGCGCCGAAAACGCCTCGACGCAGATCGCCTCGCTTGGCGAACGCAAGGCCGAGGCCGAGGCCGAGCGCGAACGGCTGGCCGATGCGCCCGACGAGATCGACGCCAAGCGGCGCGCGCTGCTGTCGCAGCTCACCGAGGCCGAGACCTTGCGCAAGGCGGCAGCCGACCGGCTGCAGGAAGCGGAAAACCGGCAGGCCGAACTGGACAAGGGGGCCACATCAGCCATCCAGTCGCTCGCCGAGGCGCGCGAGACCCGTGCCCGCGCCGAGGAAAGGCTGACGGCGGCCGACGAGCGCCGGCTTGAGGTCGAAGCGCGCATCCAGGAAACGCTGAACACGCCGCCGCATCTGGTTATCCGCCATACCGGCCTGGAAGCCGACGACCCGATGCCCGAAATGGCCGAGATCGAACGCCAGCTCGACCGGCTGAAGATCGAGCGCGAACGGCTCGGCGCCGTCAATCTGCGCGCCGAGGAAGAACAGAAAGAGCTCTCCGATCGGCTGGAGACCATCGTCTCCGAGCGCGAGGACATCATCGAGGCGATCCGCAAGCTGCGGCAGGCGATCCAGAGCCTCAACCGCGAAGGCCGCGAGCGGCTGCTCGCCGCCTTCGACGTGGTCAACAGCCACTTCCAGCGGCTGTTCTCGCATCTGTTCGGTGGCGGCACGGCGGAATTGCAGCTGATCGAATCCGACGATCCGCTTGAGGCGGGGCTCGAAATCCTGGCCCGCCCGCCCGGCAAGAAGCCGCAGACCATGACGCTGCTGTCCGGCGGCGAGCAGGCGCTGACGGCCATGTCGCTGATCTTTGCCGTCTTCCTGACCAACCCGGCGCCGATCTGCGTGCTCGACGAAGTCGATGCGCCGCTCGACGATCACAATGTCGAGCGCTTCTGCAATCTCATGGACGAGATGGCCAAGACCACAGAGACGCGCTTCGTCATAATCACCCACAACCCGATCACCATGGCGCGCATGGACCGGCTGTTCGGCGTGACGATGGCCGAGCAGGGCGTCAGCCAGCTCGTTTCGGTCGACCTGCAGGCCGCCGAGGCGATGCGCGAGGCGAGCTGAAGCGTTCGGGTTGGCGCTTCCAGCCCATAGGGCAGGGTGCGATTGGCCATCAGCCCTTGCGGTGCATGACCCAGTTTACACACATCGCCACCGCGAGGCCGCACGCTATGCCGATGCAATCGGCAACCCAATCGAACACGTCGAGGTCGCGGTCAATCAGCGGGGTGCCCTGAAGGACCTCGATCACCGCCCCGACCAGAGCCAGGAAAATGGCCAGCCTGACCTTGCGCCCGGGCCACCCAAGACCGCCAAGAACAGCCAGGGTGGCGAATGCGCTGGCATGATTGAGCTTGTCATTGTCGAAACCGATGTCGAGCCCGAATTCCTGAAGCTCGGGCACGGGCAAAAGGGCGAGCACCAGAACCGCAACGAGCGTGACGATGAAGGCGGCCCATAAGACGGCTGAACAGGATGTCATTATGATCCAACAATGATTTCGACCGCCAAGGTCGAAGCCTGCCGGTGGTTCCTATGCACGAAGCAGGGCAGCGCAGAGCGCCACGATTGCATCGCATGGTCAGAAAAGCAACGAACCTTCGCCCGCGCGGGCAGGGCGAGACCTCGAGGCGCGTTGGGGGATTTACGCCGCATGGCCATTGGCCGAATATGGAATTGGCGGAGGGGCGACAGTTTGAGTGAATCCGTTTGTCCTGCTTGCGGGGCCGGCGCACCGATGAGGCTGGCGCTACCCCATCCATCGCTTTCCATGACGAGCGATGGCACAATTCTCAGCCGCCCCCTTGAGAAGGCCTCATGCCTGAGATGCGGGCATGGCTTTCATCTCACCCCACTGAAGCCTGAAGATCGGGATGCTGTGTACAGCGACGGATACAATCTCGGCCTGGTTGACCCGGCCGCCGATGCCGCCCGAGCCGAAGCCTATGCCGGTTGCATGGACGAAGCCGCGGTCGCGCTGTTCGGCCATGCTCTTCGCCCCCGAAACGTCGTCGAGTTCGGGGCGGGGACCGGTGCCCTGCTCGAAGAGCTGGCGCGGCGATGGCAATTGACGGAAGCGCTGGGCTTCGAGGCGGCATCTCAATTGGTCGCTGCAGCGCAGCGTCGGGATCACGCGCGCGCGACAATCCGGCAGGGCTATGCCGAAGAAGCCCTCGGTGCGATTGCCGGGCGGTACGACCTCTGCCTTTCGGTGAACGTCCTTGAGCACGCTCTCAGCCCGCAGGCCTTCCTTTCCGTGTCGAGCCAGGCCCTCTCGGATAAAGGCCACGTGGCGGTGATCTGCCCGGACGGTGATAGTGCCGACACGGAGCTGTTGTTCCTCGATCATGTCTCGAGTTTCTCCGAACTGTCCCTGCGGATGGTTGCTGCGGCAGCAGGACTGCACGTCATTGGAAGCATGGCGCTGCGTGGACAGCAAAAGGGCTTTCGACTGACCGTCCTGAAACCCAACACGAGCGCAGCGCAGGATCCCGGGGATCTCCGGTACCTGTCGCTGGCACGGGCGCGATCGGATTTCCTGAAGGGTTGGTCGGAAATTGATGCTGGCGCGTCGGAGTGGCTGGACAACAGGCCCTACGCGATCTTTGGAGCCGGGGAGTTCCGGAATCTGCTGCGGGCCTATGCTCCCCGGCTCGTCAAGGGAGCCGAAGCATTCCTGACGGATGAGCCCCTCGCTGCAACTCTCGACGGCCGGCCGTGGCTGAGAGCCGACGAGTATGCTTCCACGCATCCCCTGACTATCATGGTGGCGGCTGTCAATCCGCGAAGCTGGCCGGCGGTGGCCGGAAGGTTTCGAGGCAGCGGCGCGCAGATCGTCCATCCCTACCTCTTTTCCAGCCTTCTCAAGGAGCAGCTGTGACCGAGATCGATCGCTACGGGGTCAGGGAAACCGCGGTCGCGCGCGACGAGATCGATGTCCTAATCGAGGATCTCCGGCTTACCGGCCATACAACCCTCGACGCAGGGTTGACGGGCGACCAACTGGACGCGCTGTCCAGTGACTTTGACGCCGCTGAAGTGAAATACGCCGAACAAGCCGCAAGCGCCGGCTACGACCTGTCGACGATCGGCGAGCGCGACACGATCCGCGTCCTCCCCAAATACGCTCCAGCGTTCATGGCCATCGCCTTCAACGAGCGCCTGGCGCAATTGCTCTCAAGGATGCTCGGTGGCTACTACATCCTCAATCACGTCAATGGGCTGATCAATCGTGCCAACGGGAGCAAATACGGACAGGCGTCCTTTCATCGCGATCTCCCCTACCAGCACTTCGTCAGTTCACGGCCGCTTGCCATCAATGCGCTGTTTGCGCTTGACGATTTCACAGCCGAAAATGGCGCCACCCGGGTCATACCCGCCAGCCATCATCGCGAGGATTTTCCCTCGGACGAGACGGTGCGGCGGCGTCAGGTTCAGATAGCCGTGCCGCGGGGCACATTCATCATCCTGGACAGCATGCTCTACCACGCCGGATCGACCAACCACACCGACAGGAACCGGCGCGGCGTGAACCACGTCTTCACCATCCCGATGCTGCGGCAGCAGCTTCATTTGCCGTCGATCTTGTCCGATTTCCCGGGATTGAGCGCTGATCAGAAGAAGATTCTGGGATTCGGTCTGGACGAGTATCGCTCGGTGAACGCGTGGTTCAGCGCGCGAGCGAAGAAATAGATTCTACGAGCTTCCATCGCTACGGACTTGTGCGCTCGATGGTGACCGATTTGAACGTCACCTCGCCATTGCCCAAAGCCCAGACGCGAAATTCCATGATCGATGTGTGGTCGAGCGAGAAGAGCAGCTGTTGGGGGCCATGACTTTCCGTCAGCTCTTTCTGCGCCAGGACCATGCCGCCCGGCGACGTGGCCGCGTCAAGGCGCAGCGTGGCAGCCGGATCGCTGCCGGCTTCGACGTCAAAGGTGAGGCGATACGTGCCGGGAACGACCTTCACAAATGGCCCATAGTACAGCGCACCCGGCGATTTCGAGGGCGCCACCAGCACCTTCTCACCTCCGTGTTGCTCCAGTGAACCCACCTGGGTAAGCGCGCCGGCATCGGCATGAAATGTCATCGGCTGCTTGAATTCAACGTCCCAGCCCGCGACCTTGGTGGCAATGTTGTCTGCGAATACAAAGATGCCGAGATTGCCGAATTGAAGTTTCCGCGAAATCGGCAAGCCAAGTTCCGCCAGCCGTTTCCAGTCGACCTTGTTTGCTTCGTCCTGAGTCAGGAGAAGAAATGTTTCGCCCTTCCAGGTCTCGGTATTGTACCAGCGGTCCGCTGACAGGAAACGCAAGGGCATTGGCAAAGCGCCGTCCAGCGTGATCTGCCGAACCAGGACATGTTCGTCGGACAACACGCTGACCGTGCCGGCGTTCCAATAGGTGGCATAGCCATAGTTCAGCCCATTGGCCTGGAGGTAGCGCGCCAAGTCCGAAAAATTGACGGCAGGGGATTTCCGCTGCCCCGAGGTCAAAGGCGACCACGCATCCGACCTGACAAAAGTCGGGTAGGCACTTGTCAGCAATGCGGCAAAGACGACCACCACGCTGAGGAACTCGATGGGCCTCAGTCGCATGTCGAGAGGCGTGGCCAACGCCACGATGGTCATCGTGACGAGCGACGGTACCAGGTAACGGGAACTGCCGATCGGATCGGAAAGGTCCGGAATGGTCGTTGCCACTTGCAGAAAGCACACCAGCAGAAGCGCCACCGATCCAAAGATGGCCAGCGGCCTGACCTCGTCGCCCGGCCTCGCCGATGTTGCCACCGAACGCACGATCAACGCCACCAATATGACCGCGACAATCAACCGTAGGGCGCCGTAGAGGCCGATCACGGTCAGAAGTCCGCTGTCTCCGGGCGGAGATCCGCCGAAAACCGCCAGCACCGCCTTGCCCAGGACCGCAAGGTTGCTGACGATCGCATCGTATGGCAGCCATTTGACGGAGGACGCGGCGCGCGCGGCATTGTTTACATGAGCAAAGGTCACTCCATAGAGGATGCTTCCGCCACCTATCGCTGCGCACATCGAAGCGGCCGCGCCCACCAGGGATGCTCGCCCCACACCTGCGGGATGCAGTCCCAGCCTGTGGATGGACCACAGCGTGGCGACGATGAGCGGCATCCCTACGGTAACGATCGCGCGCTGAGGATTACCCCAAAACTCGGCCGTGATCAGCGCACACAGCAGAACGCTCCATATGACGACGTTCTTCGCCGATTTCTCTCTCATCAACCGCACGAGGCAGTATATCGAATACAGCGACATGTAGAGAATTGTGCCGTATGACGCCTGTCCGTAGAGATTTTCGGCCAAGACTCCGGACATTCCCGCCGCTACCGATGCTGTTATCAGCGTCCGCCGTGTTCTGCCGATCGGCGCCAGGCCGGCAGCCAGCCAGACGCTGTGCAGCACGAGTATCGATGTGACAAGGCCCGAGATCGCATGGGCTGTGAAGCCGGCAGGAAGAAAAGCCAGGATCGGTATGATGAAGAGATGGCCAAAAACAACGACAATGTCGTTGTTTCCATAATACCAATCCGGCGGGAAGAAACTATGACTGTTGACGATTTCTCGCGCCAGCAACACCTTCATCGCGCTGTCGGCGTGAAAAAGCCTTCTGTATTCAACGAAAACGTAGAATAGGAGGAAGCAGAAATTGATCACCAGAATGAATGCAGCCGCAGGAAACCAAGTGGACCTGGCTTTGGGCAATCCTTCTGCTTGCAGATTCTGCTCAGCCAGAATTGTCCGGGACTGCTCCTGGATTGTCATGATTCGGTTGAGCTCCCCTTGAATCGTGCACACCGCTCGAAATCGGGGCCGGACACGACAACCGCCTAGATGGACCGTTTGGCTTCGCCTTTGTCAACCTGTGCGGGACAATCCAAGCTGGTATCAACAACGGTTCTTGCCGGATGGAGAGGTTGCCGGAGGTGCCCCGTGCTTGCAGCGGCAACCGCAGCCCAAACGGACAGCCGGCATGCTACAGTCCAAACGCCAAAGCGCCGGCGATTCGAGCGAATGGAGAAGCAAACTGGATAACCGTGCCACCGGCATTGCCCTCATTGTTTCGGCCGTTATTTTGCTCACCGTGGCCCAAATCATCATCAAGTCTCGCCTGACTGAACATGGGACGGTGCCGTTCAGCTTTGAGGCGGGCTGGCCCTATCTGCTTGGCCTGCTCGCCGACTGGAAGGTTTGGATAGGCGGCCTTGGCCTCGTGGCCTCCAGTCTTTTCTGGTACGCAGGGGTATCGAGAATTCCCCTCTCGGTGGCCTTCCCGTTTGGAGCCTTGTCCTATCCCCTGATTTTCGCCGGTTCGATCGTGTTCTTGCACGAACGGTTCAGCTGGCAGTCCCTTGCGGGCAATGGCTTGATTGTCCTCGGTGTGATGCTGGCCGCGACCCGGTTGCCATAAGGTGCGCACCGAAGCCGGCGGGAAACCCAAAAGGCCACTTTGTCGGGTGCGGTGATACGCGAAGCGCCGCCTTTGCCGCAGCAGTCACGGGCGCCTTGCCACCACCAGCCGGGATCCGCCGACGGGAAAGGTAAGGCCCGTCGCCAGGATCAGGCTTTCGAAGCGCATCACGGCCCGCAAAGACGCATTTGTGGCCCGTCCAAGGCGCAATTCCCTGCCGGCGTCCAACTCCGGGCTCTCGCTGTTGCGCCGCCGTGACAGGAACATCAGCGGCAGCAGAAGCGATACGAACGACGTGCTGTAGACGATCTCAAGTCCCACGCCTTCGATCTTTTCATGCAGGTCCCGCCTTTCGTAACGCCGGAAGTGAAACGACTGCTTGTCGATCTCACTCCACAGCCATTTATGCTGCGGCACTGAAATGATCACGCCGCCTCCAGGCTTCACGGCGCGTTTCAGGTTCTCCAATGCGTCGACATCTTCCTCGATGTGCTCGATCACGTCGAACGCACCGACCACGTCGAATTCCGCAGTGTAGGGCAATCGCCTTGCGTCCATCTGGGCAAAGCTTGCCGACGGCACGCGGGCGGCGGCAAAGGGCAGCCCCGCAATGAAGATTTCAGTCCCGGCCAGCCGAACGTCGGGAAACGCGTGGGCGATGCCGCTCAGCACAAAGCCCGTGCCGCAGCCGATCTCGAGGAACGACCGGAACTGCGGAAAGAACCGCCTCAGCGTCCGAACGATGATGGCATTGCGGGCCTCGAACCAGAAATTTCCCGCCTCGAGCCTGGCGAGTTCGGGAAAGAAGCTCTCGTGGAACCCCCCGCCTTCGTCTGCCATTTCGGGCGCCCAGGCGGGGAAGCCGTCCTGGCTGGCTGGGGCAAACCCGCAGCCCGGGCAACTCGGGTCCTGGACCGCATGTTCTAGACTGCACCGCGGGCAAACGATCATGTCGGCTCAGGCCTTGCTAGACGAGCACGGCCAGGCCGAAGCCGCTCTTCCCGTAGCCATTGCCGTTGTAAAGCATGTAGCGCTGCCCTCCGTGATCGAACACAAACGGATACTCGATCATTTCGCAATCCCAGCCCGACTCCGAGCGCGCGATGCCCACAGCGTGATCGAGCCGGGTCCAGTTCAGTCCATCGGCTGACTCGGCATAGCCGATGCGATAGCTCTCTCCGCGACAGGCATACCACATGCGCCACAGCTCGCCGTCTCGCTTAACCGACGGCCGAGATATCGCATATTCCTGTTCGGTTGCGAAATCGATGGCGACCCGTCCGTCACGGTGCCAATGGATACCGTCGTCGGAACGCGCATATTTGATGTGGTAGCGGTGGATCGGGCCGTTCGCCGATGGGCTCCAATCAAGGCAGGACGTGTACCACATATGCCAGAGGCCGCCCTCACGCAGCACGCAGCAACTGCCGACAAAATGCGGCTCAGTCATCGTGCGATCAAGCAGCGGACCCGCCGCGAAACGTGAAAACGAACAGTCGGCCGGCGCCGTGGCGAGGCCGATAGCGTTGCGGAAGGGAACGGTCACGCCCAGATTCCAGCCGACATAGTAGAGATACCGCGTCGGACCGGCGACCGTGAGCCAACTCGCCAGGGCGCCGCTGTCATCGAATTCGCCGAGATTGCCCGGCATCAGCACGGGCGACTGAGCGACCTCGAGGATGCGCGCCGGCGACGACAGGTCGACGATGACATGGCCGGTATGCGAGCGTTGCGATGCATCCCGAGAGCCGAAATAGATTTTGAACAGATCGCCCGATACGTGCTCGGCGATCGGCATGGTGGCGTGCGAGCGCATCCACTCGATATCACCGGTCGGGCAAAACAGCCGGCCGAGCTTCTCCCATCGCACCGGTCATATCCCTCTGAGACGCGAACTCGGCGCCGTCGACCGCTCCGTCACGATTCCAGGATGGCGACACCGACCCCATCCCTCCCATAACCATTGCCGTTGTAGAGCAGGAAGCTGGCCTTGGCCGTGTGCAGCAGGCTGGCGTAGCAGACCATCTCGCAATCCCATCCGCTGGCGCTGGTGTCGAGCAGTGGCACCCTGTCGCGCTCCCAGTGAATCCCGTCGACGGATGTGGCGCGGTACACGCGGTACGTTTCGCCTAGACGCCTAGCGCAATAGAGCATTTCGTAGCCGGCATCGGTCCTCTGGACGACCGGTCGGGCGATGGCGTGCTCTCCCTCGTGGAAGGGCAGGCAGACATGCTCGTTGGTTATCCAATTCATGCCGTCGCGGCTCGTCGCGTGTTTGACGGTGTAGTAGTGGATAGGAGCAGTCTTCCCTTCCGGGTCGACCTCCCATCGCAGTCCCGACACATACCACATACGGAAATTGCCGTCTTCGACGAGCACCCAGGGCGCCCCCGCAAGCAGGGGATCGTAGTGGTTGCGACCGAGTACCGGCGCTTCGGACAGGCGGTCGAAATGACGGCCCCCGTCGCGCGATTGCGCGATCCCGATGGCGAAGGTGAATGGCACCGTGCGGGTGAGCGACCATCCCGTGTAGTAAAGCAACAAGCGGCCTTCGTGATCGACGAGACAGCCGGGCATGGCGCCGGAATCATCGAATGTTCCCGGCTGGCCAATATCGAGCGACGGGCGCTCCGAGCGGGCGGTCTGGGTCAGTCCATCAGCCGTCGCGGTGACCTCGGCCCAGCCGCCTCGCGAGCGATTGCTGTCATCGCGACTTGCGAAATGAATGCGGTATTTCTCGTTGCCCAGCCTCTGGGCAAAGGGGTTCTGGCAATGCGACCGCTCCCAGGGCGAGCCGCCCGGCCGGCATACCAACCCGACGCGCTTGAAACGGGATCGCGTCATATCTTTCTCAGCCGCGAACTCGGCACTTTCGAGCGCTCCGTCGCGTTGCCGAGATAGACGCCGTCGGGCTCCGCATCCGCCAGGATCAGCGCCCCGGCGCCGATCACGCAACGCTCGCCCACACGGATATGATCGCGCAGCGTCGCGTTGACACCCAGGAAGCAGGCCTCGCCGATATCGACCCCGCCCGAGACCACGATATGCGAGGCAAGAAAGCAATGATCGGCAATGCGGGAGTGGTGCCCGATGTGATTGCCGCTCCACAGCGTCACATTGTTGCCGATCCATGCGAAAGGCTGAATGACGTTGTGCTCGAGAATGAAGCAGTTTTCGCCGATCTTGCCGTCGTTGAGGACGGTGGCCCTGGAGCTGATGTAGCTCACGAAATCGTACCCCAATGCCTTGAGCGCCAGATATTTTTCGCGGCGAACTTCATTCAATTTGCTGTAGCTGAGCGCCACGAACGCACCATGGCTGCTCGGCGGATAGTCCCGGGCCAACGTCTCGAAGGGCACGACAGGAAGACCCGCCAGCCGGTCCTGGGTCAGGAATGCACTGTCCACGGTGAAGGCGACGACCTCGTAAGAGGAATCGTGCGCGAAATAGTAGTGGGCGAGTTCAGCGATATCGCCTGCTCCGAATATGACGATGGGCCGCTTCATGACTTCCTGACCAGGATGGTGAATTCATAGAGACCGTAGTCGTGCAGCAGTGCCACGCGCTGCGCGTATTTTTTCTTGCACATGTCGAAAAGCCGCGTTGGATCGGCATAGAAGAGATCGGCTCTTCTCTTGTCCGGATCCGAATAGGAGGTAAGGCAATTGAAGGCGAAGCCACGCCGGCTGGTGGCATGGAGGACGTCCAGCGTTGCCTCCAGATAGGCTGCCCATTGATCGTCCGGGCGTGTCAGCCTGACGTTGAAGATACCGCTCGCGAAGCCGAAATCGGCAGTCTGCGCCGGCACGGATCCGACGGCGAATTGTGCCTGGGGATTGTCCCCAAAGAGTACGGCCGCGGCTTCGATCATCTCTGCAGCCACATCGCAGCCATAGTATCGCACGCCGGGAAAGCGATCGGTGAGGAACGGCAGCAAGGCGCCGTAGCCGCACCCCAGATCGTTGACCGTGAAGTCGCCCGGCAGGTCGATCAACGATGCCAATTGTCTGAAGCGAAGGATCTGGCCTTCTTCCGTATTCCAATCCACGCCCTTGGGGCTGGGGCCGTGCGCTTGCACCTTGTCGCCGTAGTAGCGGGCGATTTCAAGCAACATTGCCCCGCTCTTGTCTGTTGCCGGGGCGTCAATAGACGTCATGGGCATAACCATCGGTGGGTTGTCGCGCACAGAATCGTATATCCTGATTGATAGTAAGTGGACAGAGCCGCGAATGATACGGGCATCGGGCTTTGCTTCCCCTTCGACCAGGTCCCCGAATTGCGCGACCAAGTGCCGGATGCCGCGGCCAAGGGGATATCCGTGGTTGCCAAGCTGGAACGTTTGGCAGGGCCGTGCAGAATGCCCCGTGTGATGGCGCCGACGACCAGCTAGTCGCGAACCCTCTCCGACCCAAGGGACGACCGATCTTCGGCGGTGGCAACATCATCGGCGTGCCCCTCGATGCCCGTCGCGCCGCCGCGATGAATATCTCGAATGATCGTGTAGGGACGGCGTTTGGTTTCGGACAGTATGTTGGCGATGTAGACGCTGAGAAGGCCAAGGACAAGCATCGTCATGCCGCCAAAGAACCAAATCGAAATGATTATGGAAGTAAACCCGCTAACGCCTACGCCGTGGATCGCATATCTTATAAGATAAAAAGCCATGGTAAGCACGGATAGAATTGAAATGGTCAACCCGAAATATAGTATCAGGTAAAGAATTTTGGTTGACGTCGTCATCAAATAGCGAATCGCCATTTGAATGCGGCGGCTGATCGAATAGGTCGTGGGCGACAAAGCGTGCTTGACGACGAGTTGTGAATCCTGCCGGAAACCGGTGAGCTGGAACAGATGAGCGATGATAAACTCGTGATCCTGGTGGCTGACGAGCGCAGCGACATAGGCGCGCGACATGAGCCGCGCGATCACCAGATTGCGCGGCAGATGGAAATCGCTCAGCCAATTATTGATTGAGAAGAATATCGCGCCGGTCCACCGTTCAAAGGTGCCGCCACGGCGAGATTCCTGCACCCCATAGACCACATCGAGCTTACGGTCCGACATCTGGTCGGCAAAGGGCAGCAGCCACTCGGGCTCTTCCTCGAGATCGCTGTCGATGAGGAACACCCGATCGCCGCTGGCATGCGCCAGCCCGGTCATGATCGCCTTGTGGTGGCCGAAGTTCCGCGACAGGTCGATAACGGTCACGTGCCGGTCAATCGCGCTGCGCGCGACGGCCAGATCCAGGCTGCCATCGGGGGAACCATCGTTGACGAGGATGATCTCGAAGTCGTCCCCGACCAGGCGGCGCGCCGCGGCAGAGACCCGGTCGCAAAATTCGGCGATATGGGGCTCTGACTTGTAAAGCGTGCTGACGATGGAAAGCTTCATGAGGGGAATGAATCCGTTGCTGCGCCGGGCGCTTCCTCCCGACGTCTCATTTCAGCTATCGTTGCCCCAGGAAAAGCAACACCGTCAACCTGGCTTCCTTCGTTCTACGCCCTCGGCACCCGGATCGGATGTTCTAGCGCCCAATTTCCCAAGTTGGCTTGCTCAAGCCGGCAATTAATGGAACTGTCCCGGTTGAAGTGCAGGAGGTACTTTCTTTCGGCTCTACCAGTAGCGCCGTTTGACAGGGGATGACAGTGTCCGATTCTTTGAACAAGCCTTTGCGGACTGCAGGGTCGCTGCCTGTTGCATTCAATCGCCTGCACTTGACCGGGCGGGAGATGCTCTACATCGCGGAGGCGCGGGTCGCCCAGCACATGTCCGGTGACGGGGCGTTCACCAAGCGCTGCCATGCCTGGATCGAGGAGCATGTCGGGTGTGCCAAGGCGCTTCTGACCCATTCATGTACGGCGGCGCTGGAGATGTCGGCTCTCCTCCTGGATATCGCTCCCGGCGACGAAATCATCATGCCGTCCTACACCTTCACATCGACGGCAAACGCGTTTGTGCTGCGGGGCGGCGTACCCGTATTCGTCGACATAAGGGAAGATACGCTCAATCTCGACGAGCGCCTGATAGAGGCCGCGATTACCCCGAGGACACGGGCGATCGTGGTGGTCCACTACGCCGGCGTGGCCTGCGAGATGGACACCATTCTTGATATAGCGCGCCGGCACGGCCTCGAGGTCGTCGAAGATGCCGCCCAGGGTGCGATGTCACGCTACAAGGGGCGGCCGCTCGGCAGTCTCGGCGATCTGGGGACGCTGAGCTTCCACGAGACCAAGAACCTGATTTCGGGTGAGGGCGGGGCGCTGCTGATCAATGACCCCGAGCTCAGCCAACGGGCCGAGATCATCCGTGAAAAGGGAACCGACCGCAGCCGGTTCTTCCGCGGCGAGGTGGACAAATACACCTGGCAGGACGTCGGCTCCTCCTATCTTCCCAGCGATTTGCTGGCGGCATTCCTGCTCGCCCAGCTCGAAGATGCCGAATCGATTACCGCCGAGCGCTTGCGGGTATGGGACCGCTATCACGAGTTGCTGGCGCCGCTGGAGCAGGCCGGGCTGCTTCGTCGCCCGATTGTCCCGGCCGAATGCGAACACAATGCACATCTCTACTACGTGCTGTTGCCTGAGGGCGTTGACAGGCGTGGCGTGCTGGCCCGTCTTCGCGAAAACGGTATCGACGCCATTTTCCACTATGTTCCGCTGCACGACGCGCCTGCCGGCCGACGCTATTGCAGAACACACGGCGACCTGCGGGTCACCACCGAAGCCGCCGCGCGGCTGATCAGGCTGCCGCTATGGTATGGGCTCAGTCTCGCCGCCCAGGAGGGCGTGGCCGCGGTGCTTGGCGCCGGTCACCACTGAACAGCAAGGACGTTGGGCTGTTCCAGGGATTCTTGGGTGAGTGAAGCTGCGGGCAGATGACGAAACGTGTGGCCATTCTCCAGTCGAATTATATCCCGTGGAAGGGATATTTCGACCTCATCGCATCGGTCGACGAGTTCATCCTCTACGACGACATGCAATTTACACGGCGCGACTGGCGCAATCGCAACAAGATCAAGACGCCCGCCGGCGCGCAATGGCTGACCGTGCCTGTCGTGACCAAGGGAAAATACCTTCAGAAGATCCTCGAGACCGAGATAGACGGCGCCGACTGGGCTCAATCGCACTGGCGGCAGCTGCAGCAGAACTACCGCCGGGCAAGCTGTTTCTCGGAAATAGCTGAATGGCTGGAGCCGCTCTATATCAGCCACTACACGCATATATCGGAGCTGAACCGCTGCTTTCTCGCGGCAATATGCGGTTATCTGGGGATCACCACGGCCATCACCTCATCCAGCGCGTACCAGCTCAACGGTGCCAAAACCGAGCGGTTGGCTGACATCTGCACCCAGGCGGGAGGGACGGTCTACGTTTCGGGGCCGTCGGCGAAAGACTACATCGTGCCCGAGGTCTTCGAGCTCAAGGGCATCGATCTCGAATGGTTCGACTATGAGGGTTATCCTGCCTATCCCCAGCTCTGGGCGGGATTCATACACGAGGTGTCGATCCTCGACCTGCTGTTCAACTGCGGAAAGCAATCGCCTCAGTTCATGCGGTTCGTCGCCAGGCGAGCGTAGTTCCGGCGCCCTGATCGAAAATTTAGTGAGTTATCGGCTTTGATACACAGTCATTGATTGGCTGGGGTTCCTGGAAGCTTTTCGAACTTTCTGGGTCACACCTCGGACCGAATTGCGGGTGCTTATGGACAAAGCAGGACATTAGATTCGGCTTTTTTGAGCTATTTAGGAAGCCAACGACTTCCTAGCACCTTTGCCTTTCCGACAGTGCGCGTCAGCAGGAACACTCAAATGTGAGCGGCCGCATTGCCCCCTTTCTTTCGGCTGCGAAGCAACAGCATTCGCCGGTTTCCGGGAACACCACCACGCAGCCTAGCGCTACCACGCGGTACAGGTGAACGCGGTCGGTTGAGTTCAATTCGGGCCTTGCACTTATGCCGTGGATAATATCACAATCCGCTGCTTTCCCTGTTCTTTGTCTGCTAAAAAAATAGGCGAGCCTGAGGTGGCTTCTCATGTCAGGCGTCAAAACAGCCGAAGAAAAACCTTTTCGAATTCTGAGCCTGGATGGCGGTGGCGCCAAGGGGTTCTACACGCTTGGCGTGCTGAAGGAGTTGGAAGCCGCACTGGATAAGCCCCTTCATGAGGTTTTCGACCTGATCTACGGCACAAGCACGGGCTCGATCATTGGAGCCTTATTGGCAATCGGTAAGCCGGTCGATGAGATCCACTGCCTGTACAAGACCTACGTCCCTACGGTGATGAAGCGCTGGCTACCAAGCCGGAAGACCGCCGCGCTCAGCGATTTGGCTACCCAAGTGTTTGGCGAGGACGGCTTCGATAGGGTGAAAACAGGTATCGGAATCGTCGCCTCAAACTGGGATGCCGAAATTCCAATGATATTTAAAGCTAGCGAGAAACAAGCTCACGGCCGACGGAAGACTTTCGATCCGGGGTTTGGTTGCACGCTGGCCGATGCAGTCCAGGCTTCGTGCTCCGCCTATCCATTTTTCAAATTGAAAGTTATCACCACTTCGCGTGGGGAAATCCGCAAGGTTGGGGACGGGGGTTATTGTGCCAATAATCCGGCGCTCTATGCGATTGCAGATGCGGTCGAGGCCTACCAGGTGCCACGCACAAGCATCAGGCTCCTCAGTATCGGGGTTGGGGAATATCCGCCCCCCAAAAAACCCTTGTGGAGCGTCTTGCGATGGGTGAACAAGCTGCCATCAATCAAGCTCCTGCAGAAATCCCTCGAAATCAACACTCAGTCGATGGAACAGCTGAGGGATGTGCTTTTCGGCGGCATACAGACAGTTCGGATCAGTGAGAGATTTACCCAGCCAGAGATGGCCGCCGACTTGCTCGAATACAATCTGAAAAAGCTCAATTTGCTGAATCAGCGCGGGAGCCAGTCCTTCGGGAACCGAGAAGCCGAAATCATCGCGCTGCTATCTTAGTAGGGGGGAAAATGACAATTCCGGAAGATCAGCTGGAGACCTGGTCGCAAATCGGTGCGATCCAGTCGTCTGCCGCAACCAACCAGACTATCACCAACGTGTTGGTCGACCAGCGTGCGCCTTATTCCAACAGATCTTACCAGCAGCCGTTTTTGCAGGGCTCCTACAAGAACCAGACGAACATCCGCACGGACAGCGATGTCGACATTGTCTTTTGCACTGATGCGATCTTCTACCACAATATCTATGAGGTTAGTCCACCCCGAGTGACCGCCTCAGGCCAAGCCGCCTTCGAGCAGGCTCACCCCGGTGTCGGCGCATATTCCCAACAGCAATTTAAAGCGGATGTAGCGCAGTGGCTTAGGGCCAACTTCGGCGACGACGTCCAGCCCGAAAGTAAGGCCATCTACATCCGAGGGAACAACAACCGCCGTGATGCCGACGTGCTGGTTTGTGCACAATTCCGGCACTACTTCAACTACATAGATGAAGCCCATCACAGTCGGGCAGACGGCATCGTATTTTGGAAGAATGACGGCACGCGAGTCGTGAACTTTCCTCGTCAGCACGCGGAGAACTGCACGACGAAAAATCAGAACACGCGAGAGTGGTTCAAACCGACCGTGCGAGTGTTTAAGAATATGCGCAACCGGATGATTGAGGCAGGGATACTGGCCGCAGGTGTCGCCCCATCCTACTACATCGAAGGCCTGCTATCCAATGCACCGGACCTCTGTTTCGGCCACAGTTTCCAGCGGACATACGAACAGTGCATGGGGTATCTGAGCCACGCGCCGGTCGATGACCTTATGTGCCTCAATGACGTTCACTACCTGGTGAGGCCGAATTC
This sequence comes from Mesorhizobium sp. 01N446, assembly GCF_056399285.1. NCBI lineage: Bacteria > Pseudomonadati > Pseudomonadota > Alphaproteobacteria > Hyphomicrobiales > Phyllobacteriaceae > Mesorhizobium > Mesorhizobium sp. 01N446. The sequence goes on along the minus strand of NZ_JBFTRA010000003.1, from coordinate 53,871 downwards.
AGACGTGAACTGGTCACCGGACAATTTTACAACCTACATGCGGGCGACTGCCGAGTTTTGGGATGGATTTGGGCGCCGCGTTATGGGGTTGGGGCTTTAGCAGGCAACGTCAGCATCTGGTAAAACGACTCAACGTCTCTCTTGGAATTGAGATGACCAAACTTGAAGTGATGTACGACCTACTTGTCGACATGATGAGAGACACCATGCGGCTTTTACCAGAGGTCAAATTCGACCGAGGCAACCGCATTCATCGCGCCGTCATGGCCCTTTATGCGGTCATCATCGAGAACACGGACAGCGCCATGATACTCCGGCAGGCCAAAAGGTCGGCGGGAATAGACACCATTTTGCGGTCGAGTCTGGAGGCCTTTGTCGACCTCGCCAACCTGTGCAACGATCCGACCTATTACAACCAGATGCTTGCGCTCTATCACAAAGACTGGCTCCAGCTCACTCAGGAAGGGCTAGCCGGAAACCCCTTTCTCGACTTCTTTCAGCAAGACCCAGGCGCAGCTCAATCGTTGGAAGACCATAGAAAGGCACTCGTGGAACTGGAGAAGCTCGGGCGCACCTTGAACATATTCGAGCGCTTCCAATTGGCTGGTTTGGAGAACGAATATCGCTCTGTCTACAAAGACCTTTGTGGCCACAGCCACAACAACATCAAAGCCTTGTCCGACCAGCATTTTATCGGTGAGACGGAAGATACGGTGGAGGTCGTCATCTTTGCTGAGATGGGTAAGGAAGCCCTTTTGTCGTCATTGGATCAATTCGTGGTTATCGTTGGAACCGCTGGCTATATCGTGCACGACTATTTCCAATCGCCCAGCGCGGAAGAAGCGGCGGCGTTTAAGAATCGTCGCACGGACCTCCAGCCTTTCTTCGATGATGGGGAGGAATGAGGGCCATCACCCGTACCGGGCGAATTTGTTCGGCGTCACCTTCTTCCGCCACTTCTCCAAGCCGCTGCCTTTGCCGCGGTTCAGGGTGTCATAAGTCTCGCCGCCATGCACCTGCGCCATCCGCTCCGCCTGGAACGGCTCCTTGAACCGGAAGGCGAGGTACTCCCCGTCATCATGGCGGATGAACACGTGGCGCTCGGCGCAGGCCATTTCATGCGCCCGGCTGTGAGCCAGGGTCATAGTTCTTCTCGCAGCAGTTCTCCCGCGGGGATGACGGCATGATAGGATCGAATTCCTATCATGCAGAGCGAAAGTCAAGCGTTACTCGATGTCGAAGGATGGCGGTTCCTTCAGGCTCATGAAGTCATCGAAGGCTCGGATCGCCTCAGGCGTCGGGATATCCGAACGGTCAAGAAACTTTCGTATTCCATCTGCTATGTTACGACGGTTGATTACCCCCAAAATGACCCTTCCTGCGCTCATCTCATAGTCGAGGGCGCCACACCACATGTTGATGCGTCCATAGCCAGGTGCAAAAGCTAGCGCTTTGGCTTTTCCACTCACTTCGTGCTTCGCCAGAGAAACTCGCAGGAATTCGATTTGGCCGAACAGGATGTGAGTCATCCGAAGGTCTTCGCGTATCCGGCCGATGATGGCTGGGTCCGATTGCACGCTTTCTAGTTGGTCGGCCAACATCTGCTCGCCCGCATGCAAGAACCCCTTCTCTTTGCGTAGGGCCTTGATCTTGAGAGGCAGTCCGCCGTTCTCATGCCATTTCAAAACATCCTTGACGCGGCTCCGCCACGTTCTCAGCAACTCGTAAACTCCGAAGATCCACATCTGCGATTGTGCATTCAAAAATACGAGGGCGCTAATGTCGCGGTTTTCATCATCCTCGCGCAGGGTGGTGTACTCCAAGCTTGTGATGAACTCATCGACCACGCCCAGATTGGTGGCCTGCATCCCCAGGTAAGGGTCGAACAGCACCAGGGAATCCAGCGCCGCCCGCAGGGCATGCCATTTGATATGTTCGGGGTCTTCATACCCTGGTTCGAACTCCTGCTCGAAGTCACCCTCATCGTCACCATCTTCCATCGACATGTCGATCACCCACCGAGGTCGCTATCAAGCGATTCAATTAAGCGCTCGCGGGTTATGGCGCCAGACCCTACAGCAAGCTTCACGTCAGCGATAAACGTGGCAAGTGACGGAAGTCGGTCGCCACCGCGGACGGCCCACCGGTGGGCATTTCGGATAGCGTAAAACGGGAAGCCCTCCAGCTCCTCGCTCCCCACGAGCACCTGAGCCCGAATCTTCGCTTGATCGCCGGGGGCGGCAACAGCTTCGTCACCTCTTGCTCCAACTCAGTCCCGCGATTGCTGGCAGGGGCCAGCAGGTCAGAAAGGGATGTGAGCCGCGCCATCAAGGTCGCGCGGTTGGCTTCCGACAGTTCCGGTTTCGCCGTAAGGATGAGGCCGGTGCTCGCCGCCCGGAGCTGGCCCATTTCAATGTCTGTGAGCCACGACTGCACTGACGGCGGCAGCAAGTCCCCACCAGGCGTTGCGCCGGCGCCGCCGCTTGCGACGGCAGTGAGAGCGCCAGGTTGCGGGCCAGTCGGCCTTAAGGCCACCGTGTACTGCGTTTCCCCTTGTCCAGTAGTCCGCAAAGTCATCCCACTCGGCGGAGACACGAGCAGCGTCCCAACCGAATTGCTGGTTTGCCCACTCTCCCCACTCGGCGGGCGGGAGGCCTGCCAGCCGTGCTCGACCAGCTCTTCGGAGCGCATAGAGGCCCTTGGCCTTGAGTGATAGGCGGTTATCGCGCAGCAGCGCATTGGCAATGATGGTGAAGTCAGATTGGGATTGGCGGAGCTTATTCATATGGTGACAGCCTCGCTCTGATAGTCAGCTACGCTTGGCGCCAAACTTGGAGCGCCTCCTGCCGACTGTCACCGTTCCCGGTTTACCGCGAGTGCGATTTCTACCCGCCACTATACGACGTGTTCAGCGGGACGGGCGAGGGCTGATGATGAACCCCCGCCCGAGCCGCCCGATGGCGTCAAGCAAATCGTACTGGCGGGTGGAGTAGAAGCACCGACAATGGCCCAGCGACATACCGTCAACAGGTACATCCGTGCAACCAACACCATGCCCATGTTCTTCTTCGACATCCCACCTCTCTAAAATCGGCCTCCGCTTTGGTGGCGGGCCTTTTTGTGGCACATAGCGATGTCGGGTTTGGGGAGGAAGTACCCTTGTTTGAGCGGAAGACCGTCTTTGTCGTGGGCGCAGGCGCCAGCAACGAACTCGGCCTGCCGATGGGTAGCGCACTAGCGAGCGGCATTGGCGATAGGCTACAACCCCAAGGCACCGATTTCGGGGCCAGCCTCGGCGATGCTCTTTTGACCTACGCCATCAACCTTCTCGCCGATAATTCCCGAGGCAGCGGAGAGCGATTCTTTAAGGCCGCGCAAATGATTTCCAGGGCGATGCCGCAAACGCTTTCAATCGACAATTTTCTCCATGCCCATGCTGACAACCCGACTCTGATTCAGACCGGAAAGCTTGGCATCGCAGCAAGCATTTTGGAGGCGGAGAGATCGTCGAAGATCTATGTGGGGAGGGATACCGATCACGTCAGCTTCCGTGCGGTCGCCGACACGTGGCATCGGACTTTCTTCAAAATGCTGTGTGAAGGGATGCAGCGAAGCGACCTAGAGGGGCTATTCGACAACGTCAGCATCATCACCTTCAATTACGACCGGTGCATCGAGCACTACCTGGTTCAGGCGCTTTCCGTCTATTTCGACCTGACATGGCAAGATGCCCGGCAATTGGCCAATACGCTGACGATCATCCATCCCTATGGGCAGGTTGGAAAGCTGGAGTGGCAAAAGTCGTCCATGGTGTCCGTAGATTTCGGACACGCACCGCCTCCCCATGATCTACCAGCTATTGCGGCGCAAGTCCGAACGTTCACTGAGCGTGTCGATGACGTAGAGATCATGGAGAGGATGCACAGCCTCCTCGATGAAGCCCAGGTCGTGGTCTATCTGGGCTTCTCTTATGGGGACATGAACATGGAATTGATGACGACCCAGCGCAGTGATCGGCCTAAGCAGGTTTACGGCACGAGCTATGGAATTTCGGGACCCAATGGGGAGCGAATAAGGAAGGCCATTGCGGCCTCCATGGGGGAAAACGTCCGCCCGGAGCATGTTCATCTAGTCGGATGTAAGAGCAACGAGCTTTTGTATGATTTTTGGCGGCCCATCCTAAAGGGATAAGTCCGTACAACTTCCGAGTAAACGCCCGCTGAAACTGAACTACCTTTTTATCTCATATTTTTGCATTGCCTTATCGGTAACGCTAAGCTCTTTGAAGACACGCGGGATGCGCCGCGTCCCGTCCATGTCTCGCCGGAGGGGGGCCGATATTTGGGTTCCGGCTTCATGCGTGTCCTGTCACCTGTTTCACCATTTCCGGTACTGGTGCCGAGCGGTCGCTGCGTGAGAGCTCCGGAGTTCCCGGCGAGGCAGTTGCAGCGATGTTCGTTGCCGAGCGCGGCGACGACCCAAATACGTCTGGACGCTGCGGCCATTCTCTACAATTTGTCGCCGGCCGAGACGCGGATTTTTCGAGCTCACGATTGATGGCCGAGACAGCGAGGAGATCGCCCGAACCCTCTCAATCTCACCGAACGCGCTGAAATCCCACACGCGGCACTTGCTCGAAAAGGCCGGGCAACGCCGTCGGGTCGACCTGCTCCGCCTCGCAGCTTCCCTGAGGCCGGCCGTGAAGCACTGTTAGCTTAATGCGTCTTGCACCTGCACCCGGCGAATTAGCTAAGCTTACCACTTGGGTCGGTTCCGGCTGGGGACGAAATGCCACTCCAGCGGATTGCTCCAATGGTTTCAGCGTCATTCCTATTCTGCCGCCTTGGCCTTGGCGCGCTGAGATAGCCGCGCCAAGGTCGAGCGGGAGGCGCTGTGGCGGCAGCAATGCTGTACCTTGCGGTTGCGCTACTCCAAGTCCGTTGACACCCAAAGCTTCGCCTTTCGCGCCTCATCGGCTGCGGGGTGATTCCGCTCGATGCTAACCTCTCCGCAAGGAGACTATCAATGGGTTCTTTGGCCACTGCTGCATCGCCCGCCACTCGGCTCCCACTGCTATGTTCGCTGGCCCATCTGCTCTTCCTGCCATTCCGCATCGAATGCCCGTCTTCCCTTCGCGGCCCAAAGGTCTCGCGCATGTTTGCCGTCATGGCTTTGCAGCTTTGCTGCGATCCAAAGCATCGCTCCATAGATGACGGCGCGATCATCATTGGTCAGCTCGACAATGCCTGCCTTGACGACGAGACCGCCGAGTTCGATGAGCTGCCGTGTGCGCTGGCGGCGCTCGACCTGCCAGGTGCGCATGTCATTGCGAGCCTGTGCCGCCTGCTGTCGATTGTAGGCTGCCCGGTTGCGCTTGAGTGCCGCGTGTGTTGCGCAGAGATGCCGGAGCAGTTCGCCGGGACCGGCTCTCGAAAAACATCACCCCACGCTTGGCCCATGCCTCGCGCTTAGAGGTGTCTTTCGTTTCGGCAATTGCAACCAGTGCGCCGGCCAGTTCGTCGGTGCTGAGCTGATCGGCGCCGGTGGCGATCACCAGCTCGCCAAGTTGCTGCACCTTTCGCGTTTTGAGTTCTCGCGCCTTTTCTTCCAGCGCCTTCAGTTCGGCGTCGAAGTCCCGCGGTTTGCGCATGGTTGTCTCCATCGGTTGTTGATGCGGCGATGATAGGCGAGCACCTGCCGGAAGGCTTCAGGGTTGCCGAGACAGCCCGGGACGGGCTGGTCCATCCCGAGAATTTTTCGAGGGAGGGCGCGCTTATACGTCGTGCCGACGTGCGCTTTGACGTGCAAATGATCTGGTCGCGATGGCGATCTATCATCTTCACGTCAAGGTCATTGGCCGCAAGGCAGGCTCAAGCGCTGTCGCGGCAGCTGCCTACCGTTCAGCGTCGCGGTTACGCGACGAGCGCATCGAACGCAGCCATGACTTCTCCGCCAAGCGCGGCGTCGTCCATTCGGAGGTGATGCTGCCTGAGGATGCACCGCAGGCCTGGCGCGACCGCGAAAGGCTGTGGAACGATGTCGAGGCGTTCGAGGGGCGCAAGGATGCCCAGCTTGCCCGCGAGGTCGAGTTTGCGCTCCCGCGTGAACTCACCCAGGCGCAAGGCATCGAACTGGCGCGCGACTTTGTACAAGCCGAGTTTGTCAGCAAGGGTATGGTAGCCGATCTCAATGTGCACTGGGACCGGGCAGAGGATGGAAGTCCCAAACCGCACGCTCATGTCATGCTCACCATGCGGTCGGTCGATGAGAACGGTTTTGGTGCCAAGGTTCGCGACTGGAATGCTACCCAGCTGGTCGAGCGGTGGCGCGAGCGGTGGGCGGAGCTGGCCAATGAACGCCTTGCCGAACTCGACATCGACGCGCGCATCGATCATCGCACTCTGGAGGCGCAGGGCATTGCGCTGGAGCCGCAAACCCAGATCGGTGCGCCAGCCCGGCGCATCGAGGGCGGTGGCCTTGCTGCTGGTGACATTGAAGCAGATCGCGCCGAACTGCATCGCGAGATCGCGCGCAACAATGGTGCGCGCATCATTACCGATCCATCCGTGGCGCTCGACGCCATCACGCATCAGCAATCGACTTTCACCCGAAAGGACATTGCGAAGTTCTCGCATCGCCACAGCGAAGGAATGGAGCAGTTCAACGCGGTCGTGGCAGCCATCAGCAACGCACCCGATCTGGTCGAACTCGGCAAGGACGGACGCGGCGAAGACCGTTTCACCACCCGGCAGATGATCGAGACCGAACAGCGCCTTCACCGCGCGGCGGAGCGTATTGATTTGGACGAGCGACACGCGGTGAGTGACGCACATCGCGAGGCAGCATTGGCGCAGGCTGTGCAACGCGGGCTTGTCCTGTCAGGCGAGCAGAGCGACGCGCTTGCGCATATCACCGATGGTCGCGGTCTTGGTGTCGTTGTCGGCTTTGCCGGGACTGGCAAGAGCGCCATGCTGGGCGTTGCGCGCCAGGCATGGGCAGCAGCAGGCTACGAGGTCCGAGGCGCCGCACTCTCCGGCATTGCCGCCGAGAATCTGGAGAGCGGATCGGGGATTTCGTCACGCACCATCGCCAGTATGGAGCATAGCTGGGGACAGGGCAGGGATCTGCTCACCACGCGCGATGTGCTGGTGATCGATGAGGCCGGCATGGTCGGCACGCGCCAGTTGGAGCGCGTGCTCTCCCATGCGGCGGACGCTGGCGCAAAGGTCGTGCTGGTCGGCGATCCGCAGCAGTTGCAGGCGATCGAAGCCGGTGCTGCGTTCCGTTCCATCCATGAGCGACACGGCGGTGTCGAAATCGGCCAGGTGCGCCGGCAGCGCGAGGACTGGCAGCGCGATGCCACGCGCGATCTGGCAACTGGCAGGATAGGTGCGGCGATCAGCGCCTACGACGACAAAGGGATGGTGCATCAGGCTGCAACGCGCGATGAGGCGCGAGGTGAACTCGTCGAGCGCTGGGATCGCGACAGGCAGGCGCATCCAGAGGCAAGCCGGATCATCCTCACCCATACAAACGACGAGGTGCGCGCGCTCAACCAGGCCGCACGCGAGCGCATGCGCGCTGCCGGAGATCTCGGCGACGAAGTGCGAGTGACTGTCGACCGCGGTGCAAGGGCCTTCGCCAGCGGTGACCGGGTCATATTCCTGCGCAACGATCGCGGGCTTGGCGTCAAGAACGGCACGCTGGGCATCGTGGAGGAAGTCAGCATACAAAACATGACGGTTCGCGTCGACGATGGGAGGTCGGTGCGCTTCGACCTGAAAGACTACGCGCACATCGACCACGGCTATGCCGCCACCATTCACAAGGCGCAGGGCATGACCGTCGACCGGACCCATGTGCTCGCCACACCGGGCATGGATGCGCATGGCAGCTACGTCGCCCTGTCGCGGCATCGAGACGGGATGGACCTGCACTATGGCAGCGATGACTTCGCGACACGAGATCGGCTCGTCCGAACGCTGTCCCGCGACCGCGCCAAGGACATGGCGTCGGATTACGAGCAGATCAACCCGGCGCAACACTATGCCGAGCGGCGCGGCATCACGTTCCGCGAGCGCGTCGTCGAGATCGTGCGCCGGATCGTTCCGGAGAAGCTGCGCGACAGGATCGGCGGACTGCTGGACGGGTTGCGCTCGCCCGGAGACGCCGAGCCCATGCAGGAAGGTCGGCCTGAGCCGGGAAGGGAGAGTGTTGGCGGGCGGATCGGAGGCCCGACGCCGGAAAGAGATCCTTCTGCCAGGGGAGTGCCGCGCGACACGGATATACCGATGGACCCGGAAGTGGCGTTGCGCAGCGCTCGTACGAAGGCGCTTGTTCGTCACGCACGCGCCCTCGATGCGATGTCGCACAACGCAAATGCTGACGGGCAGGGCAGTCCCGACCAGATGCGGGAATTGAGGGAAGCCCGTAACGCGTTCGAAAAGGTGCGGCCCTATGGCTGGCGCGATGCCGAAGCGGCCTATGTGAAAAATCCCGAACTTGTCCGCGAGGCGGGGGCCGGCCGCGTCAGCCGCATCGTGCTGGCTCTCCAGCTTGAAACGGAAATTCGTACCGGGATGGACATCGATCCCAGCCGCCGCGCCGACCGTTTCGTCGAACGTTGGCAAAAGCTCGACCGGACGGGACGGGAGCAATACCAGGCCGGCGACATGTCCGGCTACAAGTCAACGCGCTCGGCCATGTCCGAGATGGCCAAGAGCCTCGAACGCGACCCTCAACTGGAATCCCTCCTCGCCAGCCGCAAGCGCGATCTCGGCATTCACACCGATACTGGCCGTCGCCTGGGCGCGGAACTCGACTTCAGCCATGGCATCGGTAAGGGGCGGGGCATTGGGATCTAAGACCTGCCGATTTGCCGCCGTTTCCACTCCGCGGCCGGCTGAGGCGACAAACCTGATTGCCTCGGGCATGGGTTCGTCCTGTCTGTCCCCGCAGAAACCAGCAAGAACCAGTGAGGTGCAGGCAAGCTACGTCCGAGCCGGATCGTATCATACGCCTCCAATCCGTCCTTGCCCGGACCGGCCTGTCTCGCACGACCATCTATCGCAAGATCGCCGAAGGCACGTTCCCGGCTCAGATCAAGATCAGTGTCAACGGGGCAGGCTGGCGTGAATCCGATATCAATCGTTGGGTCGACGATCCTGTCTCATGGCACACCAGTGCATCAAGAGAAAACAGCGACTAGTGGTGGTCGAGTGGCACGTTGCTGCCACCGTTGAACACTCTCTCTGAGCAAGTTCAACGACTGGGAAGCGGCCGGAAGCAGACTGACAGCTCTGGTCGCGGACTAAAGCTAGCGGACGTCGCGCCCTTTGCGGCCGTCGATATTAATCTGGCAGTCGCAGCCCTCAAAAGCTCACAAGCCTTTTCAACCCGGGCACTGCAGGTTACCAATCACTGTTCGGCAATTGCGCAGAGGCACAGCATGACTGAGGCGCTTGGCTCCTTACACGACTGGTTCTACCAAGTGGCTTCGCCTGTGATTTCATGGTGGCTGGGCTCGATCACTGCTGGCGTCGCAGCGTCGCCGGCTATTGCTCTGATTTTGCTGCTGGTGTCGATCCTTTGTGCGGTGCTTGGCAGAAGCATTTCCATCATGATCTCTTGTCTCGCCTTCAGCGCCATTGTCATTGCATTGCACGGCCTCGCCCCAACGCCGCCGTTGAAAGGCGGGCTGATAATGGTGGCGGTGTTAGGCTTCGGATTGCTGGCGGTAGCATTCTACCGTGAGCGCGCTAAAGTCGACAACATGTACCAAAGGCTGGAAGCTGCCCGCAAAGAGACTGAAGAAACGAAGCTTCTTCTGGACAATGAAATCAAGTGGCGAAAAGCATCTGAATGAGCAGCCGAGGCCGTTAGCAGATCCAACGTCAGCGTGCGCTAATGCTGGACTTCGAGCTGACGAAGTAGATGCATGCCGGCCTGTCGGCCTGGAGTCTGCCAGCTCCGCATCAACGGAGGCAGTAAAACTAGCTAACAGGTTGCTGCCAACGCCTGGGGCGGGTTAAGCGGGGGTACAGGCGTTGGCAGCTATCAGGGTGTGGCTACTCACCCTGATTGCCGGTCGCTTCGAACTCAACAGCAACGGGTTCGATGCGTTTGGATCAATCTTCGTTCATGGCTCGCTTCATCTGATCGGTGAATGGCTTGATAAGGTAGGAAAGCGCGGATCTTTCCTTCGTGTGCAGGAAGACTTCAACCGGCATGCCCGGCACAAGTTGCTTGCCTTCCAGGCCGCTGTCATTGACGATTGCAATCGTTGAAAGATAGTAGGCCTGACCAGTCTGCGCGTCGACACTCGCAGCTGCTCCAACAACGTTCACGCGCCCGTCTATCTCTGGCGTGGTACGCTGGTTGAACGACGAGAAGCGCAGCCTGACATCCTGGCCTGTCGATACTTGGTCGATATCAGTAGGTGCGACCCTTGCCTCGACGACAAGCTCGTCACCGCGAGGCACGATTGACATGACGGTTTCACCGGGCGCAATCACCCCACCCACAGTGTGAACCTTGAGGTCGTTGACGGTTCCCGAAATCGGCGCTCGCAATTCCATGCGCGAGAGACGATCCTTTGCAGCGACGATACGCTCGTCCAGTTCGGCAACCTTCGCCTCGACGTCGCGCAATTCGCGTTGGGCATCGGTCCTGACCTGCTGGTCGATCTCAATCATCTTGAGATTGACCTCGCTGATCTGGCCTCTCGCCCGCGCTATGTCGGACTCGACCTCGGCGATATGGCCATCGATCTTCACCTGGTCCCGTTCCAGCGAGTGGGTCTTGTCGCCTTCGATAAGCCCCTTGCGCAACAAGGGAGCCAAACGGCCGATATCTTCAGCCACGAGGGTGCGCTCACTCCTGCTTGACGCCTTCTGGGCTTCCAGACCTCTGATCTGTTCCTCAAACTGTTCGATCTGCGAAGCCAGTTGCGCTTTCTGCGCCACACGCGACGCCCGGTTGTTGGCAAACATCCGCTTTTCGCCATCGACGATAGCTTGTGAATCGACATCGGCTGCAAAATCGAACGTGATCTGGTCCATGTCGTCGCGCTCGGCGCGCAAACGGGCGGACCGCCCCTGGAATTCCAGGAACTGCCCACTCAACACGCCTAACTCCGCCCTGGTCTGGGTCTCGTCGAGACGGATCAAAACGTCACCGACTTTCACCGGGTCGCCATTGGCGACTTCGATCGCGCCGATGATGCCACCGTCGCGATGTTGAATCATCTTCAACTGTTTTTTCGCGGTGACTTTGCCCTGTGCAACAATCGCACCCGATAATTTTGCATTGGCCGCCCAGCCTCCACAGCCCAAAACCAAGCCCAACGCCACGAGGCCGGAGAGCGCCACCCTTGAGTGAATTGCGTATTGTGGCCGGCGCGTCTTATTCTGGAGATTCTTGTCCACGCTTTTACCCCTGTCGTCTACGCGTTCGCCAATGCCAGACCAGGCATTGCGGCCTCGTGCTTTGCTTCAAGAATGAAGTCCTGTGCGGTCAGTTCGTGATGGCCGTCCAGGACCAATGAGAATTCGTCGTCCGGGTCGCTGTCGAGATTACCGGAGACGATGGTGACCTCGTGATCGATGTCGAGCATTTGATAGTTGAAGGTCACCGCCCCAATATCGGCCGGTGCCGCCGAGGCTGCGCCGGCAAAGAACAATTTCTGACCGGCAAAATCATTGTTGTCATCGGATATGCGCGACAGATCGATGCGGTCTCCGATCTGGAAGTCCATTATCAGGTCGCGCGGCCCGCCACGGTTGGCCAGAGATTCGATCGATCGAAACACGAAGGTGTCATTGCCGCCGCCGCCAACCAAGATATTGACGGCGTCGTTCGCCACCAGCGTATTTCGCCCATGGCTGCCCACGATGCTCTCGATTTCAAAAATATGGGCCTCTTCGATGCCGTCCAGGAAGAGAAGCCCATCCTGGAGGTCCACGATGGCGTCAGCGGCATTGGCGGAAAGATCAAGCGTGTCCTGCCCTTCGCCGCCATCAACGATATCGATCTGGAGGTCGTTGCAAAGAACAATGACGTCATCGCCTGTGCCGCCGTCGACGTGGTCGAGACCTGCACCGTCACTGAGATGATCATTGCCGTCACCGCCGCTGATAGTATCGTCGCCTGCACCGCCAATGAGCGTGTCATCGCCCTGACCACCGTCCAGTGTGTCATTCCCGTCGCCGCCATCCAGCGTATCGGCGCCTGCATCCCCATGCAAAGTGTCGGCGCCGCTGCCTCCCAGCAGATGGTCGTTGCCGTCGCCACCGACGATCGTATCGTCGCCGCTGCCCCCGATCAGCAGGTCGGTCCCGGCACCGCCATCGAGGGCATCGTTGCCATTACCACCGTCCAGCGTATCGTTGCCGTCTTCGCCATACAGTGCGTCATCGCCTGAGCCGCCGTTGGCGACGTCATTGCCATCGCCACCATGGATCTGGTCATTGCCTTGGTCGCCAAGCAGAAGATCGTTCCCGGCATCGCCATACAGGATATCGTTGCCCTCGCCGCCGAACAGGGTATCGTCGCCAAGGCCGCCAAACAGGATGTCGTGTCCGCGGCCACCCCAGATCACGTCGTTGCCGCCGCCGCCGATGAGCCTATCATCGCCATCGCCGCCGTGAATCGTATCGTTGCCTTCGCGTCCATAGACGATGTCGTTGCCGCCGCGGGCGTCGATCAGATCATTGTAAGGCGTTCCTATGAGTACATCGTCGCCTTCGGTGCCGGCCATCGATTCACCAGTCGGCTCCGCGACTTCGAGATGAGCGCTCTGCTGGATGGTGTCTGCACCGTCGCTGATCTGATAGTGAAACGTGACCGGTCCGGTCTGATCATGTTCGGGCGTATAGAGCCAGCGTTCCAGTCCTATACGCTGAAGTTCGCCATGATCGGCCTCCAGCGAGCGTACGATCAAATTGTCGCCGTCCGGATCGCTGGCGCCGTTCAGGAGCTCCCCCATGGTGATGATGACGGACAGGTTCATCATGCCGTCGGAAAGAAAAACCGGACCGGACAAGACCGGCCGCCGGTTTGTTTTTGTCGACCCTGGCGAGCCTTGACCTGAGTCGGATTGGCCGGGCTGATTTCCCTGTCCGCCACTGCTGCCGCCCTGGCCACCGGAGCCCGACCCGCCCTGGCTGTTGTCGCCCCCGCTCTGGCCTGGCAAGGCGCCGCCGGGAGGTGGCGATCTCCCGCCGTTGTCGTTGCCGGCAACAGGTGGCGGCGGGCCGCCATGACCGCGAGGTCCATGGATGCTGTTGCCAAGGCCACTGCGAATGTTCGAGTGCGGTCCTTGCACGCCCCAAGGCCGATTTGAATGCAAGATATCGAAATTGAGGTCGGGTACATTGACACTTACAGGTTCGGCGAGACTTCGCAGATAGTCTGCGACATGGCCAATCTTCTGTATCTGCGTCATTACGGGATCGTCTTTGATGTCGGATGCGTGTTTGTCTTCCCTACTGTTGTGGTCGGAGGGCTCGCCCGGGTGCTTGTCGGAAACCTTCTGTTCTGTCTCGAACATTTGTTTTAGAAGCGACACAAATGCGCCGATCAAGAACGGAACTGCGGAAATTGAATTGACGCGCGAACGCGACTCTCGCAGTGCAAAGCGGTTCTTCGGAGCGTCGAGCTCCTCGTGGTTGGGCAGTCCAAGTGCGAGCCGATCGTCCATTTTGCACTCGTCAGTCTTTTTGCGCGGCCGCAACGGCCGACGTAGCTCGCATCTTGCCGCCAGAGCTCGGCACGGCGCCCACCTTGCGATCTGAGGCAGGTATTGGGGCGGCGCGCGTAGGTTCGCGGATCAGTTCGTCCTTCGGCCCCATCGCTACGAGCTTGCCGTTCTGTATCAGCCCGACGAGATCGACTGCTGCCAGGGCGCTTGGGCGATGGGCAATCACAATGGCGATGCCGCCACGCTGACGGACGCCTTTGAGCGCCTCCGTCAATGCCGTCTCCCCTTCGGAGTCCAGGTTGGAATTAGGCTCGTCCAGCACGACAAGGAAAGGGTCGCCGTAAAGAGCCCGCGCAAGGCCGATGCGTTGGCGCTGCCCAGCCGACAGGGCTGTGCCGTTCGGCCCGAGTTCGGTCTGGTATCCCTGGCCGAGCCGAACGATCATTTGATGGACACCTGCAGCGCGCGCAGCGGCAACGATGCCACGTGCATCGGCTTGCGGGTCGAAGCGCGAGATGTTCTCGGCGATCGTCCCCTCCAGCAGCGATACATCCTGTGGCAGATATCCGATAGCGGCGCCAAGTTTGTCGCTGTGCCATTGATCGAGCTCGGCGTCGTCGAGCCTGATCGAGCCACGCAGCAGCGGCCAGACGCCGACAATGCCCTTGGCCAGCGATGTCTTGCCGCCGCCGCTCGGGCCGATCAGTCCGAGCGCGTCGCCGGCCTTGAGTTCGAAAGAGACGTCGCTCAGAAGAACCGCTCCGGTATGGGGCGCAACGACAGTTACCTTCTCCACTTTCAGCGTTTGGCAAGGCGCTGGAAGATCGATGATGTGGGACTCGTCATTCATAGCCGCAAGGGTTTCCTTCAGCCGGCCAAAGCTCCGGCGGGCGGCGACGAAACCCTTCCAGTTGCCGATGGCCATGTCGATGGGAGCAAGCGCGCGCGCGGAAGCGACCGAACACGCAATGATGGAACCCGCGGAGAGCTCTCCCTTCATGGTCAGATATGCGCCAAGGCCCAATAGCGCCGATTGCAGCATCATGCGCAGCACCTTTGCCAGGCCGCTGAGGGATCCTGTCGCATCGCTGGTCTTGGTTTGCAGATGGAGATGCTTGTCATTGGCCGCTTCAAAGCGCGACACGGCACGCGAGCCAAAACCCATGGCCTTTAGAATATCGGCATTGCGCGCATGTGCGTCGGCGATGTTCGAACGCACAATGGCGGCGCGGTGCGTGTCCTTGGCGGCATTTCTCGTCAGCACTTCGGTGATGATGGTCAAGGCGATGAGGACTATCGCCCCCCCGACCGTTACCAAACCGAGCATAGGGTGGAGGAGATAGACAAAGCCCAGGAACAGCGGCATCCATGGCAGGTCGAACAAGGCGATGGGGGCTTGGCTGGATATGAAGCCGCGCACGGTGTCTACGTCGCGGCCTCGCTCGAGCGCTTCCGATGTGGAATAGCCGTAGCGTGGCATCTCGATCACCACCTGATGGGCAAGCGGGGCGAGTCTGGCGTCGAAGCGTGCGCCATAGCGGACCAGAATCTGGGACCTCAGCACATCGAACAGGCCTTGAAAAAGGTAGAGACCAATGGCCAGCACCGAGAAGGCTACGAGCGTAGGCACGCTGCCACTGGGGATAGCCCGGTCGTAGATCTGCAGCATGTAGAAAGAGCCCGTCAACGCCAGCAGGTTGATGACGCCCGAGAGGCAAAGCAGAAAGACTGCAAGACCGCGATAATTGCCGATGTATTGCGAGACATCGGGGGTAGACCGGGTGCGTTTCTTTTGGGTACTCATGAAAGCAAATCCCAACTACGTTGAACAGTCTGTGGGGTTCAGCGGCCGCCGGGGGATTCCCCCGGCGGCCAGCAGGTTCAGGCGAACTTGAAAGAACTTCCATCCAGGTCGTGGTGGCCGGCTACGTCGATGCTGAAGTCGGCCGCGCCGTCTCCGTTGATCTCACCGGTTACCAGCGTGTGTTCGCCGTCGGCGGCGGTCTGGTAGCTGACCATGACCTGGCCCGCCGAAGTGAACCCGGCTCCGGCAAAGAGGACGAAAGACTGGTGACCTGCGGCGTTCGTGTCGGCGTCGATCATTGACAGATCGATCTTGTCGCCCGGCTGCAGGCCAACGATCGTGTCGCCATTGGCATCGGCTGCTGAGCCGAACACGAAGGTGTCGTTGCCAAGTCCGCCGTCCATCACGTTCGCCGCCGAACTTGCGATTATGGTGTCATTGCCGGAACCGGCGACCACGTTCTCAAATCCGAACACCGTGTCCTGGCCGCTTTGCGCGCTCGAGACACTGCCGTGATGCAGCAACCCGTTGCCCAGATCGATCGTCAAGCTGGCGCTGATGGCCGAGTAGTCGAGCGTATCCTGGCCATCCTCACCCCAGTAGACGTCGTCTCCGTCACCAACATTGGCGATGATGTGATCGTCGCCGGCGCCGGCATAGACAGTGTCGTTGCCGGATCCGCCTTCGATGACGTCGTTGCCCTCGTCGGCGAATATCCGGTCGTTGCCGCCATCGCCGAAGATCATGTCATGTCCGGCGCCACCGAAGATAATGTCATTGCCGCCGCCACCGAAGACGACGTCGTCGCCTGCGCCAGCCTTGATCAGGTCGTCTCCGGCACCGCCGAGCAGGGTATCAGCGCCGTCATTGCCCAGAATGACGTCGTCGCCTTGGCCACCGCTCAGCACGTCCGCATCGGGTCCGCCGATCATGACGTCGTCACCATCGGTGCCGAGGTGCGCGTCACCTCCCATCTCCGGCGCATCCGCGCCGTCTTCTTCACCACCGGCAGCTGCCGTCAGATCCAGCGAAGCCGTCTGGTGAGCCGAAATGTGGCCATCGCTGATGTCGTAGCTGAAGCTCACCTGGCTGGTGTCGTCAGTGTCGGGTGTGAAGGTCCAGCCATCGGGCCCCTGCGTGACAGATCCCGAAGACGGCGTGAGGTTGGTCACCGTCAGGGCGTCGCCATCGGCGTCCGAGGCTCCAGCCAGAAGCGTCGCCGCTGCGATCAGCATCGGTGTGTTGGCGCCAAGCGACGGCAGGACGATGGGTCCGTTTACGACCGGCGCACGGTTCAGGTGCTCGTCGTCGTCGTCGTCGTCGTCTTGAACGTTCGACGGCTGGCCGCCGCTGCTGCCATTGCCCGGATCTCCGGACGGCGCGCCGTTCATGTCGGAATGGTTGACAATGTCCTGGGTGCGTATGTCGCCAACGACCTGGCCGGCTGCATCCGTATTGAAGACGATGCGATGGGCTGAGGTAAGGCCGGTGATATCTACACTATCGCCGCCATCCGCGTCGTTGATGTGGATGGTGTTGTAGTTCAGGTGCGTCGCATCGAAGTTGCCGCTGACGTTCACGGTATCGTTGCCGCCGCCGGTGTTGATCACCAGTTCCTCGACGTTGCTCAGTTCGGCGATGATCGAACTGTTGATGGTTCCGCCGCGGGTGATGACGATCTCGGTATTGCTGGCCGCCGAATGGCCGTTGTTGCCGCTTCCGTTCCCGAGCGCCACCCAGTCAGCGCGGGTGTAGATGTTGTAAGTCTCGGCACTGTTGCTGCCGTTGATCACGAAGGTGTCGCCGGTTGCCCCGTTCGTCCCGCCGTCGACCGTATCGCGGCCATCGGCGCCGTTGTTCGAGTTGCCGCTGGCGTTGTTGGCGTTCCAGACGACCGTATCGTCTCCGGAACCAGCGTTGATCGTGTCGTTGCCGCCGCCGCCGTCGATGATGTCGTTGCCGCCATTGCCGTTGATCGTGCTGGAGCTATCGTTGCCGATAATGATGTCGGCATTGTTGGAGCCGTCCAGTGCGCCGGAAGTATCCTGGCTGACATTGACCGCAGTATTGCCGACGCCGGGGCCGGGATTGGCGACCGAGTAGGTGAAGCTGCCGCCGTTGGCACCGCTGTCGAGGATCGAAACGGTGTGGCTCGCGTTGCTGTGGCTGAGCGTGGCAAGACCCGAGCTGTTGGCGACGTTGCTGATGCTTGCGCCGTCGACATCCGTATCGTTGGCGGTCAGCATCCAGTCGGCCACGGTGAAGGTCGCTCCGCTCGTCGTGCCGTAGTTGGTGATGATTGAGTCGGCCGCGGTAGCGGTGGTCGGATCGTCGACCGGCGTCACATGCACCGTTGTCGTGGCGACAGCGCTGTCTCTAAATCCGTCGTTCACCGTGACGTCAATGTGACGATCGGCACTGGTCGGGTTGTCGCCGGGGTTCGAGAAGGTGATTGCTGCCAGTGCGGTCTGGAAGTCCGCCTGCGACGAGCCAGATACGCTGTTCAGGAGAACCGTCCCGGTCCCGCCGCCCGTAGCGACAATCCCCGCCGGCAAAGTGCCAACGTTAAGTCGATCACCGGCAACCGCATCCCGGATGTGGATGTTCGCGGAGAAGACCTTATCGCCGATGTCCGGGTCGGTGATCAACGGCGTGGAGGCGATCGCCGGAGGAGTGGGTTGCTGCTCGGTGTAGTTGACCGTGTAGTCGTTGCCGGGGAACGCATCGACCGACTTGCTGGCCGTCACGCTGATGTTGTCGATCGTAACAACGTCGCTGCTGCTGTTCATCGAACTGGCCACGAAGTAGAGCCGCGAGTTCGATGAGAAGGTGCCCGTGACGTCGAAGCTAACCTGTCCAGCCGCATTGGTATTCTGGTCGATCGTAGTAACCAGAATATCGTTGACGCTCGGCGCATTGCCGCCGTTTGTCAGATAGACACGAACGGTCTCGCCGTTGCCTAGCCCGGATTGCGAGACGCTGAAGCTGACGTGAGCGGTCCCGTATCCAGTCAGGTTGACGCCACGATAGATCGACGCTCCGTTATAGTTGTTCCCGCTGCCGCCGTTGATCTGAAGCGCCCCGCCGGTGCCATCGAGGCTTGGGGTGGCATAGTGGATCTGGCCCGATGTGGCGCTGGTGCTATTACCATCGCCGGACTCGCTCCACCCGCCACCGCTCCAGCCCGATCCGCTCGAATACGAGTTGTTGCTCGCAAACGTATCCGCCGCCGAGAAGTTCGTCGTCGTCAGTTGCGAATGCAGATCCAGCGTCGGCGCCTTGTCGAAGAACGCGGCAATGTTGATTGTCTGGTTTGCGAACCTGAGGTTTTCGACCCCAATTACCAGGTCGGTACCCTCGTTCGTCAGCAGGTTGCCGTTGGTGTCAACCAAGGGATTGCCGTTGGCGTCGAGGAAGTCGGCGGCGGTCCTGTGGTCGGTGATCTTCAAGGCGAAGAAGCCGTCGGCATGTGGATTGGCGACCACGTTGCCCTGAGCATCAAGCGCCACCACCGTGTAGTCGGATCCCGCCGCTCCGTCGAGGAACATATTCCCGGTGTAAACCGCCGTATCCGCCTTCCCGTCCGTGCCACCGTCGCCCAGCACCGTGTCCTTGAACATCTCGGTGCGGAGCATTTCGGTGAAGTGTTTGTCGAACATCGCCGTCTGGGCATGACCAAGAAGGCCGCTGTTGTCGATGGTCTCGCTGTACAGCGCGCGATGCGAGGCGCCCTGGTATAGGGCATCCTCAAGTTGCTGTGCGTCGGTCAAGCCGGGATTGTCGTTGTTATGCGTATATCCCGAGTTGTATTTGCCGATCAACGCATCGAGCCGGATCGAGCCGCCAACGATGATGTCGTTGCCGCCGGCGCCAGCCAGGATATCGTTGCCCGAGCCACCAACCAGCCAGTTCTCACCCTTGTCGAGGGCGGCATTGGCGAGACCCGCGTCACCGGCGGAGTCGCCGGTCAGCGTATCGTTGCCGGCCGAGCCGATCAGCCCTTCGGTCTGGAAGGCGGCGATCTGCTTGGGAATGCCGTTGACGTTGACGGCCGGGTTCTGCTGGTCGGCCAGGTTGAAAGTCACGCCGCCCGGACGAACGGCATTGTCGCTGAAGTCGATAAGGTCGAAACCCAGCGTACCGGGCTTGTCACCCTCGTCGGTGACGCCGTCACCGCCGAGCACCTCATCGGTGCCGATGGTAAGCGCGCCGGTGGTGTCACCGGGACGGATGATGTCGTCGCCATTGCCGCCGAACATCTGGTCTTGGTCGCCTCCGCCGACAAGCACGTCATCGCCATTGTCGCCGTAGAGGATGTCGCCGCCGCTGCCGCCATCGACATAGTCGTTGCCGTCGCTGCCGTGAGTGAACGGATCGGTGTCCTGATCACCATAGATGCGATCGTCGCCGGTGCCACCGGACAGCTTGTCGATGCCAATGCCGCCGGAGATGAAGTCGTTGCCGGAGCCGCCGATCACCTGGTCGTTGCCATTGATGTCGGAGCCGCTGGACTCGCCGTAGAGGAAGTCGTCGCCGGAACCGCCGTCCATCAGGTCGGGGTTGTCGCCGCCATACATGTGGTCGCTGCCATCGCCACCGTAGAGCCGATCGATACCATAGCCACCGTACATGGTGTCGTTGCCGCCGTCGCCGTAGACCGTATCATCGCCGCCTTGCGCATAGATCAGGTCGTTGCCCATGGTGCCGACGATGATCTCGTTCGACTCCGCACCCGAATTGGGCGTTCCATCGAGGTTGACGCCATCGTTGAAGACCACTGATCCGGTGGTCAACTGGATGTCATCGACCAGAATCTGCTGGCTGCCGCCGGCCGAGTTTTGCTGGACCTCGATCCGCAACTGGAAGCCCGCATAGGCGGGGTCAATCGTGCCAGTGTCCAATGTCACATGCGACCATGCACCGTTGGCCGGTGTCGGCAGGGCCAGTGAGTTCAGCACATGAGTGGTCACGCCATCTGTTGCTATCAGGCGTACCTCGCCGCCTGGCCAGGCCAGGTCCGTCCGGTCGCCCACATTGAGACCGAGGCTGAAGGTCTGACCCGCTGTCAGTATCTGGCCTGTGTCCTGGGACAGGATTGCCCCGCTATGCAGCCAGACGACATTGCCGCCGCCATGGCCGGCGGTATTGCTGACCGAGGTGGCCGGCGCGAACAGGCCGCCAACGCCGCCGGTGATTGTCCAGTTGCTCGGATTGCCTATCGTGTAATTTCCGAGAGCATCCTGGATGACGCCCGGCGCGCCTGTGGCAAGAGAGTCCGTCTCGAAGGCTGCGTTGATGGGATTGACTTGGAATTGCGCGCCATTCGCCAGCCGGGTGTCCTGCACATATTGCACGCCACCGATGGTCACCACATGGCCGTCGTTGAGATTCCCGCGGCCGCCATTGGAGTAGACGCCCATCGTTCCGTCAGCGACCGCGGCAATGTCACCATATTTGTGCTCATCGCCGGTGGTCTGCGCTTCGGCACCCGTTGCCACGACCTCCTTTTTCGCGCCGAGATCGACATATTGATCGGCATATCCAAAGATGTTGCCGTTGAGGTGCGTGAGCCCGGTATTGCGCTCGACGATATCCTTGAGCTGGCCGTTGCCGACTTCTTCGGCAAACTGCTGACCGGCCAGGCGGAACAGATAGTAGAAGCGGTCTCCGTCCATCAGTGACTCGATCTGGTTGACGAACACCTTGTCGAAGGTCTCGCCAAGCAGGCCGCCGGGTTGATGGATCTCGGCGAGCCCCCCAAGCCAGGTGTCGATCAGGTTGAAGGCCAGCGTACCGGCGCCGCCGACGGCTTCATCCCCATTCAGGAAGCCGTATGCCTGATCCAGCGTAAAGCCCAACGTACCGACAGCTACGGTGCCCTCGACAATGCCCAGGATCGTCTGCGCCCTGGCGAGGTCCCCGTCAAACGCATAAGCAGCAATGAAATTTGCCAGCGAGGTCGGGTGCTGCATGTTCTGCCCGAAGTCGTTCCAGCTCGTATACTTTTGAAGGCCGATCGCTTCGCGGAAATCATTCAGCGTGGGGATGCCGACATCGCGACCACGGGCAATGTTGATGGCGGCGAGATCCAGCGGTTGCCCCAGCAGGCCCTGGTTGAGGGCCGGGGTGATGAACTCGTCAACCTCGTTCATCTGCTGATGCGTCATGCCAAGCGCGATGGCGGCTGGACCGATGTCCGCGTATTTTTCCGGGCTGAGGAACGCCTCCTTCAGCGCGTAGCCCATGATCTTGCCGGTCAGCCCGTGGCTTGGATCGATAGTGTCGATCGTCTCGCGCAGCGTCGAGTGACCGAAACGGAATGCTGCCTGCGAATACTCCAGCGAGACCGCGGAATTGACGCTTGACGAGTATCCAACAAATTCCTGGATATTGGGCGTCACGTTGCGGGCATATTGGTCAACCGCTGCGTGCTGATATTCCATTTCGACGACCAGTTTGGCCGCGTTGAATACCTTGTCCTGGTCCCAGGCGATGCTGTTGTCGGTGTAGACGAAATCTCCAGCCGCATTCATGTGACCCGTGTCGACCTGAAAATCATGCAGGCTGGCGTGGGTTGGATCGCCCGAGACAACATCTTGCCGATGCAATGCGTCCATCAGGTTCTGCACCTGATAGTTATGCTCCTCGTGGAAAATGTGATGGATGGAGGTGAGGCCGAAATTCTCGTTCACACGGCCATCGCCCGCGACATAGTGATCACCAACGGACGCCAGCAAGATCTCACCCACAGCGTTGTGCACCGCTCCGGCAGGCGCCGTGATGCTGAAATCCGCAAAGTTGACGAAGGGATAGAGCGCGCTGGCACCCGAAAGCGTGTGGGGCGTTCCTGCCGGGGAACCGGCCGGCAGGTTTTCCATGTAAAGCGTCAGCTTGTGTGTCGTGGGATCGATGCCAAAGGACGAGTTGGCCCCAAACGTGCTTTTGACGTTGGCATTGATCGTCGCGATCGCGGCATCGACCTTGGCCGACTGGGCGGAGTTGCCGTAGCTGGCCTCGCCCACGCCTTGGACGCCATCACCATTGGTATCGTAGAAGCCGTGCAAATGGCCCGCATCAAAGCGCGGGTTCATGTCGAGCAGCAGTGCAGAGCCACTCGTGCCCGCAATCACATGTCCGCTCGCGTCGCGGTTGCGCAGATTGGATACGTCTTCCCAGGTCAGGGCATCCCGTCCGGTTGCCTCGACATGGGCCCGCAGTTCGTCGAGCGTCGGCAGGGTGTCGTTTGTCGAGGTGCCGTCGGCCTTGGTCCATGCGGTCGCCAGCGTCGTACCGTCAAACAGGTTCATACCTGCATGGAAGTCTGTTGTTGAGGCAGTCGTCGGATCCGGCACCCATTCGCGCAAAAGGTTCGTCAGTTGCTCGTGCGAGCCATAGGTCTGGCTCTGGTCGATGAACGGCGAGGTATGGTTGGCGTATTCCGGGCCGTTGGCATCGATGGTTTGCACGGTCGCGCGACTGATGGTGATCTCGTGCACCGGCTGTCCGTCGGCGCCGGCCATGCCATAGAGCGGATCGTCGGCCGCCAGCGCGATCTTGATGGTTGCGCCGGACGACTTGTCGATGAAGTCGAGGCCATGGTCGAAGAACTGGCCGAACAGTACGAAAAAGCCGTTGGACGGCGACACACCTGGGTTCAGGCCACCGATGAAGTGATCGTCCTGGCCGGCCGACGCGGCTAGCCGCGCTTGCGGGTCGACCTGACCGAGACCGCCGTCCGCGACGGTGGCCAGTTGCCCCCAGTCGAGAACCGTGGCGACGCCATTGGCGTCATAGTAGATTTCGTTCGGCGTGTGGTTGGCAGCATCGGGGTTCGGTGTGGTTCCGTCTGGCATAAATTGGTGATTGGTCCACGTGTCATACGTCACGCCCGCAGTCGTCGTCGCAAGGCTGATCATGCGCGGCGTGTAATCGACGACGTTGGGAATGTTGATCGCGGTGCCATCCGTTGCATGAGAGTCACCAGGTTGTACGGACGCGGTAGTATCCAGTGTCACGGCATAGTTCGTGTTCGAGGTACCGCTTGCGTTGAAGGTTCCGGTCGGGGTTCCGTCCGTCGCGCTGCCGTCGCTGTACTTTCCGTAGTATTGCTTCGCTGCGGCATAGGCATAATCCGCCACGGCCTGCATGATCGGCGAATAATTGGCGTAGTCCGCGGCAGCCGACCGCGTGAAGATTTGGTCGACAGCTCCCCAAGCGGCGTTGACGAGCGATAGGTTATTGTTCAGCCCAGTGACGTCGCGCAATCCGGCGAGGTCGGTGACCGACTGGTATGAGGTCCCATAGGCTGCGATATTGGCACTGACGCTACCAAGATTGGCATAGGCGACGTGTTTGGAATTGTAGACCGTGCCAGTGCCGTCCCAATTGATGATCGCATTGCCCTGCTGGTCGAACAGAGGAAGAAAGTTCAACTGGTCCAGAATGAACTGGATGTCCGTCTGGTTGATCACGAACGGCTTGAGTGTATAGGCCATGGCACTTCTCCTCACTTGCGCGCCCAGTCGATATCGGGGACAGTCAGCGCTATTGGATCTGTCGGTCTTGCAAGGAAATCAGCCACACGCTGTTTCGAGCTCAGTCCTGGCACCCGACGTTAACTCTTCTTTAAGGATGCCGTAGTGGCGATCATTTGCCATTGTCCGAGGTCGAGCGAATTCTTTGGACCTTAGCGGGATTGTTCGAGCATTAGGTCTGGCTTCGAACCAGACTAAAGTCGGGATCTATGCCTGACTTTTGGCCAGAACCCATGCACCTGCGAGAGAATGGCTGCATCCATTAGCTACCTGGCGGATGGCAACTCGCTTACTGGTGTTGAACGGTCGCCGCACGCGCAATCGGTACAGTTTGCCCCGAGGAGGTGTGCCTTAACCGTAGCCAAAAGGCGCAGCTCAGGCGCTTGGGTACAACATAACGTTGCAGAATGCAGCCGCATTAACGGTTCGTCCGGATAGTTAATTTAACCACGACCTGAAATTTTCGGTATCTACTCAGCCAAATATTGGTCGTATTAAAAATCGTATATTTGAAAAAGCGCTTTATTGTCAAACATAACGCGAGCTTATGTCTTAAACTTTTAAATATATAATACGCTATTTACGAATATTTTACTGTAAAATTCTGCATTCGCGGTGATTTTGACATGCGTTGACATCTATTTAAGAGAGGTCTAACGTATAAGTCGGGTGCTTGAGGCTGTTGGGGTTTCAATGCTGGGTTAGTGCTCTCGGTCGGAATACGCCTTGAGCAATGCGTTGGGGGTAGGCGTGGGCGAGTTGGATAACGTGACGGTTGCAATTGTCGACGATCACCCGATCGTGCGGCGGGGCTTGAGCGCGGTCATTTCGGGCGAGGCAGGGTTCAATCTGGTCGCGGAAGGCAGCACCGCGCGTGAAGCTTTGGAAATCGCCGAACGTTGGCGACCGCAGATCATGCTTCTCGATCTGGGGATTCCGGGGGGGGGCATGGAGGCGTTGAAGCGCATCGTCGTGCAGGTGCCTTCCGTTCGATGCATGATCTTGACAGTTTGCGATTTGGCAACCACCGCCATCGTCGCTTTGAACGCTGGCGCTAAAGGCTATGTGCTCAAGGGCGTAAGCGCTGGCGACCTCAAGAAGGCTATGTGGACGGTGGCCAACGACGAGTCGTTCGTTTCACCCGAATTTGCGACAAAACTGCTCCAGGCCGCACAACTTAACGTCCAGCAGGCTTCTTCCATCGACCATCTTACGCACCGCGAAGCTCAAATCATGAAAGCCGTCGAGGAAGGTCTCACCAATCGAGAGATTGGGGAGAAACTGGAGATCAGTGAAAAGACCGTCAAATACTATATGTCGGGCATTCTGCAGAAGTATGGGGTCACTAACCGTGTTTCGGCGGTAATCGCGGCGCAAAAGCTGCGCGGGGTAACTCCGTCTCTGGGGAATTGACGCGTTGGGAACCGCCATCGATGTGGTGCTGCGTTGATATCCGCTGCCAAACGGTGAGGCGTCATCCAAATCCTTTCGGCGAGTTGGCAGGCAAGTGAAGGCCTGCCGTAGGGAGCCTGAGATCAATGCGCGACGCGCGTCTCTCCTGGATCGAGTTGGGCGGCTATCTACTGCTGATCTCGATCGGCTGTCTCCTTTGGTTCCAGTTCAGCACCGCGAGGGAGATGGATATCGAAGCCGCGAAGCGCGCATTCCAARCGGAGAACCAAGCCAAGACTCAGGCGGTTGCTGTCGACATCGAGGCCAGCTTCCGCCAGATGTACCAGGGCATTCGCACCATCGCCCGCTTGCCGACCGTGCGAGCGCTGAGTTCGGAGTCTCATTCCTTGCACGAGGATGCAAGGGTCAGCGCCCAGGAAATCTACAACAATCTGGCGGAAAATCTTTCGGTTTCGGAACTCTATATAGTGCCAGCCAATTTCGATCCGGATCGCATCGACAGCGACCCGGCGACGCCAGAAGCGCCGCTTATGACGTTTGATGAACTGATAGTTGGTAAGAATGCCGACCAGACTCCGTCGCGCGCAGCCGCTATAGAAAGAAGAAAGGTAGAAGAAATAGAAAAATTTGAATATCGTACTATGAAAGTGCAACTAGACTATTTAGCAAGAAAATATAAAATAGAGAGCGCAATTCCTGATCTAGATTACCCAGCAATTATCAGTGGTGAAGTAATTACGTGCGACAATACACATTATTCGCCCACTATGCCTGATGAAAACGACCGCAAGGGCCTCGTCTATTCAGTCCCATTCTTCGGGTTTGACGGGGAACTGCGCGGGATCGTTACGGCAGTTGTCCTTTCCGACGTCCTCACTGAAATTCTGCCAAGCGATGGCTATGCGCTTGGCAATGACAGGCTCGGCTTCTACAAGGGGGCTCGTGACGGCCAACTTTGGAAAAAGATTTCGCCGCGGGCCGAACCAAGCCCCGACACCCTCGCCTATGCCAGCTCGACTCCGCTCGACTTTCCAGACGTGGCGGGAGGATGGAGCCTTTGGTCCGCAGTGCCGACGGCAGTGTTTCTGGAGTCCCCCGCTGTTCAGTCGATCAATGAGCGTTTCCGCACCGAAGTCATCATCCTGGGTTTGGGGAGCCTAGCCCTGGCTGCCGCCCTCCGATGGCTTGCTCATAGGGGCTCAACGGTGGAAAGGCACAATCGAGACCTGGCATCGCGCATTGACGAACGCACGGCCGAACTGGCCAGCGCCAAAAAGATTGCCGAGGAGGCGAGTTCGGCAAAAACCCAGTTTCTCGCCCGCGTCAGCCACGAGATCAGGACGCCTATGCATGCGATCGTCAGTGCGGCGGAGCTGCTGAGATCCAGCCGGCCCGACCGGCGTGCGCGGGCCAAGCTTGAGATCATAGATCACGCCAGCCAGACGTTGCTCGAGATCGTCAACCAAGTGCTCGACCTTTCGGCAATCGAGGACGGCAGGCTGAACATCAATTCGGTCGAATTCGCGCCTTCGGTTTTGGTCTCAGAAACATGTGACATGATGCGGGCCGTCGCCGACCGCAAGGGTTTGAGGGTGACCATCGAATGCGCTCCGACCACCCCAACCCGTTACTGGTCAGATCCGGCGCGCATTCGCCAGATCCTAGTAAACCTGATCGCGAACGGATTGAAGCATACCCAGGCCGGCGGGGTGACCGTCAGGATCAGCAGCAATGTATCCGGTGTTCTCGCGTTCGATGTCGTGGACACTGGCTCGGGAATCGCAGAGGTTGATCGCGAGCACATCTTCGAGGAATTCTATCGCGGTGCCAATTCGGACGGGTCCGGCCTTGGCCTGGCGATCAGCCGTCAGCTCGTCGAGTTACTCGGCGGTACCATCGAAGTCAGTGAGGCCCATCCACATGGTGCCCATTTCCGGTTTAGCGTCGCTGCCGGGCCTTCCGCCACAGCCTCTCCCGCGAGCGGGCTCAATACCTCGCATACGAAGCGGAGCCTCTCGATCGCGGCAGGGCCGAGGATGAGCGTCCTAATCGCCGAAGACAATGAACGTGTCCGTGGACTTCTTGAGGAAACGCTTCGGCAGTCTGGTTGTCTCGTGCAAGTGGCCAGTGATGGCGAGGAAGCGGTAGCCGAGGCCCGTCGCACCAGCTTTGACGCAATTCTGATGGATTGTTCGATGCCGAAACTCGACGGGATGCGTGCCGCGTCCAGGATCCGGGAGATTGAGGCGACGTTAGTTACCGAACGTCGCCGAGCCCGCATCGTCGCCTTGACGGCCAGCGCATATGCCAGCGACCGGGAAGCTTGCCTGCAGGCAGGTATGGATGATTTCTTGAGCAAGCCCTTCAAACGGGATGAGCTCTTTCGCGTCTTAGGAATTGCAACCGGAGCAACGGGCAAAACCGCTGCAGTTCTGGCGCCGGCTGCAGAATAGCTCCATGCGATGCCGTACCGAGCTGCCAATCGCTGCAGCATCTTTAAGGTAGACTTCCCTAAGCCCCATCGGACACCAACTCGGGCTTGTCACGTCAGCAGCTCCCGCGAAATCTGTCTGAGATCGTTCAGGGCTTCGAGGCTCGCTGACTTCACGTCCTGAATGATTTGTCTGGCCTCCGTTTCCGTCGTGCCTTCTGTATGCCGCAACAGGTCGTCAAGCTCGTCGAGGCGCAGCATCACGAAGGTGAGCATTTGTGCTGGGCCATCGTGGATGCGCTGGCCGATCTCTTTTTGGTTTAGGATATCGGGTCGAGGGTTTCTAAGCACATCGATTATGTCGTGGCCTCGGAAGGCCAGAACGAGCGCACTCAGAATGATCGCCCACACGAGTGCAATTGCTACGACCGCTTGGATTCTGCTGGGGCCAGCATCCCCGCCCGGTACCCCCGCAGCAGTGACAGTGATGCAATGATCTATCCACCAAGCGAGCGGTAGCATCACGATCGAAACAACAGCGACAAGCAGGAAAAAATGCCGAGCCAGGCGAATCTTTTTTCCAATGCTATTTTCGGGCATGGCTTTCCTCACACGGACTATCAAACCGAGCGCATAGAATCTTATCACTGAACTCTTCTACGTAAGCCCCCAAGTAGCAACGCCGATCGTTTCGATCACAGCCGAACCGGCGGAGGCACCTACTGCCAAGTCCAGTTTAATCCGGTGCCCAACTCACCATCCGCCCCAGCGAAAGCGGAGCTGAATCTCGCCCAAGCACTGGGTGGGCGTCGCTGATCGTTAGCGTTTGGTCCTAGTTCCGCTCGCTACTCTTCTTTTCTGGAAGTCAGGTTTCGGCGCTTGGTAAAGCTATGTCCGCTTTAGGCATCTCAGATTTTGTTATGAACGGCCGAGATTGGGCGCGTTGCTGACATTGATCGGAAACAGATAATCCTTAGTGCAGCCCGCAGGTGCGGCCTTCGGCTAGGTGTTTGCATTACCGCGTGACAAGCGCACACCAGGGCCACCGCCATTCTCTGCAATGAACTCTATTCCGGCTGCTTCGAACGTTGCTTTAAGCTGAACTATTGTGGACTGTTTCAAGGTCTCGCCTCGTTCGAATCGCACAACCGTTTGAGTTGAGACGCCGGCCTCCTTAGCAAGCTCTAAAACGCCCCAGCCTAATGCAGCTCGTGCCATGCGACACTGCACCGGGTTCATAAAATCACCATAATATAGTGATTTTGATTGATCATATGCTGCACTTTGTGTAGTCTCGATTTCAATTGGGCGGCCGGATAGGTGATGCAACACCGATCCGGCCTGGCCACGTGCAAGCTGTTGTGGAGCTCGGATCATGGCTGATTCCGACAATAGCATGACTTTGTCTTCCGTCACGCTCGAGGGAGGTGGCGAGCAGGCTACAAAAAGATCTGCTCGTTCCGACGAAGCAGATCCGGCGCTTGCGCTGCTAGGAGACTGGTTGCGGGCACAGCATGTCTCGCAGGTCCTCTGCCGACTTCAGCAACGCCTGGAAACGCGCGTTCTCGGCGCAGTTTGTCCGGCGCCGACGGATGCGAATGTTGGTTACTCGATCGTCTGCGAAGCGGAAGTCGAGGCCGCGACAGCGGCTTTGAAGATTCAGGATAGACTTCCGCGTACGCCCGCACACTCACTTCTCGGCGTTGTCGCCAAGCTGGAGATAGTCATGGGCGCAGATCGCGACATCGACGACCCAACAGATTTTCCCTGGCCGCATATCGAGTCGATCCTGCATGACTTGAAGGAAATCACCGGAAGTGTGCCGCTTGAGCGACCTGATCGATCCATCGTTCAGGCGGACTGTCGGCGATATCAAGCAATCGCGGCCGATTTGATCGGTCTCGGAAAGTGCACCGCAGACCTTCATTTTGGTCAGCAACCGGCCGCTGGGATTGATACAAAGTAGAAAAGGATACGCAAGCGCACATAACGGCCATTCGCCGCTGAGGCAATTTCAGCGAATCTTGTCCCGATGCGGATGTGGTCGGGACGGAACTGGTGAAAGCGAAGCGACGCGGTTCAAAACGCAGCGTTGAACGCAACGCCCAAACCAATCTGTTTTCGCGCCAACGCGCCATTGACGAAGCATTTCTGGAACGAACGGTCCGTTTGTTTGAGGCCCGCATGGAGCGGCCCCTCTCAACGGAAGATGCCCGGCAGATCGTCGATAATCTCGGTGGCTTCTTTCGCATCCTCGCCGAATGGGACCGAATTGACCGGGGCGAATAGCAGGCGCTTCATGGCTCCCTCATCGCCGGCTCAGTCCGGCGGCAGATGCGATGACCATGGAGGGAAGGAGGCGTCTACGATGAACCAGCGACTTATGAAGGTCGCAAGGCCCGCAGGTCTTACAAAGGCGCTGCTTTACGCCCGCGTATCCTCCAAGGAGCAGGACAAGGAAGGTTTCTCCATCCCGGCTCAATGCAAGCTGTTGCGCGATTATGCCCAACAACAGCGGTTCGATATTGCGCAGGAGTTTGTGGACGTTGAGACGGCCAAGACCACCGGCCGGACCAACTTCACCGAAATGGTCAAATATCTGCGCAAGCATCCCGGCATCCAGATTGTCTTGGTGGAGAAGACAGACCGGCTTTATCGAAATCTGAAAGACTGGGTCACGCTCGACGAGTTGGATGTCGAAATCCACCTTGCGAAGGAGGGCGTGATACTTTCGCGCGACTCACGCTCGTCGGAAAAGTTTATGCACGGCATCAAGGTCTTGATGGCCAAGAACTATATCGACAACCTGTCAGAAGAAGCCCGCAAGGGGCAGATGGAGAAGGCGGAGCAGGGCATATGGCCGACAAAGGCTCCGCTGGGCTATATCAACACCACTGGGAAGGATGGCAGAAAGGTTATTGAGCCGCATCCTGAACTGGCTCCAGTCGTCACACAGCTGTTCGAGCGTTACGCAACCGGCCGGTATTCGCTCAAGGCCTTGGCTAAGGCAGCCCATGGCGAGGGGCTGATTTATCCCAAGAGCGGCAACCTGGTTCCGGTCAGCACCGTGCATATGATCCTGCGCAACCGCCTCTATACCGGACTGTTCCAGTGGAACGGCAAACTGCACGAGGGCAAGCACGAACCTCTCGTATCAATCCAACTATGGGAGCGCGTACAGGGCGTTCTGACAGGCCGCAATGCGGTGCCGACCCACCCGATAGGAAAAGAGTTCGCCTTCACCGGCTTGATAACCTGCACCGAATGCGGCTGCGCCATCGTGGCCGAGATCAAGAAGAGCAAATACGTCTATTATCACTGCACAGGGCATACCAACAAAGGTCGGGGTGGATACGGTGATTGCCGCCGCAAATATGTTCGCGAGGAGGTGCTCGACCAGACATTCGCCAACCTGCTTGACCGTTTGCATTTCGACGAAGAGATACTGGAATGGGTAAAGGCAGGCCTCTTGGCCAGCCATGCCGACGAGCGCCGCGAGCATGAACAAGCGATCCATCGATGTCAGGTCGAGTACAAGCGGCTCGAGGATCGGCTGCATGCCATGTATCTCGACAAGCTCGATGGCCGCATCGACAACGCCTTTTACGATCGGATGTCAGCGCAGTGGCGGATCGAACAGGCGCGGCTGCTTCGCGAGATAGAGCGTCATGGTAGCGCCGAGGAATCGTACATGGAGGATGGCATCCGGCTGTTGGAACTGGCACGCAACGCCAGCCGACTGTTTGCGAAACAGCCTGCGCACGAGAAAAATCGACTCCTGAATCTGGTGCTGTCGAACTGCAAATGGGACAAAGGCGAAGTTCACGCCGTCTTTAGACAACCGTTTGATCTACTTGCGGAAACGGTCGTGGCCGGCGCAGCAATGGGTGCACAGCAGGCAGCTTTATCGACAGGGAGTCCAGTTTGGCTGGGGCGCCAGGATTCGAACCTGGGAATGTCGGTACCAAAAACCGATGCCTTACCACTTGGCGACGCCCCAATAGCCGTCAGAGTCGCTTGTGCGGCGCGTTATTAGCAGAGCGGCCGAAAAGCACAATGCTTATGAGCGATGGCAGGAATGCACAAATCGAGCAATCCACAATGCCGCCCGATCCCATTCGAGCGGGCTACTCACCCCAGACAGCCAGTTCATTGCCGGCCGGATCGACAAAATGGAAGCGCCGGCCGCCGGGGAACGGGAAGATCGGCTTGACGATCGTTCCGCCTGCACTTTCGACGGCCCTCAGCGTTTCCTCGAGGTCGTCGCTATAGAGCACGGGCAGCGGCTTGGCCGGTGCTTCCGCGGCATCGGCCTGAAAACCGCCATCCAGGCCCTCGGCAAAGGCCGAATAGGTCGGCCCATAGTCGGTGAACGACCAGGCAAAGGCGGAACTGTAGAAAGCCTTCAACCGGTCCAGCGTGCCGCCGGTCGCCGGCATTTCGAGATAGTCGAGTTTTCCGGTCAGTTTCATGGGACACCTCTTGTTCCCTTTATGTTCTAGTCGTCGAACCGTGAGGTGGCAAGTCTTTTTGCCGCATGCCCGGGCAGGGCTTTTTCTTAATCGATTGTAGCGACGGGACGGCTCTGCCGGGCGCTTGCCTTTCGCACTGCAGCATCATATCGCTCCAAAGTCGGACCAGGGTGGAACTTTCCGTTTCGCCAATCTTTCCAATCTCCTGCAACCGGAGAGCAAAGCATGACCAAATGGGTTTTCACCTTTGGCGACGGTGCGGCGGAAGGCCGTGCCGGCGACAAGAATCTGCTGGGCGGCAAGGGCGCCAACCTGGCCGAGATGTGCAGCCTGGGCCTGCCGGTGCCGCCGGGCTTCACCATCACCACCGAGGTCTGCAATGCCTACTATGCCAATGGCCGCGCCTATCCGGCGGGGTTGGAAGCCGATGTCGCGGTCGCGCTCGATCAGATCGGCCGGCTGACCGGCCGCCGGTTCGGCGATCCGTCGAAGCTGCTCTTGGTGTCGGTGCGCTCCGGAGCCCGCGCCTCGATGCCGGGCATGATGGACACCGTGCTCAATCTTGGCCTCAACGACGAGACGGTCGAGGCGCTGGCCACCGATTCCGGCGATGCGCGCTTTGCCTATGACAGCTACCGCCGCTTCATCCAGATGTATTCCGATGTCGTCATGGGCCTCGACCACGAGGTGTTCGAGGAGATCCTCGAAGACCAGAAGGCCAGCCTCGGCCACGAGCTCGACACCGAGCTGACGGCCATCGAATGGCAAGGCGTGATCGCGCTCTACAAGGCCAAGGTCGAGGAAGAACTCGGCAGGCCGTTCCCGCAGGATCCGCAGGAGCAGCTCTGGGGCGCCATCGGCGCGGTGTTCTCGAGCTGGATGAACAACCGCGCCATCACCTATCGGCGCCTGCACGACATTCCCGAAAGCTGGGGCACGGCGGTCAACGTCCAGGCCATGGTGTTCGGCAATATGGGCGAGACATCGGCCACCGGCGTTGCCTTCACGCGCAACCCGTCGACCGGCGAAAAGCAGCTCTATGGCGAGTTCCTGGTGAACGCGCAGGGCGAGGATGTCGTCGCCGGCATCCGCACGCCGCAGAACATCACCGAGGCCGCCCGTATCGCCGCGGGCTCCGACAAGCCGTCGCTGCAGAAGCTGATGCCGGATGCCTTCCAGTCCTTCGTCACCATCTCCGACAGTCTGGAAAAGCACTATCGCGACATGCAGGACCTCGAATTCACCATCGAGCGCGGCAAGTTGTGGATGCTGCAGACCCGGTCGGGCAAGCGCACCGCCAAGGCGGCGCTGAAGATTGCCGTCGAAATGGCAAGGGACGGCCTGATCACGAAGGAGGAAGCCGTCGCCCGCATCGATCCGGCCTCGCTCGACCAATTGCTGCACCCGACCATCGACCCGAAGGCCGCGCGCGATGTCATCGGCGTCGGCCTGCCGGCGTCGCCTGGCGCTGCCACCGGCGAGATTGTCTTTTCCTCCGGTGAGGCCGAGGATCTGAAAGCCCAGGGCCGCAAGGCGATCCTGGTGCGCATCGAGACCAGCCCCGAGGACATCCACGGCATGCATGCGGCCGAGGGCATCCTGACCACGCGCGGCGGCATGACCAGCCATGCCGCAGTCGTCGCGCGCGGCATGGGCAAGCCTTGCGTGTCGGGCGCCGGCTCGCTGCGCGTCGACTACAAGGCCGGCACGCTGCTCTCGATGGGGCAGACCTTCCGCAAGGGCGACATCATCACCATCGACGGCGGCAACGGCCAGGTGCTGAAGGGCGCCGTGGCGATGCTGCAGCCTGAACTGTCCGGTGATTTCGCCGCCATCATGGAATGGGCCGACGCCGTGCGCCGCATGAAGGTGCGCACCAACGCTGAAACCCCGCTCGATGCCCGCATGGCGCGCTCTTTCGGCGCCGAGGGCATCGGGCTTTGCCGCACCGAGCACATGTTCTTCGACGGCGCCCGCATCGTCGCCATGCGCGAGATGATCCTGGCCGATACCGAAAAGGACCGGCGCGCCGCCCTCGCGAAGCTTCTGCCCATGCAGCGCTCGGATTTCCTGGAACTGTTCGAGATCATGGCCGGCTTGCCGGTGACGATCCGCCTGCTCGATCCGCCGCTGCACGAATTCCTGCCCAAGACCGAGGCCGAAATCGCCGAGGTCGCGGCCGTCATGAATGTATCGCCCGACAAGCTCAGGCAGCGCACCGAGGCCCTGCACGAATTCAACCCGATGCTCGGCCATCGCGGCTGCCGTCTCGCCGTCTCCTATCCCGAGATCGCCGAGATGCAGGCGCGCGCCATTTTCGAGGCGGCTGTAGTAGCCGGTCAGAAAGCCGGTGCGTTGGTAGTGCCCGAGATTATGGTGCCGCTGGTTGGCCTGGTGAAGGAACTCGACTATGTGAAGGCGCGCATCGATGCGGTCGCCAAGAGCGTCATGGAAGAGAGCGGCGTCAAGATCGATTACCTCACCGGCACGATGATCGAACTGCCACGCGCGGCGATCCGTGCCCATGTGATCGCCGAATCCGCCGAGTTCTTCTCCTTCGGCACCAACGATCTCACCCAGACCACGTTCGGCATCTCGCGCGACGATGCGGCCTCGTTCCTGGAGACCTACCGCCAGAAAGGCATCATCGAGCAGGATCCCTTCGTCTCGCTCGACATCGATGGCGTCGGCGAACTGGTGCGCATGGCCGCGCAAAAGGGCAGGGCGACGCGGCCGGACATCAAGCTCGGCATCTGCGGCGAGCATGGCGGCGACCCGGCATCGATCCGCTTCTGCGAGGAAGTCGGGCTCGACTACGTGTCGTGCTCGCCCTATCGCGTGCCGATCGCCAGGCTGGCGGCGGCGCAGGCCGCGGTGCAACTGGCGAAAACCGGGCGCGGATAGCTGCAGGTGAAGCCTGTCACTGAGATGAAGCGGGAACGCGCTGTCTGAGCAGCGGCGGGCAGTCAAATTGCCGCGCCGAGCATTTTTCTGCTATCCATCGTCCCGATTTCCGCCTTCATGCGGGGCTTTGGATACCGGCTTGAAATCGCCAATCGGGAATTCGGGTTTGATGCGTCTGCTGCAAAGACATCTCTGCATGATCGCCATGTCGCTGGCGGCTGCACCCAGCGCTCATGCAGCGCCGCTGGTCGAACCCACGCTGCACATCAAGCCAGCGGCAAGCGGAGCGGGTCGCGTTGCGCTGACGCTTGATGCCTGTGACGGACACACCGATACGCGCATCCTCTCGGCGCTGGTGGAAAACAAGATCCCGGCCACCATTTTCGTCACCGGAATCTGGCTGAAGCGAAATACCGCGGCCGTCGAGATCATGCGGGCGCATCCCGATCTTTTCGAACTGGAAAATCACGGCGGCCGCCACATTCCGGCGGTCGACACGCCGCAGAGGATCTATGGCATAAAGAGCGCCGGCAGCCCGGATGCCGTGCTGGCCGAGGTCGAGTCGGGGGCCGCGGCGCTTGCCAGGACCGGTCAGCCGGCGCCGAAATGGTTCCGCGGCGCCACCGCCGAATACAGCCCTTCGGCGATCGCGATGATCCGCAAGCTCGGCTTCAAGATTGCCGGCTTCTCGATCAATGGCGATGGCGGCTCGCTGCTGGGCGCCAAGGAAGCCGCCAGGCGCATCGCGGCGGCTAAGGACGGCGACGTCATCATCGCCCACATAAACCAGCCGACCCATGCCGCCGGCGAGGGCGTGGTGCAAGGCCTGCTGGCGCTCAAGGACAAGGGCATGACCTTCGTGCGCCTCGACGACGCCGACGGCACCGGCAATCACGGCACCACCGACTGATCCCGCAGGGACGCCCTGGAACTGACCCTGCTGCTCAACCCGGCGTGGCTTCGACTGTCACCTTGCTGGCGTAGAACGCGCCGTGGTCGCGGATTTCGGTCATCTCGTCGAAAGGCCGCTCGTAGGCCCACATCGCATTCTGACCGGTTTCGCCGGCAGGCACCACGCTCCAATAGCTGGCATCGCCCTTGTAGGGGCAATGGGTCGAGTGCTGCGTGCTGCTGAGTTTGGCGAAATCGATGTCGGCGAACGGAATGTAGAAGACAGGAGAATAGGGCGCTTCGCTCAGCACCTTGGCCTTGGTGGACAGCGCGATGACCGTATCGCCGGCGCGCACCGTGACGGTGCCGACATAGGGTTCGATGGTGATGATCTTGTCGGGGTTGCGCTGGAAGCCGGGTGCCGGGTTGGCGATCTTGTCCATGCTGGTTCTCCTTGCCTGGCCCCTTAAAGTGTGGCGGGCACAGCTGTTGCGCAAGGTCCGTTCGCATCACGAAAACCGGCGCGCCAATCGCCGAGGCGTGGCGCTGCAGCGCTTCTAATGACAGCCGCGTCTCAGGCGGCGGTCTTGAATGCGTCCATCAGTCCGGCATAGGCGGCTGCGATGCCGGCCACCGGGTTGCTGCTCCTCGAAACGGTCTCGACTTTCAGCGAGCCGCCGCCGGTCGGCAAGGTGAGCAGCAGGAACTGGCGATTGCCTCCAGCGCCGACGGATGCGGCCGCGACGTGCTGGCCTTCCCCTTCGTTCTGGACGCACATCTTGAACAGCAGCGTGCCGCCGACCGCTTCGAGCGCGCCGCCGACAACTTCAACAAATTCGTCTTCGGAAACAGTCTTTTCGTCCGGCACCAGATCGGCCAGGCTTTCGGCAAGTGTACTCTCAAGGGCTTTGTCGTCGAGCTGCGTGTCCATGCGAACCTCTTTCAGTCGCCAATCGCCCCCTTTACCCGTTAACGAAGCTTAACGCCGACGATGGCCGGATTGTGGCGGATTTCCCGGTCATTTCGTTGGGTAGGACACTGTTGCGCCTGTGGCGGGTCTGACCCTCCTGCCATATCGCTGGCACGAATGCCCGGCGGCCCAAAATCCAAAACATGCCAGAATTCAACCGCTTGCCGTCGCGGCGCGCGCCCTGAAATTCGTGTCCCACGCAAGCGGGTGACTGGACAATCCGCCGGTTCGCTTCACAATGCGCCAAAGCTACGACGCAAAATGCGCGAGGGAGGAGGAACCGGATGCTGGGGCTGATGCAGGAATGGCCGCTGCTGTGCCACAAGCTTATCGACAACGCCGAACGGCAGCATGGAGTACGCGAGATCGTGTCGCGTTCCATCGAGGGGCCGATCGAGCGTACCACCTATGCCGACATCCATCGTCGTTCTCTCAAGGTCGCCCAGCGGCTGGAGCGGGACGGCTATGGGTTGGGCGACCGCATCGCCACGTTGGCCTGGAACACGGCGCGCCACCTCGAGGCCTGGTACGGCATCATGGGGGTCGGCGCCATCTATCACACGCTCAATCCGCGCCTGTTTCCCGAGCAGATCGTCTGGATCATGAACCATGCCGAGGACAAGGCCGTCTTCGTCGATCTTACCTTCATACCGTTGCTGGAGAAGATCGCCGGCGCCGTCAAATCGCTGAAGAAGGTGATCGTGCTGACCGACAAGGCGCACATGCCGCAGACGAGCTTGCCCAATGCCGTCGCCTATGAGGAGTGGCTTGGCGAGGTCGATGGCGATTTCGCCTGGAAGACCTTCGACGAGGGAACCGCCGCCGGCATGTGCTACACATCGGGCACCACGGGCGATCCCAAGGGCGTCGTCTACAGTCACCGCTCGAACGTGCTGCACGCCATGATCGCCGCCATGCCTGACGCGATGGGCCTGTCGTCGCGCGACACGATCCTGCCGGTGGTGCCGATGTTCCACGCCAATGCCTGGGGCCTTGGCCAGAGCGGCCCGATGATCGGCGCCAAGCTGGTGATGCCCGGCTGCAAGATGGACGGCGCCTCGATCTATGAGCTGCTCGACGCCGAGAAAGTGACCTTCAGTGCCGCCGTGCCGACCGTCTGGATGATGCTGCTGCAATATCTGGAGGAGACCGGCAAGAAGCTTCCCTACCTGAACAAGGTCGTCATCGGCGGCTCGTCCTGCCCGCGTGCGATCATGACGAAGTTCCAGGACAATTACGACGTCCAGGTCATCCATGCCTGGGGCATGACCGAAATGTCGCCGCTGGGCACGCTGTGCACCTTGAAGCCGGAATACGCCGCTCTCGAGGG
Source organism: Mesorhizobium sp. 01N446 (assembly GCF_056399285.1). Classification (NCBI taxonomy): domain Bacteria; kingdom Pseudomonadati; phylum Pseudomonadota; class Alphaproteobacteria; order Hyphomicrobiales; family Phyllobacteriaceae; genus Mesorhizobium; species Mesorhizobium sp. 01N446. Next base: position 15,423 of record NZ_JBFTRA010000003.1, on the reverse strand, counting down.
CGAGGCCCGGCTCGATGTCAAGCAGAAGCAGGGCTTTCCGCCCTTCGGCGTCGAAATGAAGGTGACTGATGACGAGAACAATCCGCAACCCTGGGACGGCAAGACCTTTGGCCGCCTGAAAGTGCGCGGGCCGGCCGTCGCTCGCGCCTATTATGGTGGCGCCGGGGTGGAACAATTCGACGAGGACGGCTGGTTCGACACGGGAGATGTCGCCCACATCGACGCCGGCGGCTACATGCAGATCACCGATCGGGCCAAGGACGTCATCAAGTCCGGCGGCGAATGGATTTCGACCATCGACCTCGAGAATCTGGCCGTCGGCCATCCGGACGTGGCGGAAGCCGCGGCCATCGGCGTCCATCATTCGAAATGGGGCGAGCGGCCCTTGCTAATCGTCGTCGCCAAGCCGGGCAAGGAGCCGACCAAGGCGGATATTCTCGGTTTCATGGATGGCAAGGTGGCCAAGTGGTGGATGCCCGACGATGTCGCCTTCGTCGGCGAAATACCGCATACCGCCACCGGCAAGATCCAGAAGATCACCTTGCGCCAGCAGTTCAGGGACTACCGCTTGCCGACGGATTAAGGGGATGTTGCGTGTTTCGGCTTCAAGCCGTCGCGAAAATTCACTAAACCTCCGTCCGGGTTGGGGCAACGCAGAGAACAATGGTTAGCATTCCCGAACGGCGAACGTCGAAGGCTGCCGGCTGGTCGCGGCGCACGGCCGCATTTTCAATGGTGCTTCTGCTGACCGACTTCGTCGGCCACCGCTTCGATCTCGTCGAAACGCCGGTGTTCCTGTGGGTGCTCGGCATCGTCGCGCTGCTGGCAGCGCTGGCGCTGCTGTTCGCCGCCTTTGCCTTTTCGAGACTGTGGAAGTTCGGTGACCGGGGCGGCCGCGACCTGACCGTCGGCGCCTTGCTGGCACTGCTGGTGCTGGTCCCCTATGGCGTCGCCGCCTACTGGGCGACGATCTATCCGCCGCTCCGGGACATCTCGACCGATTTCGACGAGCCGCCCGCGCTCGACATCAGCGAGCGCACAAAGGACATGAATGTGCTGTCCCCATCTACGCCAGGCGAACAGAGGCTGCAGGCCGACAGCTATCCGTTGGTCACCGCGCGCAGCTATGACCTGCCATTCGAGACCATCGTCAATGCCGTCGAAACCGTTCTCGACCGGCGCAGCTGGGATCTTTCCGAACCCTATCCCGACCTTGCCGGGCAAAGCGACGTGACCATCACCGCTGTCGCCAAGGGCTTCGTGCTCGGCCTTCCCGCCGATGTGGCGATCCGCGTGACGGACGATGGCGACAGCGTCATCGTCGACATGCGGTCGGCTTCGCGTTACGGCCGCTACGACCTCGGCGACAATGCCGCGCGCATCACCGATTTCCTGGCGGAACTGGATCAGGAAGTCGCCGGCCAGGTCGGAGCGGCGCCGGCCGAATAGGAGCCTGGGCCGGCAGGCCTACGGGGCCGGCGTGAAAATGCCGTCGATAGCGGGGGCGGCGTCGGTCGATACCGTGCCGCGCGCCACCAGGTCCTCGAGATGGGCAAGCACCGACAGTCCCGCGGCGCCATGCAGCCGGGGATCGGTATCCCTGTAGATTGCCTTGACCATATCGGGAACCGTCCGGTCCCCGGCTCTGAGCCGCTCCAATATGGCCCGCTCGCGCATCTTGCGATGGGTCTTCAGTCCGCGCATGAAAGCGCGCGGCTTAGTCACCGGCCCGCCATGGCCAGGAAGCAGCAGGCGGTCGTCGCGCTCGATCAGCCGGTCCAGCGATGCCATGTAGTCGGCCATCGCCCCGTCCGGCGGCGCGACAATCGACGTCGCCCACGCCATGACATGATCTGCCGAAAACAGGATGCCGGTTCCTTCCAGCGCGAACACCGCATGATTGGCGGTGTGGCCGGGGGTCAGGACCGTGCGGATCGTCCAGCCGTCGCCGGCGACCAGCGCACCGTCCGGCAGTGCGATGTCGGGAGCGAAGGCGGTGTCGGCGCTGGCGTCGAGCGCATTGGTCTCGCCGATATGCAGCGGCCTTGCCGGCCGGTGCGGCCCTTCCGCCATCAGCAACGCGCCGGTGCTTTCCTTCAGCCGGGCCGCCAGCGGGGAATGGTCGCGATGCGTATGGCTGACGAAGATATGGCTGACCGGCCTGCCGGCGATCACGCCGAGCAAGGTCTGAAGATGCGCCTCGTCTTCCGGCCCGGGATCGATCACCGCCAGCGTGTCGCGCCCGACGACATAGCTGTTGGTGCCATGAAAGGTGAAGGGGCTGGGGTTCCGGACGGTGACGCGCTGCACGTCCGGTGCCACGTTCACGCCCTGGCCGTAGTGCGGATCGAAGCTGGTATCGAATTTGAGCGCCATATCGGCACATTGCTCCCGGAACGGCAAAACCGATTGCCGCATAGCACGCAAGCCAATATAGGAAAACGCTGAGACCGCGATTATCGGATCGCGACAGATCGGATTGGGGAAGACCATGGTAACTGCAACGACGATGCGCCCGCTTGTTTCTTTGGCTTTGCCGCAGGAAGGCGCGGCGCGACTGGCAACACAGTTTTTCCTGGCGATCGCCGGAACACTGTTGCTGACCCTGTCGGCCAAGACCAAGGTCGTGCTGGGCCCCGTCGACCTCTCCATGCAGACGCTCGCCGTCCTGCTGATCGCCGCCGCCTTCGGCCTGCGACTCGGCGTCGCCACGCTGCTGCTCTACATGGCGGAAGGCGCGATGGGCTTCCCGGTCTTCCAGGGCACGCCTGAGAAGGGCATCGGCCTTGCCTACATGGTCGGCCCGACGGGTGGCTATCTCGCGGGTTTTGTCGTCATGGCGGCGATTGTCGGCTGGGCCGCGGATCGCGGCTGGGATCGCCACCCGATCAAGCTTTTCAATGCGATGCTGGTTGCTGAAGTGGTGATGATGGCGATGGGCTTTGCCTGGCTGGCGCTGCTGATCGGCCCGGAAAAGTCCTGGCAGTTCGGCGTCGTGCCGTTCATCGTCGGCGACCTGATCAAGGTTGCGCTCGCAGCCAGCCTTGTGCCGGCCGTCTGGTCGCTGCTGAAGCGCTCCTGATCTCTGCAGAAAGCTTGGCGTGCCATAGACGTCAGGGATCCATTCCCGAGGACGGACGCTTCCGATGAAGGTTCTGGTCACCGGCGCCGCCGGCTTCATAGGCTATCATGTCGCCAGGCGGCTCCTGGAGCGTGGCGACGAGGTCGTCGGCATCGACAGCGTCAACGATTACTATGATCCGGCGATCAAGCAGGCGCGGTTGCGGCTGCTTGCCGAGGCCAGCCGAAGCATCAATTCCGGCTATCATTTCATCCACGGCGATCTTGCCGACAGAGGAACCGTGGATGGCTGCTTTGCCGATCATGGTTTCGACCGGGTGATCCACCTCGCAGCCCAGGCCGGGGTGCGCTACAGCCTGGAAAACCCGCGCGCCTATGTCGAAAGCAACATCATCGCTTTCACCAACATACTGGAAGCCTGCCGCGGCGGCGGCATAGCGCACCTGACCTATGCCAGCACCTCGAGCGTTTACGGCGCCAACACCGACATGCCGTTTTCCGAGCATCGCCCGGCGGATCATCCGCTGCAGTTCTATGCCGCGACCAAGCGCGCCAACGAACTGATGGCGCACAGCTACAGCCATCTGTTCGGGCTGCCGACCACCGGGCTGCGCTTCTTCACCGTGTACGGCCCCTGGGGGCGTCCCGACATGGCGCTGTTCCTGTTCACCAGGAGCATCCTGGCTGGCGAACCGATCAAGCTGTTCAACAACGGCAACCACACGCGCGACTTCACCTATGTCGATGACATCGCCGAAGGTGTGATCCGGACCAGCGATAGCCCTGCCGCCGGCAATCCCGCCTGGGATTCCGGCCATCCGGATCCGGCAACCAGCAGCGCGCCCTGGCGCATCTTCAACATCGGCAACAACAATCCGGTGAAGCTGACCGCCTATGTCGAGGCGCTGGAAAGCGCGCTTGGCCGCAAGGCCATCATCGAGCTCTTGCCGCTGCAGGCCGGCGACGTGCCGGACACTTTCGCCGACACCTCAGCTCTGCAAGATGCCGTCGGCTATCGCCCCGGCACATCCGTGTCGAAAGGGGTGGGGCGGTTCGTCGAGTGGTACCAGGCGTATTTTAGTAACGACTCCAGGATATAAGCGGGCGCTGGCAGCAGCTTTTTCCAGGTGTAGTATGGCTACCCGTTGCTGCGGAGGGGATTTGAGCATGCCGGGGAGATCTTCTTGAAGGGAATCATCCTTGCCGGAGGCAGTGGAACGCGCCTTTATCCGCTGACGTTGGCGGTCTCCAAACAAATTCTTCCGGTATACGACAAGCCGATGATCTATTATCCGCTGAGCGTGCTGATGCTCGCGGATATCAGGGAAATCCTGGTCATTTCGACACCGCGCGATCTGCCCGTCTTCCGTGAATTGCTCGGCGACGGATCGGAGTTTGGGCTGGATATCTCCTACGCGGAGCAGCCGCACCCCAATGGGCTTGCTGAAGCTTTCATCATCGGCCGCGACTTCATCGGCAAGGACAGCGTGTCGATGATCCTGGGCGACAACATCTATTTCGGCGACGGGCTGTCGCAGCTTTGCCGCATCGCCGCCGCGCGCGACACCGGCGCATCGGTGTTCGCCTATCGTGTCGACGATCCGGAACGCTACGGCGTGGTGTCCTTCGACAAGGCCACCGGAACCGCGCTGACGATCGAGGAAAAGCCGCAAAAGCCAAAATCCAATTGGGCCGTCACCGGGCTGTATTTCTACGACAACAGTGTCGTCGACATCGCCTCGGCCATCCGGCCTTCGGCCCGCGGCGAACTCGAGATCACGGCGGTCAACAATGCCTATCTAGATCGCGGCCTGCTGCAGGTGCACCGATTGGGGCGCGGCTATGCCTGGCTCGACACAGGGACCCATGACAGCCTCAACGACGCGTCTTCCTTTGTGCGCACGATCGAACATCGGCAAGGCATCAAGGTCGCTTGCCCCGAGGAGATCGCCTTCGAGCAGGGCTGGCTGACGGCGGAACAAGTGCTGCAACGCGCGACCCGGTTGGGCAAAAACGAATATGCCGCCTATCTGCGGCGGCGCGTCGCCGATCTGTCAGAGGGCTGAGCGTTGGAGATCAGGTCCCTCGGTCTGGAAGGCGTGCTCGAAATCGTGCCCAAGCGACATGGCGATGCACGCGGCTTCTTCGTGGAAACCTACAATGCCGAGCGGTTTTCGCAGGCAGGCATCGACCTGGTTTTCGTGCAGGACAACCACTCCTATTCCGCCGCGGCAGGCGTCTTGCGAGGGCTTCACTATCAACTCGCGCCGCGAGCCCAGGACAAGCTGCTGCGCGTCATTCGCGGCAGCGTCCTCGACGTCGCTGTTGATATCCGCCGAGGATCGAAAACCTTCGGGAGGTGGGTCGCTCACGAGATTTCGGCCGAAAAGGGCAATCAGATTCTGGTGCCAAAGGGGTTCGCGCATGGCTTTGTGACGCTCGTGCCCGACACCGAGGTCCTCTATAAGGTCACCGATACCTATTCGCCCGAGCACGATCGGTCTGTCCGCTTCGATGATCCCGACATCGGCATCGAATGGCCTTCAGTGACTGGCGGGTTCCAGCTTTCGGACAAGGACCTCAAGGCGCCGATGCTGGCCGAAGCGGACGTGTTTGCCTGATGGGCATGAGGATAGCGGCATGAATTTTCTGGTGACAGGCGGGGCTGGTTTCATCGGTTCGGCGGTGTGCCGGCATTTGTGCGCCAATCCGGCCTTTCGGGTGACCAATCTCGACAAGCTTACCTATGCCGGCAATCTGGCTTCGCTGCGGCAAATCGAGAATGCGCATAATTATCGTTTCGCCCATGCCGATATCTGCGACGAGAGGGCGGTGCTTGATCTCCTGCGCCGCGACGATATCGACATCGTCATGAACCTTGCCGCCGAGAGCCATGTCGACCGTTCGATCGACGGGCCCGGCGCCTTCATCGAGACCAACATCGTCGGCACCTACCGGATCCTCAATGCGGCGCTCGAATACTGGCGCGGCCTTGCCGACGACAGGAAAAGCCGGTTCCGTTTCCACCATGTCTCCACCGACGAGGTGTTCGGCGATCTGCCTTTCGACGGCGGCATGTTCGTCGAGGAGACGCCTTACGCGCCATCCTCGCCCTATTCCGCCTCCAAGGCAGCCTCGGATCATCTGGTCCGCGCCTGGCACGAGACCTATGGCCTGCCGGTCGTGCTCTCCAACTGTTCGAACAATTACGGCCCCTATCATTTCCCCGAAAAACTGATCCCGCTCGTCATCCTCAACGCGCTCGACGAAAAGCCGCTGCCGGTCTACGGCGCCGGCGCCAATGTGCGCGATTGGCTGTTCGTCGAGGATCACRCGCGGGCGCTGGAACTGGTCGCCACCAAGGGCACGCCGGGCGAAAGCTACAATGTCGGCGGCAATTCGGAACGGACGAACCTTGCCGTCGTCGAGACGATCTGCGACCTGCTCGACGCCAGGCGTCCCCGGGCCGGCGGCAAGCGCTATCGCGAGCTGATCTCCTTCGTAACCGACCGCCCCGGCCACGATCGCCGTTACGCCATCGATGCCTCCAAGATCGGCCGCGAGCTCGGCTGGGCGCCGAGCGAGAACTTCGACAGCGGCCTGACCAGAACCGTGGACTGGTTCCTCGACAACAAATGGTGGTGGGGGCCGATCCGCGAACAGCGCTACGCCGGTGAACGGCTGGGCGAAGCGCGCAAGGCCGGCGCGTGAGGCTCCTCGTCACCGGACGCGACGGCCAGGTCGCGGCAAGTCTTTTGGAGGCCGGCCAGGCGCATGCTGGCGTGGAGGTGGTCGCCATTGGCCGTCCGGATCTCGACCTCGCAAGACCCGAAGCCGTCATCGACGCCATTGCGGCCGGCAAGCCGGATATTGTCGTGTCGGCCGCCGCATACACCGCCGTGGACCAGGCCGAGGACGAGCCCGACATCGCTTTTGCCGTTAACGCAACCGGCGCCGGCAAGGTGGCTGAAGCGGCGGCGCGGCTCGGTGTTCCAATCATTCATCTTTCGACCGATTACGTCTTCGACGGCAGCGGGTCTCGCGCCTATGTCGAGACCGACGCGACGGCCCCCCTTGGCGTTTATGGAGCCTCTAAGCTCGCTGGCGAACTGGCGGTGGCTGCCGCCGGCCCGCGCCACCTGATCCTGCGCACCGCCTGGGTTTACAGCCCGTTCGGCAGGAATTTCGTCAAAACCATGCTGCGGCTGGCTGCCGACCGCGACGAGATTTCAGTGGTGGCCGATCAATGGGGAAATCCCACCTGCGCGCTCGATATCGCCGATGCCGTCCTGCATGCGGCGACGATGCTGCATCGCGAGAGGAGCTTTGCTGCCTTCGGCACCTATCATCTGGCCGGCACGGGCGAGACGAACTGGAGCGGCTTTGCCCGTCATATCCTCGACACCAGCCGGGCGGCTGGCGGTCCGTGGGCGCAGGTGCGGGATATCGCGACCAAGGACTATCCGACCAAGGCACGCCGCCCCGCCAATTCGCGGCTGTCGAGCGCGAAATTCGCGGCCGTATTCGGATGGAGCGCGCCGGAATGGCGACAATCCACCGAGCGGGTCGTGCGCCGCATCGTGGATGGTCAGCAGGTCGCTTGAGGTTGCAGCCGTTATTCGGTTTGCCTGAAACACCGTAGGCTTGGTCCGCAGGGTTGTCATCGTCGAGGTTGCCTGAATTCCACGACGTTGTTGAAATTGGGTGCGGTCCGGCGTCCGAGATTGACAAGCCATTGCGCGAAACCTAAGCACGGGCAACTTGGGTGTCAGGTGGGGGCTTGGCAATTCACGGAGAGCTTCTTGAAAGGGATCATCCTTGCTCGAGGCAATGAGAACGCGCTGTACCCAATAATATTAGCGGGCTCTAAGCAAAAACTGCCCTTATACAGAGATCAGGTCGCCGGCCTTGATCTATAGTGGCGCGCTGTCCGACCTCGCTCGCCAACTTTCATGCTGTCGCGGGCTGCGACAGGTGAGGGGCCTTGCCGCAGTCAGTGCCAGGGCCGGATTCCCGGAAAAAGGTGGCAATCCGTGACTTTGAAGTTCGGCACCAGCGGGCTGCGCGGTCTCGTCAGTGAGCTCAGAGGGCCACCGGCGCGCACGTATACGATCGCGTTCGCACGCATGCTTGTGGGGCGTGGTGTGTTGAACGAGGGCGACAAGATTCTCGTAGGGCGTGACCTTCGCTCATCCAGCCCCGACATTGCAGGGATTGTCCATGCCGCGATCGCCGAAGCCGGTCTGGTGGCGGTCGATTGCGGAGCCTTGCCGACACCGGCACTGGCGCTTTATGCCGGGGCTAAGAATGCCCCGGCGATCATGGTGACCGGCAGTCACATCCCCGACGACAGGAACGGGCTCAAATTCTACCGGGCGGACGGCGAGATCGACAAGCGCGATGAGCTTGAAATTGTGGCAATCCACGCAGGCTTGCAGAGAGCCGACCGGTCGCAGCCATCCGTTGAGCCGGTAAAGCCGGGCTCGGATCCGTCCGCAGGTTACCGGGATCATTTTCTTGGCTTCTTTCAGCCGGGTAGCCTGAATGGTGTCCGCGTCGGCGTCTATCAGCATTCGTCCGTGGCAAGGGATGTCCTTGTCGATATCCTTCGGGCGCTGGGAGCTGAGGCGGTGCCCTTGGGCAGGTCCTCGCATTTCATTCCGGTGGATACCGAAGCGCTCAGGCAGGAAGATCTTGTGCTTCTCAAGGACTGGGCGGCGGCTGAGCCGTTCGATGCCATCGTGTCCGCCGATGGCGATGGCGACCGGCCGCTTGTGGCGGATGCGCATGGCAGTTTCGTGCGCGGCGACCTGATCGGCGCGATCACGGCGCGTTTTCTCGATGCCGACTGCATCGTGACGCCAGTCAGTTCCAATTCCGCCTTGGAACGCTGCGGGCATTTCGCAACCGTGATGCGCACACGCATAGGCTCGCCCTATGTGATCGAAGGCATCGGCACGGCCCTTGCTCAAGGGGCAAAATGCGTCCTGGGCTTCGAAGCCAATGGCGGCGTCCTTCTGGGTTCGTCCGTCGAGAAGGATGGCCGCACGCTCACAGCCTTGCTGACCCGGGATTCGCTGTTGCCAATTCTGTGTGCGCTGTCGACGATTGCTGCGACAGGTCGCCCGCTCGCCGAGATCGCCGCTGGTTTCGGGTTCCTCGCCGCGGATAGCGGCCGGCTTGAAGGCGTGTCGGCGGAAGACAGCGCGTCTTTCCTCAAGAAATTGTCGACGGATACCGCCTATGCCGGCGCTCTTTTCGAGATTCTCGGGGGCGTCGCCGATATTGACAATCGCGACGGCGTGCGTATCACCGCCGGCAACGGAGAGGTCGTTCACTTCCGTGCGTCAGGCAACGCGCCAGAATTGCGGTGCTATATCGAGGCTAAGACAGAATCCCGTGCACACGAATTGCTCGGTTGGGGTCTTGACCTCAGCCGAACTCAAATCCTGGAAAGCTGAAGTTTGACCAATATCGTTCCTGTCATCATAAGTGGCGGTGTCGGTTCCCGCCTCTGGCCTATTTCGCGTGCGTTGCACCCCAAGCCCTTTATTCCCTTGCCGGGAGGGGGAACCCTCATTCGCCGGACCTACGCCCGCGCAGCCGGTCTTGCCGGCGTTGAGCAGATTGTGACGGTCACCAACCGCGATCTGCTGTTCCTGACGGCTGACGAATATGCGGAGGTGGCGGCGCCAGGGGTAAAGAACACGTTCCTGCTGGAGCCTTTCGGTCGTGACACGGCGGCCGCGATCGCGCTTGCAGCGTTGCAGGTCGCGCGCGACAATCCAGACGCGGTTCTGGTTGTGCTGCCCGCGGATCACCTGATCCTGGACGAAGTCAGCTTTGGCGCGGCCGTTGCAAAGGCGGCCGCGATCGCGTCCACGGGACGGATCGTGACATTTGGCATGAAGGCCGAGAGCCCTGAAACCGGATTTGGCTATATCGAGGCCGAGGGGGACACGGTCCTTCGGTTCGTGGAAAAGCCGAATGCGGAACGAGCGGCCCAATTCATCGCCAGCGGCCGTTTTTTCTGGAATTCGGGCATGTTCTGTTTTGCCGCCCGCTCCATGATCGCCGCGATGCAGGAACTGTGTCCGGACGTGTTGTCCAATGCGCGCACGGCGCTGGAGAAAGCCAGGACAAGCGATGCCGCGGACCGCGTCACCGTCGAGATTGACAAGGATGGTTTCGCGGCCGTTCCTGCCGTGTCCATCGACTATGCTGTCATGGAGAAAGCAAGGAATGTGGGTTTCGTTCCCTGCAGCTTCGATTGGTCCGACATCGGCTCATGGAACGTTCTTTCGAAGCTTGTTCCAGCCGACGACAGCGGCAACCGCACGACCGGCGAAACGATGCTCCATGATGTGACGAACTGTTACGTGCACAGCGAAGACCGGCTTGTGGGTCTCGTTGGCGTTTCGGATCTGTTGATCGTCGACACGCCGGATGCGCTTCTTATCGCCCACAAGGACAAGGCGCAGGAAGTCAAGGACCTCTACAATCGCCTCAAGCTGGAGGGTCACGAGGCGGCGACCGTGCATCGCACCGTGCATCGCCCGTGGGGTACCTACACCGTCCTGGAGGAGGGGCCGCGTTTCAAGATCAAGCGGATTGAGGTTAAGCCGAACGCGCGCCTTAGCCTTCAGGCGCATCATCACCGCTCCGAGCACTGGGTCGTGGTGAGCGGGACCGCGAAGGTCGTCAATGGCCAGAGTGAGATCCTGCTGGCGACCAACCAGTCCACCTATATCCCTTGCGGCCACAAGCACCGCCTCGAAAATCCCGGCATTCTTCCGCTGGTCATGATCGAAGTGCAAAGCGGGGAATATCTTGGCGAAGACGATATTGTGCGGTTCGATGATGTTTATGGCCGCGCCTAACCTGAGGACGACCCATCAGGCACGTCTGCACATTGGGTACGTTTAGCGTTTTCGGGCAGACGGTTTGCATTCCTGAATTGGCGATCAAGAAAGTAGAGACAGGTTCATCATGAATTCCAAAGTAGCATTTATCACTGGCGTGACCGGTCAGGATGGGGCCTATCTCTCGAAGTTCCTGCTTGAGAAGGGGTACGAGGTCCACGGCCTTTTGCGGCGCAGTGCCTCGGCCGATGTGGTCGGTTCGCGGCTGAAATGGCTTGGAATCGCGGACAAGATCGTACTCCACGATGGCAATCTGACGGATCTCTCCGGCCTCATCCGGGTGCTTCAGGACGTTCGTCCGGCCGAAGTCTACAATCTTGCCGCGCAATCTTTCGTCAAATCGTCCTGGCAACAGCCGCTTTTGACCGGCAACGTGACGGGCATTGGCGCGGCCAACGTGCTGGAAGCGGTGCGGATAGTGTGTCCCGAAACCCGTTTCTACCAGGCATCCTCTTCGGAGATGTTCGGGCTGATCCAGGAACCGATCCAGTCGGAAAAGACCCCTTTCTATCCGCGCTCTCCCTATGCCGCGGCCAAGCTCTATGCACATTGGATGACGGTCAATTACCGCGAGAGCTTTGGGCTCCACGCGTCGAGCGGCATTCTCTTCAATCATGAATCGCCCCTGCGCGGCATCGAATTCGTCACCCGCAAGATTACCGACGCCGTCGCGCGCATTAAGCTTGGGTTGCAGGAAAAGGTGGCGCTCGGCAATCTGGACGCCAAGCGCGACTGGGGCCACGCGCGTGACTATGTGGAAGCCATGTGGCTGATGGTGCAGCAGGACACGGCAAGCGACTATGTGGTCGCGACGGGCAAGACCGTCTCCGTTCGGGAGTTTTGCAAACTGGCCTTCGATCATGCCGGTCTCAATATGGAGGACCACATTTCCATCGACGAACGCTTCCTGCGACCCGCGGAAGTCGAAGTTCTGCATGGCAACCCGACCAAGGCCAAAGAGAAATTGGGCTGGGAGGCAAAGACCAGCCTCAAGGAACTCGTGATTGAGATGGTCGAAGCCGATCTTGAGCGTGTAAGACGTGACCGACACCTTTGAGGCGCGGTTAGCGAGGTCGGCATGCGGGTTTTGATCACGGGCGCGCGGGGCTTTGTCGGTCCCTATGTCCATGAAGCGTTGCGCCGCATCTGCGGTCGCGACACAACGGTTGTTGCGACCTCCAAGGATGGAGGGCCGCATCCCGTATTCGGTCAGGTCGAAGCGCTCGACGTGACGGACAGGGCGGCTGTTCGTGAGGCTATCGCTCGTCACAAGCCGACGCACCTTGTCCATCTGGCGGCCGTCGCCGCCCTTGGCGCCGCCCAGGCCGATCCCGAGAACACCTGGCGCATCCACGTCCAGGGCGCGCTCAACGTGGCCCACGCCATTCTCGGCGAGGCGCCGGATTGTTGGTTGATCTATGTCGGATCGGGTCTGGTTTATGGCGAGACCGCGAAAGCCGGCCGGCCGGTTGACGAAAATGCACTGCTTGCGCCGATGGATGACTATGCGGTGACCAAGGCCGCGGCCGACCTCGCCTTGGGTGCGCTTTCCCGTCACGGCCTTAAATGCATTCGAATGCGCCCCTTCAACCACACGGGGCCAGGGCAAACCGAGGCATTTGCGGTTCCTGCCTTCGCCATGCAGATCGCGCGGATTGAAGCAGGCCTGGCTCCGCCGGTCATCCGCGTCGGCAATCTTGACGCGGAGCGGGATTTCCTGGACGCGCGGGATGTCGCCAGTGCCTATGCGCGCGTCGCCCTGAACAGCGATGGTCTCGCACCGAACACCATCTTCAATGTCGCATCTGGCATTTCATGGCGGATGGGAGATATTTTGGAGCAGCTCCTGGCGCGAAGCAGTGTCAAGATCGTCACCGAACAAGATCCGCTGCGGCTGCGGCCGAGTGATTTGCCGTGCATTGTGGGGGATGCAGCTCGCGCCCGAATGCGTCTTGGCTGGATGCCCGAGCATCCGTTCGAGGAGGCCCTTGCCGCGGTTCTGAAGGATTGCCGCGCACGAGTAGCCCAAGCGTAGAGAACTGCAATCAATGCCCTTTCACCAACAAATTGAGAGTCAGAATTCATGAACGAGGTAAGGTATCACGCCATCGAGACCTGCCGTGTCGGCAAGGACAAGGATCTCGTCTCCGTGCTCAATCTCGGTGAGCAGGCACTCACCGGAGTGTTTCCCAAATCGGCGTCCGAACCCGTGACCAGAGGGCCGCTCGAACTGGTCTGGTCTGCCTCCAGCGGACTTCTGCAGCTGAGGCATTCCTATGAGCCGAGCGAAATGTACGGCGACAATTACGGCTATCGCTCGGGCCTCAACCAGTCGATGGTCGATCATCTGACGCACAAGGTTCGCTTCCTGGAGAGGCTCGCCTCGCCACGTGGCGGTGACGTCGTTCTCGACATCGGGAGCAACGACTGCACGACCCTCAAGGCCTATTCGACCGCGGGGTTGACGCGCATAGGCATCGATCCGACGGGCCGCAAGTTCGCGCAGTATTATCCGGACGATGTGAAACTGGTGCCCGACTTTTTCTCGGCCGAAGCCTATCGGGGCATCTCGCAAAAGCGGGCCAAGATCGTGACTTCCATTGCGATGTTCTATGATCTTGAGGATCCGATCGCATTTGCGCGCCAGGTGGCCGAGGTCCTCGCCGAGGACGGCATCTGGCATTTCGAACAAAGCTACATGCCGTCCATGCTTCGACTCAACTCCTATGACACGATTTGCCATGAGCATATCGAGTATTATTCCCTCGGAGTTGTGGCCAAGATATTGGAGGCGGCTGGTCTCAAGGTCGTCAACGTCGTCATGAACAACATCAACGGCGGCAGCTTCGCGGTCACGGCTACCCACAAGGGCAACACGAGTCTCAAAGCCGATCAACCGGTCATCGATTGGTTGCTGCAACAGGAAGACCGCATGGGACTGTCCACGCCGCGGCCTTTTCGCGACTTCGAGGAGCGCGTGTTCCGGCACAAGGACGACCTGTCGCGTCTTATCAGGACACTCGTAGCCGACGGCAAGAAGGTGCTGGGCTACGGCGCGTCGACCAAGGGCAATGTCGTCCTGCAATTCTGCAACTTCACGCAAGCCGAGATCCCGGCCATCGCCGAAGTCAATCCGGAAAAGTTCGGCCGCATGACCCCCGGGACGCACATACCGATCATATCTGAAACCGAAGCGCGAGCGATGAAGCCGGACTATTTCCTGGTCCTGCCGTGGCATTTCAAGGACGGTATCTTGCGTCGTGAACGCGAATATCTCGCCGACGGGGGCAGGTTTATTTTCCCGTTCCCCGAGATAGAGATCATATAGGGAAGGGGCCAGCGCGGTAGTTTGTCATGTTTCGATGAGGAGTATTTTGAACGACTGACCTAGCCCGAACGCTCCAAATGGATTGCACAAATGCTGATCTTCATCGCTGGGATGCCTCGTAGCGGTTCCACCTATTCCTTCAATGTAGTCAAGCAAGCTCTGTCCCGGCGAGGCGATGTTGCCTCGGTGACTTCTGACAGGCGTGCACAGTTCACATCTGGCGAGACCAATCACGCCATCTATAAGGCGCATGACGCAGATGATGAACTGCTCTCTTTGCTCCAGAATGGCTCCATAAAATCGATCTGCACCATCAGAAAGCCCGAAATCGCGGTTCTCTCCTGGCTAAACACATTCGGTGGAGAACCCACGCAAGTCATCGACACGGTGATGCTGCCATGGATGCGCCTCTATGAACGCATTGCCGCGCATTCACTCGTCATCAGTCTAGACGAAATTGAGGGCCGAAGACTTCGCTCAACCTGGAAAATTGGCCGCTATGCCTGTCCCGACTACAGTCCGGTCGAATGGATGAAGGATTGTCGCAATTTCAGCAAACGCCGCGTCTCGGACCTGTTGAAAGAGGTCGAGGACAAGAAACGCAAGGTGGTAGAGGGTGGGTGGACTTACTACGACGAGGAGACTTTTTTTCATCGTCGGCATATTTCAGATCGCAGCAAGTTCGATACGAGACCGGAGGTTTTGGCGTATATCCGAAATAGATTGGCGCCATGGCTAGACGGCAACGGCAATCTCATACGCCCCGGACAACACTCTTAGGCAACTGTTGCGTCAAACGTACTTTGCTCTACCGAATTGACTTCGACATTCATGAACTTGAAGCGCACACGGCAATCATGTATCGAAGCCGTCGCACACCGCCGGGCCTGGGCAGAACACGCGATCGGGACATCTCGACATATGCTGCCGACCAAGACAGGCGTCCTCGAAGAGGCCTTCGCCGACATAAGTTCTTCGCTGAAGAAACACCACCTTGCCACGACGTTCAGTTGGCAGGATGTGGCCCAGCGCTATCGGCGCTCGCGGGTCGGCGCGTTCTGGCTGACCATCAACATGGGCGTCCTGATCGGT